>NZ_JBEPRY010000005.1:0-315971 GCF_040548605.1 Bradyrhizobium sp. JR4.1
GTAAACGACTTTGATACCCCTCGACAACCCGTTCGGCACGAGGTTGTCACCCATGTCTTAGGTACGACCTGTTACCTATGTCTCCGGTCTGGACAATCCGGAATTGGCGCGCTCGGAGAGATTCGAACTCCCGACCCTCGGAATCGAAATCCAAAAAATTTAGAATCTAAGGATGTCTTGGCCTGTCCAAAGCAGTCCACTTAACACCTTGAGATTACAGCGCTTTAATTGACGCCGCCTCCAGGCTTGTCTTAAACAGAACAGGAACGAACACACCGATCTTGGTGCAAAAGTTTCCCGGGGAAACCGCGCGCCGAACCCCGGAGCCCGAATCCGATGCCCCGTTTTACCGACCGATTTGTCGCCTCACTCAAGGCTCAAGGAGCTGAGCGTTTCGAGGTCAAGGATGACGCCTGTAAGGGACTGGCGATTCGGGTAACCGCCGCCCGGAAGACCTTCTGCTTCCGCTTCAAGCGCCAAGGGCGAATGCAGCGAATCACCCTCGGGGAATACCCCCTTATGACGCTGGCGCAGGCGGTGATCGCAGCTAACCGCCGTTACGCGGACCTTCATGAAGGCCGCAACCCTATCGCGGAAGCCCAGCGCGAGGCGGCAGAAGCCTCAGTGGGAGCCGACGAACTGACCTTCAATCGGCTGGCTGACCGCTACGTCAACGAATACGCGAAGCCCCGCAAGAAGTCGTGGAAGGATGATGAGTGGGTCCTGAAGCGGGCCAAGGCTGAGTTCGGCCCCCGAATCGTTTCGACGATCACCAGAAAGGAGCTGGTCGTCTTCCTTCGCGGGCTCGCCGCGACCTCCGTGCGCAACGCCAACAAAACACAGGCGTCCATCTGCACAATGTACAATTGGGCCAACCTCGAAGACGAGACCATCATCAACCCCCTCGCCCGCATCCCCAAGGTTGGCGGAAAGGAGCGCGAGGAAGACCGAGTTCTGAGCGACGATGAACTGAGAGCCGTTTGGCCTGCGTTCGTGACGCCGCCCGACGCCGTGTTCTCCGTCGCAGTGGGTATCGCCGTTCGCCTGATCTTCCTGACTGCACAACGGCCGTTGCAGGTATCGGGCATGCGCCTTGACGAGCTGATCGACCTTGACGGCCCCGCGCCGCGTTGGGACCTGCCCGCGTCCCGAATGAAGCGCCCTAAGCCCCACTCAGTCCCGCTGAGCGCTGAGGCCGTGCAGCTCATCAAGCAGGCGCTGGCTGAGAGACTGTATGAACATAGCCCGTACGTCTTCCCGTCTACTCGCGGCAAAGGGGACAAGCCGATTGATCGGCATGCACTTTCGCAAGCTGTCCGCCGGCTTCGGCTGAAACTGAAAATGGCCGAGTGGTCTCCCCACGATGCGCGCCGATCAGCCACGACTTGGGCGCGGGCCATGGGTATTCACCGTGATACTACGGAGGCGCTCACGCACCATGCGATTGTCGGCAGCGGCAAGACTTACGACCGCTACGACATGCAGGTCGAGAAGCGGCAGGCTGTGGATGCCATTGCGGAGTACGTTGCCCGTGCCTTGAGCCAGCGCAGCGCGGGTACAGCACAAGAGGCAGCTTAGAGGCGTTAAGCCGACCCAACCGGACTGTTGCTAACTCGCGCCTCTTCATACGTATCCGCTGTACTGCACGTCTCACTTGTGCAAAATCGGCGGCTCCATAACCCGGGAGTGGCCGATGAAGTTGTCAGATGGTGAGAAGCTAATCCTTCTCATGCTTGCCGACATTTACAAGGCGATGAAGATCAAGGGCGAATTCGACCCTGAGTTCATCTCCAATACAATCTTCAAGGATAAGCTCTGGGGGTTCAATTGGGAGCTTCACGGTATTCCGTTCGAGCCTTCTGATGATCCGCCAGAGGTGCGAGAAACGACAGATTTTCTCGACATGTGGCGATTCGTGGAGGAAGGCTATGAGGCTTTGACCCCGGCCGAAAAAGCACAGCTAGAGAAAGATGCGGAGCCTTTCGGAACCGACGTCAAATTCCCGGGCTTTGATGGAAATAACGAGCCGCATTACCACATCGCAAATTACATGCTGGAGGACATGCGGCATCGCTTCGTCTCCTTCAAGGGACGCGATCTGAATTCGCACAGTCATTCGGTCGACTCCTACAGGCGCATGTACCGCGTCTTCGAGCCGATCCGTCCGAACCTGCACAATCGGCGGCTGAATCTGGCTGAATTGACCGAGATACTAAAGGCCCAGATGCATCCAAGCCATCGCTAGGCGTTGACGCAATCCGCTCGCGGGGTACTCGTATTTAATGGGCGAAAGCGTCCGTTGCGATCACTGCGAAGAAGAGTTCGAGCCGGGGGAGCTGATTGTTCTTGCGCCTTCGGCCGGGCACGACGAGCTTATCTGCGGGCGGTGCGTAGAGATCATGCTGCGTCGAGAGACGGCGAAGCTACCGGACGACAACTGACGCCTGTGCGCAATATGCTGCGCGGCGCCTCACTTTTTAGATGTTCGCGCCGCATTTTCCTTTTTAATCGTTTCGATCTGCGGGGCTATGGCTTGCCGCTGCTTAAACCAATCGCTGGGATACTTCTCTGCGATTTTCTCAAGCATACCGAAGCCCATTTTCGCGCGCGCATCGAGATTGAGCGCGGCCACAGATTGACCCACCGAATCGATGTCTCCGCCCGAGTCCGTCGCATCCTTCTTACCCAGCTCGAACTTCATCGCGGATGTGCGGGCTAGTAGCTTCAGCGATTCAAGGTTGGTGATGAACAGCTTCTCCCGTTGGGCTGGGACGTATGCCGTGCGCTGCAATCGGTCAAAGATCGCGCGGTCGCTCGCGTTGAGCTTGTCCCGGTCGATCTTGCCTCCACCCATGCGCCCTTGCATTGCCTCAAGCTCCCTGCTCGCCTGCGCGAGCGGTAGACGTCCCAACCTTCCTAGGCTCTCAAGCTCAATCTCATGCAGCGCGTTTTCAAGATTGCAGCTCTTTGTTGCAGGCTCTGTGACGAGTTTATCTTGAATAGTCTTGTCTTCTGAAGCGACCATCATGACCGCCAGAAAGGCGTAAGGTAGATAGTTCTTGTCACCTTCTTTGGGTGTTGGCGCGCCGAGATAGTCTGCCTGAGCCACTTGGTAAAAGTCGCGGATTACGCGCGCGTCTCGCGCATAGTTGGATTCAAGAAGTTGCTGCACCTCAATCGCCTGATGGCGCTGTTGGACCTGTGCGAATTCTGCGAGGTCTTGTTGTGAGAGCTGCTGATTTAGAGGTTTGTTCGGGTCCTTCGCCCGATTGCCGATGGCTCTGAACCGTTCCAAGAGCCCAAGCTCCTGTTTTGAAAGCTCGCCTGCTCGGGTAATCGCGTTGAAGTAAATATCGCTTGCTACCTGCTCTATGTCGCAGGCCTTCCCAGGCGCGACGGTAGCCAATGCCAGCGCGATACCGGTCACATAACGTTTCATAAAATGCCCCTTCGTCCTATGACCCTAACGCACCCACCCCGCGTTGCAAAGATCGATTACGGTAGTTATCACGGGTGTGCATTTGCATCGTCCGAACAGCCACCCGGCATGCCGCCCTGTCTAGTGCAAGCGCGATACAGCCAAGGCACAACGTAGCTGCCTGCCCATACTCCCCGCCCCGCGCGATCAGCTTCGCGCTGCACCCTATCGTACTTGCCTTTTGAGTACTGGGGCCAATCGAACGCGAGCCCTTCACGCACGAGCCATTCCGCAAGATCAACGCCACTCACTGAGCACGCTGCGACTCTCCGCCCATACCTGTCAGTACTGACAGGCTCACAGTCAACGGGCCTTCCGGCTATGAACCTGTCCAGCTCATTCGCGGCCTTTGCTCCGCAACGATAAGGCAAGCTGTCCCCGCCCCGGCAGAGCTGCGAGCTTTCTGGCGCATCGATGCCCCATAGCCGAATGCGCGTGCCGTGAATTTCGAGGGTGTCGCCGTCAATGACGCTGGCCTGTCCGATTAGATCACTCGGCATTGCCGCGACGCTGAATGCCACAAGCAGCAACCCAGCGAAGGCAGGACGAACAAACTCAAACATCAGTCTCTTAGCCATCGTCTCTCTGTGCGGACGCACTATCCGTATAGTCACTGAACGCGTCCCGACCGAACATCTCGACATCTCGTTGCATCGCGCGAAATAAGCCCGACTGAAAATAGCGTTCAGGGTCGGCTCGAAACGTCGCGGCGATCTTTTGTTGTTGAGCAGGAGATATCGTTTCCATCACGCGTTTGACGTGCAAAGCTCTGTCGTTCAAATAGTCCCATAGCTGCTTCGGTAAAGTGACATTGTGGGGCTGAAACCAGCCTGCGCCATTAGGGATTTTCGTCCCCCTCCACTGCCCGGGATGCGATTGCACAAAGCCAAAGATCGCGAAGGGGCCGAGTTTAGAGTAGCTAAAACATGTCGAACTGTTTGCCGCTAGGTCCATATCAATTGCGCGCGTAAGATACCGATTGATGTTTGGCGTGGTCATTGAGAAAGACGCGCTTTCGATTTCACCGAACGTCAGTACGTGCAATTCGAATTCGCCTGTGTGCTTATAGCGTCCCAATAAAAAGCGCGACCAAGTCTCAAGCGCTCTCTCACCCAAAGCGGCTTGTTTTTCGGTCAGATGCTGGAATTTGCCATCTTCTCGCAAAGCAGAAAGAGACCGCCACGCAACGGAAGCGCAAAATTTCGCCATCCACTCGCCGTGACGGGCCTTAACTGATCGATCAAGATCATACGGGTGAAATATCTTCGTTGCGAAGGGCGTTTCGAACGAATTGAAAAGCTGCTCGCAGTCCCAACAGAGCCATACCCTCTTTTCCCCGTCCTGTGATCGCCGATTCGGCAAGCCGGACTTTCGGATATGTCCCGCTTGCTTCATCCATTTGAAGGCGAACGAGGGCAACACGTGACTCAGTTGTAAGTCCCGCGTCTCGCCGCAAAGCTTGCACTTTCCTTCCACCCACCAGCCCCTAAGCTGCTTTGGCAACCTTGACTTGTCTAGAACGAAATGCGAACATTGCCTAGCCCAACCGTTCGGTTTTCCCCATGCCTGAAGCTGCCGCTCCCAAGCTGCAATCAGACGCGCGTGCCCTGGAAGCGGCTGCCGATCAGGCCATAACCGCTTGCGGCGGTGACGCACGCGAAGCCGTGAAGGCCCTGTTGATAGCGAACGAGTTCTTAGAGCGCGAGATGGCAGAGCGCGTGTCGCGCGGGTACATTCGTGGCCTGAAGCACGGCAGGTTCAATACGTATTCAGGATGATGATGATTACGGACGATGAATTTGAGGCGGTCAAGACCGCAGCTGTGTACGCTGCGACGAACACTGGACTAGTTCCACAAGCGAGGACTTCTCTCTTCAGGTATGTCAGCATGCGTGGAAGCGCATGGGATATGCTGGAAAAGACACTGCTAACGAACACCTTGCCGCTCTCTCGCAGCGTAACGCTCAATGATCCTTTCGACAGCAACCCGGTTATCGTCAATGACACGATACCGTCAGACATATCCAAGTTTGCGAACGACCTGCTTAGCATTGGTGGCAAACCAATGAATTTTGACGTGCTTAAAGTCGTTCACCCAAACGGACAACAAATGTCACCGGCGCAATTGCAGGAAGCTACTAAAGCTCTCTTGCAATCGATGATGAGGACGCAGAGCCAACAATGCCACATCGCGTCGTTTTCGAGGCGCATCTCATCCGAATTGCAATGGAGTCACTATGCCGAAGGGTACAAAGGTCTCGCCTACCATTTCGTTACCCAACCCGAAGACGATAGCGGCTTTAGGTTCCTTCGGCCCGTTCGGTACTCCAGCCAACGCCCGATAATTTTATTAAGCGAGTTTATGGATCATTTAAAGAGAGTGGACACGGGTCGCTTTCCACAAGAATGGTTCTCGTTCGAACAGCGCTCTTTTCTAACTAAATCTCTGGCTTGGGCCTATGAAGAGGAAGAGCGGCTCGTAAAGCAAAACGTATCTGAAGTTCAGTTTCTAGAAAACGAGCTGGTTTCGATAATCCTCGGGCCACGCTTTCCTGACGCGGACATCGACAGACTGAGAGCGATCACTAAAAATCGCAAGCGTCCATTGAAGATCTTCCGAGCTCAATCGTCGCCGACTAGCTACGCCATCGAAGTCGAATGGGAACACGATCTTTATTCCGGCGCGTGAGTCGCGATGCAAGCACGCTAGGAGGGCCGTAACTTTGCTCGGGAAGCCTGCCAGGCTGCCAGCGGATCGCTCGATACGGTCTCCCCGGTAGGCAGGCCCGAAGCACGGTCCAGATACCAGTCAATCGCCTTGCGATCCCAACGCTGAGTGCCGGGGATCGCCCCCGGGACCAGGCCCTTCTTGACCCAAGTGTCGAAGGCGTCCTCGGAGCAGCCGCAATAGGCGGCTGCGTCGGCCTTTGTTAGGCCCCGAGGTGCGATCTGCCCCGGCGGGTGCATCAGCTTGGTCGGTTTGTGGGGGCGCCCCTAGAGGCCTCTACGAACGCCCTTCCCACATCCCCCAGCTCGGGACTGAACTCAATCTCCAACCGTCCACCCTGTCCTTCGCGAACATTGACCAAGTGACGGCGGCCCTTATCAAGAGCAGATGCAAGCTTCTCCCTCATCTGCTCCGCGTCCAAGCCCCTGCCCCACACATGCCGCGTGACTACCAGCTCCATCAAGCGCTCTAGATCGGCGCGCAATGGCCCGCTCCGCTCGCGATAACAGCCCGTTCGATTTGCCACGGGCATTCTTGAAGCCAAGAGAACCCATTCTCAAGACTGTACGACTTTTCGACTTCAGGCTCTCCCGGTCGCTCAGGCCCTTCGATCAATACGAAGGACCCGCACGGCTTGCGGACCATACGGTCAACAAGTTGCTGTTCGATGCCGATGCAAAAGTAGCGGCGGATAGCGATGGTGATATCTTGCATTGCCCCTGCCTTTGGGTGGAGAGCCTGTTTGGCGCAAGCTCTCCCGGTGATGACGATCCCTTCGGCAAGTGAGACGGTGACAGAATGCTTGTAAGGCCGCAATAGGATATGCGTCAGGCGAAATGGCTGACAGTCCTGACAGTCTTACAGCGATGCGAACGGCTCGCTGATCGGATAACGTGCTTTCAGCATTCGCAAGCGATGACGCCCTAGCGTTCGCTCCAAGAGCAGCTCTCCGCAGCACTTCATCAAGATACGAACAGAGCGAGCCGGAACGTCTCGCCTGCGTGACGCCGTCCAGGCCAGATAGGGCAACACGACCTCAGGAAGCTCGTCAGTTAGCCGGAGCACATTGATTGCGTCGTCCCCGCACCTCCTGAGCTTCGCGAGCGCATGGGCGAGAACGTCGGGAGTGTCAGTCTCGACGGTCGCAGTGCGCGGCGAGAACTGAAGTTTGACAACTCCCATCACTCTAAGCCTCTACCGAGTCGCACGACTTTAACCTCGATACGCGCGACACTGTCGTCTTTGATGTCGGTCACCTCATAGATGGCGCCCGTGCGGCAAAGCTTGATGCGGTATCCCTGTTTCAGCGGCCACGGCAGCGACTTGTGGTCGAAGCTGAACACGGGAACGCTAGTCGAGATGAGCGGGCTCATGGAATGGCCGCGCGCATGTACTTTGTTGTCACCCATCACGACCGTTTCAGGCTTAGCCGTGAAAACCGCCGTGACGCTGATTGACCGCTCGGGCTCGGGGATGGTCGGGAAGTTCACACCCCCCGACCGCGCCGGAGTTACAATCACGGCTTCGCCCATCGTGTCGTCGATTGCGGCGGACACGTCCTGCATACCCGCACGCCAAACGTTTGCCCCCGGAAACAATGTCATTCTTGCGCTCCTGTCGGCGGCCCCTGCACGGGCTTAACCGAATTGTCACCCGGCCCCTGCAAGCCTGTCCCGAGCTGACCGTTCAAGTGCATGTTTGCTACCGCCTCCATCCGCTTGACCAGCGACTCGAAGTAGGTGGACGGCTTGACCTCGATTTGAATATTGTTGTGCAGCTCGGCTTCGCCGGTCACGGTGCCAGTGACGGCAACGTCCTTGAAGCCAGACGACTGACCGACTGAACGAATTGAGTCCTGCCAACCGAACCGGCTGCCATCCCCATCGTCCGATGCGCCAAGCTGCCGAAGGTACTCGCTAGTCGCACCGCGCCGACGCTTCCACGGGTTGGCGGGCTGATAGCGATCAAACGGGCTGGATTCGTCACCAACCAAGTCCTCAAACTCGCTGCCACGCATCGCGCGAAGTCGAGCCAGGTTTCGCCGGTAGTTGGCAGCCCCGCCTCCTTTTGCGTCATCGGTCCCCGCCGCCTCTTTGCCTATCTCATCCCAAAGCGTAGGGCCGAACAACGCACCGAGGGACAGCCATCCGAGCCCCTTGGAAGCGCCGCCCAGGATAGACGCCGCTCGCGAGCCCGCCGCCCCCGCAGCGACGCCTCCGGCCGCGCTAGCGGCCGTTCCGAGCGCGCTGCCGCCTGCCATCCGGGTCAGGGCCGCAGACGCTACGTTGGCGCTCGCCGCCAAGCCCGTGAAGCTAGATATGACCGAGGCGATGGTAGCACCGGCAGCCGCTAAGCCGGACAGCGAGGCGAGCCCCGCTGAGACGCTGAGCGCCTGTTTCTGAGCGTCCGACAGACCAGCGGCAAACCCTGCTAGCTTTGCACCGGCATCGGCGAGCGGCGTCAGCCATCCTTCGTTCGCCTTCACGATCTGCTTTTCAGCGCTGTCGATTGATGCTGAGAGCCTGTCGACGGCCGCCGCCAAGCCCTGCATGCGCTCTTCGGCGATCTTCTGCGCAAACCCTTCCCCGTGGTTCAGCTTCTCAAGGTACTCGCCGTACTGGTCGCGAGCACCAAGAAGAAGGGCCGCCCGTCCGCCCTGCTTGTCGCCAAGGATGGCTTGAATATCCCGAGCGGTCGCCCTTTTGAGGATAGCTTCGAACAGTGCACCGCCGTTCAGAGAGCCCTTGGCAAGATCGTACTGGCGAAGCGTCGTATCGACCAAATGCTTTTGGTCCATCTTGGACAGCTTTTCGCCGCTTGCCTCGACTGCCTCGCGCACGGCGGCCGTGAAGTCCTCCCGGTTACCGAGCACGTTCCGACTCTCATCGCCAAACGCAGCGGCTAGACTGGCCTTACCTGCGTCAGAGAGACCTTTGCCGTATCTGCGGCGCAAGCTGGCGTCAATTGCGTCGGGGCTGACATTGCCCTGGGGGGCATAGTCGGAATAATTGATGCCCATATGGGCGAAGGCTTCGAACGCCTGTTTCGTCGGTGCGAGCAGGCGGGCGGAGAACTGGCGCATGAATACGCCCGACTCGTCACCACCCACATTCGCCCGCTTCAGCGTCATTGCCGCCGCAAAGGCCTGCTCTGCGCTGATGCCTGCGGCGGTCGACATGCCAATGCCAAATTTGCCGAACGCCTGAATGTCTTCCGGGGACATGGCACCGGCCTTAGCCGCGATGGCGGCAAGGTCTGATGATCTTGCAATCTCACGCGCTGCCTGTGCTGGATTGTGCAGGTGGATACCCTGCCCGAACGTGAGGCCCTCGACGATCTTAGCGGCTTCAGCCGTTTGGACGTTCAGCGCCTTGGCGAGCACGATGGCCTGATTGGTTGCGGCCTCAGTAATCGGCGCCGAGAAGTTTCGGGTCACGAAGGCTTGCTGGGCGTGCAGGGTATCTTGCGGCTTCAGCCCGTAGACTGTCGCGGCACTAATGCGTTGTCGCTCCAATAGCTCCATGTCAGCATTGCTGTAATGCTGAATGGCCCGCTGATAGCGAACGTCACGCTCATACGGGATGTAATTGCTGACGGCTGACCGGGCCATCTGGAACGCCTTCGCGCCCGCTACACCCGCCACGGTCGCACCAATGGCTATTTGGACCTTGTGAATTCGTTCAAGCACTGAGAGGTGCTGAACGGCCGCCGACGTCGCCTGCCGGAAGCTATTCGCGTATTTGCCGCCAGTGCTTTCGCTGAAAGCAGCTTTAGCGGTTTGCGATAATCGTTGCGTCAACTCGACAAGCTCCCGAAGTTTCGGGCTGGCCTTGTCGTCCGCTGTGATCGTCGCCGTAACTGAAGGATTAGACATTCGTCCTACCTTGCGCCCTTCTCGCGCACCTTCCTAAGGTCCGCGAACATATCGACGTATTGCATGAACCGTCCGAGACGCATGGACTCAACGTCAGAAACGCTGAGCCCATGGTCACCGATCATGACCGCGATCAGTCGGCGGACGGAGCGGTAAAATTTTTGTCCGACACTCCCAGTAAAATGATGTTTGTCGCGATGCCACGAAGCCGCTGAAAGTCGCTCGCGCTGAGGCTTTTCAAAACGAGGTCGTCGACGCCCTTCTCGGCGATCATGTCGACCAAGAAGCGCATGAATGCCTTGTTGTTGTCGTACACGAACGTCACGCCGTCCGGCTCGCCGTTCTCGCCCTTGCGGGGCTTCAGAGTGAACGGCTCGCCGTAATCGACGAACGCCCCAGCCGTGGGCTCTTGCAGCGTGAGCGTGAGCACTTCGCCATTATGGGTCTTGAGGGGGCGTGACAGGGTGAAAGTCTCGGTGATCATGAATGCAATCCTTTACGTGCTAGGAATCATCTTGGAGGTGTCGACGCCAAGCTGGGCGAGCGCGTGAGCGAGCGGCGTTCCGATTTTGTCGTGCGTGTCGAGCGCGAGCCTGATGAGCTTCGCCTCCTGGGTCATGCCCTTCCCGCTCGCGTGCAACGCGCTGTACTTGATCTCGGCAAGCCGTTTGAGCTTTGCGGGCTCGATGTCCTTCGCGTCGGTGCGGATCGCCTTGACCGCGTGCCCATTGGATTTGTTGAAGGCGTTCATGGATTGCCGAATCTCGGCGAGCCGCGCGGCGCGCGGATCGTCATTGGTCGTCATGGTGGTTTCTTCCGTGGTGTCAATGTGTTCTGTCGGGAGGCCGCGTAAGAAGGCGCGTGCCTGTTCAACTGTCAGGGTTTCGGGCGTGCGCGACGTTATCAGCTCAACCGTCGCTGAAGGGCGATCCATCGCTTCCGCTAGCGCCATAATGGCGCTGCGCCAGCCTCTCGGGCTGACTGGATCACGGGCAGCAATGTGCTCGCCGATAGCGAAGCCAGCCTCTCGCGCTGTCTCACGCCCTACAACAGTTCCGCGCGCCAGGATCACTGCGTCTTTGTCATACGGATGCGGCGAGGCCAGCCTTTCATCTTGCGGCCATGGCAGCACCGCAAAGCCTAGTGCTTCAGCTTCACAGCGCTCCGTCTGGAAGCCATCAGGCAAAACGACGAAGCCCTTTAAGAGTGGATTCGGGTGTACCCAAGCCACCTTGTTCGAAGTCATGGTCGTGTCCTCAGTATCGATAGCGATGAGGCCGATGCGAGAGAACGTATGGCCCGACGCGAACGGCACGCCCCACGTTGACCCCCGCCTCGCAGATGCTCTCTAAGCGGCGGATTTCATGCTGCAACGTCTTCACGTCTGACCTGTGCCAAGTCAGCCATTGATCGCCGTTGCGCACCTGCGCCCTCGCCTGCCCGGTAAGTAGTTGGTAGTAAGCCGCGCGCAACGCGGAGAGCAGCGCGCACGGGTTATCGACAACGGGAGCGGAGCCCCCGTCGGGGGTGAAACCTGTCATGATCGTTTAGTCCCTATTAGGTCGTTGACGGCGTATCGTCTTCGGGCTTCCAATCGTCCCGGTTCTTCGGGACGGGGTAGCGGAGTCCCGCTGCTTCCAGTTGCTCGCGCTCGCTCTTGCGCTGCGCTAGAACTTCCTCGAAGTCCAAACCACGCTCACCAAGCTTTGCTTCGATGGTCGACAGGCCGTTTTCGATTTCGAGGATATCGGCCTGCGCGGCTTTCAGCGGGTCGGCAATCGGCTTACCTTCGCCGCGCCAAACTGAATTGCTGTAAGCCTCCGGCGCCTGCCAGAACGCGGGCGCGCCGTCCGGAAGACGAATGCGTCCTGTCTCACAAGCCTCTTCAAGCCAAGCCGCGAAAACTGCCTGATAGAACGGCTCGACAATGGCAGAGCGCCTGCGCTTATTGATCCGCCAAGGCAGCTCTTGCGCGAGTCGCGAAGCGCTGAACGATGTCTGCGAGTAGTCGCCTGATACGTCCTCCGCTGATGAGCCTGCGGCCTTCGCGGCCTCCCGCGACAGGCTCTTGTCGAGCGCATCATGGACGGTGTTTGGACTCTGCGGCCGATGAAGGACGAGGCGGTCTCCCTTCATCATGTGCGTGACTACGCCCGGCTGAAGGTTGACCTTCACAGTTTCATAGTATGCCGCGCCCGCTTCAGCCCACGCTTCGGGCGATATCCCCGGAGGAGCGGGCATGTCCATAACGTCGGCCGTCGCAAGCGACCTCAGTGCGGAATCGCGGGGCAAGTCGGATTCCACCGTCGCGGCAACCATGGACTGCACAAGGGCGGCGGCTAGACCGAACTCACGCAAGGTCGACTTTGAATGAGCCGGTGTGAGGGCGGCAGCCAGCGGTGAGATGCCACGAATTTGACCCGGCTGGATTAAGTCGAACAGATGCCCGACGCGCGTCCGGCCCCACAATGTGCGAGCCCGAACGAATACCGGTTGCGGTGCTGAGTTGACGTTGCCGAGCACAAAGGGCCTGATCCAATAGCCCTCAACTCTGCCGTTCTTATCGAACTGAACGCCCTGTAAGATGCTGCCCCCGTTGTTGCCTTCGGCAACGCGGGTAATACTCTGGTCAAGCTGTCGGACATCAAGCATGTTCACTTTCGTCCGCGTAGCCGCACCGGCCGCCCGCTGCCAGTCAATAACGAACAGTGTCTCGCCAGTGAGTAGAAAGCTCTTGTATGCCGCGACCGCTAGCTGAGGCAGCGAGTGACGGCCGGAAGCATCGCACTCGGCACCGTTCTTGGCCCACGCTTGCCAGGCCGTTTCGATCTGGTGCGACAGCTCGCGCGCGGCTTCCTTGGAGATACCAAGGGCGCCGTAGTTGAGCTGCGACGATAGGGTCAGCCCATTTCCCACCGCGTAAGTGGCAAAACCCTCGACTAACGCGGCAATGACCGGATTGGACATTAACAGGTCGAGAGTGACTGAGGATATTAGGGAACGCTCGCGACTGATCTCCGAGCCCGGGGTCCCCCAATAGGGCTGCCAGCCGCCAAGGTGACCGGCTGTGAACGGTGCGCCGTTGTACCGCGCCCAAACGAGCGATGGCCTACCGTCCGTTCCGTCCATAATTCCGGCTCGACCCGGTGTTCCCGCTTGAATGGGAGCGAGCGTCGGTTTCAGCGCGCCTTTTGCCAAAGCGACAAGCCCCTTAGCTCCGGCACTCGACCGGGGCGACCGCCTGCCCCCCACAGAGCGCGAAGCCGCCGCGTGTCTTTTCATCTTGGACATACTGCTCAGCTCTTGTCCGGAAGTCCGTGCGCCCGCCGGTTCCTGTTGTTGTACGCCTTCATGCTGCCTTCGATCTCTTTCAGCCGGGCAGTTTTCGGGTCGTTCGTGATGTCGACCGTGACGGCGGTCAAGCCAATCGGTCCCTGACTGTCCATCGCAGCAATGTAAGGATTGGCCGCAGGCGCTTCGGCGAGAATGCTGCGCGCGGTCTCTGCGTCGAGAGCTGAGCCGAGCGCAAGCTTTTGCGCCATGCCTGGATTGCGCTTGCCTTCCGGGCTTTCCAAAATCGCTGCAATACGCAATCGCTCGCTGGCAATTGCAGCGTTCGCCTCGCCAGTGACTGCGGGCGGCTTCCTAGGTTCACGCATGGTAGTTACCTCATCGGTTGCGAGAGTGCAGCCAACCTTTTGGCCGACTCTACGAAAGATGGTTTGGGTTGGATGGATGTTGGCGGCTTGCTAATCGCCGCCTGCACGTATGGGTGCCTAGCAATGGCTGTTGCATAAACGAGGCAGTCGAGCGGCTCATTCCGCCGCACAGTTCGGTGAAACTCATAGCGCGGTGCGCCCTTGACCACGCGAGCGCGCAACTGTTCGGAAGCGAGGCCCGCGAAGTAGTCGTCGTCGAGATGGTCCGGCAACCGAATAAATCCGGGCGAAAGGTCGTCTATGTTGAGCGCCTTTTGTACCGCCAGCTTGACAGCGTCGACGCCAACGAGAAGCAACTTAAGTTGACCTTTTAGGCGTCCGCCTTGTGCCAGCGGCATCCTATCGAAACCCTCCTTGCCCTTTACGGCATGCGCGGCGCGTGATCGCTTGCGCTGCCCCACTACAAACTTCACGACCTGATCGGCATTGAAGCCTGAGTCGATGGCTTGGATTAAGACCGGAAGCATCCGCCCGTCAGTTGTCGAGAACGTCGAGCCCATCGCTTCGTCGAGCCGTTGCCATACAGCATCGCCGCTTGTATCCCCCATCAGTTTGAGATGGTTCAAGACGCTGAACGTCTGATCGGCGTGGTGGCCTAAAAACGTGCACTCAAGCCGATTACTCTGAACATCTACGCCTGCCGAGACAAAGACGATATTAGCCGCATAGGGTGCCGCGATCTTCTCGGCACGTTGTTGCAGCTCGGACGAAGACAGCTCGACCTCGGTGCCCGCGTCGTACACTTGCGCAAGGGTCGTATTGTAGAAGGCTTGCTTTTGCTCCGGTGTTGTAGCCGCCTCGTACTGTTGTGCGACCGACGCCATAGTACTGAAGAGCGAGGACAGCTCCGTTAGATGGTAAGAGCGGATGCCCTTCTCGCCGACTGCGGTCGCTTGCCATCCGCCGCCTTCGATCATTGACCGGCGCGCGCGTTCGTCGTGCACGACGCCGCACGCCTCGCAAACGAGGTGCGCCGTCTCAGGTTTTCCCGGCTCCCACTTCAGATTTTCGAAGGCGAGCGGTGCGGAATGCTCACAGTCAGAACATTTGACAAAGAACTTCCGACAATCGCCCCTGTTGTGCCACTCATTGATCCGCGAGCCGACGCGAGTCGTTGGCGTGCTAACGATGACAATCTTACGTCCCTTGCCTTCAAACGTCTTCGTTCGCTTGACTGCCAAGCCGATGGGATCACCCTCCACGCCTGCCGATGCAGCGAACCTGTCGATCTCGTCGAGGAACAGGAACTTGATTGCGCGGGCGGCTAGCTCGTCCGCTTTGAATGATGATGCGAAGCTGAGCTGGCCTCCGGGAAATGATTTTGCCGCAAGCGAGTTTGTGCCCCCGCTGCTTCCCTTCCGAGTATCTTGGCCCTTGCCGATTAGCTCTCTAAGGGCAGGCGAGGAAGAAACAAGCGGATCGAACCGCTCCCGCACAAACTCTTCTGAACGCGCTCCGGTTGGCGAGACATGAAGCATCGGTCCCGGATCGCCGGCAATGCAGTGCCCCATAATAGCGTTGATGGTGGTCGACTTGCCGGTCTGAGACGCCAGCATAAGGACGATTACTTCGACGTCGTCGTCTGCAACAGCGTCGATTGGCTCGCGCTGATAGGATGTCAGTCTTAGCGGTCCCGGCATTGCGTTGGCCGAGCCCGGCAGGATGATTTGCGTTTCCGCGAATGTAGTAGGCGCGACGATAGGCGGCGGAGCAAGCGCGCGCAGCCAGCCGCGCGCAAGCTGCTCATCAATCATGAAAGGGCTTCGGCCTCCAACTCTGCAAAGAATCTGTCGTCGTTCGCAAGCGCGCCGAGCACGTCACGAACTTCGCTTTCGACAATGCGGGCGATCTCACGCGTATCCGTCTTGCCCGCCACTCTTGGAGCGATGCGATGGCCTAGCGACAGAAGCGCGGTACGCGCCTCCGACAAGATGCGAGCGCCTGTAGTCGTCACGGCTTCCCGGGGTATGAGCGAGCCTTCGAGCTTAGCGTTCAGAAGCTCAATCTTTCGGGCTCTCAGTCGCTCAGCGTGCGCGCGAGCGTCCGCGAGGGTTTCTGTTGCCGTGTGCGCGCCCTCGCCTCTCCCGTTCGTGGCATGCCCAAGAACTCGGGCTGGATCGGCTATTGACTTCGCGAGTTGCGACGCCTCCGCGAACGTGATCGTTTTTGGATTAAATCCGGCTGCCGCAACGGCACGCCGTACCGTCGCCTGATCCAGCCCTGCGACGTCGGCAACAGTGCGAATTGTGCCTTTCAAATTTCCTCCCTCCCAGGGCGATGTGATTGCATTTTTCGTTGATCTAGTCCGCTTTCGGTGCCATGCGGATGCGAGGTAGCAAAAGGGAAGACTCCCTTCCTAGATCGCCTACCTGACCCACTCAAAATGGGAATAAGGAATGAATGCGCCGCATCGAACGATTTTGGGTTCCGCCGTTGCCTTAACTTTCGTGATGTTTGCTGCTCACGCCTCCGCTCAATCACCCCCAACGGCGACCGAGGCATTCAATCTGAGAATTCAGTGCAAGAAGCTTTCAGATGAGAAAGCGCAACAACTTTCAGAACTAAACAGCATGCTTAAATGGGAAATCGTGGGCGCCTGGAATACGGGGAAATATGATCCAGTGAGCAATCGTTGTTACGGCCGTATCTATGTGCACATTGTTAAGCCGAGCCATCGTCTTGACCATGAATCGGACCAAGTCTTTGATTTACAAACAGACGATCTCTTGGCGACGGCTTCGGTCGAAGAAGGGAAAAAGCATGGAAATATCTTCGATCCCGACTACAAGAAGCCGTGGGTTCCAACGTGTAGTGCAACGGGTTGCGGGCCGGATTTCGGCGAGAAAACTTGGCAGGCTACCGAGGACTACATGAATGAGTTTATGGCTGACCCGCGCAGATGACGCTGCGGTGTTCTGCTATCGAATTCTGATGCGTTTTGAGCAAAAATACTGCGGCGGCGCACCGCTCGGCCCAGTAGAGGGGTACCCGGAGGGGACCCAAGAGAGCCGGAATGGCGCATGGCGTGCCGCTTGGGCACTACCTTTGATCGCCCGCGTGCATGCGCGGCTGCGTCTTCCGAGCACAGCACGCGGGACGATGCGAAGAGGCTTGCATCGCGAGCGTCGTGCGCTCGGCTGCCGCCTTGGTATTGGTGCACGCCAACGCTCAGCACGGGCCATGTCCTGCAAACCCGTGAGAGGCGTTGGCGTGCGGGCCGCCCGCGCAGCGACGACATGGCGATGTCAACGGCAAGCCCGTCATGTCGCTCCCGCGCGCTGGGGCGGTATCGGTATTGTGTGGGTTAGTCGCCCGTATCGGCTGGTGGTGAATACGGCAGGCCCTCTGCCAGTAGCTGCTTCTGAATCTCCTGCGGCAGACGCTGAGCTAGTTGCGCGTTGGCTTCCTTCTGCCACGCGACCCGAGCTGCGGCATTGTCTTGGCCCATCGCGGTTGACGGCATTTCGGCATAGATGCCCTTGATGGGCAGCCGATCTTTGCCACGCCGGAAGGCCACGAACGTGCCTCCGTTGGCGTGGACAAGGAAAGCATTCTTGATTTGCAGCGACGCTGAGCCGCCGCCCGTCAGCCGGAAAGTGCTCGCCCGCAAGCCGCCAGCGCCCACATTCGCGCCCTTGGTATTCAGAATGCCGACTCGCAGCTTGTTCGCAGTGAAAGACGCGCTCAGGTCTGTTTGCGTGGTGCGCCGCAGCTTCGTGACGCCGGGCTTGATGCGCGCGACAGAAACGCCCGCGTCCTTCGCGATGATATCGAGCGCTACTTTGCGGGCGGCCGACGCGGATTTGTCGACAGCGCGTCGAATGGCGTTTCGGAACCCGCGTGCGCTCAGCACTTCGGCCCACGCTTCCATTTTGCTAGTATCTAAATTGACGTTTAGGAGCGACATTTAGCGTTATCCCCGATGTCCAAATTGTTAGTTGCGGGCGCTGCTCACCATTGCTAACAGCGGCGGTTCAAACAACTACGGAGCTTACAAGTTGAAATCAGCGAAGAAGGCGAAACCTCAACGCCGTGAATGGACTGCGGCCGATGTTCGAACACTAAAGAAGCACTCGAAAGGCCGCACGCCAATTGTGAAGGTTTCCAAAGAACTGAAGCGGACTATTCCCGCACTGCGGATGAAAGCGTCTCAGCTCGGGATTGGCTTAGGTCATCAGCGCTGATCGTCGGCGTGCAGCGCGCTCAATTTCTAGATCGCTCAGCACCAGATTTTCGCGTGCGTTCCACATGACCTCAAAGCCGGTGGTCGCGAGCTGCATCATGGTCAAAGCGACGGCGGGTGTGTTGGCAGCAAGCACGGCTTGCGCCCATGCTGCCGTGTCAATCATCGTCCGACTCGCTCGACCTTTCGCAGCCAAAGCTCTTAGTCCCGTCGCCAGCGCGCAGGTAGTTCACGTCTGAAACGACCCAGGAGCCCGGAACGCTTTCGGGTGCGCAGCTTGAACGGCCCCACCCGATGCAGCTGGCGAACAGGGCTACAAGCGTCTCTAGCGCATCGGCTTGACGCTCTGCGGCGCTCGCGACGCGTTGCTTCACGGCCAAGCTCAGTTCGGCTTGCTCGGCTTGTCGCTCGACAGCTCGCACTATTCGAATGCGCTCTTCGGCCGCGAGCATCTCGGTGTCGATTGTGACCGTGTCGCTCGGTTCGGAGTCGACGCCGCGCGGACGCAAGCCTTCTGCCAGTCCGGCAAAGGCCGGGTTGGGTCGGTTCATTGGACAGTCCTTCAGGAGATGGTTTGACGGATAGGGGCGGATCGCCGCGCGGCCCCGAAAGGACTAAAATCGGACCGCGCGGCTTCCGAAAGGTGCACGCGCCCGCCCGCGCTTGCCCCTCAAGGGTGCGCCCCTCACTCTGCGGGGCGTGAGGCGGACAGCGCCTAGCGCCAGTTCCGCCTATTGAATGATGACCTCAATCCTTACCGCTTCACTGCCCCTAACGTACCCTGGGGTTCGGGTTCGGCAGCCCTCACGGACTTTTCTCGCTCTGCCGTTCCGGCAAGCTGCGTGGAATCAGCGTGCTCGGGCCACGGTGCGGCGGCCTGCCCTGGGGAGCTATCAAACTGTAGCTCGGGTTCAGAGGCGGGCTCCCCATGCGATGGGAAGCATTGCGGGTGCTCTTTAACGCCGTTGCCCGCGCGGCTTGGAAGCGGTGAGGATTGCGGTCCCCATACTGTATAAACGCCGCAGCGAGGCGCTTTGTGACAGACGGGACCGAAAAAGTTTGACTACCGACTGCCCGACCGACTGACAGTCTGAAAGATTGTTCGCCGAGCGGAACACCCGGCTCGCAGTCCGTTCGCCGAAAAGCCCCAGGGGAGAACAGGGAGCCGCGCTTCCCATCGCATCAGCCTTGAGACTCTTAACGGCCCTTCGTGCCGTCTCCCTTCTAGGGAAGGGAGAGACGTGCACGGTCGATGGGAAATTCAGTGCACGGTTGATGCACGGTCCTTGCACGGTCTGGCTAAGTGTCTGATAGTCTTATAGAACAACCGTGCATCCGACCGTGCACGAACCGTGCAGCATGACCGTGCGCCGAACCGTGCATCAACCGTGCACGGTGCAGGGCTGCACGGTGGGCTGCACGGTTACTAAGCGAGAAGCTCAAAATGACTGACGAACAGACAGCGCCGCCTTCCGATCCGGACACGATGCCGTTTGCCGAGTTCCTCCAAACCGTTCCGCCCGGACAAACGCGACTTGTTACGGGCGTCGGAGCGCCGGGGTTCAGCAAGGCGTCAAAGGGCTTGGAGTTCTATGTCCAGCTCAAGGCGCCCCCGCTGCTGATCCATTGCGAGCAGTGCGGCGGCGAACGAACGTTTCGAGGGGAAGAAGAAGAAATACAGCTACGAGACGTGGCTAGCGTTTTTCTCGGCTACGAATGTTCGAATTGCCGGTGGTTCCGAAAAACCTTTTCTCTGCATCTTCGGATGCTTCCGGCGCCCGCTAAAGCGGCGGAGGTGTACAAATATGGCGAGATGCCTCCCTTCGGAGTCCCGGTCCCAAATCGCCTCTTGAAGATGCTCGGAAAGCAGCGAGCTAATTTCCTGAAGGGGCGACGCTGTGAGAACCAAGGACTTGGCATTGGTGCGTTCGCGTACTATCGCCGAGTCGTGGAGAGCCAGAAGAATGAAATTCTTGATGAAATGATTGCGGTCTCGCGAAAGCAGGGAGCATTGGCTGAAACGATTGCTGCCCTGGAGGAAGCGAAGAGCGAGATTCAATTCAGCAAGGCAGTATCGTCCGTGAAACTCGGCCTACCTGACTCAATCTTGATCAATACCCATAATCCACTCACTCTGCTCCACTCAGCTCTAAGTGCTGGCGTGCACGAACATACGGACGAACGATGCCTCGAACTCGCGCAAGCCGTTCGGCTCGTTCTTGTCGAACTCGCCGAACGTCTTAGCCAAGCGCTAAAGAATGAAGCGGAACTGAACTCCGCCGTTTCACGATTACTCAAAGCAAGGGAGGCGTCAGACTAAGCGGTACTCTGTCCGCCTGTTGTCTCCCGACTTAACGACCTCACCGCTATCAACCAGTTTGCTCAACAACCGCGTAACTACCGTAGGGTCTTTAATCTCGCCTAGCCCCCGACGTTTGCGGTCTACGTTGAGCGCACAAAGAACCGCCTTCTTTGACAGGCCGATCTCCCCGGCCCGCTCGCCCGTGTCGGCCGCAATGGCTTCAACATGCTCGGTGAAAACACGCAGCGTCGCCGCGAGCTTATCGGCCGGGGTGTCAGTCGACGGCGGCACCTGAGCTTCCTCGGTGTCGTCGACAGCCAGGTCTAGGACCGGTAAATCGTCGGCCAGGACCACGCTGATCTCGTCCCCATCCTCATCAACTCCGACCGTATGCGACTGAAGCCGGTATCTGAAGTTCACCTTGGCCGGATTGCCGATACGATATTTCGACCCGGCTTTGATCGTACCGAGCCCCCTGCTGTCCTTCGCAATCTCAATCACCGTGTCGACGTTTGCTTGAAGTGCACCGCTCCCCCGTACGCCCTCTCCCGATTTGGTGGGATGCGCGAGCGCAGTCACGTTAGCGCCAGTCGCAGCGACAATCCGCTGCATGGCAGCCGTGTAGATGCCGGCGTCTTTCGCATCGTTATCGTTACCGGGCATAATGCTTTGCGCCAGGGTGTCGATAACGATCATGGCAACGGGCAATCCGTAGTGAGCTGCGGCCATGTTGGCGACCTTAATTAGGTCTCGCTCGTCTTGCGTAGGCTTGCCAGAAGGATCATAAAGACGGCACGGCCCCCGGTAGACAACGAATGCGCCGTCAGACAGATCGCGCCCGGCCTTTTCCATCCTGTCGCACCAAGTAGCAACACGTCGTTCAACGTCCTGCGAATTTTCGAGCGCGACATAGATCACAACACCTTTCGCGACCTTTCGACCACGCCAATCAAAACCGTGCCCGACGTGCAAGCCGATGTCCGAAAAGACAGCCGTCTTTCCGGTGCCCCACAAGCCCGTAGCTACAGAGGTCGTTCCGCGCGCCACGAAGTATTTGACGCACCAATCGAGTGCATCAAGGACAATGCCTCTCAGGCTCTCAATATAGGTGAAGCGCGATCCAAGTCGGCTTACCTTGCTGTCAGACTGAACGTCTTCATGGCTATCGTCTTCGTCGACGACAGCGCCGAACGCCTCGCCGGTTGACGACTTGCTGAGGCCCTGATTCTTCAGCCACTCGCGCGCGGTCTGCCGGTTGTCGTACTCGCCTGATCGCGGTTTGCCGTCGACGAGAGCGCCAGCGCCGTCCCACCCCGAAAAGAAGGACGCGAGATGCTCCACCGGCATTTCAGGCCATTCGCGCATAACGTGACGGGCAGCTTTGAAGCGGTTGTCCGAACAGTCGGCGCTCGGATCGGCGTAGAGCGACTTGAACTCGCTATTCTCGGCTTGCAGCTTGTCAAAGTCGTACTCCCCGAGCGGCGTGCACAGTTCTTCCCAATCAGGGACGTTCGCCTGGTCAAGCTGTTTGACGACCTCGCGCTCTTTGGAGGGCGCGATATCGTCGCTAAGCTCGGAGGACGGAGAGCCGATCAACTCAACGATGTAATCAGGCAACGGCGGTATGCTGCCGTTTGTGTACGCGTCGACGAACGCCCGGAGCGCGGCCTGATCGCCATAGCGCTTGCCATCCTCACGGACGGACCCAGGCGCAATGAACTGGCCGCCGCGCCCGCGCACGTCGCAGCCGTACTGCTTCTTGAGCGCGCCAGCGCTGTTCGTGAAGGCGTTGTCGGGATCGCTGAAGATGTAGTGCTTGCCACCTGACTGCGTCGTGATGACTTGCACACCTTCAGGCACACCGCCGTGTCCCTCGAATAGCTTTGCGATCAGCTCGGGGCCATTGAACTTGATATCGGCGTCAATCACGACCAGGCGTGCAGGCCCGCATGCGATTGACGGGACCGCGTCCCAATTGGGGGCACGCCACATACGCTTGACGATGTCGGGATCGGTCGTCGCACCGACGAACACAGTGAGCGACTTGTTTCCCTCTTCGCGCGCTTGTTCGATGGCGGCTTCGCGATCCTCGGGGCTGATCTCGGTATCGCGGCGATTGTACAGCTTTACGAGCGGAACCTTGCCGCTCGAAGGGAATACGGGGATGCCGTTGCGCGCGAGAAATATCGCGTTGTGCTTGTTCTGCACGCGTCTAGCGTCATCCCGGTTGGCCGGGAAGGCAACGATTTTTGATGCGGACGAGTCGGTCACCTAAACCTCTTCCAACTCAGAAAATTCCAGTTCTGCGTCTTCGACACCAGCGGCATGCATCGTGACGCGTAGCGTCGACATGTTGTCGGCGCTGATAAATAGCTGATCGCCGTGAAGAACTGCGGGGACAATCACTGTCAGCTCTTCGCCGTCGCGCCCGGTGAACCTCGCCGTCGCAACACCTCTTTTCGGTGATGACATGATTAAACCCTTATCTGACTAGCGGACATCCGAGCGTGAGCCTTAGTGTAAGTCGACCGCGCTCCAACAGTTTGCGCGCGTGGGCCTCAGTCAACCCTAGCGATGCCGCGATCTCCGAGCTTGTCGCCCCTTTGCCCGCCTCAAATAGTGCGCTCTTCGTTCGATCAGGCATGCGGTCTATTGTTCTGACGATCTGGCTCATTTCCAACGTTGCGTGAGGGTCCTGCGTGTCAGGGAATGCGTCGTATTCGGCAACGTCGTCGCGATCTTGGACGCGCGGCAGGTCGGCCTGAAGCACCTCCCGCTTACGGGCGCGCCCGAGCTTGCGGGTGGAGTCGTGAAACAGGTTGCGCATTAGCGCGTAAAGCCAACCGACGACGGAGCCACCGCAAAATTGCTCGTGCCGTTCAATCGCGTGCACACATGTGGCCTGTAGAAGGTCCTGCGCGGTGTCGTCAGCGTTCGGCTGTCGGGCGCACAGCCCGCGAGCTGCGGTGCGGAGTATCGGTTGACAGCGGACTAGCTCGGAGTCGAAATGCTGTCGGGTCATGGGTGATGACATGGAATCTGTCCCGTGATTGCATATGGTCGGACCGCTCCGCGTGCCCGCAACGTAGCTGCGAGCGACGCGGTCGACGGGCTGCTAGGCTTGGGGCACGGTCAGGCGACCGAGAAGCGTCACGGCGACTTGGTGAAGGCTCGCCCCCTCAGACGGACGGTCAAGCAGGGCCGCAATGGTCGCGGGCGCTTGGCGCCGATCATTCCGGAAGGTCTCCAACCAATCACGCAGCGGGACAGCCCCGATCTTGGCGGGCATCGGCAGAAAGCCTGCATCCAGGCGAAGCAGCTCTTCGAGCTTGGCGATACGTGCGGCACTCATTGGGCGCACCCTTCACTGGCGAGGACGGCGGCAATCGTGCTGGAACGGTAGCGGCGCGAACCACCCAGCTTGAAGCCACTTCCGACGACGGCGCGCCCGGCCGGCGAATAGAGCCAGGCTCGGCTTACTCTGAGTGCGGTGCAGACCTCATCGATGGTCAGGGCGGCCTCACCCGCGAGGGCGGCGGGGCTACGCTTATCGACGTGGCGCTCGGAAAAGGACGGCCGGACGGCGGCCGGTGAAGACGACATGGCACAAGTCTCCTGCCCTCGCAGCGCAGCGCGTTGCGAGTTGTTCGGGTTGATGGGTCGTAAAAAAGGAGCGCCGCTGTACCCCCTACCCCCTCAGAGGCTGGTTGGTGGGCGCCTACAGATCGTTAAAGCTCAAGACGGGCTG
The DNA here is from genome assembly GCF_040548605.1 of Bradyrhizobium sp. JR4.1. Classification (NCBI taxonomy): domain Bacteria; kingdom Pseudomonadati; phylum Pseudomonadota; class Alphaproteobacteria; order Hyphomicrobiales; family Nitrobacteraceae; genus Bradyrhizobium; species Bradyrhizobium sp. JR4.1. The sequence goes on from NZ_JBEPRY010000005.1 coordinate 24,033, forward strand.
TTCCGTCGATTTTTTCGCCAAGCCATTTGGAAATTATTTTTGGTGGACGAAGATGGCTGTAGACGGCGCCGGACGCCGCTGAGCAAGGCGTCACAAAGTTTCCCCACGGTTTCCCGGAGATAATTTCAGAAGTCAGCGGTAGCCATTAAGTGATTGATTTTATTGGCGCGCTCGGAGAGATTCGAACTCCCGACCCTCGGAATCGAAATCCGATGCTCTATCCAGCTGAGCTACGAGCGCCCTGGCCCAGGCAATGGGCCGCAACCGAGACGCCCCAGATCGCTGCTGGCGAGCCAGCAGGCCGGACGACGTTCGGATGGGTTCGAATTAGCAGAGAGGCCGGCCAATAAAAAGCCCTTCCCGCCGGATTCGAGAAGGGTCGGACCCGCTCTTACCAAGTGCTGTTGAAGAAGCCGAAATGCGGCTGCTGCGCCATCACCATCATCGGCCCACCTTGCTGCGGCATCGGACGCGTTCTGGCGACCTTGCGCTTGGGCTGCTGCGCCGGGGTCCGAGGGGGCTGGGCCTGAGGAAGCTGGGCCTGCGCCTGAACTTGCGGCTGAATTTGCGTCTTGGCTTCGGTCCTCTTGGCGGCAGCGGTATTGGCCTTCGCGGCCGGCGTGAATTGGGCGAACGTCTCGCGGACCCGTGCCTTGGCTGATATCTCGGCCAAAGCCGGAGACATGCTCTCCACGGGCGGCTGGGGAGCCGCGACGGCGGCGATCTTCACCGCAGGGGCGGCAAGCGTCGGCTGACTGGTGTCGAGAACGACGAGCTCCGGCAGGTGGCGATCGGACCGGATCCGGATCAAAGGCTGTTCGTTGCTTGCGGTTGCGACAGCCTGCGTCACAGGCGAAGTCGGCAGAACGGAGTTCGCCGCGAACAGCAGTGCGAGCAAGGCTCCACCGACAAAGAAGAAATACCGAAAAATGGGCATTTGGCCACGCTCCGCCCGTCGCATCCCCGCGTGGGCTCTCCGCCTTAACGGGCGATCATTTAATTGGTTCCTGGCCCAGCCGTTCGGTTCAAATGGCGACGCCAAGTTTTTTGCCCAAGCCCCCAGGACAGTAACTTTTCCGCTACCGGAAAATGCCGGCCTTAGGTCCGGCGTGCTGCCACAAGCGAACACTTCGCCTGATCGGCATTCACGTTGACGAAGCCGACAGGAATGCGCGCAAAAGTCTTGCGGCTCTTCATGCCGACCGTATCAGCCAGAACGCGGCTGCGGTCGGTGAGATGACTGCCATCGCGCCGCGCAAAAGCGCAGACGATCTCGACATCCTTTACGGCATAGTCATTGTCGTTGCGGAGCGTGAGCGTCACCAGCGCCTTCGAGCCAAGGCCGCCGCGGCGCCAGGTCTGAGATGAAATCCTGATCCGACCGAGTTCTGCCATTGTCGGAATCTGAGCTTCGGAAGGCGACGACGGGGCGGCCGCATCGCCCAAAGGCGCCGTCTCGACCGCTGCCACGTCAGACCTCACCGGTTCGGCACTGTTGCCTCTGGAAACAGGGAGCAGCATCCAGACGCCGCAACCGACGATGATGGCCGCCAACAGCCACAGCAGGCCTCGCCCAACTGAAACGCTCGCGATCGTCACCGCCCGCGCCAGTCGTTCGCCGGTCCCGGCGAAACGCCCTAACCCGATGCGGTCAAACCCAGCGTTCATGGTTGCCTCACCGTTCGCGGCGGAAGCACGTTAGACAACGGATTCCGCCACTGCTTACCTTAATCCGGAAGACGAACTAAGGTTCCCGCGCACTGGCGAGTCGGCAAGAGCGGTGGCGGTCACCGGCCGAGGCCGCTAACATGCGCTGCAACATCAAGACCCGTCGGGAGAACATGAAATGCCAGTCGTCACTTGGGATCACGTCCATCTGCGCAGCCCCGATCCGGAGGCCACGGCGGCCTGGCTGCGGGACATCCTTGGTGGCGAGATCGTGCAAGCGCCCGGACGGATCGACGTGAATCTTGGAGGCGCAAGGATCTTCATTGCGCCACTCGAGGGCGACAACGCGCTCAACCCGCCGCCGCCGCACCCGCATCAGGGGCTCGACCATTTCGGTCTCACGGTGAAGGACATCGACGCCGTCGCCGCCGAGATCAAGGCCAAGGGCGTCACCTTCACGCGCGAACCGACCACGATCCGCCCCGGCGTGCGCATCTGCTTCATCCGCGGCCCCGAAGGCATCTCCATCGAGCTGCTCGAGCGCGACAAGAAATATACCTGACACGGCGCGCGCCGCATCGGCGCACCGGGCGACGTGCGGCCCCGCGCGCCTAAGTCATGCTGCCGGGCATGAAGCAGCGGATGGCGACGCCCATGTAGCCGTAGATCGGCCAGACCATGGTGCGTCCCACCCGGTTCGGCTCCGAGATCACGGCCTCCTCTGGCACCTCGACCCAGACGAGCTCCTGCGGTCGGCCGTCGATCACGTAGCCATAGCGCGGGACGCGGACCCGATAGTGCCCGTCCTTGCTGTCCCAGTCGGTGTCCGAGAGTGCCGAGCCGTCTGCATCGGAGCAGCAAGGCCCCTTGCCGCTTCGCAGTCCGTCGAACCAGGCCTTCAATTCGGCATTGGTGTTGACGAACTGGCCGCGGTCGCGCGCGTGCCCGAAGGGGGCTGCGAGTGCGATCAGGGCCAGGGCGCAAGCGAGGCTCGCCACGGTTCGCCAGCGTACCGCGCCGCCAATCCGCTGTTGTCGTGTTTCGCAAATCGTGGGACGCACACTGTACAGACGCGGCTCCTCGCCGCCGGAATCGATCCAGTTGCTCACGTTTGTCTTGCTCCAGCACCCCGCGGCCAGTGCAACAATGGTTATGCATTTCGCGGGCCAACTTGATTCGCAACGACTGGCCTCGCTTCATGATCAGACCGTCATGGCGGTGTCATAGACAAGCCGGGACAACTACGGCTCACGGACAGGCTCGCAAGGCCGGCGGCCAAACTCCCGCGTTGCGCGGCCGCATGCGCTTTGGCATAAATGCCTACCGGTTACGCCATTGGGCGATGGCGGCCGGCCTCGGGACGTTATGAAGAACGGCCTCTATTCGATTCACGTGAACCTGCTCGATGGTCGGGTCGGCAAGGGCAGCGGCGTGATTCTTTTTCGCGACGGCAAGATTCTTGGCGGCGATGCCTACCTCTATTACACCGGCAGCTACACGGTGAAGGACAACACCTTCAAGGGTGAGGTGCTGGTCCAGCGTCACACCTCGCCGCGGGGCGACGACAATCCGCTGTTCGGCGGGCCTGCCGCGGTCGGCATCGGCGTCAGCGGCACCTTCACGGACACGCGCGGGGACATGACGGGCACCGCGCTGGTCGGCAAGGCCAGCCAGATTTTCGGCGCAACGCTGCACAAGCTTGCAGAGGCCGACTAGAACTTCGGGTTTTAATTGAATCGACCGAAGCTCTGATTGTTGTTTCGACGCGCTTTCTTCACGCGAACCGGCATCTACTTCGCTCGAAATGCTCGAGCTATTCCGCGGCCTGCTCGAGCGGCGCCACGCGCGGCAGGATGATCTGGATGCGTGTGCCGCTGCCCGGTTCGGAATCCAGATCGAGCCGTCCACCGAGCCTGTTCGTGACGATGCTGTAGACGATGTGCAGCCCGAGGCCGGTGCCGCCCTGGTCGCGCCGCGTCGTGAAGAACGGATCGAAGGCACGGCGGCGGACGTCGAGCGACATGCCGCAGCCATTGTCGGAGAAGATGATTTCGACATTGTCCTTGCCGGACTCGCGCACCTGGATGTCGATGGTCCCCGGCCGACCGTCCGGGAAGGCGTGCGCCACCGCGTTGAGAAACAGATTGGTGAGCACCTGCCCGTACGGTCCAGGATAGCTGTTCATGGTCAGATCAGGCTGGCACTCGACGTTGAGCGTCAGATTGTGCTTGCGCAGGCCCGGCCGCAGACTCATCACCACCTGCTCGGTGAGGTCACCGAGATCGAAGCTGCGCTGGTCCGAATAGTTGCGGTCGGCGGCAACCTGCTTGAACGACTGGATCAGCTCGGCGGCGCGGTTGAGATTGGAGACGAGCTGCGAGGACGCGTCGCGGCTGGTATGGAGAAAGTCGTTGAGCGTGGAGCGGCGCAGCTCGCCACGCTCGACCTCGGCGGTGAACATCGCGGTCTTGCGCTCCAGCGCGGAGGCGACCGTGAGGCTGATGCCGACGGGATTGTTGACTTCGTGGGCGACGCCGGCGACGAGGCGCCCGAGCGCCGCCAGCTTCTCCGCCTCGATCAGCGAGGCCTGGGTCTCGCGCAGATTGCGCAGCGCGGTCTCGGCGGATTCTTTGGCTTTCCGCATCTCCTGCTCGCCGCGCTTGCGCTCGCCGATGTCGAGCGCCACGGTCACGATCCGCTCGATCTCGCCTTCGGCATCGAGCAGCGGCAGCTTGTTGACGAGCCATTGCCGCATGTGGCCGGAAGCATCGATGTACTCCTCTTCGTAGAAGCCGAGGCCTTTCCGCAGCGTCAGCACGCGCTTGTCGCTCTCGTCGGACTTGGCCGCGCCGTAGCGCGACATCAGGTCGGCCGTAGTGCGGCCGAGCGCATCGCCAGGCTCGATTCCGAAGATGCCGGCCATGTAGCGGTTCATCAGCACGTAGCGCAGGTCGCGGTCCTTGACGTTGATCACCGCGGGCACGGTGTCGATGACCTGCTGGAGCAGGCGCCGTCCTTCGGCGATGGCGTCTTCCGCGCGCTTCTGGTCGGTGATGTCGCGCAGCGTGCCCTCGTAGCGGACGATGTTGCCCGCCTCGTCGCGGACGCCGGTGGCACTGTCGGACAGCCACAGGATGTCGCCGCCGCGCTGGCGCACCTGGTACTCAAACTCGCGCACCATGCCGTCGCGTGCCATCAGCCGCTGATATTCGACGCGCGCCTCGGGATTGACGTAGATTGTGTGGGCGATGTCGTTGATGCTGTCGATCAGCTGCTGCGGGCTGTCGTAGCCCATCATCCGCGCCAGCGCCGGATTGGCATTGAGGAGGTCGCCGGCCGGCGTCGTGACATAGATGCCATCGACCGAGCCCTCGAACAGTTTCCGGTAGCTCTCTTCGGCGAGGCGCTGCTCGGTCAGTGCGCGCACCGCCGCCTCGCGCGCCGTGTCGGCCTCCTCCAGCGCGCGGCGGAACACTTCGGCCGCCCGCGCGATGTCGCCAATCTCATTGTCGAGATCGGCGGACGGGATCGAGGTGTTCTTCTCGCCGGCTGCGAGCGCGCGGATCGACCGCGCGATCTGGGCGAGCGGACGGACTGTCCGCCGCACCACGAAGCCGGCCGCGAGAATACCGATCAGCACACCGATGGTACCGAGCACGATGCTCTGCCAGCGCGCCTCCGTCAGCGTACGGGCAAAGTCGCGCGACAGCACGTGACCGCGCCGGGCGCTGACCTCGCGCAGCAATTCGGTGACGCGGCCGATCAGCCGGCCCTCGGTTCCCAGCACCTCGCGATCGATGTCGGCGATCTGCCGTTCACGGACAGCGACCGCGATGATCGCCTCGGCGTAGTCGTTGACGGCCGATCTGAGCTTGGGATCAGTGACGCCCATCGCTCGCATGCTCTGCGCCGCCTGCTCAGCCGCAGACGGGTTGCGCGCAAGCAACCCGAGCGCGATCCGGCTCTGCGCTTCCGACAAGCGGGACGCCAGCTCTCGGTCCGCAGTGCCAGAGACAGCCGCGTCGAACTGGTCACGGAGCGGCGGCAGGCCGGCAAGCAGCTGGGCGCGGCGGTCGATCAGCGTCGAGATCCGCTCCAGCCCGCTGCGATAGGTCGCAAGCCGCTCGCTGACGCCGTCGATCATGTCCTGCTGCTCGGGCACGAGCTCGATGCGGGTCTTCTTCAGGATGTCGCTGAGCGTCGAGGCCGCCTCGCCCACCTGCTTGAACTGGATGCCGGCGCCGGGATCGGTGACGAAGTCGCGCGCGGCGAGCCGCAGCTCGTTCATGCGGCGGTCGATGTCCTCGGCGAGGTCGCCGACGCTCTGCAGCCGCTGCAGCTCGGCAAAGGTCGTGTCGATGTGCCGGATCGCGATCACGCTCGCGGTCGAGGTGACGATGATCACCGCCAGCACCAGAAGGAAGCTGCCGAACGTGAGCTGGCCGATGGAGAGCGAGAATGTTCGCTTTTTCTCAGGGGTCGGCGTCAATTCGGCGGACATTGGTGATGTGAGGACCCGGCTATTGGAGCTCCAATATACGACGTATTGCGGTCCCGGGGGAACATGCGTCTCGCCGCCGAATATCCTTAATATTGCAGCCCTGCCGGACCCCCGCCGCCTCGGCTTTATGACGTTTTGACGTCGGCCGGCCGCCGGGCCGGGATGGTCATGGCGGCGACGCCGAGAACGACGCAGGCAAGGCCGATCCAGGCGGTCCGGCTCAGGCTCTCGCCGAGGAAGGCGACGCTGATGGCAACCCCGATGGGCATGCGGAGATAAGCCTGCGCCGTGGTGCCGACCGAGCCCAGGGTCTGGATCAGGCGGAAATAGATCACGAAGGCCGCGGCGGTCGAGAATGTCGCCAGCGCGAGCAGCGCCAGCACGGAACTCAGCGAGGGCGACAGTGTCCAGGGCTGCTCGACGATGAGCGAGGCCGGGACCAGCGCCGCCGCCCCCGCCAGCAGCGAGCCGGCCGCGGGCGCCATGGGATCGAGGCCCTTGAAGCTGCGGCCGAAGATCGCGGCGCAGGCGTAGCAGATGGTGGCGGCAACGATAGCGGCCTCCGCGACGAGGCCGCTTCCGACATCATGGACGGCGTCGACGCCGACGATCAGCAGGATGCCGGCCATGCCGGCAACCACGCCAACCAGCTTTCGCGGTGTCGTCGCCTCGTGACGCGTCACTAGGGCCGTGAGCAGGAAGGTGAAGATCGGGCCGGCCGAGTTGAGGATGGTCGCGAGCGCGGCATCGACGTGCCGCTCGCCCCAGGCGATCAACGTCCAGGGGATCACGCTGTTGAGCACGGCCTGGAAGGCGAAGCGTTGCCAGGTCGCGGCATCCGTCGGCACCCTGATGCCTCGCGCCCACATGATCGCGAGCAGCAGGAGGCCCGCAATCGTGGTGCGCGCCGCGATCAGCGTGATCGGCGGAATGGTGGCGACGCCGAGCTTGATGAAGGTGTAGGAGCCGCCCCACAGCGTCGCCAGCGCGAGCAGCAACGCCAGCTCGACGGCAATGTTGTTGTCCTGTCGGTTGTCCATGTCGCGCGCTCGATCCCGTTGTCAGGGACGGAACCTAGCGCGTCTGCCCTCGCCGATACTTCGTTGTGTGTCGAAGTGTTCTAGCCGAGCGCCCCGACCTCGAACACCTCGCCGTCATAGCCGGCCTCGCGGGGAATGCGGAGCTGACGGCCGGTTTCGGTCTTGGTCATGACAGGCATCACCGTCACGACGGACATGCCGCGGGCGTGCTCCAGCGCCGCGCTCACGCTTCCCTGCTTGGCGAGCCGGATCAGATTGCGCGTGGTCGGGAACGGCAGCTTGAAGCGGCCGCTCTCGCCTCCCTCCACCGCCTCGCGCGGCGAGACCCAGATCGAATCGGTCGACTCCCGGCCGTCATGCGCGCCGAGCTGGTCGGGCGGCGCTGCCGCAAGGAAGAACCAGGTGTCGAAACGTTTTGGCATCCCCTCGGGCGTGATCCAGTGCGCGTAAGGCACCAGCGTATCGAGCGCGAGCTGGAGCCCGTTATCGGCCAGAATGCTCAGGAAGCTGATCTTGTGCTCGTTGAGCGCGACGCGATGCGCATCGGCGATCTCACCGGCTCGCCAGGCATCCACCGGCGTGCCGGAATCCTTCGACCGCGCCAGCAGGATCCCGCTTTCCTCAAAGGTCTCGCGGATCGCGGCGATCCGAAATCCGCGGTCCGCTTCACTCAGTCCCTCGCCGCCCGAATACAGATCGGAGCGGGCGACGATCTCCTGATCGCCGGCATCGACGCTGCCGCCGGGAAACACCAGCGCGCCCGAATTGAACTCGATCTGATGATGGCGGACCATCATGAAGACTTCAATTTCGTCGCGGCTCTTGCCGTCGACCTTCGCGCCGTCGCGCAGCAGGAGGATCGTCGACGCAGGGCGTGATGCTGATGCCTCGGCCATTCGATTAACCTGCCGCGCTGGATTGCGAGCCGAGATTTGCGCGCTTGTCGACGCGGGCGACTCGCGACAGCAGGTACTCGACCTCTGCCTTCGCCGTCGGCGTGATGGTGGCGCCGGGCTTGCGCTGGGCGCTGGAGGCGATGATGCCGCGTTTCTGCAGCACGTATTTGCGCACGGCAAGGCCCGCGCCGGGCTGCTGTTCATAGCGGATCAGCGGCAGATGCGCGTCGAACAGATCATGCGCGGCGTCGCGCTTGCCTTCCTTCGAAAGTCGCACGACGTCGATCAGAAGCTCGGGGAAGGCATAGCCGGTCATGGCGCCGTCGGCGCCGCGCTCCATCTCGAAGTCCAGAAAGAGCCCGCCATTGCCGCAGAGGATCGAGAGCGGCCGCAGCGAGCCGTCCTTCTGGAAATTGCGCAGCGTCGAGATCTTTTCCAGCCCCGGCCAGTCCTCGTGCTTGAGCATGACGCAGTTCGGATTGTCGGTGACGATCTTGCGGATCACGGCGGGGGTGAACACCACCGACAAGGTCAGCGGATAGTCCTGGAGCACCCAGGGCACGTCGGGGCCGATGGCATCGGCCGCCTGCTTGTAATAGCCGATGATCTGGTCGTCGGTCCGCAACGACGGCGGCGGCGCGATCATCACACCGGCTGCACCGGCCTCCATCGAGGCCTTCGCCAGCGAGCGCATGGTGGCAAAACCCGGCGCGGAGACGCCGACGATCACCTGCATCTTCTTGGCGCGCTTGACGAAGCGTACCGCCACCTGCTCGGCCTCGGCGGCATCGAGCTTCGGCGCCTCACCGAGGATCCCCAGCACCGTGACGCCGTCGCAGCCGACCTCCTCGTAGAAATCGGTCAGGCGGTCGATCGAGCGCTCGTCGATCCGGCCGTCATCGTGGAACGGCGTCGGCGCGATTGCGAAGGTGCCCTTGGCGTCGGCGGTGAGCTTCATCGTTGTCCTTGTTTCTCTCTGTCGATGGCTAAAACCGCCGCGCCCCCATCTTGATCTGCTCTTCGGAGAAGAAGATCTCCTTGGCATGATCGGCGATGTCCTGGGCGTTCCAGCCCGTGTGCGGCGGCTTCCAGCCGTCCATTTCCATCATCCGCATTTCGCGCACGCCGCGGGGCCCGGACACGCCCAACACCTTGCCGGTCTGGTCGCCCGACAAATCGCTGACCATGTATAGCACGGCCGGCGCGATGCCGTCCGGCCCCAGCGCCGCACCGGGGTTCTCCTTATAGCGGGGCAGGTCTGCGGTCATGCGGGTCAGCGCGCCCGGCGCAAGCGTCCAGATCCGGATGTTGTATTTGCGCCCCTCGATCGCCAGCACGTTGGACAGGCCCCAGATGCCCCCTTTGGCCGCGCCGTAATTGCTCTGGCCGAAATTGCCGATCAGGCCCGAGGTCGAGGAGGTGTTGACGATGACGCCGCCGCCGTTTTCCCGCATCCAGCGAAACACCGGCATGGTGCAACAAAAGGTGCCCTTCAGATGCACCTTAATGACCTTGTCCCAGTCGGACTCAGAGGCCTTGGCGAAGGTCTGGTCGCGCAGAATGCCGGCATTGTTGACGAGGATGTCGGCGCGGCCGAAATGCTTGATGGCGTCGTCGAACACCGACTGGCCGCCTTCCATCGTGGAGATGTCGGCGCGATTGGCAACGGCCTTGCCGCCTTCGGCCTTGATCGCATCCACCACGAGCTGCGCCATCGATGTGTCGGCGCCGGAGCCGTCACGGGGCCCGCCGAGGTCGTTGACGACGACGGAGGCCCCTTCCCGCGCGAACAGCTTCGCGTAGGCCTCACCGAGCCCCCCGCCCGCGCCGGTGATCAGCGCAACCTTCCCGTCGAGTAGTCCCATGGTGGCTCTCCCTGGTTTTGTTTTTCTTACCTCGCCCCGCTTGCGGGGAGAGGTCGGATCGCCCTTGCGATCCGGGTGAGGGGGTACAGGTCTCAATACCGTCTCGGCTCGTGGTGAGAGCCCCTCACCCCGCCCTCTCCCCGCAAGTGCGGGGCGAGGGAGACGACGGCCGTCGCGTGTTGCTAACCCAACACCGTCTTGCCGTTCTTGATCACGGTGACGCCGCGCGACTTCACCTTGGCTTCGAACGAGATCACGCTGCCGTCCTTCCAGAGGTCCATGGTCACGGTCTCGCCGGGATAGACCGGCGAGGAGAACCGCGCGACGTGCTGGCGGAAGGCGGAGGCATCGTAGTCGGCATAGGTCTGGAGCACGCCGCGGCAGGTGATGCCGTAGGTGCACATGCCGTGCAGGATCGGACGCGGGAAGCCGGCTTTCTTCGCGAACTCAGGGTCGGAGTGCAGCGGGTTGCGGTCGCCGCAGAGGCGATAGACCAGCGCCTGGTCGGGACGCGTCACGATGTCGATGGTCGTGTCGGGTGCGCGCGACGGGATCTTGTGCGGATCCGGCTGGGTCAGGTTCGGCCCGCCAAAGCCGCCGTCGCCGCGGGCGAAGCGCGAGGCGACCAGCGTTGCCAGCTTCTCGCCCTTCTCGTTCTTGAGCACGGTCTGGTGGCTGATGACGACGCCCTTGTCCTTGCCTTTATCGTAGACTTCGACAACGGAGGAATCGGCGGTGATGTGCGCGGCGACCGGCAGCGGCTGGTGGAAGGTGATGTCGCGCTCGCCGTCGACCACCATCACGCGGTTGAGGTTCATCTCGCCCGGACCCGCGCCCCACGCCGCAACGGACGCAAAGGTCGGCACCACCTTGAGCGGTCGCGGTGTCAGCGTGCCCTCGTTGACGAAGGCGAGCTCGTTTTCGTCCATCGGATCGGCGCCGAGGCCGATACCGTAGGCATAGAGCATCACTTCGCGGTCGGTGTAGGCATATTTCTGGCCGAGGTTCTTGAGGCCTTTGAGTTCGTCGTATCTGGCGGACATTTTTGTTGTTTCCTCCCGGCAGCTTCAGCTGAGCGGCGCCCATTGTTGCGCCCTCTCCCCTTGTGGGAGAGGGCTACAAGGTGCCCGCAACAAACTCGTTTGGGTGAGGGGTTCGCTCCTCATCGAACAATCTCTCTGTGGAGAGATACCCCTCATCCGGCGCTTCGCGCCACCTTCCCCCACAAGGGGAGAAGGGAAGAACTCGCCGCGCCTACTACGCCGGCGTGAAGAACGGCAGCGGCGCCCCGTCCGTCGGCTTGAACACCACCTTCACCTTCTGGCCGATCTTCAACGTCGTCAGATCGCAATCGACGAAATTGGTCTGGAGCGACGGCCCCTCCTTCAGCGTGACGTAGCCGATCGCGTAAGGACCGGTCGGCGACTTCCGCATCAAGCTGTAAGTGTAGATCGTGCCTTCGCCCGAAGACTCCTCCCACACCGTCTTGTCGGAGTAGCAGAACGGGCAGATCGCGCGGGGGAAGTAATGCGCTTCGCCGCAGGCGGTGCAGCGCTTGATCATGAACTTGCCCTCTTTGGCCGCGTCCCAGAACGCCGCTGTCTCAGGGTTCGTCACCGGGGCCGGATATTTCTTGGCTTCGCTCATCACACGCGCTCCAGAATCGCAGTCGAGGCGGCGTGGCGGACACCGAGAAGCCCGCCGGTGCCGTGGGCGATGGCGAGATCGCAATTCTTGACCTGCACCTTCGGATGCGCCTCGCCGCGCAGCTGCCGCACGGCCTCGAGGATCTTGGTCATGCCGCCGCGGTTGACGGGATGGTTGCTGCAGAGGCCACCGCCGTCGGTGTTGAACGGCAGCTTGCCGACGCCCGAGATCAGATTGCCGTCGGCGACGAACTTGCCGCCCTCGCCTTTCTTGCAGAAGCCGAGGTCTTCGAGCTGCATCAAGACGGTGATGGTGAAGCTGTCGTAGATCGAGGCGTATTTGATGTCCTTCGGCGTGATGCCGGCTTCCTCGAAGGCACGCGGGCCGGACCAGATGCCGGCGGAGTAAGTGAGGTCGAGATCCTTGCCGCCGCGCGGGCCCTTCATCGCCTCGCCGTGGCCAATCAGTCTGACCAGCGGCTTCTTCAGACTTTTTGCGATCTCGGGCGTGGTCACGATCAGCGCGCCACCGCCGTCGGAGACGACGCAGCAATCCATGCGATGCAAGGGATCGGAGATCATCGGCGAGTTCAGGACGTCCTCGACGGTGACGACGTCCTTGAGCATCGCATGCGGATTGTATTGCGCGTGGTGCGAGGCCGCGACCTTGATCCAGGCGAGCTGCTCGCTGGTGGTGCCGTAGTCGTGCATGTGACGCATGGCACACATGCCGTAGGCATTGTGCGTGGTCGCGCCGTAAGCCGTCTCGAAATCGGCCTCGGCGCCGGCCGCGCGCGGCGGCATCGCGCCGGTACGCGGCTTGCCGGCCAGCGTGATCAGCGCGACCGAGCACTTGCCCGCGGCGATCGCTTCGGCGGCGTGGCCGAGATGGATGATGTAGGAGCAGCCGCCGGTCTCGGTGGAATCGACATGGCGGAGTTTCTTGGTGTTCAGGCCGAGATAATCGACCATCGGCCAGGCGCCGCCCGGGGCGTCGCCCGCGCAGAAATAGCCGTCGACATCGTCCTTGCTGAGCCCGGCATCCTCGATCGCGCCCTTGGCGACCTCGGCATGGAGCTGGGCGGTGGATTTGTCCGGCGCATGCCGGGTCGGGTGTTCGTAGATCCCGGCAATGTAGGCTTTGCCCTTGATGGTCAAATAAGGTCTCCGCTGGCGTTTCTCACTTCCAGTTTTTTCTGAACCGCTGCTGCCCTGTTGGCAAGCGCGGAAATATTCCGCCGGGCGAGAGAGCAGCGGGTTCGCGCAAATGGCCGAGGTGCGGTGGGAGGGCCTCTGCTTCCGGAATCGTCACGCGAGCGCAGCGAAGCAATCCAGGAATCTTTCCGCGGACGCATTTCTGGATTGCTTCGCTACGCTCGCAATGACGGGAACGACGGGCAGAACCCTAAAGGTGTTTTGCCCGACGGCACAAGCGGTTTCGTTTTATCGGAACACACTTTTCTGCGAAAACAACCCCATGCACAGTAGACCCGTGGTTGATTTCAAACAGGAATTTGGTGGGTGGATTAGCCAGTCCACCCACGAAAATTCTACTCCGCCGCGATCTGCCGCGGAGCCGGCGGCGGGTTCGCGAGGTCGGCGGCGAGCTGGGCGTAGCGGGCCTTGGCATCCGCTACGGCCTTCTCCTTCACCGGGCCGTAGCCGCGGATGCGGTCGGGCAACGACAGCAGCTCCACCGCGGTGTCGATCGTGAGCGGCGACAGCAGGCCGAGCACGGTGGCGACGTCCTTCTCGTAGCCGGTGATCAGATCGCGTTCGAGCTTGCGGTCGGCGCTGCGACCGAAGATGTCGAGCGGCGTACCGCGCAGGAACTTGAATTTTGCCAGCACACGAAACACCGGAAGCATCCACGGGCCGAAGGCGCGCTTTTTCGGGCGGCCGAGCGCATCGACGCCCCTGCTGAGAATAGGTGGTGCCAGGTTGAAGTTGAACTTGAAGTCGCCCTCGAACTGGTCGCGGAGCTGCTTTTCGAACGCGCCATCGGTGTAGAGGCGCGCAACCTCGTATTCGTCCTTGTAGGCCAGCAGTTTCGCGTAGTTGACCGCAACGGCGCGCGTCAGCGCCTCGTCATAGCCGCCCTGCCTGGCGGCGTCGCTGACCTGGTCCACCAGCTTGCGGTAGCGCTTGGCCAGCCGGCCGTTCTGATAGGCGGTGAGATGCTTGGCGCGGTGCTCGACGAGTTCGTCGAGCGTCATGGCGTCCAGGGTCCTGGGCGCAACGGCCTCGTCCGTTCCCTTCAGCATATCGGCGAGGCGCTGGGGGTCGGCGACCGCGAGGCGGCCGAGGCGGAAGGCCTCCTTGTTCATCTTGATCGAGACGCCGTTGACCTCGATCGCCTGCTCGATCGAGTCCGCCGACAACGGCAAGAGGCCCTTCTGATAGGCGTAGCCCATCATCATCATGTTGGTGGCGATGCTGTCGCCGAGCAACTGTTCGGCTGGCTTGGTGAAGTCGAAGAATACCGAGTCCTTGTGCAGCGCGGTCTCCAGCAACCCGTTCAGCTTGCGGGTCTGGAAGTTGAAATCGCGGTTGAGGACGAAGTCGGCGGTGGGAATGACGTGGCTGTTGATGATGCCGCGGGTGCGGCTGCTCTCGCAGAGCGAGATGGTGTCCTTGGCAACCGCGACCACCTCGTCGGCTGCGAGCACGACATCGGCCGTGCCGGTGACGATGCGCGAGCAGGTCACCTCGGCCGGATGATCAGACAGGCGGACGTGGCTCAGCACCGCCCCACCCTTTTGCGCAAGACCCGACATGTCGAGGATCATCGAGGCCTTGCCCTCGATATGGGCGGCCATGCCGAGCAGCGCGCCGATGGTCAGCACGCCGGTCCCGCCGACGCCGCCGACGGCGATGTTGTAGGGCTTGTCCAGGTTCGGGCGCGATGCCGGCTCGGGCAGCGCGCCAATATCGCCGACGCCCGCCGGCGCGCGCTTGCGCATCTTGCCGCCGTCGACGGTGACGAAGGACGGGCAAAAGCCTTTGACGCAGGAATAATCCTTGTTGCAGGTCGACTGGTTGATCGCGCGCTTGCGGCCGAACTCGGTCTCCAGCGGCTCGACCGAAATGCAGTTCGATTGCACCGAGCAATCGCCGCAGCCTTCACACACCGCGGGATTGATGAGCACACGGCGCGCAGGATCCTCCATCGTGCCACGCTTGCGGCGGCGGCGCTTCTCGGCGGCGCAAGTCTGCACGAAGACGATGGCAGACGCGCCCTTGACCTTGCGCAGGGTTTTCTGGACCGCATCGAGCTCGTCACGATGCGCGGTCTTGACGCCGGGCGCGATCTCGTTCGCCGGATAGGCGTCGGGGTTTTCCGAGACCAGATAGATCTCGCGGATGCCTTCGCTGTGAAGCTGGAAGGTGATCTGCTGCGGCGACAATTCGCCGTCGACATGCTGGCCGCCGGTCATCGCGGTCGCGTCGTTATAGAGGATCTTGTAGGTGATGTTGGCGCCGGAGGCGATCGCCTGGCGGATCGCGAGGCTGCCGGAGTGGAAATACGTACCGTCGCCGAGATTGGCGAACACGTGCTCTTCCTTGGTGAAGGGGGCAACGCCGACCCACGGCACACCCTCGCCGCCCATGTGTGTGAAGGTCTCGGTCGAGCGATCCATCCACAGGGCCATGAAGTGGCAACCGATGCCGGCAAAGGCGCGACTACCTTCGGGTACCTTGGTCGATGTGTTGTGCGGGCAGCCGGAGCAGAAATACGGGGTGCGGGCGACAGGCGCGATCGCCTGCATTTGCGACGCCTGGCGGCCGTTGAACCAATCGGCCTTGGCGCGCAGCATCGTTGCAATTTCGGGATTGAGATCAAGTCGAAGCAGACGCTCGGTGAGCGAGCTGGCCAGTGAGGCGACGCTGAGTTCTTCGGCAAAGGGGAGGAAGCGCTTGTCGTGGTCGTCCATCTTTCCGATGATCCGGGGACGGACATCGTCGCGCCAGTTGAACAGCTCCTGCTTCACTTGATTTTCGACGATCTCGCGGCGCTCTTCGATGATGAAGATTTCCTCGAGGCCCACGGCGAATTGCCTGACGCCTTCCGGCTCCAGAGGCCAGGGCATGCCGATCTTGTACAATCGAAGTCCGATCTTGGCGGCGACCTCGGGCGTGATACCGAGCTCGCGCAGCGCCTGACGGATATCCTCGTAGCTCTTGCCGGACGCCATGATGCCGTAGCGGGCATTCGGCGAATCCATCGTGACACGATTGACCTTGTTGGCGCGCGCAAAGGCGATCGCGGCAAAGCCCTTGTAATCCTGCAAGCGGCGGTCCTGGGCGAAGCGGTCGTCGGGCCAGCGCAGATTGAGGCCGCCTTCGGGCATCTCGAAATCGGTCGGGATCACGAACGGCGTCATCTCGTCGGTAAGGTCGATCTCGGCGGTGGTCTCCACCGTCTCCGTGATCACCTTCATGCCGACCCAGCAGCCCGAATAGCGCGACATCGCGATACCGAGAAGACCCATCTCGATCATCTCGTGGACGCTCGAGGGATAGAGATAGGGCATCAGCGCCGACATGAAGGCGTGGTCGGACTGATGCGGGACCGTCGAGGATTTTGCGCCGTGGTCGTCGCCGGCGAGACACAAGACGCCGCCGTTCTTGGCCGAGCCCGCGGCATTGCCGTGGCGGAAGACGTCGCCGCAGCGATCGACGCCGGGGCCCTTGCCGTACCAGATGCCGACCACGCCGTCATACTTGGCGCCGGGCGAAAGGTTGAGCTGCTGCGAGCCCCAGACCGCGGTCGCGGCCAGATCTTCGTTCACGCCGGGCTGGAACTTGATGTTGTACTGCTCGAGATGCTTGCGCGCGGCGAAGAGCTGCTGGTCGTAGCCGCCGAGCGGCGAGCCGCGATAGCCGGAGATGAAGCCCGCGGTGTTCAGCCCCGCGGCACGGTCGCGCCGGATCTGGGCCATCGGCAGGCGGACCAGGGCCTGAATGCCGGTCGTGAAAATATGTCCGGTGTCCTGGGTGTATTTCTGATCGAGACTGATCGGACCCTGGTTGATGCCCATTATGTCCTCTTCCGCCCTTTTGAGCGCTTGGCTGCTTAAGCCGTTGCCTGCCCGTTGTTTTTAGCTAGGGCGCGCCGACCATTTCCGCCACTCTATGTCGGATATTTCACGCTCCGCATCACAATTCTGGACCAAAGGCAGCGCCGGGTAAAAATCGCAATTTCGTGGCTGCATTGGCATCCGCGATTTTCATTTTGTGTCACCATACCCCCGCCGTCGCGCAACGAATTGACGCCCGGTCATCCGGGACGGCGTCGATGGGGCGCAGGAGAGGCTTTCGATGCGGACGATTCTGCCTGGCCTGGCTCTCGTGGGTCTGGCGTTGTGCAGTGCGGTTGCGAGCGCGGCCGTCGCTGCCGAGCCTTCACCGGAGCTGATCGCCACCGGCAAGGCGCTGGTGGAGGCCGGCGACTGTGCCGGCTGCCACACCGCCGATCCCGCCAAACCGTTCGCGGGCGGAAAGCGCATCGACACGCCGTTCGGCGCGATCTACGCGCCGAACCTGACGCCGGACCGCGACACCGGCATCGGCGGCTGGACCGACGCCGACTTCACCCGCGCCGTGCGCACCGGCGTCGCGCCCGACGGCTCGAACTATTACCCGGCGTTCCCCTACCCCTATTTCACGCGGATGACGAAAGACGACACACTAGCGATCCGCGCCTATCTCGGAACGCTCGCGGCCGTCACGAGCCGCAACAAGCCGCCGGAGCTACGCTGGCCGTTTAGCCATCGCGGCCTGATGCGGATCTGGAACATGGTGTATTTCAAGCCCGGGCTGTTCGAGCCGGACCAGAGCCAGAGCGCGGTGTGGAATCGGGGCGGCTATCTCGTCACCGGGCTCGGCCATTGCGGCGCCTGCCACACGCCGAAGAACTATTTTGGCGCGGACAAGCAGGCGCAGGCCCTCGCGGGCAACGAGGTCGGCGGCTGGTACGCGCCACGGCTCGATGGCGCCGCCCGCACCGGGCTGAAATCGTGGAGCGTCGAGGACGTCACGGAATATCTTCAGAGCGGGCGCAACGCCAGGAGCCATGCCAGCGGGCTGATGGCAGAGGTGGTCGTCAACTCGACCTCGAAGATGAGCGATGCCGACGTGCGCGCGATCGCGGTTTACCTCAAGGACCTGCCGCCGGCGCGGCGTGAGACGATTGTGACGCCGCCTGACGTTGCCGAGATGAAGGCCGGCCAAGCCGTCTACGCCAAGCTCTGCATCGCCTGCCATGAGGCCGACGGATCCGGCGCACCGCGCATCTATCCGCCGCTGCCCGCCAACGCGCTGCTGCAATCGGTCAATCCGTCCTCGACCTTGCGGATCATCCTCGACGGCGCCCACACCGTCACGACGCCGCGCGCGCCCAACACCGGCGAGATGCCGGCCTATTCCAACCAGCTCTCCGACCAAGAGGTCGCGGCGGTGACGAACTACATCCGCAACTCCTGGGGCAACGCCGCTCCGCTGGTGACGCCGGCGCAGGTGGCAAGGGCGCGGAAGCAGGAGCCGTAAAGAACGAACCTCGCGCGGCCGCGACGGTACGCTCCCTCGCCCCGTTCTTACGGGGAGAGGGTTGGGGTGAGGGGCTGCTTCGGCGACAATCGTGACACTTGGACTCGCGGAGAGCCCCCCTCACCCGCCACGCTTCGCGCGTCGACCTCTCCCCGCAAGCGGGGCGAGGTAAGAAAGAAGACCTACCGCTCCTCCTCTTCCGTGAACACGAACTTCGGCATCTCCCATTTGTAGCGCACCGCGAGCAGGCGGAAGCTGATGCCGAGGGCGAACGTCAAAATGGTCCAGAGCTCGGCGTTCAGCTTGAGACCAAAGGCGGTCGCATAGAACAGTCCCGTCACCACCGAGACACTGGCATAGAGCTCGGAGCGGAACAGCAACGGCACGTCATTGCAGAGCACGTCCCGCAAGACGCCGCCGGCGCAACCGGTCACCATGCCGGAGACGATGACGATCGGCAGCGTGGCGTCCATCTGCCATGCGATGTCGCAGCCGGTCATGGTGAATACGACGAGGCCGATGGCATCGAGCACGATGAAGGCCAGTTTCAGCCGGTGCACCAGCCGCGCCATCAGAATGGTGAGGAAGGCGGCGCCGCCGGCCAGTGCGAGGTAGATGGGATTTTGCACCCAGGCCAGCGGATAATGACCGAGAAAGAGATCGCGCAAGGTGCCGCCGCCGAGCGCCGTGATGCAGCCGAGGAAGCAGACGCCGAGCCAATCCATGCTGCGGCGGCCGGCAGCGAGCGCGGCCGTCATGCCTTGCGCCGCGACCGCGACCAGCGACAACAGATGCAGCACGCTATCGCTCGGCGGCAAGCTCCACATCGCTTTGTTCCCTTCCGTCAGCGGAGCTTACGCTTCAGGTTCCCCAGCGAACAGGTTCCCGATTCCCGCCGCGGGCGCAACATGCGACGAAAGCATTAAGGAGGGCGGAACAGAATCTCGCATCCACGGGTTGTCCCGCCGCAATAATCGAGGAGAACCAATCGATGGCTGACGACCGTTTTATCAACGATCCGTACCGCCCGAATCTCGCCGATGATGAGTATCGCAATGCGGCGCGACGGGATGCCCAGCTCCAGGTCGACCCGGAGCTTGGCGAAGGCCCCGCCTCCAGCGGCAAAGTAGCCCTGTTCGCCGTGGCCATCGCCTTGGTGCTGGGTGCCGTGTTCTACGGCCTGAACAACACCGGCACCAGCAACCAGGCGAGCACCACGCCGGCGACGCAGACCGCCCAGCAGGCGCCGGCTACCAATCCGGCCGCACCTCCCGGCATGCGCGACGTGACGCCGCGCACCAACACCGGGCCGGGCGTGACCACGGGCGCCGCACCGAGCAGGCCGGCACCGGATACGCCGGCACCGGCTGATGGCGCGAAGTAACGATTTGCAACAATATGCGACAGCGGCGGGATTTCAGATCCTGCCGCTTTCGTTTGTCTTTAGCTGAACATCTTGTTGAGCTCGCCGCCGGGATAGCCGCTCGCGAGCTCCGCGAAGGTGCCCTTCTCCGCCATTTCTTTCGCGGCCCGCATGAAGCCGCCCCAGGCGGCGCGAGCGAGCGAACCGCCGACGCTGATCCGGCGCACGCCGAGATCGGCAGCTTCCTGCAATGACAGCCCAGAGCCGCCGATCAGCAGGTTGAATGGTTTGGGTGCGACAGCCTTCACCACCGCGGCGATGTCCTCGCGGCTCTTCAGGCCCGGCGCGTAGAGGCAATCGGCGCCGGCATCGGCGTAAGCGGTGAGCCGGTCGATGACGAGCTTGAGGTCGGTCACGCCCCACAGATAAGCCTCGCAGCGACCAACCAGCAGCGCGCCGCTATCGCCGATCGCCTTGCGCGACGCCTTGATGCGCTCGACTGCGAGCGCGCGCTCGTAGATCGGCTTGTCCTTGTCGCCGGTGGAATCCTCGATCGACAGGCCGGCAACGCCGGTGCGCACACAGCGCTCGACATTGTCCGCGACATTGTCCGGCTCGACTGCAAAGCCGCCTTCGAAATCCGCGTTCACCGGGATGTCGACGGACGTGCTCAATGCCGCCAGATGCTGACATACGTCCTCGACGGAGACGTGGTTGTCGGCCTTGCCGATGGTCCAGGCAAAGCCCGCACTCGACGACGCGAGTGCCTTGAAACCGAGGTGCTGCAACGCTTTCGCGCTGCCGACGTCGACCGGATTGGGCAGGATGAAGCAGCCGCTCTCGTGCATCTTCCTGAAGGTCGCGCGCTTGTCAGCAGTTGTCACGTGCATGTTTCTCTCCCTTGTTGGCCGCGCAGAGATGGGGACGTGCCGCGGCGCGCGCTAGTGCGCATCGTGCACCGCGCGGCTATCCTTCGGCGCCTGCTCGCGATCATTCATGCTGTAGTCGCGGATGACGCTGGCGATACGCAAATGATAATCGGCGAAGATTTTCGCGCGGCCCTTGGCCTGGGTGCGGCGGTGCTCCATCGTGTTGCGCCAGGCTTGCACGGCCGCCTCGTCCCGCCAGAACGACACCGACAAGATTTTGCCCTTGTCGGTCAGGCTCTCGAAACGCTCGACCGAGATGAAGCCGTCGACGGTTTGCAGGATCGGCTTGAGGTCGGCCGCGAGGTCGAAATAATCCTGGCGGTGTTCCGGCTTCGGCCAGACCTCGAAGATCACGGCGATCATGGGCGTCTCTCCTGTCGTTGATGGCCTACAATATCACTTACAAGACCACTTGGCGCAGAAACGTGCGCTCTTCCGCGAGGATGAATTTGTGCTCCTCGGCGAAGTGGAAGTTCGCCATGCCTTCCGTATCCTGACGCAGCCGGGCGCGATAAGCCTCATACGCAGCGAGACTCTCGAAGGTGATCAGTGCAAACGCGATATTGTTGGTGCCCTCGTGCGGCATGAAATAGCCGATCAGATCGCCGCCGCATTTCGGAATGATGGTGAGCCAGCGCTTCGAATACTCCTCGAACTGCGCACGCTTGAAGGGATCGAGCTGGTAACGGATGAAGACGGTGACGGACATGATGGGCTCCTCTGGTTCCAAACCGTCATTGCGAGCGCAGCGAAGCAATCCAGGAATCCCTCTGCGGAGGCAGCCTGGATTGTTTCGTCGCCAGTGCAAAATTGCTTCGCAATTTTGTCACGGGCTCCTCGCAATGACGAGCAACCCCAAGCTACGCGCTTGCCCGACCGCGATGCTTCGGCTACCATCGAAGCATGAAATCAGGTCCAGACATCGCCATGATCGCCTCGCTCGTCGGCGATCCCGCACGCGCCAACATGCTCACGGCGCTGATGAACGGCCGCGCGCTCACGGCGAGCGAGCTGGCGCAGGAGGCCGGCATCACGCCGCAGACCGCGAGTTCGCATCTTTCCAAGCTCGAGGCCGGCGGCCTGATCGAGCCGGAGAAGCAAGGCCGCCACCGCTACTATCGCCTCACCGACGACGACGTCGCCGGCGTGCTGGAGGGCCTTGCGGGCCTTGCCGCACGGACCGGCCATATGCGCGTGCGCACCGGGCCGAAGGATCCGGCGTTGCGGCGAGCGCGGATCTGCTACGACCATCTCGCCGGCGATCTCGGCGTGCAAATGCTCGACACCCTGCGCGCGAAAAACCTGGTCAAGCAGAGGAAGCAGGAGATCGAGCTGACGGCGGATGGCGAGCGCTTCCTGGCGAAGCATCTGCAGATCTCGCCCGACATGCTCACCCATCCCCGCCGCCCCGTGTGCAAGGCCTGTCTCGACTGGAGCGAGCGGCGCCACCATCTCGCCGGCACGCTGGGCGCCGCCATGATGCAGCGTTTTGCCGAGCTGAAATGGGCCGCGCGCGACGCTACGCCCGGCAGCCGCGTGGTGAATTTCACCCGAACCGGCGAGAAGCAGTTTGCCGCGTTGTTCGGTGACGGGCGGGACTAGACACAACTCCGTGTGAACGACGTCTCTCGCCGCGGCCGGGCTTGACCCGCGGCCGTCCACGTCATTATGCGAACCATCGTTCCATGACCCTCAGAGACTCCATGAACCGCTTCGCTTGGGCCGCGCTCGTCGCCGCCCTCATCGCCTCTCCGCTCACCTCCACCCGCGCCGCCGACACCGCCCCGCGCGAGCCTTACGGCATCGCGCTCGAAGGCTTTGCCTATCCCTATCCCGTGCACCTGCTGCCTCTTGTCAATGACGGCGAGCAGCTCAGCATGGCTTATATGGACGTGCCGCCGGCGCAGCCGAACGGCCGCACCGTCGTGCTGCTGCACGGGCGCAACTTCCCGTCGAGCTACTGGGCGCCTGTTATCAAGATGCTGAGCGAGGCCGGTTACCGCGTCGTGGTGCCGGACCAAATCGGCTTCGGCAAATCCTCCAAGCCGACGGGCGAGCTGCATTTCGACAATCTGGCGCGCAACACCATCGCGCTGCTCGATCACCTCAAGATCGACAAGGCCGAGATCGTCGCCCATTCGCTCGGCGGCATGCTGGGCGTCCGCATCGCGCGCGCCTATCCCGACCGCGTCGCTCACCTTGTTCTGACGGCGCCGATCGGGCTTGAAGACTACCGCCTCTATGTGCCGCCGACGCCGACCGAGAAGATCATCGAGGCCGAGGACAAGCTCACGGCCGATGGCTATCGCAAGCAGCTCCAGACCAATTATGCGATCAAGCTGCCGCCGGACGCAATCACGCCGTTCATCGACGCCCGCTTCAACATCAAGGGCAGCCCGGAGTATCCGCGCTGGTTGCGCGCCTTCGTCAGTTCCGGCCAGATGATCTATCGCGAGCCGGTGGCGCACGAGATCGCACTGATCACCGAGCCGACGCTGTTCATCATGGGCGCCGACGACCACAACGCACCGGGCCGACTGAGCGCGCCGGAGGCGCTGCGCGCGAAAATGGGAGAGAACGCCGAGCTCGCGAAGGCACTCGCCGCGAAGATGCCCAATGCGCGAGCCGAGGTGATCCCGGACACCGGCCATCTCGTCTTCCTGGAATCACCGGAGAAGTACAAGGAGCTGGTCCTGGGCTTTCTCGGCCGCTAGCGACATTGCTGTCGTCCGGAGCCGCGTGCGGGGAATGTTCATGCCGCATTCAGGTCATGATTGGCAGATTTGGCTCGCGTCGTGTCGGCATGTTGTGATTTTAACGTGTCGAATCGTGTCTTTTGATTCATGGTGCGCCGAAAGTGCCAAGCCCTCCTACCTGCCCCCAAAACCTGCACCCAAGGACGAGAAGGAAGATCAAATGAAATACCTGTTTGCCGCCGTGATGCTCGCCAGCGCGGTCGTTGGTTTCAGCGAGGCGGCCAGCGCCGCCGGCGGTTGCGGCCCCGGCTGGTATCGCGGCGCCTATGGCGGCTGCCGCCCGATGCGCGGTCCGGTCGTTGTCCGCCCAGGTCCGATCGTGGTTGCGCCAGCCCCTGTCGTGGTCGTACCGCGCGCGCGCGTGTGCCCCTACGGCTTCCGCTGGTACGCCGGCCGCTGCCGCCCGTTCTGATCTCGTTCTTCGCATAGCGAAATGGCCGCGCGGCGAAAGCCTGCGCGGCCATTTTCTTTTTGAGCGCCTGACGTCGCACCGGGATGTTTCGAATCAGAACGGGGACCGTGATCGCGGTCCCCGTTCGAGCCTCGCTTAGCGCGAAGCTTACCAATGGCGGCGGTGCCAGCGCCGGCGATGCCAGCCCCAGTGACGGCGGCGCCAACCCCAATGACGGTGATGGCCGTGCCAGTGCACCTGCTCCGGCTTCAACTGCGCGGCCTCTTCGCTGCTGGTGACTGCGGGACGAGCGTCGGGATTACCTTGCGGCATCCTGCCATCACCGAGCGGCTGCGGCGCCAGCGGCGCGGCCTGTGCGGCAGTGGTGAACGCGGCAGCTCCGGCCGCGACACCGATTGCAAATTTCAAAAAATTCCGGCGCTCCATGACTTCTTTCCTCTTGGATGGTCGTGCCAGTGATGCAGAGGAAGTGTCGCGGCGACGACATGAACCGAAGCTGAATCGCGCGTTCAGCTTCGTTGCGCAGGTGACAGGAGAATTCGCAGCGCCGTAGCCCGGTGCTCTATTTCCCAAACTCCTGCGCCAGCACCAGCAACTCGCGCGTGCGCGTCACGTCGGGCCAATCGCGGTTGAAATCGGCCACCAGCTGCGTCAGCGCATCGCCCTTCAACATGGCGTGCAGCGCAGCCTCGCTCTCGAACTGAAACATCCCCTGATGCAGTGACGGATCGTCGAGGCTCCAGAACCGCCAGGCCTTAGCCACACCGAACGCCTTCACCGCGTCGGGCAGATGTTCCGTCTGGTACCATCTGTCGAACGCGGCGCGCCTGCCGGCATCGGCGACGATGGCGCGGACGACGAAGAAGGCTGACGGCATCGGATTTGCTTCTGTTGTTTGGGGTGAGACTAGCCGGTGACGTCGCGGACGACAAAAAAGAGTGGCACCGGTGTCGGAATGTGCGCCCTTCGCTCGTCCTTTGCTTCGAACCAGGACACGGAGACAGCAAATGGCCGACCTCACCCTGACCACTTTCAATTGGGTTCCCGAACCACCGCGAGGCTGGGTGCGCGATCTTCGCGTGCGCTGGGCCCTGGAAGAAGCCGCCCTGCCCTATCGCGTCGCCAGCGTGCCGTTCGACGACCGCGGCGCTGCGCATCTCGCGCACCAGCCGTTCGGCCAGGTGCCATGGCTGACCGACGGCGACATCTCCATCTTCGAGACCGGCGCGATTCTGTTGCATCTTGGCGACCGCAGCGAGAAGCTGATGCCCAAAGACCCGCGCGGCCGCGCCGAGACGACGAAATGGCTGTTCGCCGCACTCAATTCGGTGGAGATGGCAAGCCTGCCCTGGGGGATGTCGAAGTTCATGGGACATCCGACCGATACGGCGGCGTGGAAATTCGTGGACGACTTCCTCAAACTCCGCCTCAAGCACATGGAGGCGGTGCTGGCCAACCGCGAATGGCTGGCAGGCACGTTCTCCGTCGCCGACATCCTGATGTCCGACGTGCTGCGCGTCGTCGATCAGTTCGATGGGCTCGCGGACGGTCCCGCCTGCCGCGCCTATGTCGCGCGCGCTACGGCCCGCCCGGCGTTCGCCAAGGCTCACGCGGACCAAATGGCGCATTTCGCTGCGGCGGATGCGGCGCGCTGACCCGGCGTAGAATGTGACACGCCTCACATAATTAATCCGGCAGTAGCCATACGCTCACAGCCACCAAATCAACCCTGCGGAAGGTGACACATGGCCCGCATCGCATATCTCAGAGACCAGCTTGCCCGCGCCGAACGGCTGGCAAAGGCGATTCTCGACCGGCAAACCGCGGAACAGCTTCAGGCGTTCGCAGCCGAATGCCGAGAGGAGCTGCAGGTGCTGTCGCGCAGAGCGGCGGCGTGACGTTGGTGCCCGATAAGTGCCGCGTCACACCAGCTTCATCGGCGCATCTGCGACCACGCGAAGGTCGATGCGGCTGATCAGTTGAGACCGAAGCGCCTCCGCATCACCGATCGCGCTCTCCGTCTGCCGCAACGTGCTGATATTCGAGCCAAGCGAGACGATCCCGCCAAGCACCAGAGCGATCGATCCGAGCGCGGCGGTCTGACCCATCCCGAACAAGCCGAGGATCGTGATCAGCAACAGCGCAGCCCCGCCACCGATCGCGAGCTTGGATGCCAGGATGTACTTCCGGCAGCGCTCGGCAATCTCGGCCAAAGCCTCGATACGCGCTTCGATGTCGGAAATGGCGTCGGTCGGATCGCTGTCGGTCATTGGATTTGGATCGAGGATGCCAACTCAGAAACAGAATCAGTAGCCCGCATGAGCGAAGCGACATGCGGGACTTGGATAGAAAACCCGGATGTCGCTACGCTCATCCGGGCTACAAGTGCGCTCTACAACGGCAAATTGTCGTGCTTCTTCGCCGGCGTTTCCACCTTCTTGTCCTTCAGCATCGACAGCGCCCGCGCGATCCGCTTTCGCGTCGAGTGCGGCATGATGACGTCGTCGATGTAGCCGCGCTCGGCGGCGATGAAGGGGGAGAGGAAGCGGTCTTCGTATTCCTTGGTGCGCGCGGCGATCTTGTCGGGGTCGCCGATGTCGGCGCGGAAGATGATCTCGACCGCGCCCTTGGCGCCCATCACCGCGATCTGGGCGGTCGGCCAGGCATAGTTCATGTCGGCGCCGATCTCCTTGGAGGCCATGACGTCGAAGGCGCCGCCATAGGCCTTGCGGGTGATGATGGTGACCAGCGGCACGGTGCACTGCGAGTACGCGAACAAGAGCTTGGCGCCATGCTTGATCAGGCCGCCATATTCCTGCGCGGTGCCCGGCAGGAAGCCCGGGACGTCGACGAAGGTGACGATCGGGATGTTGAAGGCATCGCAGAAGCGAACGAAGCGCGCGGCCTTCCGAGAAGCGTCGCTGTCGAGCACGCCGGCCAGCACCATCGGCTGGTTGGCGACGAAGCCCACCGTGCGGCCGGCGATGCGGCCGAAGCCGGTGACGATGTTCTTGGCAAAGGCATCCGCAATCTCGAAGAAGTCGCCCTCGTCCACGACCTTCAGGATCAGCTCCTTCATGTCGTAGGGCTTGTTCGGATTGTCGGGGATCAGCGTGTCGAGCGACATGTCGACCCGGCCGATGTCGTCGAAGCTCGGCCATTCCGGCACGCCGTCGGTGTTGTTGGACGGCAGGAAGTCGATCAGGCGCCGCATCTGCAACAGCGTCTCGACGTCGTTCTCGAAGGCGCCATCGGCGATCGAGGAGCGCGTGGCATGCACCGAGGCGCCGCCGAGTTCTTCGGCCGTGACGACCTCGTTGGTCACGGTCTTCACGACGTCGGGGCCGGTGACGAACATGTAGCTGGTGTTCTTCACCATGAAGATGAAGTCGGTCATCGCCGGCGAATAGACATCGCCGCCGGCGCAGGGGCCCATGATGACGGAGATCTGCGGGATCACGCCGGAGGCAAGCACGTTGCGGCGGAACACGTAGGAATAGCCGGCGAGCGCTGCGACGCCCTCCTGGATGCGGGCACCGCCCGCGTCATAGAGGCCGATGATTGGCGCCCGCGCCTTCATCGCCATGTCCTGGAGCTTTGTGATCTTCAGCGCGTGCGTTTCCGACAGCGAGCCGCCGAACACGGTAAAGTCCTTGGCGAAGACAAACGTCTTGCGGCCGTTGACGGTGCCCCAGCCGGTGACGACGCCGTCGCCGGGCACCTTGTTCTTCTCCATGCCGAATTCGGTGGAGCGGTGCTCGACGAACATGTCGAATTCCTCGAACGATCCCTTGTCGAGCAAGAGCTCGATGCGCTCACGTGCGGTCAGCTTGCCGCGGGCGTGCTGCGCCTCGATGCGCTTCTCCCCGCCGCCGAGCTTTGCGCCGGCGCGACGGTCTTCAAGGGCGTCCAGGATATTCTTCATTTGCTCCCGCCAGTTCTTAGCCTAAATGCGATTGCCGGGGTTCTAACACGGCATTTTGCGGGCCGGGAAGCGGCTTTCCGCGCCGCAGGGCTGCCTTGCCGCAGCGGGAAAGCGCAAGGAATTTCAGAGTTTTGCCGGGGAGACGAGCATGACCGAAGGAACGGCCGAGACTGGCGCTGCGACGGGCGGCGTCAACATCCTGCTGCGGCTGGAGGGCCTGACCCTGTTTGTGGGGATGGTGATGCTCTACTGGGCCTGGGACGGCTCATGGCTGGTGTTCGCACTGCTGTTCTTCGTCCCCGATCTCAGCTTCCTGGCATACCTGTCGGACGCCAAACTCGGCGCGATGGTCTACAACGCCGCCCACAGCTACATGGCGCCGGTCGCGCTGCTGACGTTAGGTTTCGGCCTCGCCTCACCGCTCACCCTGTCCATCGCCTTGATCTGGCTCGCCCATATCGGCCTCGACCGGGCACTGGGCTATGGCCTGAAATATTCGGCCGGGTTCGGCTTCACCATCTCGGCCGGATCGGCCGGCAGAAGGATACCTGACCCCACGCGCTGCCCGTAAATTTGGCGGCCCGCTCCGGTTGACCGGACCTGCCGATTCAGGCTTGCTCACGTTTACGATCAGGCGCCGAATGTTGCGTGAGCTCAGTCGGTACGGCGGCGGTCATCATTTCCGGCTGCAAGCATCACCCCATGTCCGCGACGGTCGTTCCCCTGCCGCCGAACCCATCGTCCGAAACCACCGACTTCCTGCGGCGCATGGCCAGCATGGTGTCGGGGCGGAACGGCGAAATGCTGCTGCGTGCGGCCGCGCTGATCGAGTCGCTGACGCAGCGGGCGATGTCGGCGGAACGCCTCTATCACCGGGAGCACGAAGAGAACACGCGCAACAGCGAGTTGCGCGAGGCCGGTGAGATGGCGTCGGACGCCATGGTCAAGCAAATCGACGGGCTGCGCAGCCAGCTTGCCGAAATCACCGCGGCCGCCGCGGCCGAGCGCGCGGCATTCGATGCCGAGCGCGGCAAGCTGCTCGGCCTGATGCAGCACGCCGAGAGCCATATCGGCCAGCTCACAAGCGAGCTGGAAACGCTGCACGCCTCGGTCGACAGCTTCAACGAAACCGCAATCTCCGTGCCGATCGAGGTGCTGCGGCTGGCGCGCACCCAGTTCGATTTCCTCTCCGCCGGCTTTGCCCGCAAGGGCGACGTCATCTCGCAGGCGATGAGCGAGATTGGCGGTTTTGCGATCGACCAGGCGCTGACGGTGAAGAAGGTCGATCCCGCCTGAAGCGAACCGCCGGCTTGCGTCAATTTGACAGCGCGCAGGCCTGTTGTTCTACTCACTGAAAATCACGGGGGAGGATCCGATGCCGACGGCATTCCGCGTCGCCATGGCGCTCTGCATTTCAACGCTGTTCGTCGGCATTTGCGCCAACGCGCAATCGCTTCCCAGGGAAGTCGCCACCCGCGCCGAGATCTACCCGATCCCCTCGCTCACCCTCTCCGACCAGCAATTCCTGAGCGGCGACGCCGCGGCCGGCAAGCCGGTGACGGTCGCAGGCGAACTCCGCGTGGCGCAAGGCAGCGGAAAACTCCCCGTCGTGGTGCTGATGCACGGCTCGAGCGGCGTCGGCACCACCACCGAAGCCTGGGTGCACGCGTTCAACGCCATGGGCATCTCGACCTTCGTGATCGACGGCTTTAGCGGCCGCGGGCTGACGGTGGTGGGGCCGAACCAGGCTCTGCTCGGCCGGCTCAACCTCGTCATCGACATCTACCGCTCGCTGGAGATCCTCGCAAAACATCCCCGCGTCGATCCTGATCGCATCGTGCTGATGGGCTTTTCACGCGGCGGACAGGCGACGCTCTATGCGAGCCTCGAGCGCTTCCACAAGCTCTGGAACAAGTCCGGCATCCAGTTCGCCGCCTACATTCCGTTCTACCCCGACTGCTCGACGACCTATCAGAACGACACGGACGTCGCCGTGCGCCCGATCCGCATCTTTCACGGCACGCCCGACGACTACAATCCCGTCAAGAGCTGCAAGGCTTTCGTTGAGCGGCTCAAGACGGCCGGCCGCGACGTGGTGCTGACCGAATACCCCGACAGCGCGCATGGTTTTGACAGTGGGCTGCTCGGCGTCAATACGGTTGCCGTGTCCACGGGCGCGCAGACGGTACGCAACTGCCAGATCAAGGAAGGCGATGGCGGCGTGCTGATGAACGCCGATACGAAAGCGCCATTCACGTACAAGGATTCCTGCGTCGAGCTCAATCCGCATGTCGGCGGCAATCCCGCGACTGCCGCCGAGTCGCGCAAGGCCGTGGTGGAGTTTTTGCAGGCGCTGTTCAAGCTGGGTTAGGCCAGCGCGACATACTCCGTCATTGCGAGCGCAGCGAAGCAATCCAGAATCTTTCCGCAGCGGCAGTCTGGATTGCTTCGTCGCTTCGCTCCTCGCAATGACGCGCTCCTACGGCTCGCCCGGCTTGAACGGCTCCTGCTTGTCCGGCGGCACGGTCTCCTCCGCCATTGCCAGCAGCATCGCGACCATCACGTAATTGCCGGCGACCGCGGTAAGGTCGACGATCTGCTGGTCATCGAACACCTTCTTCGCGCGCGCAAAGGTTTCGTCGCCGATCTTCTTCGTCGTGGTGAGCTCAGTGACGAAATCGTAGACCACGGCCTCGTCCTCGGCCATGTTCGCAGGCCGCTTATTGGCCATCAGCTCCGCGATGACGTCGGGCGACAGGCCCGCCTTCGCCGCGAGCGGCGCATGGGCGTACCATTCGACCTGCGAGCGCCATTGCCGCCCGATGATCAGGATCGCGAACTCGTTGAGTTTTGTCGGGACCGAGGTCTCCCAGCGCAGATAGTGGAACAGGTCAAACAGACGCTGGCCGAGCACCGGGCTGCGGATCATCGGATTGTAGGGCCCGCCGATGCCCACGCTCGAGACCTTCATGATCTGCTCGCCGAGCGGCTTCTGCTTGGCGTCGAGCTGGTCCACCGTGAGCTGCGGAAAGCGCGGCTCCCTGCTGGTGGCGGGAGCGGCAAACATCGTAGCGGCGAGCCAGCCGCCCGCGGCAGCAAGCGTCAGCGACGACAGCCAGAGCGGCGTTGAGTTCATGTTGTGTCCTCCCGGTTTTTTCTTGACCCGGAGGATGCTAGTCGAGCGGCGCTCGCGCGGTAGCGCTAGATCGCGCCGATCTCGGCAAGGCAGGCTTGCGTCAGCGGCATGCGCTCACCGACCAGACGCGGCTCCTTGCAGTCCATATTGAGCGCGAACACGGTGTGCGCTTCGCCCTTCTCGGCCCAGCCCACCATCCAGCCAAGCGACGGCTCGCCGCGCTCTGCACCAAGCAGCCCGGACTTGGCGCGAATGACGCTATCGCCGACCTTGGTCACCGGCAGGATGTCAGCGACGAGATCCTGGCTGCGTTTCGAGATCGGCAGCGCGCGACGGCGCAGCCGGTCGACGAAATCGACCTGCTCGACCGGATCGATGCGCAAGGCGCCGGTGAGCCAGAATTGGTCGATGCCGCCGCCGATGTCGCGATTGCCGTAGTCGAACAGATCGACGTATTTCTGCATGCGCTCTTGCCCGATCCGGCGCGCGATCTCCTGATAGACCGGCACCGCGCTCACGAGAATCGCGCTGCGCAGCGTGTGGTCCTTGTTCCAGGCCTCGATCGGACGCTTCACGCCATCCCAGGGAAATACGTGCTTATCGGGGTCAGTGACGACGCCAGTTTCGAGCGCGATCAGCGAGTTCGGAATCTTGAAGGTCGAAGCCGGCAGCTTCGCCTCGCCCGAACGTTCCTTGTCGCTGGCGACGATCAGATAGTCCTCGACCTTGTAGCCGACGAACGTCCCGGCCGTGTTGAGGTCGGTGAAGCGCTTTGCGAGACTGTCACGGATTTCATTTCGCGGTGGCGCGACGTGAGCGAGTGCGCGCGATGGCAGGATCGCGGTTGCGGCGAGAAGACCGAGAGTCGAACGGCGGGTGAGCAAGAGCGATGTCCGTTGAACGATAAAATGGACCCGACCATGAAGCCGTTATCGTGGTGAAACGATGACAGCTACCGCCTGCCCGACAGCCGCAGCACGAACACCAGTACTTCGGCGACGGCCTTGTAGAGGTCGGGCGGGATCTCCTCGCCCAGTTCGACCTTGGAGAGCGCGCCGGCCAGGATCTCGTTCTCCTCGATCGGGATGTCGTTGGCCTTGGCGATCTCGACGATCCTTTCGCCGATCGAACCCTTGCCCTTTGCAACGACGACCGGCGCGTTGCTGCCCTTCTCGTAGTGAAGCGCAATCGCAAGCTTCGACGGATCGCTCATGTGGCGCGATCCAGAAAGTGGCCAGCGCGGGTCGGAGCGGGCTGTGGCGGGGTGCCATCGCGGACCAGGATGTCGCCGGGCTTGAGCTCGGCCCTGGTCAGGGCCTGGTTGAGCTCACCGATTCCGGCGCGGAGCTGCTGTGCGGTCGTCGGCCGCTCCGCCCACATCCGCACGAAGGTCTTGTCACCGTTCAGAGTAATCAAAGCGTGCACGGGGCCGGCCGGCTCGACGTTGAGTGTGAAGCGCGCGCGCCAGGCGCGCTTGGCGGGATCGGCGGATTCATTGCCGCCGTCGCGCGAGATTTCGAACTGCGCCATTGCCGTGCCCTGCTGCGTTGCGAATGGAATCTCGAAATTCCACTGCGGCACGGTCGGGTCGATCCTGTGACCACTGGCGTCAGTGCGATCGGGGAGCGAAGCGACCTGGAGCAAGGTCTGGCGCGCGAGCGCGGCATCGGTATCGTCGAGCAGGCGATGCACGGTCGCGGCGAGCGGCGTATCCGGTGCGAGTGACGGCGAGGCGACGGATTGCGGCGACGGCAACGCGCCGCGAACCGGTGGTGGCGTCGCGCGCGCGGCGGCTTCGAAAATATGTCCGTCGGGCACGGCCTTGTTCGAGCCCGGCACGTTCCCCATCATGCGCGGCAGGTTTTGCGTGATCTCTTGCAGGAGACTGGCGGCAAGGCCTGCGGTCATGGTCCGCGGCATCGAGGCCTGCGGCGCACCGCCAGCGATGTCCGCCAACACAGAGGCTACGAGATTGGCGCTGCGCGGCATTTGCGGTGATTGGGCGATCTCAGGTTCGGTTGCGGTCAATGCGGCCTGTGCAGCCTGCGTCTGCGCGACAGCGACCTGCGGTGCCGCCACGGTATCAGCTGGAAGGGCGGCACCTTGCGCCTGTGGCGCCGTCTCGAGCGTTGTCAGAGTC
Organism: Bradyrhizobium sp. JR4.1; assembly: GCF_040548605.1. NCBI lineage: Bacteria > Pseudomonadati > Pseudomonadota > Alphaproteobacteria > Hyphomicrobiales > Nitrobacteraceae > Bradyrhizobium > Bradyrhizobium sp. JR4.1. The sequence continues at coordinate 56,859 of NZ_JBEPRY010000005.1, forward strand.
TGCCGCAGCACCAGCAGCGCGGCTTTCAAATCCGGCATCGTTCCGGAGGACGGCGTCACGCCTGCGGCGAGCGAGGCCTCGAGGAGCAGCCCGGACTTCTGGAAGGCGGATTCGATATCGCCGCCATCGAGCCCGGTGTTGAGCGGCGTCTGCTGCGCCAGCACGCCCAGCATCGCCTGCTTCAGCCCCGCCGGAAGGTCGCTGCCGGTGACGACCGCGGCCAGATTGGCGAACAGCGGCGCCTGGCTGCCCTGCTTTGTGACCGCCTCGGCCGAAGCTGCGGTAACGGCGACCTGCTCCGATGGCGTCAGCACGTTGCGTCCCGCGCTCGCCGACGGAGCAAGCGAGGGGCTGTCAACCAGCGAGGCCGCAGCCGGCGTCAGCGTGACCTGATCGGCGGTCGCCTCGCCGGCGCCGCCCATGACGGCGAGCCGGATGGTGCCGCCGTTCTGCGACACCGCAAGCTGGAGATTTTGTCCCGGTGTCAGCGACACCTCGGACATCACATCCATCGAGAGGTTGGCGATCGCGATCCGCACCAGATTATCGGCGAGCACGCTGACCACTCTGGCGTCGACCACGCTGCCGGCCTGCAGCACAAGATCGGGCGTCGCCGCGTCAGCAACAGGGCTGGCGGCACTGACGGGAAGAATCGAGCTTATCGGCGTCGGCATCGCGAGGGGCCCTGGAGCACGGGCCACCCTAACGCCTGCGTCGTAAACCTCTCGTTAAGGACCTTTGGCCGCAGGCGGCTTCACAGCGGCCAAAACCGCCACGGCAGCCTCGAAATCCCGCAGGCGGGCTGCGCGGCGGCCCGCCGCCTCCTCGTCCACGCCCCATTTCTCGGCATTCCAGTCCTCGTCGACATAAGCCGCCGCCCAGACCTGATCGGCGTCGCGTACGCCATGGGCTAGTGCCAGCGCCAGCAGGGCCGAGCCGGTGAGCGTGGTGATCACGTGGAGCGCGGCGACCGACCAGGCATCCCCCGGCAGCGCCGCACGCGCGGCCTGGAGCGCCTCCTCCGGCTGCGTCACATGCATGACGCCTTCGGACAGGATGAAATGCGCGCCGAGCGTCTCCGCGGCCCAGAACAGCACGGGGTCCCAATGCGCGGCCTCCCGGGCGACAAGTCCCTCGGGATGGCCGGCGCGATAAAACAGCAGATCGGACTGGAGGTATTTTGCGAGGTCGTCCGTGACGAGATCGACGCGGTCGACGACGCCCTCGACCACGCTGTTGGCGATCCGCGTCAGCGGCATGGTCATGGGCTTGATCGTCTCGTTCTGATCCGCCCACTCGGCAGCCACTGCGTCGGCCAGCGCGCGCGAGGGGATCACCACCTGGCGCCCGGAGGGCGTTCGGATCGCCTTGCCATCGAGGGTGATGGCGAAGCCGTCCTCGGCCTCGGTTACCCCTGCCTCCTTGTAGAAACGCTTGCGCAACGGCACGCGCGTGGCCTGGCGGACCAACTCCTGCGGATCGAGCGGGGATCGCCCCGCAGCTTCATCGAACAATTCGCGCATCGTGTTTCGGTCCCTGCCCAGTCACCAACCCTTCAACCGCCCCCGTTCAACTACTCTTCAGGCGCGTTCTCGATCGGATCAAACCGGCTTGCGTCGAGTCCGAGCAGGTTCCACGACTGCTGCATGTGCTGCGGCAGCGGCGCGGTGGCATCGATGAAGCCGCCGCGCGGATGCGGGATGACGATGCGGCGTGCCAGCAGGTGCAGCCGGTTTTGCAGGCCGCCCGGCAGCTGCCAGTTCTCGATGTTGAAATATTTGGGATCGCCGACGATGGGGTGGCCGATATGTTCCATGTGGGCGCGCAGCTGGTGGGTGCGCCCCGTCACCGGCTTCAGCGACACCCAGGTCAGCTTGTTGCCGGCGGTCTCGACCACCGCATAGTATGTCACAGCGTGGCTTGCGCCCTCGTCGCCATGCTGGGCGATGCGCATGATGGTGTCGTCCTCGCTCTCTTCCTTGGCAAGGAATGTCGAGATGCGGCCCTGCTTCGGCTTCGGTAGCCCCGGCACCAGCGCCCAATAGGTTTTTCGCGCCGACCGCGAACGGAACGCGCCGGTCAGATGCGAGGCGGCAAAGCGCGTCTTGGCGACCAGGAGACAGCCCGACGTCTCCCTGTCGATGCGATGCACGAGGCGCGGCTTCTGGCCCTTGGAATCGCGCATCACCTCCAGCATCTGGTCGATGTGTCGCGTCATGCCCGAGCCGCCCTGCACGGCGAGACCGGCCGGTTTGTTCAGGACGAGAACGTCGTCGTCCTCATAGATCGTCATCTCCTTCAGCGCGGCAAGCGTCTTTTGCGCCGCCTCCGACTGCGGGTTGGGTGCCTTCGGCGTGTCGAGCTTCAGCGGCGGAATGCGGACGCTCTGACCCTCCTCCAGGCGGTCCTTGCTGTCGACGCGCTTGCCGTCGACGCGCAGCTCGCCTTTGCGAACGACGCGCTGGATGTGGGAGAATGACAGGCCGGGAAAGTGCGCTTCAAGGAAGCGATCGACGCGCATGTTGTTCTCGTCGGCTGTCACCTTGACGGTCTGCACCTTGGTCGGCAGCAATGCCTCGACGGGCTTTGCAGCAACCGGCGTTTCCTGCACAACAGCTTTGGGCGCGCGCCGTTCGTTGCGCTCGGCCGCAAATCGCGGCGGCTTCCCGCCTGGCTTCGCCCCAGGCCGCGGCCCCGCCGCCTTGGCGCTGCGCGCCTTGAACGGACGCGCCTCCTTGCGCTCGTCGCGCTCGCGAGGTTTCGGGTTCATTCTCTTGATGCGGCGGCTCATGCGGTTTTTCCAAGCTTTCGTGTCGACTGCACCGTCGCGCGGCGCGGCAGCGACGCAACCTGCGCCCCCACCTCTTCTTCCGCGAGGCGCAGCTCATATTGCTGCTGCAGGTCCATCCAGAACTGCGGGCTGGTGTCGAACCAGTGACCAAGACGCAACGCCGTATCGGCCGTGATTCCGCGCTGTCCATTGATGATGCCGGTGATCCGGTTCACGGGTACATCGACCTGACGCGCGAGTTCTGCGGCGGAGATGCCGAGTTGTCGCAGTTCTTCGGCAAGGTGTTCACCGGGATGTATGGGCGTGCGGGGCATGGCGATTTCTTGGCCGGACTAGCGTGAATTACGCGTTACGTAAACCGTAAATCGAACCCTGCAGCAAGCCCGAAAGGGTTAGGCCCCACCCCGCTCCTTCCGCAACTTGGCCCAATAATCCAGCCGCTTCCTGATCTCCCGCTCGAACCCGCGGTCGGGCGGGTCGTAGAAGGTCTGGCGGCCCAGCGCATCCGGGAAGTAATCCTGGCCGGAGAAGGCGTCGGGGGCGTCATGGTCGTATTCGTAAGATGCGCCGTAGCCTTCCGACTTCATCAGCTTGGTCGGCGAGTTGAGGATGTGTTTCGGCGGCAGCAGCGAGCCGGCCTGCTTTGCGACCTGCATCGCCTTGCCGAAGGCGGTGTAGACGGCATTCGATTTCGGTGCGGTGGCGAGATAGACCACCGCCTGCGCGATCGCGAGCTCGCCCTCGGGATGACCGAGGAAGTCGAAGGCATCCTTGGCGGCGTTGGCGATGACCAGCGCCTGCGGATCGGCAAGCCCGATATCCTCGACAGCCATGCGCACGACGCGGCGGGCCAGAAACAGCGGATCCTCGCCGGCATCGAGCATGCGCGCGAGATAATACAGCGCGGCATCGGGATCGGAGCCCCGCACCGACTTATGCAGCGCCGAGATCAAATTGTAATGGCCGTCGGCCGACTTGTCGTAGATCGGCGCGCGGCGCTGCAAAATCTCCTGCAACTGCGCGGCGTCGAAAATCTCGTCCTTGCGCGCGGCGCGCCAGACTTCCTCGACGAGCGTCAGCGACGCGCGGCCGTCGCCATCGGCCATGCGCACCAGCACGGCGCGCGCTTCCTCGTCGAGGGGCAGCTTGCGGCCCTCGACCTCCTCGGCATGCGCAAACAGCTTTTCGATCGCGGCCGCGTCGAGCGAGCGAAACACCAGCACGCGCGCCCGGGACAGAAGCGCCGCGTTGAGCTCGAAGGACGGATTTTCGGTGGTGGCGCCGACCATCACTACCGTGCCGTCTTCCATGACCGGCAGAAACGAATCCTGCTGGGCGCGGTTGAAGCGATGCACCTCGTCGACGAACAGCAGCGTGCCCTTGCCCATCTCGCGGCGTGCACGCGCGGCCTCAAAGGCCTTCTTCAAATCGGCGACGCCGGAGAACACCGCGGAGATCTGCTCGAAATGCAGATCGGTGGCGTCCGCGAGAAGCCGCGCCACCGTGGTCTTGCCGGTGCCGGGCGGGCCCCAGAACACCAGCGAGCCCAGCGTGCGCGTCTCCAGCATGCGCGTCAGCGCGCCGTCGGGACCCAGGATGTGATCCTGGCCGACGACCTCCGAGAGCGCGCGCGGCCGCAGCCGATCCGGCAGCGGATGCGGAGCCTCGTGATCGAGCCCCGCCGCGGCGAAGAGAGTTGGCGTCTCCTGTGGTCGTTTCGGACTCATCCGCCCAGCGTGACGTTGATCTGCTGGCCGCCGCGCACCAGCGTGATGCGCCAGATGCGCTGGCGCTCGGCCGCCGCCTTTTCTAGATCGCTGGTCTTGCTGATCTTTTGGTTGTTGACCGCCAGGATGACGTCGCCCTTCTGGAAGCCGACATTTGCGGCCGCGCTGTCGCCGCCGAGATCGGTGACCACGACGCCTTCGGTGTCGGCGTCCAGATGCAGCTCGTCGGCGAGCGCCGGGGTGATGGTCGAGACCTTCGCACCTTGGAGAGGCGAGCGCGCGGTGATGACGAGCTCGTTGCGGCCGGTATCGGGCGCGGCGTCCAGCGCCACTGTCAGCTTGACCGGCTTGCCACCGCGCTGCACGTCGATCTGCGCCGCGCCGCCGAGCGGCCGTGTGGCGAAACGATAGTCGAAGGCGTTGGGATCATCCACAGTCTGGCCGTCGATCGAGACGATCAGGTCGGACGATTTCAGCCCGGCCTTGGCCGCCGGGCCGTTCGGAACGACGCTTGCGACCAGCGCACCGGTCGGCGAACGCAGGCCGAGACTCTCGGCGATCTCCGGCGTCACCGCCTGCAATTTCGCCCCTAGCCATGGCCGTTTTACCGCCTTGCCACCGCCCTTGGCGGAGGCGACGACGACGCGCACCATGTTGGCGGGGATCGCGAAGCCGATGCCCTGCGAGCCGCCGGAGCGCGAATAGATCGCGGTGTTGATGCCCGCGAGCCTGCCGCTCATGTCGACCAACGCGCCGCCGGAATTGCCGGGATTGATCGCCGCGTCGGTCTGGATGAAGAACTGGTAGTCGGTGATACCGACCTGCGTGCGCGCCAAGGCCGAGATGATGCCGTGAGTCACGGTCTGGCCGACGCCGAAAGGATTGCCGATCGCCATGACGACGTCGCCTACCATCAGCTCGTCCGAATTGGTGAATTCGAGGGCCGGAAACTTCTCTTTGGTGTCCTTCAGACGCAGCACGGCGAGATCGCTGCGAGAGTCCTTCAGCACGATCTCGGCCTCGAACTCACGCTTGTCCGACAGCGACACCTTGACCTGGTCGGCGCCTTCGATGACGTGGACGTTGGTGACAACGAGCCCCGACGCATCGACGATCACGCCCGAACCGAGCGAGCGCTGCACCTGCTCCTGCTGCTGGCCGGGCACGCCGAAGAAGCGGCGGAAGATCGGGTCGTCGAGCAGCGGGTTGCGGTTCTGCACCACCTTGGCAGCATAGACGTTGACGACCGCCGGCTGCACCCGCTGCACGATCGGCGCATAGGACAGCCGCAGTTCGGCGGGCGAGGACGGCACACGGCGGTCCTGCGCGGCGGCCGGATTGAAGTTGGCCGAAAAGGCTATGCACAGTGCCGTGACGACGGCGGTCCAGGTCGATCGAAACATTCCTACCTCTTGGAAAAGACGCCGGAATATAGGCGCGTTCGCCCCCCAATAGAAGGGCGCCCGGCGGCATATTCGCCCCCCTTTTGGTGTGTCCGGCCTGCAAGCTGTGCGTGCGAAATAGCAATTTGCCGGGGCTGTGGATTGGCATGATGTGCGTCATCTTGCATGGTGGTGCAAGGCGGATTCGGTTGCGGCGAATTTACACCAGTGGGAACCGCGCAACCGGGCGCAGCGTCGCGGGGCAGTCATCGATCACACCTAGGCTCTCCGCCAGCGATTTGGGGAAGTTCGTCAAACGATGGAGTCATGACGTGAGCAGGACAAGAATTGCAGCCACGGCGATTGGTCTCGCCGCCGCACTGGCAGCTTCGCAGGCCCAGGCCCAATCGGCGAGCAGCAGCGACCAGGAGATCGCGCTCCTGAAGCAGCAGTTGAAGATGCTGGAGCAGAAGCTCGACAAGCTCCAGAGCCAGACCGCCGCGAATACCGCGGCGACGGCGAAGGCCAGGCTTGAGGCGAAGGCGGAGGCGAAAGCCGAAGCGTGGTCCGAAGCGAAGGCCGTCGTCGCCAACGCCAACGCGGCGATCCCGCTCAAGGGACCGGCGCCCGCATCCGGCGTCGTCGTGACGATGCCGAACAACCGGCCCACCATCTGCACTGCCGATGGAGCAAACTGCGTCGGAATCACAGGCCGCGTGCACTACGATGTCGGCGGCTATGACTATCGGCCCAACACAGCGGCTACCGTGCCACAAAAGCTCGACAGCGGCGAGAACGTCCGCCGCGCGCGCATCGGTCTCGCCGGCAAGTTCTTCAATGACTGGAATTTCGCGCTGATCTACGACTTCGGCGGCTCCTCCGACGGATTTGGCGGCGCAGCTCCGGGTTCGCTGCCCGGCGGCGGCGTCTCCGGCGTCGAGAACGCCTATCTCAGCTACACCGGCTTGAAGCCATTCGGCGGCAAGATGGCCATCGAAGGCGGCATCATGGACCTGCCCTACACGCTCGATGAAGCCACGAGCTCTAACGACATCATGTTCATGGAGCGCGCCTCGGCGGGCATCGTTGCCACCAGCATCGCCGCAGGCGACTTCCGCTCGGCTGTCGGCACGCGCTGGTACAACGACGTGTTCTGGGCGGGCGGCTATGTTACCGGTCCCGCTACCGGTGCGATCCACTCAGCCTCGAGCGTTGCGCCGAACGGCACCACGGAACAATACGGCGCGGTCGCCCGTGTCGCCGGCCAGGTCCTCAGCGGCAAAGACTACTCAGTCCATCTCGGCGGCAATGCCGAATGGCTGATCCAGCCGACGCGCAATCTGGTGACGGGTGCGCAGACGGTGACGCTGAGCGACCGCCCGGAACTGCGCATCGATCCCACCGCACTGGCTACGACCGGCGCAATCGCCAATGCCTCCGGCGCGCAGGTCTACAGCGTCGAAGCGGCCGCCACTTATGGACCGCTGATCCTGCAAGGCGAATATTTCTGGTACAACATCGATCGCAGCGCCAATACCGGCCTGCCGCCGCTGGCTGCGCCGAGCCTCAAATTCCAGGGCGGCTACGCGCAGGCCGGCTACGTGCTGACGGGCGAGAGCCGCAGTTACAATGCGGCGAATGCGGCCTATGGCGGCGTTAAGCCGACGCACCCGTTCTCGCTCGAGGGCGGTGGCTGGGGCGCGTGGGAAATCGCGGGACGGTTCTCCACGGTCGACCTCAACGATCAGCTCGGAACCGCCACCGGTATCGCAGGCGGCCGGCAGACCGTCTACACGGCGGCGCTGAACTGGTATGTCAACGGCAACGTCCGTTTCATGCTGGACTATCTGCATGGCACGGTGTCGAGGCAGGCCTCGCCGGTCTCGACCGCCGATGTCGGCTCGAAATTCGATGCGGTCGCGATGCGGACGCAGTTCGCGTTCTAGCTCTCGCCTGTCGTCCCGGGGCGCCAAAATGCGAACCCGGGACCCAGCATCTGCAACGCTATCTGAAGGAGACACGCCATGAAGGCCGTCGGCTACAGGAAGTCGCTTCCGATCGAGGATCAGGACGCGCTGATCGATTTCGAGGCCGCAAAGCCCGAGCCCGGCGGCCGCGACATCCGCGTGGCCGTGAAGGCGATCTCGGCCAATCCGGTCGATTACAAGGTGCGCAAGCGCGCCGCTCCGCCCGAGGGCGAGACGAAGATTCTGGGCTATGACGCGGCCGGCGTGGTCGACGCCGTCGGTCCCGACGTCACGCTGTTCAAGCCGGGCGACGAGGTGTTTTACGCCGGCTCGATCCTGCGCCAGGGTACCAATTCCGAATTCCATCTCGTCGACGAGCGCATCGTCGGCAACAAGCCGAAGAGCCTGTCGTTTGCGCAGGCCGCCGCCCTACCCCTCACCTCCATCACCGCCTGGGAGCTGTTATTCGATCGGCTCGGTGCGGTGCCCGGCAAGAGTGTTGATCCGCGTACGCTCTTGATCACGGGCGGCGCCGGCGGTGTCGGCTCCATCCTGATCCAGCTTGCACGCCGCCTCACCGGCCTTACGGTTGTCGCGACCGCAACGCGACCGGAGTCGCAAAAATGGTGCCTCGATCTCGGCGCGCATGCGGTGATCGACCACGGCAAGCCGATGAAGGAGCAGATCGAGAAGCTCAAGCTGCCGCCGGTCGCGCTGGTGGCGAGCCTCACCTTCACCGACCAGCACTACAAGAGCATCGCCGAATTCATGGCACCGCAAGGCAAGTTCGGCCTGATCGACGATCCCCCGGAATTCACTGTGAGCGCGTTCAAGGGCAAGGCGATCTCGGTGCATTGGGAATCGATGTTCACGCGCTCCTCGTTCCAGACCGCCGACATGATCGCGCAGCATCATCTGCTCAACGATGTCGCCGACCTCATCGACAAGGGCGTGCTGCGCACGACGCTCGACCAGACCTTTGGCACGATCAACGCGATCAATCTCAAGCGCGCGCATGCACTGCTCGAGAGTGGCAAGTCGCGCGGCAAGATCGTGCTGGAGGGGTGGTAGGTCCTAGCTCGAACCGGGCGCCGCATTCGTCTCCGGCGGACGCGTCGCCCGCTCGATAAAGCCCTTGGCGAGCGCGTGGTAGATCCCTTCCTCGCAGATCATCCGCGATGTGGCATGTGCAATCAGGGCGGCGGCCATCAACGGCACCACCATGGCGTGGTTGTCGGTCATCTCGGTCACGATGACAAAAGCGGTGATCGGCGCCTGCACTACACCTGCAAAATACGACACCATGCCAAGCAGCATGATCGCGCCGACCGGAGCGTCGTGGAAGAAGGACGCGATATTGCTGCCGAGGCCGGCTCCAACGGCGAGTGACGGCGAAAAAATTCCGCCGGGTATGCCACTGATTGCCGCGAAGGTGGTGGCGAGAAGCTTGAGGATGCCGAAGTCCTGCGGCAGCGGTCCGCCCTGCTCCAGGGCCGTCTTTACCTGCTGGTAGCCTGTGCCATAGATCGTATCGCCGGAGACAAGGCCGCAGATCGCGACCGCCAATCCGCACGCAAGCGCGAACCACAGAGGGTGGCCCTTCACCGCGCGTCCGAACGGATGGGCCAAGCCGCGCGCCATAATGATGACGATACGGCTGAAGATGCCGCCAGCCAAACCGCCGACCACGCCGCACACCGGAACCGCCAGCCAGTCGACGCCGGGGGCCAGCGACATCGCACTGCTGCCGAAATAGGCGTAGTTGCCCATCAGCGCGAGCGAGGTCAGGCCGGCCGCGATCACCGCCGCAATGATGAGGCTGCTGGTACGTGTCTCGAAAGCACGGCTCATCTCCTCGATGCCGAAGACGATTCCCGCCAGCGGTGTGTTGAAGGCGGCCGCGACGCCGGCGGCCGCGCCGGCCAGGATCAATCCGGGCTGGCGGCGTGGCGAGACGCGGCCGAGGGCGAACATGATGGAAGCGCCGACTTGAACGCTCGGTCCTTCCCGGCCGACGGAGCCGCCGCATAGCAGGCCGAACAAGGTGAGGATCACTTTTCCGATCGCGATCCGGATCGAGACCAGGCTCTCGCGCGCCGCCTGGTCGGTCAGATGCCGCGCGGCGATCGCCTGGGGAATGCCGCTGCCCTGTGCGTTCGGGAACAGCCGGGTGGTCAGATAGGCCGAGAGCATGAAGCCGAGAGGTGTCACCGCGAGTACGACGTAGCGCGACTGAGCCAACAGCAGCGCAAAGGCGTGCTGGGCGAGATCGGCGAGCTGGGCCAGCACCACCGCCGCGGCGCCAACCCCGATCCCACCGAGCACGAAGATCGCCCGCCGCTGCCATCGCGCGGATGTCAGCCTGAACAGGCGTTTATGGCGGGTCGACAGGGGCCAGAGCATGAGCCGTTTTAGCCGGTCACGTCGCGAATTGAAGGGGCAAGCGAGCAGACCAGCTAGACTGGAACCACGCCTTCGACGAACATCAACCGTCGCTCCAGCGCCGTTTGCCGCAGCTTTAGCGCTTCGGCATATTCCACTGACGCGTACCATTCCTGCGCCCGCGCCATCGATGGGAACTCCACGATGATGATGGTCTTGGGCGGCGGGCCGCCCTCCACCACCTCAGTGGCGCCGCCACGCACGAGATAGCGGCCGCCATATTGCGCGATGGTTGCCGCGGCCAACGTGCGATAGGCCTCCATCGCGGCTCTGTCGCGCACCTCGACCTCGGAGATCACGTAGGCCGGCATGCGCAGGCCTCAGGCAATCGTGTTGACGATGCCGCCCTCGGCACGCAGCGCCGCACCGTTGGTCGCGGACGCTTCCTTCGAGGCGACATAGACCACCATGTTGGCGATCTCGTCGACGCTGGCGAAGCGCTGGATCAGCGAGCTCGGGCGATGCTGCTTGACGAAATTGGCCGCGGCCTCATCGACCGACTGGCCGTTCTGCTTGGCAAGATCCTTCACGAACGTCTCGACGCCCTCCGACATTGTCGGGCCCGGCAGCACGGAATTGACGGTGACGCCGGTGCCGCGGGTGAGCTGCGCCAGGCCCCGCGCGACCGAGAGCTGCGCCGTCTTGCTCATTCCATAGTGGATCATCTCGACGGGAATGTTGAGCCCGGACTCCGAGGAGATGAAGACGATGCGGCCCCAGTTGCGCTTGAGCATGCCCTTCATATACGCGCGCGAGAGACGCACGCCGCTCATGACGTTGACCTCGAAGAAGCGGCTCCAGTCCTCGTCCGGAATGTCGAAAAAGTCCTTCGGCTCGAAGATGCCGGCATTGTTGATGAGGATATCGACGTCTGGCAGCGCCGCGGCCAGCGCCTTGCAGCCGGCAGCGGTCGAGACATCGGCAGCGATGCCGCGGACCTTCCCGCCCACGCCTTCCAGCTTGCGCACGGCGGCATCGACCTTGTCCTGGCCGCGTCCGTTGATCACGACGCTCGCACCCGAGCCGGCAAGGCCCTTGGCGATGGCGTGGCCGATACCAGCGGTCGAGCCGGTCACGAGGGCGGTCTTTCCGGAAAGGTCGATGTTCATGCGTGATCTCCGTTGATGCTGGCGGAGATATTGGGCGCTGCCGGCACGATAGCAATCGGCACTCACCGACGCGTGAGGAGCAGGACGCAACCAACGAGGACGGCCAATAAAAAAGCGGCGCCCGAAGGCGCCGCTTTCTGAAAACTCTCTGCCGGTCGGCTTACGCCGCCTCGGCTTCCTTCTCCTGCACCGGACCGGAGTCCTGGCCCTTGGCATCGACGTCGCGGTCGACGAACTCGATCACGGCCATCGGGGCGTTGTCGCCGTAGCGGAAGCCGGCCTTGATGATGCGGGTGTAGCCACCCTGGCGATCCTTGTAGCGGGGCGCGAGCGTGTCAAACAGCTTCCTGACCTGATCCTTGTCGCGCATTTCGGAGATGGCCTGGCGGCGCATGGCCAGCCCGCCCTTCTTGCCGAGGGTAATCAGCTTCTCGACGATCGGACGCAATTCCTTCGCCTTCGGCAGCGTGGTGACGATCTGCTCGTGCTTGATCAGCGCGGCGCACATGTTGGCGAACATCGCGCGGCGATGCTCGGCGGTGCGGTTGAGCTTACGATGAACCTTGCCGTGACGCATTTATCTATTCCTTGAATTTCATTCGTCGCGACGGTTCGTCGGACCAGTTGCTCAGGTGGGCTGCCTGCGTTCGCCCGCTAAGGCGCGATGAATTCGCGCCTCAGCCTGTCGTCGTTCGGATCAGTAGTGATCTTCGAAGCGCTTGGCGAGCTCGTCGATGTTCTCCGGCGGCCAGCCCGGCACTTCCATGCCGAGGTGCAGACCCATCTGGGCCAGCACTTCCTTGATCTCGTTCAGCGACTTGCGGCCGAAGTTCGGAGTGCGGAGCATTTCCGCTTCGCTCTTCTGCACGAGGTCGCCGATGTAGACGATGTTGTCGTTCTTCAAGCAGTTGGCCGAACGCACCGACAGCTCGAGCTCGTCCACCTTCTTGAGGAAGGCCGGGTTGAAGGCGAGGTCCGGGATGATCTCCTGGGCGACTTCCTTGCGCGGCTCTTCGAAGTTGACGAACACGTTGAGCTGATCCTGCAGGATGCGCGCAGCGTAGGCCACGGAATCATCCGGCGTCAGCGCGCCGTTGGTCTCGATCGTCATGGTCAGCTTGTCGTAGTCGAGGATCTGGCCCTCGCGGGTGTTCTCGACCTTGTAGGAGACCTTGCGGACCGGCGAGTACAGGCTGTCGACCGGGATCAGGCCGATCGGCGCATCCTCGGGGCGGTTGCGCTCGGCGGGAACGTAGCCCTTGCCGGTTGCGACCGTGAACTCCATGCGGATCTCGGCGCCCTCGTCGAGCGTGCAGATCTGCAGGTCGGGATTGAGCACGACGACGTCGCCCACGGTCTGGATGTCGCCGGCGGTGACGACGCCCGGGCCGGACTTCTTGACGACCATGCGCTTGGGGCCTTCGCCCTGCATCTTGATCGAGATGTCCTTGATGTTGAGCACGATGTCGGTGACGTCCTCACGGACGCCCGCGATCGAGGAGAACTCGTGCAGCACGCCGTCGATGTGCACCGACTGCACTGCCGCGCCCTGGAGCGAGGACAGCAGGATGCGGCGCAGCGCGTTGCCGAGCGTCTGGCCGAAGCCGCGCTCGAGCGGTTCGGCGACGATGGTCGCGAAACGGGTCGGATCGCTGCCGGGCTGTACCTGCAGCTTGTTCGGCCGAATCAGTTCTTGCCAATTTTTCTGGATCGTCACTGTTTCACCCATACAGGCCAGTCAGACTGCTGTTGCAGGCACTGGCGTTGGAGAAAGGCCGCAGATCATTTCCACGGCTTTGCAAAAAGTCATCGCGGGCGCCGATGCGCCCGCAATCTGGTATCAAACGCGCCGACGCTTACGGGGACGGCAACCGTTGTGCGGGATCGTGGTCACGTCGCGGATCGAGGTGACGGTGAAGCCCGCGGCCTGCAGCGCCCGGAGCGCCGATTCGCGGCCCGAACCGGGACCGGCGACTTCGACTTCCAGCGTGCGCATGCCGTGCTCTTGCGCCTTCTTCGACACGTCCTCGGCGGCAACCTGTGCGGCATACGGGGTCGACTTGCGCGAGCCCTTGAAGCCCATCGTGCCGGCGGAGGACCAGGCAATCGTGTTGCCCTGCGCGTCGGTGATGGTGATGGTCGTGTTGTTGAACGACGAGTTCACGTGCGCGACGCCGGAGGCGATGTTCTTGCGCTCACGACGACGAACGCGGGTGGCTTCCTTGCCCATAGACTACCTTTCCTGAAGATCTCAAACGCCGCCGTAATGCCAGCGGCTACACCTGTGGAACGAAAGGCGCGTGGCGAACGGGTCATCCCCGGGTCGCCACACGCCGTGATTGGATGCGAAAACTTACTTCTTCTTGCCGGCGATCGCCTTGGCCGGACCCTTGCGCGTACGCGCATTGGTGTGGGTACGCTGGCCACGCACCGGCAGACCGCGACGATGGCGCAGGCCGCGGTAGCAGCCGAGATCCATCAGACGCTTGATGTTGATGCCGACCTCACGACGCAAATCGCCCTCGACGAGATAGTCGCGGTCGATCACTTCGCGGATCTGAAGCACTTCGGCGTCGCTGAGCTGATTGACCCGACGATCGTCTGGGATCTTCACCTTCTCCATGATCTCACCGGCGATCTTCTGACCGATGCCATGGATGTACTGGAGCGCGATCAGCACGCGCTTGTTGGTCGGGATGTTCACGCCGGCAATACGGGCCACGGCCTTCTCTCCTGTCGCCAATCCCTCGTCAGGAATCGGGCTTTAAGTGCTTGGTTTCTCGGGCAGGTGTTCACAAACGCGAACACGACGCCCACCCCTGGTCTTCCTGGGGCCCGGCATCGTTTGAAACTATCCGACTTGGATGCGGGGCTTATTAGGGGATTCAGGGGGCTTTCGTCAACCGCTGCTAGCGCTTAGCTCGCCTTTTCGTGACCTTTTTTGCGGCCTTTTTGGCACCTTTCTTGACAGCCTTCCTGGCGGTCTTTTTGGCTGCCTTCTTCTTTCCTACCTTCTTGGCGGCTTTCTTGACGATTCTCTTGCCTGCCTTCGTCGCCTTCTTGGCCGCCTTCTTGGATTTCGCAGCCTTTTTGGCCGCTTTCACGGGCTTTTTGGCCGATTTCTTAGCAGTCTTGGCCTTTCTGGCCGGGGCCGCCTTGGCCGCGCTCCGGGCGCGGGTCTTGCCATGTGTCTTGGGCTCGACCGCCCCGAGCGCCAGGAGCTGGCGATGGATGGCGCGGGTGACCTCGTCGATGGCCATCATGCCGTCGATGGTCGAGAGCTTCCGCCGCTCGGAATAGTAGTGAATCAGCGGCTCCGTCTGGTTGCGGTAGCTGGCGAGTCGCTTGGTGAGGACTTCCGGAGTATCGTCGAGCCGGACCTCCTCCCCGCGCTCGCGCATCTGGGCGACGCGAGTCTCGACACGGTTCAGGAGCGCGCTCTCGTTGACGCGGAGCTCGATCACGGCATCGAGCTTGAGGTGCTTGTGCTTGAGCAGCTCATCCAGCGCCTCGGCCTGCGGCACGGTCCGCGGGAAACCGTCGAGGATAAAACCGTTCTTGGCATCCGGCTGATCGATCCGATCGGAGATGATTCCGACCACGACATCGTCTGGCACGAGGCCGCCGCTGGCCATGATCTCCTTGGCCTTGAGACCGACCGGCGTTCCGGCCGCCACCGCTGCACGCAACATCTCGCCGGTCGAGAGCTGGACGATGCCATAGCGCTGCACCAGCAGCTGCGCCTGGGTGCCCTTGCCCGATCCCGGCGGCCCCAGAAGTATAATTCTCATCGGCGTACGCCCCCCGATTGGTGCGCGATACGTCGTGCACCTGTGTTTTGAAGTCCAGTTACAGTGCAAATCATAATCAGCGCCGCACCGCTACCCATATCATAGGGGAGCAAATGGCCGGACGCCAAGAAGCCTTTGAGACCAGTGCTTGGAGATAAGTGCTTGCACGACAGTAAGAGCGGCTTTGCCGAGGCGACCGAATGGCCGGCTCGCCGTCCGCGCGCGTTGCACGCGCGGCGAATCGGCGGCGGCAATTGCGCCGCCCGAGAGGACGCCGCGCTTAACGGCGGCGGCCGCGCAGCTTCGACTTCCGGATCAGGCCTTCGTACTGATGCGCCAGGAGATAGCCCTGCACCTGTGCCACCGTGTCCATGGTGACGCTGACGACGATCAGCAGCGAAGTGCCGCCAAAGTAGAACGGCACCGACGCGTAGGAGATCAGGATTTCTGGAATCAAGCAGACGATCGCGAGATAGACCGCGCCGAGCACGGTGATGCGCGACAGCACGTAGTCGATATATTCCGCGGTACGCTCGCCCGGGCGGATACCCGGAATGAAGCCGCCGTGCTTCTTCAGATTGTCCGCAGTCTCGGTCGGATTGAACACGATCGCGGTGTAAAAGAAGGCGAAGAACACGATCAGCGCCAGATACATGATCAGGAACAGCGGACGGCCGTGGCCGAGCTGGGTGGTGATCCACTGGAACCATTCCGGTCCGCTGCCCGCATTGAAGTTCGCAACCGTGGTCGGCAGCAGCAGCAGTGAGGACGCGAAGATCGGCGGGATCACGCCCGAGGTGTTGAGCTTGAGCGGCAGATGCGAGGACTGCCCCTCGAACATCTTGTTGCCGACTTGGCGCTTCGGATACTGGATCAAGAGCCGGCGCTGGGCGCGCTCCACGAACACGATGAAGGCGATCACGGCCACCGCCATGACGATGACGACCAGAATCAGGCCGGTCGACATCGCACCCTGACGGCCGAGTTCGAGCATGTTGGCGAGCGCCGCGGGCAGCTCGGCGACGATGCCGGAGAGAATGATCAGAGAAATGCCGTTGCCGATGCCGCGCGAGGTGATCTGCTCGCCCAGCCACATCAGGAACATGGTGCCGCCGGTCAGCGTGATCGCCGTCGACAGGCGGAAGAACATGCCGGGGTCACTGACGACGTTGCCGGCGCCTTCGAGGCCCACCGCAATGCCGTAGGACTGGAACGCGGCCAGGATCACCGTGAGATAACGGGTGTACTGGTTCAGCAGCTTGCGGCCGGACTCGCCTTCCTTCTTCAGCGCCTCGAGCTGCGGCGAGACGGTGGTCAGGAGCTGGATGATGATGGAGGCCGAGATGTACGGCATGATGTTCAGCGCAAAGATCGCCATGCGGTGAATGCCGCCGCCGGCGAACATGTTGAACATGCCGAGGATGCCGCCCGCCTGGGAGCGGAACACCTGCTCCCAGATGTTGGGATCGATGCCGGGGAGCGGGATGTAGGTCCCGAGCCGATAAACGAGCAGCGCACCCAGGGTAAACCAGATGCGCTTCTTCAGTTCGTCGGCCTTGGCAAACGCACCGAAATTGAGATTGGCTGCCAGTTGTTCCGCTGCAGAGGCCATCTTGGACTTTCTCCCGCCGCTTATTGCGCCGTTATGCCCGCGGCCGGGCTACATTATACCGGACACCGGACATTATCTGGGGCTACGGCTTCGATAAGTCCATCGTCCCGCATGCGCAAAGGCCCGCGAGCCGCGGGCCGATGACGCAGTTGTTACGCCGCCTCGCCTTCTTCCTTGGCAGGCGCGAGGATCTTCACCGAACCGCCGGCCTTCTCGACTGCCGCAATCGCGGTCTTCGAGGCGCCGTGCACTTCGATGTTGAGCTTGGCCTTGAACTCGCCACGGCCGAGCAGCCGCAGGCCACCCTTGGCGCGGCGCAGCACGCCGGCCTTGACCAGGGATTCGACGTTCACGACGCTGCCGGTGTCGATCTTCTTGGCATCGACCGCGTCCTGGAGCCGGTCGAGATTGATCTCGGCGAACTCGACGCGGAAGATGTTGTTGAAGCCGCGCTTGGGCAGACGACGATGCAAGGGCATCTGGCCGCCTTCGAAACCCTTGATGCGCACACCCGAACGCGCGGTCTGGCCCTTGCCCCCGCGGCCGGCCTGCTTGCCCTTGCCCGAACCAATGCCGCGGCCGACGCGCATACGCTTCTTGCGCGAGCCGGCATTGTCGGCGATATCGCTGAGCTTCATCGCCCTGCTCCTTGTTTCTTGCGCATGACCTTCACCGAAAACGGGTCCCCGCTCCGGGATCGTGCGCCTTTGCTTACTTCTCGTCGACGATGCGAACGAGATGGTGAACTTTCAAGATCATGCCACGGACCGCCGGGGTGTCCGGCAGTTCGCTGGTGCGGCCGATCTTGTTGAGCTTGAGCCCGATCAGCGTCGAGCGCTGCGAGTGATGGCGGCGGATCGCGCTGCCGGTCTGCTCGATCTTGATCGTCTTTGCGGTCGTAACGGCACTCTTGGCCATGGGCGTCTACTCCGAAAAGCTTGCGTTATTCGGCAACCGCCTCGGCGTCACCACCGATACGGCGGGACTGGAGGGTGGACACCTTGATATTGCGGCGGGCAGCGACCGAGCGCGGCGAATCCTGATGCTTCAGCGCATCGAAGGTCGCGCGAACCATGTTGTACGGGTTCGACGAGCCGATCGACTTCGCAACCACGTCCTGGACGCCGAGCGTCTCGAACACGGCGCGCATCGGGCCGCCGGCGATGATGCCGGTACCGGCCGGAGCTGCGCGCAGGTAAACACGGCCCGCGCCATGACGGCCGGCGATGTCGTGATGCAGCGTGCGGCCCTCGCGCAACGACACGCGGGTCAGGTTGCGCTTGGCGGATTCGGTTGCCTTGCGGATCGCCTCGGGCACTTCGCGCGCCTTGCCGTGACCGAAGCCGGCGCGGCCCTTCTGGTCGCCGATCACGACCAGCGCTGCGAAACCGAAGCGCTTGCCGCCCTTGACGACCTTGGCGACGCGATTGATGTGGACGAGCTTGTCGACGAACTCGCTGTCGCGCTCTTCCCTGCGTTCACGTCCGCCGCCGCGTTGATCGCGTCCACCACGTTGTTCGCGTTCTGCCATGGTTTTTCCAGTCCTTCAGAGGCTTACGCCTCAATCCTCAAATTCTGTTAGAAGCTCAGCCCGCTCTCACGCGCCGCGTCGGCAAGAGCCTTGACGCGCCCGTGATAGAGATAGCTGCCGCGATCGAACACGACTTCCTTGACACCCTTCTCGGCGGCGCGCTCGGCCAGGAGCTTGCCGACCGCCTTCGCCGCATCGATATCGGCGCCGGTCTTGCCGCCATCGCGCATCGACTTCTCGAGCGACGAGGCAGAGGCCAGCGTCTCGCCCTTCAGGTCGTCGATGACCTGGGCGTAGATGTGCTTGGACGAGCGGAACACCGACAGGCGCGGACGGCCGCCACCCGAGCGGCGCAGCTTCAGACGTACACTGCGCTTGCGCCGGGCATTCGTAACCTTGGCTTTCGACATGACCGGCTCCGTTACTTCTTCTTGCCTTCCTTGCGGAAGATGAATTCGCCAACATACTTCACGCCCTTGCCCTTGTAGGGCTCCGGCGGACGATAGGAGCGAATCTCGGCGGCGACCTGGCCGACGCGCTGAATGTCGCTGCCGGTCACCGTGATCTCGGTCGGCTTCGGCACGGTGATCGTGATCCCTTCCGGGATCGCGTAGACCACATCGTGGCTGTAGCCGAGCGCGAGCTGCAGGTTCTTGCCCTGCAGCGCGGCGCGGTAACCGACGCCGGTGATTTCGAGCTTCTTCTCGAAACCCTTGGTGACGCCTTCGACCAGATTCGCGACCTGGGCGCGAGCGGTCCCGTACAGGGCCCGCGCGCGGTTGGTCTCGACCCGGGGGTTCACCTTGACCTGCCCGTTGTCGAGCTTCACCTCGACGTCGTTATGGACGACGAACTGAAGCTGGCCCTTCGGCCCCTTCATCTTGACGGTCTGCCCGTCGACGGTCGCGGTCACACCCGACGGTACCGCTACCGGCCTTTTGCCAACACGTGACATGGATCAAAAATCCTTCTCAGAACACCGTGAAGAGAACTTCACCGCCCACGTTCGCTTCACGCGCACTGTGGTCAGCCATGATTCCCTTCGGCGTCGACAACACCGAAATGCCGAGTCCGTTATTGACCCGCGGCAGGTTCTTCACCGAGGCGTAAACGCGACGCCCGGGCTTGGAGACACGCTCGATCTCGCGGATAACGGGCTCGCCGTCGAAATACTTCAGCTCGATCTCGATCTCGCTGCGGCCCGAGGAGTGCTCGAGCGTGGCGTAACCGCGGATGTAGCCCTCGCTCTTGAGCACCTCGAGGACGTTCTCACGCATCTTCGAGCCAGGCGTGGAGACCTTGTTCTTGGAACGCATCTGCGCGTTACGGATGCGGGTGATCAGATCGCTGATTGGATCGTGCGTAGACATCTAAACGACCCTCCTTACCAGCTGGACTTTACGAGGCCCGGGACCATGCCCCTGGAGCCAAGATCCCGCATTGCGATGCGGGACAGTTTGGTCAAGCGATAGTTCGAGCGCGAACGGCCCGACAGCTCGCAACGCAGACGGATGCGGGTCGTCGACGAGTTACGCGGCATTTCCGCCAGCTTCAGGGTCGCGGCGAACCGCTCCTCCATCGGCAGCGACTTGTCGGCGATGATCGCCTTCAACCGCTCGCGCTTCGGAGCGGCGTTCTTCGCCATCCGCTTGCGCCGGTTGTTCTTCTCGACTGAACTCTTCTTTGCCATGCTTGGCTCCTGGGTATCCGCGTTTGAGAGGCTTTAGGTCAGCGTCTCACTGCCGGAACGGGAAATTGAAAGCGGTCAACAAGGCCCTCGCCTCGTCGTCGGTCTTGGCCGTGGTGCAGACGGTGATGTCCATACCACGGGATTCCGTGACCTTGTCGAAGTCGATCTCGGGGAAAATGATGTGTTCCTTGAGGCCGAGCGAGTAGTTGCCGCGGCCGTCGAAGCTCTTCGGGTTCAAGCCGCGGAAGTCGCGGACGCGCGGCAGCGCGACCGTCACCAGGCGATCGATGAACTCGTACATGCGGGCCTTGCGCAGCGTGACCTTGCAGCCGATCGGCTGGTTCTCACGCAACTTGAAGGTCGCGATTGCGATGCGCGAATAGGTCACGATCGCCTTCTGGCCGGCGATCTGGGTCAATTCCGCAGCGGCGTTCTCGGCCTTCTTGCGGTCGTTGACGGAATCGCCAACGCCCATGTTCAGCACGACCTTGTCCAGCCGCGGAACCTGCATGACGTTCTCATAACCGAACTTCTCGGTCATTTCCGTCCGGATCTTCGCGTCGTATTCCGCGCGCAGGCGCGGCGTGTAAGCGGCCTCAGCCATCGATCTCAGCTCCCGAGCTCTTGGCGATGCGGACCTTCTTGCCGTCCGCCAGAATCTTGAATCCGACGCGGGTCGGCTTCCCGTCCTTGCCGACATACGCGATGTTGGACAGTTGGATCGGCGACTCTTTCGAGATGATGCCGCCCTCCTGGGCCTGCGTCTGCTTCTGGTGACGCTTGACCATGTTGATGCCGCGCACCAGCGCCGTACCGGCGTCGGGACGCACTTCGAACACCTCGCCGGTGCGGCCCTTGTCGCGGCCGGTCAGCACGACGACCTTGTCGCCCTTGCGGATCTTCGCAGCCATCACAGCACCTCCGGCGCGAGCGAGATGATCTTCATGTGGTTCTTGGCGCGCAGCTCGCGCGGCACGGGCCCGAAGATACGGGTACCGACCGGCTCGGACTGATTGTTGATCAGAACGGCGGCGTTGCGGTCGAAGCGGATGACCGAACCGTCGGCGCGGCGGATGTCCTTGCGGACGCGCACCACGACGGCCTTCATCACGTCGCCCTTCTTCACCTTGCCACGCGGAATCGCTTCCTTGATCGAGACAACGATGATGTCGCCGATCGTGGCGTAGCGGCGCTTGGAGCCCCCGAGCACCTTGATACACATGACACGGCGTGCGCCAGAATTATCGGCCACGTCGAGGTTGGTCTGCATCTGAATCATTGATGCACCTCGTCCTCTTCTCTTTGCGCCAGCCCAGCCGGCGCTCAACATTTACCTGAAGTCAGTCGGCTAAAGCCAACAGATCAGGCGCTTTTCTTGTGTTCGCCCCGGATCACGACCCAGCGCTTCAACTTCGAAATCGGCTTCGATTCCTCGATCCACACCATGTCGCCCGGCTTGAACTCGTTGCTCTCGTCGTGCGCGTGGTAGTTCTTCGAACGGCGGATCGTCTTCTTGTAGATCGGGTGCGTAAAGCGGCGATCGACGCGCACCACGATGGTCTTGGCTTGCTTGTCGCTGACGACCACGCCCTGCAAAGTACGTTTCGGCATCTTCGTAAGCCTCTTACTTCTTCTTCGCGCGCGTCTGCGCGGCGACGGTCTTGATCCGGGCGATGTCACGGCGGGCCTCGCGCAGGCGCGAGGTGTTCTCGAGCTGCCCGGTGGCGCGCTGGAAGCGCAGGTTGAAGCGCTCCTTCTTCAGGTTCAGGATGGCGTCATCCTGCTGATCGGGGCTCAACGCGCGGATGTCTTCGATTTTCATCTGGGCCATGGCCATTACTCCGCAATGCGCTCGACGAAGCGCGTCTTGATCGGCAGCTTGGCTGCCGCCAGGGTCAGCGCTTCCCGCGCTGTCTGGGTGTTGACGCCGTCGATCTCGAACAGCACCCGGCCCGGCTTGACACGCGCGACCCACAATTCCGGCGCGCCCTTGCCGGAGCCCATGCGGACTTCGGCAGGCTTCTTCGACACGGGAACGTCGGGGAAAATGCGGATCCAGACGCGGCCGGCGCGCTTCATGTGACGGGTCAGCGCGCGGCGAGCGGCTTCGATCTGGCGCGCGGTGACGCGCTCAGGCTCGGTCGCCTTCAGGCCGAACTGGCCGAACGCCAACGTCGCGCCCGAAGACGCAACGCCGTGGATACGGCCCTTATGCGCCTTCCGGAACTTCGTTTTCTTAGGTTGCATCATGGCTTCAAGCCCTCAAATTCTCTGTGCTGGCGTCAGGCTGCAGCGTTGTCCCGGCGCTGCCGGCCGCCGCGATCGCCGCCGCCACCAGTCTCACCTTCGGCCATTCTCTTGTCCTGGGCCATCGGATCGTGCTCGAGGATCTCGCCTTTGAAGATCCAGACCTTGACACCGCAGGTGCCGAAGGTCGTGAACGCGGTCGCAACGCCGTAGTCGATGTCTGCGCGCAGCGTGTGCAGCGGCACGCGACCTTCGCGGTACCACTCCATGCGCGCGATTTCCGCACCGCCCAGACGTCCCGAGCAGTTGATGCGGATGCCTTCCGCGCCGAGACGCATCGCCGACTGGACGGCGCGCTTCATGGCGCGGCGGAACGCCACGCGGCGCTCCAGCTGCTGCGCGATCGACTCGGCCACCAGCGTCGCATCGAGCTCCGGCTTGCGGATTTCGACGATGTTGATGACGACGTCGGACGCGGTGATGTCCGCGACCTTCTTGCGCAGCTTGTCGATGTCGGCGCCCTTCTTGCCGATCACCACGCCCGGACGAGCCGAGTGGATGGTGACGCGGCACTTCTTGTGCGGACGCTCGATCACGATGCGGGCGACGGCCGCCTGCTTGAGCTCCTTGTGCAGGATCTCGCGGATCTTGACGTCCTCGTGCAGCAGCTTGCCGTATTCCTGCTTGCCGGCGTACCAGCGGGAATCCCAGGTCCGGTTGATGCCGAGACGCAGACCGATCGGATTGATCTTTTGACCCATCGTGTTCTCCTGCGTCCCTTAAGCCGCTGCTGCGGCTTCGACCTGACGAACGATGATCGTCAGCTGTGAAAATGGTTTGTAGACACGGCCCGAGCGGCCACGGCCGCGGGCGGCAAAGCGCTTCATCACGAGGCCATTGCCGACGAAGGCCTGCGCCACGACGAGATCGTCGACGTCGAGGTCGTGGTTGTTCTCGGCGTTGGCAATAGCCGATTCCAGGCACTTCTTCACGTCAACCGCGATCCGCTTGCGCGAAAACTGCAGGTCGGCGAGCGCAGCAGCCGCCTTCCGGCCGCGAATGAGCTGGGCGACCAGGTTGAGCTTCTGCGGGCTCACCCGCAGCATCCGGGCGACCGCCTTGGCCTCGTTCTCGGCGAGGCTCCGTTCGCGCTTAGGTTTGCTCATCGTTTAATCCTCAAGCCTTCTTGGCTTTCTTGTCCCCGGAGTGGCCATGGAAGGTACGGGTCGGCGAGAACTCGCCGAACTTGTGACCGACCATTTCCTCGTTGACGGCCACCGGCACGTGCTTCTGACCGTTGTAGACGCCGAAGGTCAGGCCGACGAATTGCGGCAGGATCGTCGAGCGACGGCTCCAGATCTTGATGACGTCGTGACGGCCGGACGAGCGCGCGGCATCTGCCTTCTTGAGCAGAGAACCCTCGACGAACGGGCCTTTCCAGACTGAACGAACCATGTCCGGCGTTCCTTACTTCTTCCGCTTGTGGCGGCTTAGGAGAATGAATTTGTTGGTCGACTTGTTCGAGCGGGTCTTCTTGCCCTTGGTCGGCTTGCCCCACGGAGTAACCGGGTGGCGACCGCCCGAGGTACGACCTTCACCACCGCCGTGCGGATGGTCGATCGGGTTCATGGAAACGCCGCGGTTGTGCGGCTTGCGGCCCAGCCAACGGTTGCGGCCGGCCTTGCCGATCGACGTGTTCATGTGATCCGGGTTCGACACCGCGCCAATCGTGGCGCGGCAACGGCCGTGCACCAGGCGCTGTTCGCCCGAGTTCAGGCGGACGATCACGTAGTCCTGGTCGCGACCGACGAGCTGGGCGTAGGTGCCCGCGGAACGGGCGAGCTGGCCGCCCTTCCCGATCTTGACCTCGATGTTGTGGATGATCGTGCCGACCGGCATGTTGCCGAGCGGCATGACATTGCCCGGCTTCACGTCGACATAGTTGCCGGCGACGACGGAATCACCGACGGCCAAACGCTGCGGCGCCAGGATATAGGCCTGGGTGCCGTCTTCGTACTTGACCAGCGCGATGAAGGCGGTGCGGTTCGGATCGTATTCCAGCCGCTCGACCGTCGCGGGCGCATCGACCTTGTCACGCTTGAAATCGACCGTACGCAACGTCCGCTTATGACCGCCGCCGCGGAAGCGCACGGTGATGCGACCGGTGTTGTTGCGGCCGCCAGAGGAGTGCTTGCCTTCGGTGAGCGCCTTGACCGGCTTGCCCTTGTAGAGGGCCGAACGATCGACCATGACCAGCTGGCGCTGGCCCGGCGTCGTGGGATTGAATGTCTTCAGTGCCATCGTCGTACGACCTTACAGACCGGTGGTCACGTCGATCCGGTGACCCTCTTCGAGAGTCACGATCGCGCGCTTGGAGTTCGACTGCGAGCCGAGATTGCCGCGGAAGATCTTGGTCTTGCCCTTGCGGACCAGCGTGTTGACACTCTTGACCTTGACGTCGAACAGCTTCTCGATCGCTTCCTTGATCTGCGGCTTGGTCGCCTTTGCGGCCACCTTGAACAGCACCTTGTTGTGCTCCGAGGCGATCGTGGCCTTTTCGGTCACGACCGGCGACAGGATCACGTCGTAGTGGCGAGGCTCGATGTTCTTCGTCATTTGAAGCGCGCCTCCAGCGCATCGATGGCGGCCTTGGTCAGAACAAGCTTCCGACGGCGCAGGATGTCATAGACGTTGATGCCCTGGATCGGCAGCACGTCCATGTTCGGGATGTTGCGGGCTGCAGCGGCGAAGCCGTTGTTGAGCTCGGCGCCGTCGATGATCAGCGCGTTGGTCAAACCCAGACCGGAGAAATGACCGAGCAGCGCCTTGGTCTTGGCAGCTTCCAGCGCGGCCTTGTCGATCACGATGAGATCGCCGTCCTTGGCCTTTGCCGAGAGCGCATGCTTGAGGGCGAGCGCACGGACCTTCTTCGGCAGGTCGGTGGCGTGCGAACGCACCACCGGACCGAAGGCACGGCCACCGCCACGGAACTGCGGCACGCGAGCCGAGCCGTGACGAGCACCACCGGTGCCCTTCTGCTTGTACATCTTCTTGCCGGTGCGCCAGATCTCGGCGCGGCCCTTGGCCTTGTGCGTACCGGCCTGGCGCTTGTTGAGCTGCCACTGCACGCAACGTGCAATGATGTCCTGGCGCGGCTCGAGGCCGAAAATGGTGTCGGAAAGCTGGACCGAGCCGGCTTCCTTACCTTCGAGGGTCGTGACCTTCAATTCCATCTCACGCCTCCTGCGCAGCCGGAGCAGCGTCCGCTTCGCCAGCAACCTTGAACTTGCCGGGCTTCGGAGCTTCCTTCGGCAGCGGCTTCTTGACGGCGTCGCGCACGCGGATCCAGCCGCCCTTGGAACCGGGAACGGCGCCTTCGACGAGGATCAGACCGCGCTCGACATCGAGCTGAACGACCCGAAGGTTGAGCGTGGTGATGCGGTCGACGCCCATGTGACCGGGCATCTTCTTGTTCTTCCAGGTCTTGCCCGGATCCTGACGGCCACCGGTCGAACCGATCGAACGGTGCGAGACCGAGACGCCGTGAGTGGCGCGCAGACCGCCGAAGTTCCAGCGCTTCATACCGCCGGCAAAACCCTTACCGACCGAAGTACCGGTGACGTCGACGAACTGACCGACGACAAAGTGGTCGGCCAGGATCTCGGCACCGACGGGGATCATCTGATCCGCGGAGACGCGGAATTCCTCGACCTGCCGCTTCGGCTCGACCTTGGCGACCGCGAACTGGCCGCGCTCCGCCTTGGGCATGTACACGGTCTTGCGGCTGCCAGAACCAAGCTGGAGCGCGACATAACCGTTTTTCTCTTCGGTGCGGTGGCCTACGACCTGGCAATTGCCGAGCTTCAGCACGGTCACGGGGATATGTTCGCCGGCCTCTGTAAAGACCCGCGTCATCCCGACCTTTTGTGCGATCACTCCGGAGCGCATCGGCGTGCTTCCTGTTCTTTCTGTCCGCTAGTGGCGAACGTGATCCAAAAATCTTAGAGCTTGATCTCGACGTCGACACCGGCGGCCAGGTCGAGCTTCATCAAAGCATCGACGGTCTGCGGGGTCGGGTCGACGATGTCGAGCAGGCGCTTGTGAGTGCGCATCTCGAACTGCTCGCGGCTCTTCTTGTCGACGTGCGGCGAACGGTTGACGGTGAACTTCTCGATGCGGGTGGGCAGCGGAATGGGTCCGCGGACCTGCGCGCCGGTGCGCTTCGCCGTGTTCACGATCTCGCGGGTCGACGTATCGAGGATACGATGGTCGAACGCCTTGAGACGGATGCGAATATTTTGGCCGTTCATTGCCGTGGTCTTTCTTCAGTGGGGTGGCGAATAGCGAATAGCGAATGTCACAATCGCTATTCGCCGATCCCTATTCTCGTAATTACTCGATGATCGAGGCGACGACGCCGGCGCCGACGGTGCGGCCGCCTTCGCGGATCGCGAAGCGGAGCTTCTCTTCCATCGCGATCGGCACGATCAGGTGCACTTCCATCGCGATGTTGTCGCCCGGCATCACCATCTCGGTACCCTCCGGCAGATGCACGACACCGGTCACGTCGGTGGTGCGGAAGTAGAACTGCGGACGGTAGTTGGTGAAGAACGGGGTGTGGCGGCCGCCCTCTTCCTTGGTGAGGATGTAGGCCTCAGCCTTGAACTTGGTGTGCGGCTTGACCGAACCCGGCTTGCACAGCACCTGGCCGCGCTCGACGTCCTCGCGCTTGGTACCACGAAGCAGCGCACCGATGTTGTCGCCGGCCTGGCCCTGATCGAGCAGCTTGCGGAACATTTCGACGCCGGTAACCGTGGTCTTCTGCGTGGCGCGCAGACCGACGATCTCGATTTCCTCGCCGACCTTGACGATACCGCGCTCGACACGGCCGGTCACGACGGTGCCGCGGCCCGAGATCGAGAACACGTCTTCAACCGGCATCAGGAACGGAAGGTCGACCGGACGCTCCGGCTGCGGAATGTAAGCGTCGACCTGCTTCATCAGCTCGAGGATGGCCTCATGGCCGAGCGTCTTGTCGGAATCTTCGAGGGCGGCGAGCGCCGAGCCCTTGATGATCGGGATGGTGTCGCCCGGGAATTCGTACTTCGAGAGCAGCTCGCGAACCTCGAGCTCGACCAGCTCGAGCAGTTCCGGATCGTCGACCATGTCGCACTTGTTGAGGAACACGACCAGCGCGGGAACGCCGACCTGGCGGGCGAGCAGGATGTGCTCGCGGGTCTGCGGCATCGGACCGTCAGCGGCCGACACGACCAGGATCGCACCGTCCATCTGGGCAGCGCCGGTGATCATGTTCTTCACGTAGTCGGCGTGGCCGGGGCAGTCGACGTGCGCGTAGTGGCGGTTCTTGGTCTCGTATTCGACGTGCGCCGTCGAGATCGTGATGCCGCGCGCCTTCTCTTCCGGCGCCTTGTCGATCTGGTCGTACGCCGTGAACGTCGCACCGCCGGCTTCGGCGAGGACCTTGGTGATCGCCGCGGTCAGCGACGTCTTGCCATGGTCGACGTGACCGATGGTGCCGATATTGCAGTGCGGCTTGTTACGTTCAAACTTTGCTTTGGCCATTTGACTCTCCGTTCAATCGTCAGTTCGAGACCGACGACAATCAGGCAAACTTCTTCTGGACTTCTGCCGACACGTTGGCCGGCGCTTCTGCGTAGTGGTCGAACTGCATGGTGAAGGTTGCGCGACCCTGGCTCATCGAGCGCAGGTTATTCACGTAACCGAACATGTTCATGAGCGGCACCATCGCGTTGATGACGTTGGCGTTGCCGCGCATGTCCTGACCCTGGATCTGACCGCGCCGGGAATTCAGGTCGCCGATGACGGAGCCGGTGTAATCTTCCGGGGTCACCACTTCGACCTTCATGATCGGCTCGAGCAGGACGGACTTGCCCTTCTGCAAGGCTTCGCGGAATGCAGCACGCGATGCGATTTCGAAGGCGAGCGCCGACGAGTCGACGTCGTGATACTTGCCGTCGACGAGCTGAACCTTGACGTCGACCACGGGGAAGCCCGCGACGACACCAGAGCCCATCACGCTGTTGAGGCCCTTTTCGACGCCGGGGATGTATTCCTTCGGAACCGCACCGCCGACGATCTTGGACTCGAACTCGTAACCCTTGCCGGGCTCGTTCGGCTCGACCACGATCGACACTTCCGCGAACTGACCGGTACCGCCGGTCTGTTTCTTGTGGGTGTACTTGACCTCGGCCCTCTTGGTGACGCGCTCACGGAACGCCACCTGCGGCGCGCCGATATTGGCATCGACCTTGTAGGTGCGGCGGAGAATGTCGACCTTGATGTCGAGATGGAGCTCGCCCATTCCCTTGAGGATGGTCTGGCCGGACTCCTGGTCGGTCGACACGCGGAAGGACGGATCCTCCGCAGCGAGCTTCGCCAGCGCCACGCCGAGCTTTTCCTGGTCGGCCTTGGACTTGGGCTCGATCGCGATCTCGATGACCGGCTCGGGGAATTCCATCTTTTCGAGGATCACCGCCTTGTCGGGATCGCACAGCGTGTCACCGGTGCGCGCTTCCTTCAGGCCAGCCAGCGCAACGATGTCGCCGGCATAGGCTTCCTTGATGTCTTCGCGGTTGTTCGCATGCATCAGCAACATGCGGCCGATGCGCTCCTTGCGGTCGCGCGTCGAATTGATGACGCCGGTGCCCGACAGCAGCGTGCCGGAATAGATGCGGCAGAAGGTGATGGTGCCGACGAACGGGTCGTCCATGATCTTGAAGGCCAACAGAGCCAGCGGCTCCTTGTCGTCCGGCAGGCGAACGACCTCGTTGCCGTCTTCATCGACGCCCTTGATGGCGGGCACGTCAACCGGCGACGGCAGATAATCCACGACCGCGTCGAGCAAAGGCTGCACGCCCTTGTTCTTGAACGCCGAGCCGCACAACACCGGGAAGAACGCGCCAGTCAGCACGGCCTTGCGGATCAAGCGCTTCAACGTCGCCTCATCGGGCTCCTTGCCGTCGAGGTAAGCGGCGAGAACTTCGTCGTCGAGCTCGACGGCGGCTTCCAGCAGCTTCTCGCGATATTCCTTGGCCTTCTCGACCATGTCCTCGGGAATATCGATGTCCACGAACTTGGCGTCGAGCTTCTCTTCTTCCCAGATCACGCCCTTCATGCGAACGAGATCGACCAGACCCTTGAAGTTGTTCTCGGAACCGATCGGAAGTTGGATCGCGATCGGCTTTGCGCCGAGACGATCGATAATGTCCTGCATGCACTTGTAGAAGTCGGCGCCGGTCTTATCCATCTTGTTGGCGAAGACAATGCGCGGAACTTTGTACTTGTCGCCCTGGCGCCAGACCGTCTCGGTCTGGGGCTCGACGCCCTGGTTCGAGTCGAGCACGCACACGGCGCCGTCGAGCACGCGCAGGCTGCGCTCGACTTCGATGGTGAAGTCGACGTGGCCGGGAGTGTCGATGATGTTGAGACGCTTGCCTTCCCAGAACGCGGTGGTCGCGGCCGACGTAATCGTAATGCCGCGCTCCTGCTCCTGCTCCATCCAGTCCATCGTCGCGGCACCTTCGTGCACTTCGCCGATTTTGTGGCTCTTGCCGGTATAATAGAGGATGCGCTCGGTGGTCGTGGTCTTGCCGGCATCGATATGCGCCATGATACCGAAGTTACGGTAGTTCTCTATGGCATGAACGCGGGGCATGGAGTGTTCCTTAGATTCCGTGTGTCGCCGTTACCAGCGATAGTGCGAGAAGGCGCGGTTGGCTTCCGCCATCCGGTGCACGTCTTCGCGCTTCTTGACGGCGTTACCCCGGTTGTTCGACGCGTCCAGGAGCTCCGCAGAAAGCCGCTCGGTCATCGTCTTCTCGTTGCGATCGCGCGCAGCCGAGATCAGCCAACGAATACCCAGCGCCTGACGGCGCACCGAGCGAACTTCGACCGGAACCTGATAGGTCGCGCCGCCGACGCGGCGGGAGCGCACTTCGATCGTCGGCATGACGTTCTCGAGTGCCTGCTCGAACACGCCGAGCGGGTTCTGCTTGGTCTTGCTTTCGATGAGGCCGAACGCGCCGTAGACGATGCCTTCGGCGACCGACTTCTTTCCGGCGTACATCACCGAATTCATGAACTTCGTGACGATGATATTCCCGAACTTCGGATCGGGAAGGACTTCGCGCTTTTCGGCAGAATGGCGACGAGACATGGACCTGGTTCCCGCTTACTTCGGACGCTTGGCGCCGTACTTCGAACGGCGCTGCTTACGGTTCTTGACGCCCTGGGTATCCAGGACGCCGCGGAGGATGTGGTAGCGCACGCCGGGCAAGTCCTTGACGCGACCGCCGCGGATCATGACCACCGAGTGCTCCTGGAGGTTATGGCCCTCACCGGGGATGTAGCCGATCACCTCGAAGCCGTTGGTCAGGCGCACCTTGGCAACCTTACGAAGCGCCGAGTTCGGCTTCTTCGGGGTCGTGGTGTAAACGCGCGTGCAAACACCGCGCTTCTGCGGCGACTGCTGCAGCGCCGGCACCTTCTTGCGCGACTTCTGCACTTCCCGCGGTTGAGCGATCAGCTGGTTGATCGTCGGCATCCTGGCATTACCCTTTGTGTTCTGCCGCGGCCCGTCACCGGGTCCGCAAATTCTTTCGAGCTACCCGCCCGACGAGGCCACCTTGCGCGGAACAATCCGCACAAAGCGAAATCGCGCCAACCACCCATTAACGGGCGGAAAGCGCTTCGACGCCACAGAGGACCGCAGTAGTTGAACCGGTCAGCTTGAAGCTGCGGCCCGCGCACCGAGGTCATGCATCCGAGTTCGATCTCGAGAGAACATGCTCACGAGACCTAAAATCGCACCGGCATTGCCTAGCTATGATCGACAGCGTTTGAGCGGCATTCGTCGAGGTTGGTGCCTGTCTTGATGATCCCAGGGGATCAAACAGGTGGCCCGTTCCGACGTTGGCGATGCTCACCGCCTGTCGTTAAGTGAGGGGGTTCTATAAGTGGGAGTCGGTCAAGTCAAGGCGAAACGTCAGTCAGAAGCGCTTCCCGCGCCTGCCGAAATCGCTTCCTGGGCCGCTCGCTGCGCCTTCGCGACATGGAAATGAAGAGCGCGTACCGCCACCTCGAATCCAATTTATACCCGGGTTAAATATACTTTTATGACCTTTGGCTAAGGCTTTCTTTCCTGTTGGGGCGCCAATGTACCGCCTTGGGCAGGGATTGGCACCATGCGGTACACCGACATTGCCATTATCGGCGGGGGATTGTCCGGCTCGACCGCCGCCGCGATGCTCGGCCGTAGCGGCATTTCGACCATCCTGATCGATCCGCATGAGAGCTATTCTGCGGACTTTCGAGTCGAAAAACTCAGCGGCCACGTGCAGGTCGGGCGATTCTTGCAGACGGGAATCGCCGAATCGGTGCTGCGCCGCGCGACCTTTGTGGGTGAGAACTGGATCGCGCGCTTTGGCCGCCTTCTCGACAAGGCGCCAAGCCGGCAGTTCAACATCCTCTACGATTCCCTCGTCAACGCTGTCCGCGACGAAATTCCTGCCGGTGTCGAGCGCGTCTGCGCCAAGGCCGTCTCGGTCGAGACAAGTACGGAGCGGCAGAAGGTCACTCTGTCCAACGACGAGATGGTCTCCGCCCGACTGGTCGTGCTCGCCAACGGACTCAATGTCGGCCTGCGCCACCAGCTGGGAATCGCCCGAAAAGTCGTCAGTGCCTGCCATTCGATTTCGATCGGGTTCGACGTGGTGCCCGCGGGACGGGACTCGTTCGACTTCCCGGCGCTGACCTATTTCTCGGAACGGCCGAGCGACCGCATCCCCTATCTCACGCTTTTTCCGATCGGGACGCGGATGCGCGCCAATCTGTTCGTCTACCGCAGCTTCGACGATCCCTGGCTGGTTGAGCTGCGCCGCGCGCCCGCCCAGACGTTGAACGCCGCGCTGCCACGGCTCAAGCGCATCACCGGACGATTCGACATTCCCGGTGAGCTGAAAATCCGCCCGGTCGATCTCTATGTGAACGATGCCAGCGGCCAACCCGGCCTCGTGCTGGTGGGCGATGCCTTCTCGACCTCCTGCCCTGCCGCCGGCACCGGCTGCGACAAGGTCTTCACCGACGTCGAGCGGCTCTGCAACCTCTACATCCCGCAGTGGCTGGCCTCCGACGGCATGGACACAAGCAAGATCGCCACCTTCTACGCAGATCCGGTCAAGCGGGCGTGCGACGATTGGTCGGCGGCGAAGGCGTTCGACTTCCGCTCGGTCTCGATTGCGACGAGCCCCTATTGGACGGCGCAGCGCTGGGCACGCTTCATTGCCTGGTCGGTTCAGGGGCTATTGCGGCCGCTTGGAGGAGCCTTCGATCTGGAGCCGAACTTCCTCGGTCACTCCTCCTCATCGTCCTCGTCGAGGTCGTCTTCATCCTCGTCGTCATCGTCGCTGTCCTCGTCGACGTGAGCCGGCGCGCCATGCGGTTGATGGATCTGGTCGTTCCACAGCTTGCGATAGGTGCCGTTCTTGGCGAGCAGCTCGGCATGCGAGCCGCGCTCGATCGCCCTGCCCCCTGAAATCACGATGATCTCGTCCATCTCGACCACCGAGGTCAGGCGGTGGGTCGACCAGATCATGGTGCGGCCCTTGGCAACCTTCAGCAGCGTGCGGTTGATTGCGGCTTCCGTAGTCTGGTCGAGCGCCGAAGTGGCTTCGTCCAGCAGCAGCACGGAAGGATTACGGATGACCGCCCGCGCGATCGCAATGCGCTGGCGCTGGCCGCCCGACAAGGTATCGCCGCGCTCGCCCACCGGCGTGTCATATCGCTGCGGCAGGCTCATGATGTAGCGGTGGATCTCGGCCTTCTTGGCCGCCTCCTCCACCTCCTCGTCGGTCGCGCCCTCCTTGCCGAGCCGTATGTTCTCCCGGATCGACATGTTGAACAGCATGTTCTCCTGGAACACCACCGCCATGCTCCGGCGCAGCGAATCCAGCGTTACCTTGCGGACGTCGACGCCGTCGATGGTGACGCGCCCCTCGTCCGGCACATAGAGCCGCAGGATCAGATTCAGCAGCGTGCTCTTGCCGGAGCCCGAGGGACCGACGATGGCAATGCGCTTGCCGACATTGAGCTTGAGGCTGAGATTGTCCAGCACCGGCGTCTGGCTGCCTTCGTACTGGAACGTCACGTGGTCGAAGGTGATGTCGTTGGTGATGCGGGGCAGATCGGGCGCGCCGGCACGATCGGCGCTGCGCGTGGGCTCGTCGAGCAGCTCCTGCATATGACGAATCGCGGCTGCCGAGGAGATCGACACGGGGATGAAGTGCATCACATGGGCGATGTTGTAGGACACCTCCCAGAACGCGCTCTCGAAGGTGACGAAGGTGCCGATGGTGATCTGACCCTTTGTCGCCAGATATGCGCCGATCGCGAGCACGACGAGATGCAAGAGCAGCACCGAGATGGTGACCGTCCGCTCTACCATGGTCGACAGGAACGCCGCCGAGGCCATCCTGTTTCGCGTCTCGTCGTTGCGAAAGGTGAAGAAGCCGAACATCCGGCGTTGCAGGCTGAACGCCTTGATCACGGCCTGCGCCGCCACGTTCTCCTGCACCATGCCGAGCAGCGCGGACTCATTGAGCTTCTGCTCGTAATTCGCTTGAACGGCCTTCGGCGTCAGCATGCGGGGACCGATCAGCGTGATCGGAAACACCAGCAGCGCAACCGCCGCGAGCTGCCAGTTCAGGAACACCATGAGGATGATTCCCGCGATCAACTCCAGGAACGGCAATGCCGCGCTGTTGGCGAAGGTCTTGACCGAGCCCTCGAAGGCCGCGAGGTCAACGGAGAAGCGCGACAGGATCTCGCCGCGCTTGGTGCGGCCGAAATAGGCCGCCGGCAGGTCCTGGACGTGCTCGAACAGCCGTTTGCGGACGTCGGAGATGATGCACGCCGCGAGCCGCGCATCCCAGCGCTCGTACCAGACCGCGACGATCGAGGTGAAGATGCCCGCGACCGCGAGCACGCCGAGGATCTTGTACAGCGCCTGGAAATCCTCCTCGCCGAGCGCGTCGTCGATCAGGTACTTCAGGCTGAGCGGCATGATGACGTTGAATAGCGTCTCGACGAAGACGCCAAACGCCACGAAGGACAGCATCTGCTTGTAATTGACCAGGAAGGGTTTGACGAAGCCCAGGATGGTCGCGAGCGCGCCGGCGGCCTCGCGCGCGGTAAAGACGACGAGGTCCTCGTCCTCATCGTCGTCATCGAGCTCCAGCCCGTCATCCTCCTCGTCTTCATCGTCCTCGTCGTCTTCGAGGTCCGGCTTGACGGTAGGGACAAGCTTGTCGTCGAGCTCGGCCGCCTCTTCCGTGGCGAGCTTCTGTTTGTCGGGCGGGAGGGGCTTGGACGCCATGAAACCAACCGATGCTGACGGCCGGCATGACCGCAGAGAAAGAAGGAAATAGCGGAAACCGCTATTGCATCGATTCTATGCGATCAGGATGAATTCGGCAAAACAATTGGCGAAGGCGTCCGCTTCAGGCGGCTAGTCGTCTTCCTCGTCCTCGACCTTGTCGAAAAAGGAATAGCGCAACGAATCGGCGTCGGCGTACCACTGGCCCGGGCCCTTGTTGGCGGCGAGCGTCGTCTCCCAGAGCGCGTCGGTGCAGTCATTGCGGTGCATCGACAGCTCGAAGCCGTTGCCGAAGAACAGCTCGGACCATTCCCACCAGGTGCCGAGCTTCTTGACTCCGCGCAGAAGGTCGTAGCGGTCGATCAGTGCCGGCGCCATGTCTGAGGTGATCGAGCCGAACACGAGCCCGGTCTTGACCACACGGTTCAGCTCCCTGATCGCACGGACCACCTGCTTCGGGGAAACATGGCAGAGGCTGGTCTCGAACACGAAGTCGAACGCACCGTCTTTGAACGGCATGGCGGTGATCGAACCGAGCTTGTTGTACTTCTTCAGCGCCTTCGGCGTTCTGGCGTGAATGGTGCGGTTGTTCTCGATGCCGAAGGCATCGATACCGCGGTCGCGCAGCGCGCCGACAAGCTCGCCGCTGGCCGAGCCCGCGATCAAGAGCTTCGTGCCTTTGGTTTTGCCCCAGACGATGCCGATCAGTTTTGTGAGATAGTCGGGATCGGTGAAGTGTTGCCACACTTCGCTGTAAGGACCCTGGCCGCGATAATTGTCAAAATAATCGCGATCGATCTTGTCCGAGAGCGGCTTGTCGTCCTGCGAACGCTCGCGGCGCAGGCGCATCATCTCGGTCAAGATGATGTCGGTCGCCGCGTCCGAGGAATCGAGCAGGCCGTTCAGCGTCGAGTCGAACAGATAGTCGCCGACCACCACGATTCCGGGATGTTCCTTCGGCTCGGGGCGGTGATTGGTCACGACGTCGCGCACGGGCAAGCCGCCCGGAATCGCGTTCACCGACGACAACCAGCGGTGGATCTTGCCTTCCATGAAATGCGCGCGTGCATCGCCGAGCGATGCCGGCAGCGATTTCAGCGCGGCATCGATCAGCTCCTGGTCGGAGAGATTCGCGAACGCCAGCGCGTCGGAGCCCGGAATCAGCCAGTTCAGCACGCCGTGCTTGCCCACATCATGGCGCGCGCCCTCGTTATAGACGCAGCAACCGCCAAAGGCCTCCGACATGAACCAGGCGCCGGCGATCTTGTCGCCCCAGAACGGCTTGTCGAACAGAATCGAGACCCGCAAATAGTGCGCAGGACGGTCGAAGTACGAGACGTGCTTGACCATCGACTTGCGGAGCTGTTCGCCCTCCCAGCCGACGGTTCCGAGCCAGGAATGCGGCAGACAGACCAGCACAAGGTCGAAGTCGCGCGTCTCTGGCCCCTTGCCGTTCATCATCTTGAGTTGATAGCGACCGGTCGGCGCCTTGCCGACCGTGAGGATTCGGTGATTGAGCTGGATGTCGGCATTGACCTCCGACTGGAGGCACTCGATGAGCTGCTCGTTACCGTTCTGGATGGAATAGAGGCCGATATAGCCGTCGACATCCATCAGGTAGTTCTTGAGCGCGTTGAGACCGTTGGTGTTGTGGCTCTCGGTCGCGAGGTCCGAACGCGCCATCACCTTGAAGAATCGTTTTGCGGTCTCGTCCTCGACCTCCTCGTCGAGCACCTGTTCGGCGGTCTTGTAGGCCCAGGGATTCTCGTTGTCGTGCGCGCCGACGCCCTCGTAATACTCGATCGGCGTCATCGCCTCGGCGCAGCGCTTACGGAACGCCTCAATCGCAGCCGCGGTCTTGGCACCATATTTGCGACGCATGCCCGCGACGTCGTTGAGGAGCTCGCCGCCGAACTGCACCTGCTCGGCATCCATCGGAATGGTCTGCAAGCCGAAATGCTGGATCAACTCGCGCAACGGATCCGGCCCGGTCATCGAGTAGTCGTAGATCTCGGCAACGCCGGCCTCGTACATCGCGGGCGCGGAATCGAATTTGCGCGTGACGATCTTGCCGCCGAGCCGGTCGGATGCCTCGTAGATGGTGACGCGGCAGAGGTCGCCGAGCTTGCGCTTCAAATGCCAAGCGCTCATCAGCCCACCGGGGCCGCCGCCTACGATTGCGAGATCAAGCATGAGAATTCCGTGGTCTCCGGCCCGCCCCCTTCACGGGACCACCGGTCTAAGCTCTCCTAGCAGAAGCGCTTTTGCGCCTGAAGGAAAGATGAACAAAGGTTGATCCTGCACCGCAACAGGGAAACAAAGCAGCAAAAAGGCCGGCTTGCGCCGGCCTTTTCAGTGTCCTCGGTATTCCTACGGATGAATGATCATTCCGCAGGTGGCAGCGCCATCGGCTCCACTTCCGGCGCCGGCGGCACGACGGCCGCCTGCTTCTCGCGCTCGTCGAGGATCATCTTGTCGCGCTTCACCGCGACTTCGCGGATCTTCGCCATGGAGGCGCCGGTGCCTGCCGGAATCAGCCGACCGACGATGACGTTCTCCTTGAGGCCTTCGAGCGGATCGACCTTGCCGTTGACCGCCGCTTCCGTGAGGACGCGGGTGGTCTCCTGGAACGAGGCCGCCGAGAAGAAGGAGCGGGTCTGAAGGCTGGCCTTGGTGATGCCGAGCAGAACCGGCGTCCCCGTGGCGATCTTCTTGCCCTCTTCCTTGGCCTTCGCGTTGATCTGGTCGAACTCGATCTTGTCGATCTGCTCACCCGAGATCATGTCCGTGTCGCCCTGGTCGGTGACTTCCACCTTCTGGAGCATCTGCCGGACGATCACCTCGATGTGCTTGTCGTTGATGAGCACGCCCTGGAGCCGGTAGACCTCCTGGATCTCGTTGACCAGATAGGCCGCGAGTTCCTCGATGCCCTTGACCGCCAGAATGTCGTGCGGCGCCGGGTTGCCTTCCACGATGAAGTCGCCCTTTTCGACGACGTCGCCGTCCTGAAGGTGGATGTGCTTGCCCTTCGGGATCAGGTACTCGCGCGCCTCGTCGGTCTTGTCCATCGGCTCGATCGAGATGCGACGCTTGTTCTTGTAGTCGCGCCCAAACCGGATGGTGCCCGCGATTTCGGCGATGATCGCCGCATCCTTCGGACGCCGAGCCTCGAACAGTTCCGCCACCCGCGGCAGACCGCCGGTGATGTCGCGCGTCTTGGCGCTTTCGGTCGAGACACGGGCGAGAATGTCGCCCGCCTGGACCTTGGCTCCGACATCGACCGACAGAATGCCGTCGACCGACAGCATGTAGCGAGCATCGCCGCCACGGGCGAGCTTGAGCACCTTGCCGTCCTTGCCCTTGATCACGATGGCGGGACGCAGGTCCCCGCCGCCGCGCATCGAGCGCCAGTCGATGACCACGCGCTTGGCAATACCGGTGGCCTCGTCGAGCGTTTCCGAGATCGACTGTCCCTCGACCAGATCCTCGAAGCCGATGGTGCCTTCGACCTCGGTGAGGAGCGGACGGGTGTAGGGATCCCATTCGACGATACGCTGGCCGCGCTTGACCATGTCGCCCTCGTCGACGTGCAGGCGCGAACCGTACTGAATACGGTGCGTCGCACGCTCGGTGCCGTCGGCATCGACGATCGCGATCACCATGTTGCGAACCATCGCAACCAGGTGGCCGTCGCTGTTGCGGGCGATGGCCTTATTCCTGATCACGATCTTGCCGTCGAAGTTGGATTCGACGAAAGATTGCTCGTTCAGCTGCGCCGCACCGCCGATGTGGAAGGTACGCATGGTGAGCTGGGTGCCCGGCTCGCCGATCGACTGGGCCGCGATGACCCCGACCGCTTCGCCGTGGTTGACCGGCGTGCCGCGAGCGAGATCGCGGCCGTAGCACTTGCCGCAGATGCCGTTGACGAGCTCGCAGGTCAGCGCCGAGCGGATCTTCACCTCCTGGACGCCGCCCTGATGAATGGCATCCAGATGGCTCTCTTCCATCAGCGTACCGCGCTTGAAGATCACCTTGCCCGTGCTGTCACGCACGTCTTCGCAGGCCGTGCGTCCGAGGATGCGCGAGCCGAGCGAAGCGACCACGGTGCCGGCATCGACGATGGCGCGCATCTTGATGCCGAGCTTGGTGCCGCAATCGTCCTGCGTGATGATGCAATCCTGCGCGACGTCGACGAGACGACGGGTCAGGTAGCCGGAGTTCGCAGTCTTCAACGCGGTGTCCGCGAGGCCCTTGCGGGCGCCGTGGGTCGAGTTGAAGTACTCGAGCACCGAGAGGCCTTCCTTGAAGTTCGAGATGATCGGCGTCTCGATGATCTCGCCAGACGGCTTGGCCATCAGGCCGCGCATGCCGGCGAGCTGGCGCATCTGGGCCGGCGAACCGCGGGCACCGGAGTGAGCCATCATGTAGATCGAGTTGATGTCGGCATCCGCCCCGCTCGCCGTCTTCTTGGTCGAGGAAATCTCCTTCATCATCGCCTTGGCGATTTCTTCCGTGGCCTTCGACCAGGCGTCGACGACCTTGTTGTACTTCTCGCCATGGGTGATCAGACCGTCGTTGTACTGCTGCTCGAAATCCTTCGCCAGCGTACGTGTGGTGTCGACGATCTTCCACTTGGAGTGCGGCACGACCATGTCGTCCTTGCCGAACGAGATGCCGGCCTTGAACGCGTTGTAGAAGCCGAGCGCCATGATGCGGTCGCAGAAGATCACCGTCTCCTTCTGACCGCAGTGGCGGTAGACCTGGTCGATGACGCCGGAGATCTCGCGCTTGGTCATCAGCTTGTTGATGATCTCGTACGGAACGCGCGGGTTCTTCGGCAGCAAATTGCCCAGCATGACGCGGCCAGCGGTGGTCTCGATCCAGCGCTTGGAGATCTTGCCGGTCTCGTCGATGCCTTCCCACCGGTACTTGATCTTGGTGTGGAGGTGGATGACCTTCGCGTGCAGCGCGTGCTCGAGCTCCGCCATCTCGCCGAAGATCTTGCCCTCGCCGGGCAGGCCTTCGCGCATGATGGAGACGTAGTAGAGACCGAGCACGATGTCCTGCGACGGCACGATGATCGGCTGGCCGTTCGCCGGATGCAGGATGTTGTTGGTCGACATCATCAGGACGCGCGCTTCCAGCTGCGCTTCGAGCGACAGCGGGACGTGCACGGCCATCTGGTCGCCGTCGAAGTCGGCGTTGAACGCGGCGCAGACCAGCGGGTGGAGCTGGATCGCCTTGCCCTCGATCAGCACGGGCTCGAACGCCTGGATGCCGAGGCGATGGAGCGTCGGTGCGCGGTTGAGCAGCACGGGATGCTCGCGGATGACCTCGTCCAGGATGTCCCAGACCTCGGGCCGCTCCTTCTCGACCAGCTTCTTGGCCTGTTTCACGGTGGTGGACAGACCCTTGGCGTCAAGCCGCGAGTAGATGAACGGCTTGAACAGCTCGAGCGCCATCTTCTTCGGCAGGCCGCACTGATGCAGGCGCAGCTCGGGACCGACCACGATCACCGAACGGCCCGAATAGTCGACGCGCTTGCCGAGCAGGTTCTGACGGAACCGGCCCTGCTTGCCCTTGAGCATGTCGGCGAGCGACTTCAGCGGACGCTTGTTGGCACCCGTGATGACGCGGCCACGGCGGCCGTTGTCGAACAGAGCGTCGACGGCCTCCTGAAGCATGCGCTTCTCGTTGCGGATGATGATGTCCGGCGCGCGCAGCTCCATCAGCCGCTTCAAGCGGTTGTTGCGGTTGATGACGCGGCGGTAGAGGTCGTTGAGGTCCGAGGTCGCGAAGCGGCCGCCGTCCAGCGGCACCAGCGGACGCAGGTCCGGCGGAATCACCGGGACCACGGTCATGATCATCCATTCCGGCTTGTTGCCGGAGTGGCGGAACGCTTCCACGATCTTCAGGCGCTTGGCGAGCTTCTTGTGCTTGATGTCGGAGTCGGTCTCCTGCATCTCCGCGCGCAAGGTCAGCTCGAGCTTCTCGAGGTCCATGCCCTTGAGCAGCTCGCGGATCGCTTCCGCGCCGATCATGGCGGTGAAGGAATCCTGGCCGTATTCGTCCTGCGCCTTCAGATACTCGTCTTCCGACAAGAGCTGACGGTCCTTCAGCGCGGTGAGGCCCGGCTCGAGCACGACGTAATATTCGAAATAGAGGATCCGCTCGAGATCCTTCAACGTCATGTCGAGCAGGAGGCCGATGCGCGAGGGCAGCGACTTCAGGAACCAGATGTGGGCGACGGGGGCTGCGAGCTCGATATGGCCCATGCGCTCGCGCCGGACGCGCGACAGCGTGACCTCGACCGAGCACTTCTCGCAGATGATGCCCTTGTACTTCATGCGCTTGTACTTGCCGCACAAGCACTCGTAATCCTTGATCGGCCCGAAGATGCGGGCGCAGAACAGGCCGTCGCGCTCGGGCTTGAAGGTACGGTAGTTGATGGTTTCCGGCTTCTTGATCTCGCCGTACGACCAGGACAGAATCTTCTCGGGGCTCGCGATCGAGATCCGGATCTGGTCGAAGACCTGAGCCGGCGTCGTCGGATTAAAGAGATTCATAATTTCTTGGTTCATCGTCTTCTCCTCGCGTGCCGGTCGCCTCCGGCAGCAAATTCGAAAATCACTATGCGGGGCGCCCTGCCCTCGCGACTCCAGGACTGGGCACCGATGCCCGGCCGTTCAGGCCGGGCATGAGGGTCGTCTTACTCGGCCGCTTCCGCCGTCCCCGGTCCGACCTTGGAATTGTGCAGGTCGACGTTGAGGCCGAGCGAGCGCATTTCCTTGACCAGCACGTTGAACGATTCCGGAATACCGGCCTCGAAGGTGTCGTCGCCACGCACGATCGCCTCGTACACCTTGGTACGGCCAGCGACGTCGTCCGACTTCACGGTCAGCATCTCCTGGAGCGTGTACGCCGCGCCGTAAGCCTCGAGCGCCCACACTTCCATTTCGCCGAAGCGCTGGCCGCCGAACTGCGCCTTGCCGCCCAGCGGCTGCTGGGTAACGAGCGAGTACGGACCGATCGAACGCGCGTGGATCTTGTCGTCGACGAGATGGTGCAGCTTGAGCATGTAGATGTAGCCCACCGTCACCTTGCGGTCGAAGGCATCGCCGGTGCGGCCGTCATAGACGGTCGACTGGCCCGAAGCGTCGAGACCGGCAAGCTTCAGCATCTCCTCGATGTCGGCTTCCTTGGCGCCGTCGAACACCGGCGTCGCGATCGGAACGCCGCGGCTCAGATTGTGGCCGAGCTCGATCAACTCGTTGTCGTTGAGCGACTTGATCGTCTCGTCCTCGCCGTAGACCTTCTTCAAGGTTTCCTTCAGCGGCCTGATGTCCTGCTTCGACAAATAGGCATCGACCGTCTGGCCGATACGCTTGCCGAGGCCGGCACATGCCCAGCCGAGATGGGTCTCGAGGATCTGTCCGACGTTCATGCGCGAGGGCACGCCGAGCGGATTGAGCACGATGTCGGCATGCGTACCGTCTTCGAGGAACGGCATGTCCTCGATCGGCACGATCTTCGACACCACGCCCTTGTTGCCGTGGCGGCCGGCCATCTTGTCGCCGGGCTGGATCTTGCGCTTCACCGCGACGAAGACCTTGACCATCTTCATCACACCGGGCGGCAATTCGTCACCGCGCTGAAGCTTTTCGACCTTGTCGAGGAAGCGCTGTTCAAGCCCCTTCTTCGACTCGTCGTACTGCTTCCGCATGGCCTCGATCTCGGCCATCAGCTTGTCGTTCGGCGAAGCGAACAGCCACCACTGCGACTTCGGGTACTCCTCGAGCACCGCACGGGTGATCTTGGTGTCCTTCTTGAAGCCCTTCGGACCGGCGATGCCCTGCCGTCCTTCGAGCAGCTCGGCAAGACGGTTGTAGACGTTGCGGTCCAGGATCGCCTGCTCGTCGTCGCGATCCTTGGCCAGACGCTCGATCTCTTCCCGCTCGATCGCCAGCGCACGCTCGTCCTTGTCGACGCCGTGCCGGTTGAACACGCGCACTTCGACGATGGTGCCCTGCACGCCCGGAGGAACGCGCAGCGAGGTGTCGCGGACGTCGGAAGCCTTCTCGCCGAAGATGGCGCGCAGGAGCTTTTCTTCCGGCGTCATCGGGCTTTCGCCCTTCGGCGTGATCTTGCCGACCAGGATGTCGCCGGCGCGCACTTCCGCGCCGATGTACACGATGCCGGCTTCGTCGAGGTTCTTCAGCGCTTCTTCCGAGACGTTTGGAATGTCGCGGGTGATTTCCTCGGGTCCGAGCTTGGTGTCGCGGGCCATCACCTCGAATTCTTCGATATGAATTGAGGTAAACACGTCTTCCTTCACGATCCGCTCGGAGAGCAGGATCGAGTCCTCGAAGTTGTAGCCGTTCCACGGCATGAACGCGACGAGCACGTTCCGGCCGAGCGCGAGCTCGCCGAGATCGGTCGACGGACCGTCGGCGATGATGTCGCCCTTCTTGACGATGTCGCCGACCTTCACCAGCGGACGCTGGTTGATGCAGGTCGACTGGTTGGAGCGCTGGTACTTCATCAGCCGGTAGATATCG
Organism: Bradyrhizobium sp. JR4.1; assembly: GCF_040548605.1. NCBI lineage: Bacteria > Pseudomonadati > Pseudomonadota > Alphaproteobacteria > Hyphomicrobiales > Nitrobacteraceae > Bradyrhizobium > Bradyrhizobium sp. JR4.1. The sequence continues at coordinate 100,118 of NZ_JBEPRY010000005.1, forward strand.
ACGCCCGACTTGGTCGGATCGAGATCTTCGGTGGCGCGGATGACGACGCGGGTCGCGTCGATCTGGTCGATCACGCCCGAACGGCGCGCCGCGATCGCAGCACCCGAGTCACGCGCAACCACGCCTTCCATGCCGGTGCCGACGAACGGCGCCTCGGCGCGAACCAGCGGCACCGCCTGGCGCTGCATGTTCGAGCCCATCAGCGCGCGGTTGGCGTCGTCGTTCTCGAGGAACGGGATCAGCGCGGCTGCGACCGAAACGAGCTGCTTCGGCGACACGTCCATGTAGTCGACCTTGTCCGGGGTCACCGGCAAGACTTCGCCGGCGTGACGGCAGACCACGAGGTCTTCGGTGAAGCGGCCCTTCGGATCGAGCGGCACGTTGGCCTGCGCGACCGTGTAGCGGCCCTCTTCCATTGCTGAGAGGTACACGACCTCGTCGGTGACGCGGCCGTCCTTGACCTTGCGATACGGGGTCTCAACGAAGCCGTACTTGTTCACGCGCGCGAAGGTCGCGAGCGAGTTGATCAGGCCGATGTTCGGACCTTCCGGCGTCTCGATCGGGCAGATGCGGCCGTAATGCGTCGGATGCACGTCGCGCACCTCGAAGCCGGCGCGCTCGCGGGTCAGACCGCCCGGTCCAAGCGCCGACAGGCGGCGCTTGTGGGTGATCTCCGACAGAGGGTTGGTCTGGTCCATGAACTGCGAGAGCTGCGAGGAGCCGAAGAACTCGCGCACGGCAGCGGCCGCCGGCTTCGCGTTGATCAGGTCCTGCGGCATGACCGTGTCGATGTCGACCGAAGACATGCGCTCCTTGATCGCGCGCTCCATGCGGAGCAAGCCGATGCGGTACTGGTTCTCCATGAGCTCGCCGACCGAGCGCACACGGCGGTTGCCGAGATGGTCAATGTCGTCGATCTCGCCCTTGCCGTCGCGCAAATCCACCAGCGTCTTGATGACGGAGAGGATGTCTTCCTTGCGCAGCGTGCGCTGGGTGTCGGGCGCATCGAGGTCGAGGCGCATGTTCATCTTGACGCGGCCGACCGCCGAGAGGTCGTAGCGCTCGGCGTCGAAGAACAGCGACTGGAACATCGCCTGCGCCGAATCCAGCGTCGGCGGCTCGCCGGGACGCATGACGCGGTAGATGTCGAACAGCGCGTCCTCACGCGTCATGTTCTTGTCGGCCGAGAGCGTGTTGCGGATATAGGCGCCGACATTGACGTGGTCGATGTCGAGCAGCGGCAGTTCCTTGTAACCCTGCTCGTTGAGAGCCTTCATCGACTTGTCGGTGATCTCTTCACCGGCTTCCGCGTGGATCTCGCCGGTCTTGGGATTGACGAGGTCCTCGGCGATGTAGTTGCCGACGAGCTCCGCATCCGACAGGCGCAGCGCCTTCAGACCCTTCTCCTGCATCTGACGCGCACCGCGCACGGTGAGCTTCTTGCCGGCTTCGAGCACGACCTTGCCGGTATCGGCGTCGATCAGGTCGTTGATGGTCGAGTAGCCGCGGAAACGATTGGCGTCGAACGGAACGCGCCAGCCTTCCTTGATCCGCTTGTACTGGATCTTCTTGTAGAAGGTGCTGAGGATCGCCTCGCCGTCGAGACCGAGCGCGAACATCAGCGACGTCACCGGAAGCTTGCGGCGACGGTCGATACGCGCATAGACGATGTCCTTGGCGTCGAACTCGATGTCGAGCCAGGAGCCGCGATACGGGATCACGCGGGCGGCGAACAGCAGCTTGCCCGACGAATGGGTCTTGCCCTTGTCGTGGTCGAAGAACACGCCCGGCGAACGGTGCATCTGCGAGACGATGACGCGCTCGGTGCCGTTGACGATGAAGGTGCCGTTCATCGTCATGAGCGGGATATCGCCCATGTAGACGTCCTGCTCCTTGATGTCCTTGACCGACTTCGCGCCGGTTTCCTCGTCGATATCGAACACGATGAGGCGCAGCGTCACCTTGAGGGGAGCCGCGAAGGTCATGCCGCGCTGGCGGCACTCGTCGACGTCGTATTTCGGCGGCTCGAACTCGTAGCGGACGAATTCCAGCATCGAGGTGCCCGAGAAGTCGGAGATCGGGAACACCGAGCGGAACACCGCCTGCAAGCCCTCGTCCGACCGTCCGCCCTGGGGCTCGTCGACCATCAGGAACTGGTCATAGGACGCCTTCTGAACCTCGATGAGGTTCGGCATCTCGGCCACTTCCTTGATGTGTCCGAAGAACTTGCGAACGCGTTTGCGACCGGTGAATGTCTGCTGCGCCATCGTGGCCTCTCATTTTCGTCGCCCGATTTGGGCGCGCCCTCCGGAACGCGGCGACCGCCGCTCCCCGGGTTGAATTTTTCGAACCCGTCTTGGGGGCCGGAGACTCAGTTTCAGGCAGGAATGTCCTGAATCTGTTCTTCAGACCTTCAAAACGCAAAACGACGCGCGGGGCGCAGGAGCGCGCCCGCCCGTCACAACCATCCTCTTCACGGACTGCAAAAGCCCGAAATAGCTTGCTCTCCCAACGGCTTACAGGGAATGCGGCATCCCTGCCCACCGCGCTTTCGTGCTGCCGACCCGATATGGGGCGACATTAGTGCAGATTCGAGGGACAAACCCTCAAATCCCCACACTTTTTCGTGTTCGGCCTGCGTCGGGTCGTTCCGTCGCACGCCTTTTGCATCCAGCCCACCCTTTCGGGGAGTGGACCGAGACCCCGGTTGCGATGATGCGCACCGGGATCTCGTGCCAGTAAGCGTTGCTTACTTGAGCTCGACCTTCGCGCCAGCCTTCTCGAGCTGGGCCTTGAGCTTCTCGGCTTCGTCCTTGTTCACGCCTTCCTTGACAGGCTTCGGCGCGCCCTCGACGAGGTCCTTTGCTTCCTTCAGGCCCAGGCCGGTGATGGCGCGGACTTCCTTGATGACCTCGATCTTCTTGTCGCCGGCGGCGGCAAGAACGACCGTGAACTCGGTCTTCTCTTCGGCCGGAGCGGCGGCAGCGCCACCACCAGCCGGGCCGGCCACGGCGACAGCCGCGGCAGCCGAAACGCCCCACTTCTCTTCGAGGAGCTTCGCGAGTTCGGCAGCTTCGAGCACGGTGAGGCTCGAGAGGTCGTCAACGATCTTCTGCAGGTCAGCCATTGTTCAGTTTCCTTGAATGTAAGTCTGGTTCGGGTTTGAGTTTTGCGAAGGGCGTCAGGCCGCTTCGCCCTTTGAGGCATAAGCCTGGATGACGCGCGCGAGCTTGCCCGCGGGCGCGTTGGCGAGCTGAGCGATCTTGGTCGCCGGGGCCACAAGCAGGCCGACGATCTTGGCGCGCAGTTCGTCAAGCGACGGCAGCGAGGCAAGTGCCTTCACGCCGTCGACATTCAGGACGGTCTTTCCCATCGAGCCGCCAATGATGACGAACTTTTCGTTCGCCTTGGCGAATTCGACGGCGACCTTTGGCGCCGCTACCGGATCGTCCGAGGTGGCGATCACGGTCGGTCCCTTCAGCATGGGGCCGATGGCAACGACGTCAGTGCCTTCAAGAGCAATTTTAGCGAGACGGTTCTTCGAGACCTTCACCGAGGCGCCAGCCTGCTTCATCTGCATGCGCAGCTTCTGCATCTGGGCAACGGTCAGGCCGGAATATTGGGCAACGACCGCGACGCTCGTGGTCTTGAAGACCCCATTGAGCTGTTCGACCGCTTCCTTTTTTGCCGCTCGTTCCACAGCAAGCTCTTTCCGGTTGGCGGTCATCGCGAAAGCGGGACCGCCGGGTTGCACCCATCGTCCCGCCCAAACCTGAACCTCAGGGCCAAACCCATCGGACACGCCGGGCAAGACGACAATTCAAAGCCTGCCCTCCGGGAGCCCGTTAGGGCCCACGGCGTGTCGAGGTCCGAACCAAACCCATTCCGCAACCGACCCTAAGGTGGCCACGAAGTGAAATCCGGTCTTCACCCGTCTATGCAGGCCATGCGATTAAGCCGTTGAGAAATCGAAATTCCCCGCGGGCGCCTGCAGTCTTGGACAGGACAAGGTCAGCCGGCGAACCGCCCGACCTCTGCCCGCATCCCACACCCGACGAATTTCCCTCCTTTTCCAGCCAATCCTCACGGACGTCCTGAAAAGGAATGATCTCCATCGCTTGTTTTCGGAATGCGTGCACGAACGCGCCAGCCGAGGCCGGCACGTCCGGAAGCGGTTCTTTAACCGCTCGGGGCCTGCTTGCCAAGAGCAAAATTCACACCAGTTCCAATCCGTTGCCGCTCGCGCTTAACCATGGCCGACAAGGGCCGGTTTCCGCTCATTTGACCTCATAAGGCAGCGGCCTGCCTTCGAAAAACGCGGTCAGGTTCGCCAGCACGCAGTTCTGCATGGCTACGTGCGATTCGAGGGTGTGGCCGCCGATATGGGGGGCGAACACGACATTTGGGAGCGCCGTCAGCGCGTCCGGGGCGTGCGGTTCCTGGTCGTAGACGTCGAGACCGGCGCCGGCGATGGTCTTTTCGGTGAGCGCCACCACCAGGGCTTTCTCGTCGATCACCGAGCCGCGGGAGATGTTGACGACATAGCCGTCCGCCCCGAGGCGCTTGAGGATATCGGCGCTGACGGCATGCTGGGTCTCGGCCCCTGCCCGGACCGCGATCATCAGCACGCTGCACCAGTCGGCGAGCGCCTCCAGCGTCGGGAAATATTGATAGGGCAGATCGTACCTACTGCGGCTGAAATAGCCGATTTCGCTCTCGAAGGATGCGCAGCGCGCTGCGATCTTGCGGCCGATCTCACCCATGCCGTAGACGCCGATGCGGCGGCCCGGCATCCCGGCCTGCGGGCGCATCATCGGCGAGGGCTTTGACGCGGCCCAATCGCCGCTGCGGACGTACTGGTCGGCAACCAGGATTCGCCGCGTCGTCGCGAGCATCAGGGTCATCGCGATGTCGGCGACCGAGGCCGCATTGGCGCCCGGGCTATGTCCGACCGCAATGTTGCGGGCAACAGCGGCCTTCAGGTCAACACCGTCATAGCCAGTGCCGTAGCAGACGATGGCGCCGAGCTTCGGAAACAGGTCCATCGCCTCCGCACCCAGTGGCGTGCCACCCGCGGTGAGCACCGCGCGGATGCCGCCGAGTTCGTCGGCGGAAAACACCTCGCGCGCAGGCTTGCCGCCGGTGTCGAGCAGCTCGAACCGCTCGGCGAAGCGCGCCATCATCGTCTTGGGAAAGCGCGAGTAGATCAGGGCCTTGTCAGTCATTGTTCTTGTTTCCGGTGAACGCCGTCACAAACGACGAGGGGCGGAATCGGTTGCCCAATTCCGCCCCTCGCCTCATGTCATTTCCAAACCTTAGCCGAGAATGGTGCCCGGCTCGACCTTCACGCCGGGACCCATCGACGAGGACACTGCAACGCGCTGGATGTAGGTGCCCTTGGAACCCGCCGGCTTGGCCTTGGAGACAGCGTCAGCCAGAGCCTTGATGTTCTCGACCAGCTTTTCCTCGGTGAACGAGGCCTTGCCGACGCCAGCCTGCAGGATGCCGGCCTTCTCGACGCGGAACTCGACCGAGCCGCCCTTGGCGCCCTTCACGGCGCCGGTGACGTCCATGGTCACGGTGCCGATCTTCGGGTTCGGCATCAGGCCGCGCGGGCCGAGCACCTTACCAAGGCGGCCGACCAGCGGCATCATGTCGGGGGTTGCGATACAGCGGTCGAAATCGATCGTGCCGTTCTGCACCTTCTCGACCAGGTCCTCGGCGCCAACGACGTCGGCCCCCGCCGCCTTGGCCTCGTCGGCCTTGGCGCCGCGGGCGAACACGCCGACGCGGAGCGTACGGCCGGTGCCGTTCGGCAGGGTCACGACACCGCGGACCATCTGGTCGGCGTGACGCGGATCGACTCCGAGATTGATCGCGACCTCGATGGTCTCGTCGAACTTCGCTTTCGCGCGTTCCTTGACCATCTTGATGGCGTCCGCGAGCGGGTAAAGCTTTTCGCGATCAATACCTTCACGGGCTTTGTTCAAACGTTTTCCGATTGCCATGAGCCCTTACCCCGCCACTTCCAGACCCATCGAGCGGGCAGAGCCCTCGACCATCTTCATGGCCGATTCGATGGAATCGCAATTGAGATCCTTCATCTTCTTCTCGGCGATCTCGCGCACCTGCGCCTTGGTCACCGCGCCGGCCTTGTCACGGCCCGGCGCCTTGGAGCCGGACTGGATCTTGGCAGCCTGTTTGAGGAAGAAGGACATCGGCGGGGTCTTCATCTCGAAGGTGAAGGAACGGTCCGCATAGATGGTGATGACCACCGGGATCGGGGTGTTCTTCTCTTCCTTCTGGGTCTGGGCGTTGAACGCCTTGCAGAACTCCATGATGTTGAGACCGCGCTGACCGAGCGCGGGACCGATCGGGGGCGAAGGATTCGCCGCACCGGCCGGGACCTGAAGCTTCAGGTATCCGGTCACTTTCTTTGCCATGTATCACTCCTGTTGGGCCGGCCTGGACCGGCGGTTTCAGGTTCGTGGTCTGGGTCGGATGCGGCTGGCAACCGCCCTCTCCCTCCCACGGCCTCTTGTTGCGCGAGACCGAAGTCTCGCGCCTACCCGATCAGACCTTCTCGACCTGACCGAATTCCAGTTCGACCGGCGTGGCGCGGCCGAAGATCGACACCGCGACCTTCACGCGCGAGCGCGCCTCGTCGATTTCCTCGACCACACCCGAGAACGAGGCAAACGGGCCATCGGCCACGCGCACGTTCTCGCCGATTTCGAACGACACCGACGCCTTCGGCCGCTCCACGCCCTCTTGCACCTGGTGCAGAATGCGCATGGCCTCGGCTTCCGAGATCGGCATCGGCTTGTTTTCCGCGCCGAGGAAGCCGGTCACCTTCGGCGTGTTCTTGATCAGATGGAACGCCTCATCGGTCAGCTTCATCTTCACCAGCACGTAGCCCGGGAAAAACTTGCGCTCGGCGTCGATCTTGCGGCCGCGGCGCACTTCCGTGACCTTCTCGGTCGGGACCAGCACCAGCTCGAACAGCTCCTCGAGCCCGCGCTGCTTGGCCTGCTCGCGGATCGATTCGGCGACCTTCTTCTCGAAGTTCGAATAGGCGTGGACGATGTACCAGCGCTTGTCAGACAATTGAGCCGTTGCTGTTGCCATCAGTGAATGCCCAGAAGGAAGGTGATGAGGACGCGGATGATCTGGTCGGCGGCGAAGAAGAAGATCGAGGCCACGGCGACCATCACGAACACCATGATGGTGGTGATCGTGGTCTCGCGGCGGGTCGGCCAGGTGACCTTGGCGGTCTCCGAGCGCACTTCCTGCAAGAACTTGAACGGGCTGACTGCCATCGTTTGATGTCCAACGTCCGTCGACAGACGCGAATGAATTTCAGGGATCCGAACAGCCGCCGTTGGCCCAGCCCTCTGTCTCGAAGGATGAGCCGGAATCCGGGCTCGATTGTTCGGGGATTTCAAAGCCGCGCCGGAGATCCGCGTCTAACGGGCCGGCTGCGAGTGCGCGGTATCTACTGCGGATGGGGCCAAAGGTCAAGACAGGGAGGGCTGGCGCGAGCAAAACGACCTCCACAGGCGACCGACCAGAGATCAGGCCGATCAAGGGCTTATCTGCCGCCTGCAATCCGCCGTCCCAAGGGGCGCAGCCGGTTCCTGGCAGGACGAGACCACCGGGCCCGTCATCTGCCGCCCCATTAGCGCCTCCTCAAGGTCAGTCGGCCCGGTCGATCGTCGAAATGCCCGGCAACGGCACAACGAACTTTCCGCCCTCGGCGAAATAGCCGGCATGCTTGGCCCGGATCGGGTCCACGTAGCGCCAGGCGAAGACGACGACGAACGCTGGCTTGCGCTCGTAAAGGGCGGCGGGCGGCAGGATGGGGATGTCGTATCCCGGGCCGGCCATCACGTTCGCCTTCTTGGGATCGTCGTCCACCAGGAAGTCGATCTTGTTCTCCAGGCCGAACTGCGGCAGCAGGGTCGTGGTCCCGACCGAGACGCCGTAGCCGGCCACGAGTTGACCGCGCGCATGGGCGGCATCGGCCATCGCGACCAACTCGTCGCGGATGGCGGCGATCCTCTTCGCATAGGGCACATAGTAGCCCGGCTGGTCGACGCCGAGCCGATCTTCCTCGGCGATGAAGCGCGCGACCTCAGCGGACGGCTTCTTCGCGCCGCCGGCACGCTGCACCGTCACCCGGATCGAGCCGCCCTTGGTCTCGATGTGCTGGACGTCGATCACTTCCATGCCGAGCCGCGCGAAGAAGCGCGTCAGCGGCTTGATGTTAAAATACGACAGATGCTCGTGATAGACGGTGTCGAGAAGGTTCTTCTCGGTGACGTCGAGGCCATACTGCGTTTCGAAAACGAACAGCCCGTCCGGCGCAAGCACGTCGCGAACCCCGATCACCAGCGGGTCGAGATTGTCGACATTTGCGATCATGTTGTTGGCGATCACGACGCTGGCCGCGCCGTGGCTTTGCAGGATGCGGCGACCGATGGCATCGGTGAAGAAATCGCCGATGGTCTCGATTCCTGCTTCCGTCGCACGCCGCGCGATGTCGACGGCGGGATCGACACCCAGCACCCGCATGCCGCGCTCCCTGAAGAAACCGAGCAGCGATCCGTCGTTGCTGCCGAGCTCGACGACCAGCGAGCCCGGCGCGACGGCGAACCGGCTGACGACGTCGTTGGCATAGCCTGCGAAGTGCTCCCGCAGGCCAAGCGAGAGCGAGGTGGTATAGACGTAGTTGCGGTACTGGATCTCCGGATTGCCGACGTGGAGAATCTGCAGGTGGCCGCAGTCTGCGCACAGGTGCAGCGCCATCGGCACCGCGGCCCGAAAGACAGAATCGTCGGCGCTTGCATCCGGCACCTGGAAGTTCGGGGTGCCGATGGGCATGCCCGCCATCGGGACGACAAGCTCTTGCTTGTCCGAATGACAGAGGCGGCAGGTATGGCGGACGTAAAACAGGTTTTTCATCGTAGGACCGTAAAACGGAGACATGCGAGCGGGTGAGGCAATCTCACCCCGTGGTGATCAGATCGACGGCACCGCCTCAGGACGCCGGATATTCCGCGCCACCGATGATGAGGTCGATCGCGGCCATCATCCAGAACTGATGCGTGGTCTCGACGATGTTGTAGCTGCGGCTGTCGACGTAATAATTGACGTCGCCGAGATTGCGCAGCGGATTCTCGGCGTTCATGCCCGACAGCGTGATCACATCGAGCTTCATCGCCCGCGCCTGCGCGACCGCATTGAGAATATTCTTCGAGCGTCCCGACGAGCTGATCGCGACGAGGCAATCGCCGGCGCGGGCGCTCAGCCGCACAGCATGCGCAAGCCAGTGCTCGAAACCGTAATCATTGGCAAGACACGACATCATGCTGGCATCGCTGAAGCAGAGTGCGGGCACCGATGCGTTCTTCGCCAGATCGATCGCGAGATGGGAGGCGATGCCGGCCGAGCCTCCATTGCCGATGAAGATGACTCGGCCGCCCTGCTCGCGCGCGCGCAACCAAGCCGTGCGGGTGGCGGAAATCCTGGCGAAAACCCCGTCGTCAACCGCCGTCGCGCGATGGAGGCGCCCCACATAATCGTCGAGGAAGGCCTTGTGATCGGGATTGATGGGCTCCACAGGCATGGGTTGGCAGCTCGACGGCAACATGGCGCCCCTGATACCGGCTATCACCAGCGATTGCAAAGCTATATTACCATCGAAGTCGACCAACAGCCGATTCGGTTTCCACCTTCACTCAACATTGGCGGGCCTGTTTCGCTGGGCATTCGCATCACGGATGTTCCTATGAAATGCATCGTTACCGGTGGCGCGGGCTTCATCGGCAGTCACCTCGTCGACCGCCTCCTCGACGACGACCATGAGGTCGTCGCGCTCGACAATTTCGTGATCGGACGCCCCGAAAATCTGGCCTCGCGTGTCGATTCTGGTCGACTGAAGATCGTGCGGGCCGACGTCACCGAACTCGAATCGATCAAGCCGCATTTCGACGGCATCGACTGGGTGTTTCATCTCGCCGCGCTGGCCGACATCGTCCCCTCGATCGAGTCCCCGATCCCGTATCACCGCGCCAATGTCGACGGCACGATCAACGTTCTCGAGGCTGCACGGCAGGCCGGCGTCAGCCGCTTCGTTTATGCTGCGTCGTCCTCCTGCTACGGAATTCCCGATGTCTATCCGACGCCGGAGAGCGCTGAGATCCGACCGATGTATCCTTATGCCCTCACCAAGAATCTCGGCGAGCAGTGCGTCATGCACTGGTGCCAGGTCTACAAGCTGCCCGCGGTCGCGCTGCGCCTGTTCAACGTGTACGGGCCGCGCCATCGCACCACGGGCACCTACGGCGCCGTGTTCGGCGTGTTCATGGCGCAGAAGCTCGCCGGCAAGCCCTTCACGGTGGTCGGCGATGGCGAACAGACCCGCGACTTCACCTTCGTCAGCGATGTCGCCGATGCTTTCGTGACCGCCGCGCGCTCCGAGGTCTCGAACGAGATTTTCAACGTCGGCTCCGACAACACCTACAGTGTCAACCGGCTGGTTGAGCTTCTCGGCGGCGACAAGGTCCACATTCCCAAGCGTCCCGGCGAGCCCGATTGCACCTATGCCGACATCGCCAAGATCAAGCGGATCCTGAAATGGACGCCGAAGGTAAGATTTGAGGACGGGGTCGCGACGATGCTGAATTCGATGGATCAGTACAAGGACGCTCCCCTGTGGACAGTGGACAAGATCGCGGACGCCACGAAGGACTGGTTCAAATATCTCGCAGACAACAACGACGCGCCATCCGGCGCGCCGCAGAAGGCAAGCCAGTGAACAGGTTCGCCGGGTATCGTTGCCGCGAATCGATCAATTCCGGGCCGCCCGGCTGAGGCCGGCCGGCGCTTTAGGTAATTCACATGGGCTATATTCCGACCGACAATCCCGCGTTGAACGACCAACTGGCGGAGCACGAAAAGATCAGGACAATCGAGGAACTGGGCGAGATCGCGCGCTCCGCGCAAGCGCGGGGCCGGAAGGTTGCACTCTGCCATGGCGTCTTCGACCTCGTGCATCTCGGCCATATCAGACACATCCAGGCGGCGCGCAACGACGGCGACGTCGTCATGGTCACGATCACCGCCGACCGTTACGTCAACAAGGGACCCGGTCGGCCGATCTTCCCCGAAAACATGCGGGCCGAGATGCTGGCCTCGCTCGCGACCGTCGATTGGGTCGGCATCAATCACACTTCCAGCGCCGAGCCGATCCTGGATACGGTGCGGCCGGACATCTATGTGAAGGGGTCTGACTATGAAAACCCCGAAGACGACGTAACCGGCAAGATCCGGACCGAGCGCGACGCCGTCGAGCGTCACGGCGGGCGCATCGTGTTCACGCGCGACGTGACATTCAGCTCCTCGTCGCTGGTGAACCGGTATTTCGACATCTACGATCCTCCCCTCCGCGACTACCTGCAAAAAGTCCGTGAAGGTGGCGGCGCCGATCGCCTGCTGAAGCTGATCGACAAGGTGCAGGACATGCACGTCGTGCTGGTCGGCGACACCATCATCGACGAATACCAGTACGTCACGGCGCTCGGAAAGGCCTCGAAGGAAAACATCGTCGCCACGCTGTTCAAGAGCGGCGAGCAATTTGCGGGCGGCGTCATTGCCGCGGCGAACCATGTCGCGAGCTTCTGCAAGTCGGTGGAGGTCGTCACGACGCTTGGTGGCAACGACTACCCTGAGGAGTTCATTCGGGCGCATGTCCGCCCGAACGTCACGTTGACGCCGATCCGCCTTCAGGGCCGTCCGACGACCCGCAAATCGCGGTACGTCGAGCTCGGATATCTGCACAAGCTCTTCGAAGTCTACACCATGGACGACACGCCGCTCGACGAGGCCGATCGGAAGGAGATCGACCGTATCACGACGGAGCGCGTCCGTGGCGCGGACGTGGTGATCGCCACCGATTTCGGTCACGGCATGATCGCGTCGAGCACGATCGACACCCTGATCGCCAACTCCAGATTCCTGGCGGTCAATGCCCAGAGCAACAGCGGCAATCACGGCTACAACCTGATCACGAGGTATCCGCGGGCCGACTACATCTGCATCGACGCGCCGGAGGCGCGTCTGGCTGCAAGCGACAAGTTCAGCGACATCGCGTCCGTGATCGAGGCCGGCTTGCACGGCAAGATCGACTGCGACAACATGATCATCACGCACGGCTCCTTCGGCTGCTACCCCTTCTCGTCGAAAACCGGCGTCACGCGCGTCCCCGCCTTCACCAAGACCGTCGTCGATACCGTCGGCGCGGGCGACGCCTTCCTAACGATCACCGCGCCGCTGGTTGCCGCCGGCGGCAATATCGAGGACGTCGCCTTCATCGGGAACGCAGCCGGCGCGATCAAGGTCGGGATCGTCGGCCACCGCAGCTCGGTCGAAAAGGTGCCGCTGGTCAAGTTCGTCACCGCGCTGTTGAAGTAGCGCGACGGCAGATACTGGAGAACGACAGTGATTGGTCGAAAATGGAATGTGATGGTCACCGGTGGTGCCGGCTATGTCGGTAGCGTGCTGGTTCCCCAGTTGCTCGCTGCGGGCCACAAGGTCACCGTGCTCGACCTGTTCATGTATGGCGAGGACGTGTTCGATGCCGTCCGCGACAATCCCAATTTGCGCCTGATCAAGGGTGACATCCGTGACGAAGCCGCGATCAACGAGGCCCTGCGCGGCAACAACGCCGTAATCCACCTCGCCTGCATCTCCAACGACCCGTCGTTCGAGCTGGACCCGGGGCTCGGCAAGTCCATCAACTACGACTGCTTCCGGCCGATGGTGCGCGCCGCCAAGAAGGCTGGCATCAAGCGCTTCATCTATGCCTCCTCGTCCAGCGTCTACGGAATCAAGGACGAAGCCGAGGTGACCGAGGACCTGTCCTGCGAGCCGCTCACGGACTACTCGAAGTTCAAGGCGATGTGCGAGACCGACCTAGCCGACGAGGCCGCGTCCGGGTTCGTCGCCTGCACGGTTCGCCCCGCCACCGTCTGCGGCTACGCACCGCGACAGCGGCTCGACGTCGTCGTCAACATCCTGACTAATCTCGCGGTTAACACCGGCCGCATCCGCGTGTTCGGCGGAACGCAGCGCCGGCCCAATTTGCACATCCAGGACATGTCAGCCGCTTATCTGTTCCTGCTCCAGCTGGATGACGCAAAGATCGACGGCAAGACGTACAATATCGGCTACGAGAACCACTCGCTGATGAAGATCGCCGACATCGTCAAGTCGGTGGTCGGCAGCAATGTCGATGTCGTCGTCGAGCCGACCGACGATCTCCGCTCCTACCACGTTTCTTCGGAGAAGATCCGGCGCGAGCTCGGCTTTGCGCCGTCCCATACGATCGAGCAGGCCGTGTCCGGCCTCGTTGACGCTTTCAAGGCGGGCCACCTGCCGAACTCGCTTAACGACCCCCGGTACTTCAACATCAAGATGATGCAGAACATCAGCCTGAAGTGAGCGGCGTGCGGATCGGCATCGATTTCGACAACACGATCATCTGCTACGACAAGGTCTTTGCCGCCGTCGCACTTCAGCGTGGGCTGGTGCCGGAAGGGTGGGAGGGGCTGAAGACCGACCTACGGGATCATCTCCGGTCCAGCGCGGGCGGCGAGCTCGCCTGGCAAGGACTGCAAGGCTTCGTCTACGGCAAGGGAATTGGCGGCGCCGAAATCTATCCGGGCGTGCGGGAATTCCTGGTGGCGTGCAAGCGGGCCGGCTCGAAGGTCTGCATCGTCAGCCACAAGACCCGATTCGGTCATCAGGACCCCGACCGCACCGACCTGCGCGACGCGGCGCGCGGCTGGCTGCGGGGAGCCGGCCTGATCGACGCTGCGGATGCGGCGCTGGCCGTCGACGACGTCTATTTCGAGCACACACTGGCCGCCAAGGTCGAGAGGCTCGCGAGCCTGAAGCTGGACGTCTTCATCGACGATCTGGTCGACGTCTTCGAGCAACCGCATTTTCCGAAAACCACGCGATCGATCCTGTTCACGCGGTCGGAGCCTCCTCACCCCGAACACTGCAAGCCGATCGCGACATGGGCCGATATCCGCCGCGAGGTGTTTGCAGCATGAGCGAGACCGACATCACCGCGCCGGATGCGATGGCAATCGGCAGCCGCCTGGCCGGTGCGCGTGTCGCAGACGCCCAGCCGGCACGGTCCGGCGGCAACAACAGGGTTTTTCGGCTGGAGATGGCGGAGGGACCGCCCCTCGCCCTCAAGCATTATCGGTCCGACGGACGCGATCGCCTGGGACAGGAGTATGATGCACTCTCGTTCCTGGCGCGCCACGGCATCACGTCGACACCACGGCCGGTCGCGAAGGACGCGGATGCGTTCTGCGCGCTGTACCAATGGTTCGACGGCGAACCTGCGGTGCTGCGCCCCCAGGGCGACGATGCCGATCAACTCGCCGATTTCCTCATCGGGCTGCAGAAGCTGCGCGACGCCGAAGGCGCGCAGCATTTGCGCAACGCCTCAGCCAGCATCTTTTCGCCAGAAGCGGCCATCGCCCAGTACGAGCAGCGCCTGGACGCATTGAGGCGGGCATTGGATGATCATCCGGACCTGCGCACGTTTATCGAAGGCAGCCTCGTTCCCAGCACTGCCGTCGCGATTCGGCAGCTCCGCCGGCGCTACGCGGAACTGGGCCGGGGTCCCTCGGTGGACCTTGCGCCCACCCATCGCGCGCTGAGTCCGTCCGACTTCGGACTGCACAACGCGCTGCGCGCCGAAGACGGGCGCTTGCGATTCATCGACCTCGAATATTTTGGCTGGGACGATCCGGTCAAGCTCGTGTCCGACACCGCCATTCACCCCGGCAGCGACCTGCCGGAAGCGAGCGCGAATCGCTTGATCGAACGGCTGTCGCGCGCCTTCGAGGCGAGCGATGACGCGTTTGCGATCCGCCTTGACGTACTATATCCTGTGCTCAAGGGAATCTGGTGCCTGATTGTCCTGAACGCGTATTTGCCGGACAGCCGCTCCCGGCGCGCAATGCCTGCGCAAGGTGGCGATGTTAGGATCCGCCTCGCCGGTCAGCTCGACAAAGCCCGCCGACTTCACCAGACGATTCGCCCAACCGATTTACCGAAGTGACCCGGATCTCACCCCACGCTGAAACCGCCCTCGCCTGCACGCTGGATGAGCGCAGCCTCTATCTGCGCCGCCTGGTGCTCGGTTCTGTCCGCTCTGCGGGACGCGGACATGTCGGTCCGGCATTGTCGCTGATCGAGATGGTCCGCGTGCTCTACGACGACGTGCTGCGGATCGATCCGAGCAATCCGCGCGATCCGACCCGCGACCGCGCGATCCTCAGCAAGGGACACGGGTGTCTGGCACTCTATGCGCTCTTGGCCGATCGCGGATTCTTTCCGCTGTCGGAGCTGGACGGTTTCTGCGGCCCCGACAGCATTTTGGGCGGACATCCCGAATACGGAATGGTGCCGGGGGTCGAGGCCTCGACCGGCGCGCTCGGACACGGACTGTCGATCGGTGTCGGCCTGGCGCTCGCCGCGCGCATGCGCGAGCGGACCTACCGTACCTTCGTCCTTCTCGGCGACGGCGAGATCAACGAGGGATCGGTGTGGGAAGCTGCCATGGGCGCGGCCAAGCACGGGCTCGACAATCTTGTCGCGCTGATCGACTACAACAAGCTGCAGAGCTACGGGCCCACCGATTACGTCCTGCCGCTGGAGCCGCTCGCGGACAAATGGCGCAGCTTCGGCTTTGCCGTGCAGGAGCTCAACGGCCACGACGTCGGCGCCCTGCGCACTGTCCTGAAGCAGGTCCCGGCCGTTCCGGGAAAACCCACAGCGATCATCTGCCATACCGTCAAGGGCAAGGGTCTGCCGGCCGCGGAATCCAACGCGGATTGGCATCACAAGAACAAGCTCACCGACAGCGAGCTCGACGCCATCCGCGTCGCCGTCGGGGATTTTTGATCGGCTTCTCATGCGCAACACCGCGATGAACATGGTCCACAAGCTCGCCGCGCGCGACGAGCGTGTGCTCTACATCGGCTCCGATCCCGGCGCAGGTACCTTGCGCGCGATGAGCAAGGAGTTTCCCAAGCGCCACCTGATCGAAGGCATTTCGGAAGCGCACATCATCGGCATGTCGGCAGGTCTCGCGATGGAAGGCTTCGTGCCCTACGTCAACACCATCGCCACGTTTCTGACCCGCCGCTGCTACGAGCAGGTCGCGGTCGATCTGTGCCTGCACAATCTGCCGGTGCGGTTGATCGCCAATGGCGGCGGGCTCGTCTACGCCCCGCTCGGCCCCACCCACCAGGCGATCGAGGATATCGCCATCATGCGGGCGCTGCCGAACATGACGGTGGTCTGCCCGTGCGACGCCGACGAAGCGGCGCGGCTGATGGGGCAAACGCTCGACTGGACCGGGCCGATCTACATCCGGCTCGGCAAAGGTGGCGACGCCGTAGTCTCAAAGGCCGAGCACGGCTTCGAGATCGGCAAGGCCATCCTGGTGCGGCCGCCAGGCGACGTCGTCATGATCACGACAGGCATCATGCTCCAGCGGGCACTCGCTGCGGCCGACCTGCTGGCCGCGCAAGGCATTCGCGCCGGCATCCTGCACATGCACACGGTCAAGCCGCTCGACACCAAGGCGCTGCTGCAAGCGATCCGGGGTATCAGGCTAGTGGCGACGCTGGAGGAGCACGTGCCCTCGGGCGGCCTGGGCAGCGCGGTCGCGGAGACGCTGATCGACAAGCTCGGCTCTGGCCTGCCCGCGATGCTGCGGTTGTCGTTGCCGGACCGGTTCATGCACAATTACGGATCGCAGGACTCGCTGCTGAAGAAGCACGGACTTTCCGCCGACGCCATTGCGACCTCGATCGCGCGCGCGCTTCCCGCCTCATACACCTCCTCTCCGCAACTTCATTCCACCTGACGGGTCCCATGCACGACGTTCGATATTCCTATCTGCTCGAGCAATTCTCCGACCCAGCACCGATCCTGGCCGAGATCGGCCGACTGGTGGCGACGGGTGACTTCACTCTGGGCAAGCCGGTCGCGGAATTCGAACGGCGCTTTGCCGAGCTGATCGGCGTGCGTCACGCCATCGGCGTCGGATCGGGCACCGATGCGCTCAAGCTGCCGCTCAAGGCGCTCGGCATCGGCCATGGGGACGAGGTCATCACGGCCGCCAACACCTTCATCGCCACCGTCGGCGCCGTCGCCGAGACCGGCGCGACCCCGGTGCTGGTCGACTGCGACGACTCCTTCTGCATGAACGTCGACTACGTCGAAGCCGCGATCACGGAGAAAACCAAGGCGATCATGCCGGTTCAATTGACCGGCGAGGTCACCGACATGGGCAGGCTGATGGCGATCGCCCAGCGTCACAACATCCCCGTGGTCGAGGATTCCTGCCAGGGCATCCTGTCGGAATTCGCGGGAAAGCGGTCCGGCACCCACGGTATCGCGGCCGGCTTCTCCCTGCATCCGCTGAAGAACCTCAACGTCTGGGGCGATGCCGGCGTCGTCGTCACCAACGACGACGGGATGAACGAGCGGCTTCGCCTGATCCGCAACCACGGCATGAAGAATCGCGACGAAATCGCGATTCTCGGCTGCAATTCGCGGCTCGATTCCCTCCAGGCGGTCGTCGGCAACTGGCTGATCGGCCAGACCAGCGAGATCACGCGCCGTCGAATCGAGAACGCGGCCTATTACGATGCAGGCCTCGCGTGCCTGCCCGGCCTGCGCATTCCGCCGCGCCGGCCTAACGTGAAGCACGTCTACCATCTCTACATGGTGTTCGCCGAGCGCCGCGACGAGCTCTACAAACACTGCCTGGACAACGGCATCGAAGCGAAGATCCACTATCCCATCCCGCTGTATCAGCAGGAAGGCCTCAAACACCTCGGCTACGCGCCAGGCACCTTCCCGGTCTCCGACCGCCATGCCCGGGAAGTCATCAGCTTCCCCGTCGACCAGCATCTGACACGGGCGCAGCAGGACCGCGTCATCGAGATCGTTCGGGCGTTCTGCCATGGACGCTGACACCGGCCGCCGGCGCATCGGTTACGTCAATCTTCCCGCCCAATTCGAGGAAGAGCGCGTTGAGATCATGCAGGCGGTCGAGGGCGTGTTCCGGCGCGGCGATTTCATCGGCGGCGCGGCCATTGCCAAGTTCGAAGAGGAGCTCACCACTTATGTCGGCTCGCCGCATGTGGTGACGCTGAATTCCGGCACCGATGCGCTGATCCTGTCCTTGAGGGCGCTCAACATTGGTCCCGGGGACGAGGTGATTACCCCACCCAATTCGTTCGTGGCATCGACCGCGGCCATCATTGCCGTCGGCGCCAAGCCCGTGTTTGCGGACGTGCTGCCGGACCAGAATATCGATCCCGCCGCAGTTGAGGCCGCCGTCACCTCGCGCACCAAAGCGATCATGCCGGTGCACCTGACCGGACGCATGGCGGACATGAACCCGCTGATGGCGATCGCGGCCAAGCACGCTCTCGCCGTGATCGAGGACAGCGCGCAGGCCGTCGGCTCGACCTATGACGGGCGGATGAGCGGGACCATCGGAACGTTCGGCTGCTTCTCCGCCCACCCGCTGAAGAACCTCAATGCCGCGGGCGACGCCGGCTTCGTCGTCACCGCCGACGCCGAGCTTGCCGCGAGAATTCGCCGCCTGCGCAATCATGGCCTGATCAATCGCAGTGACGTCCAGGAATGGGGCATCGTGTCACGCCTCGACACGGTCCAGGCCGAGGTGCTCCGGATTCGCTTGCGTCACCTGCCCTCTGTCATCGAACGCCGGCGCCGCAACGCCGCGCAATACCGCGCCGAGCTCGCCGGCCTTCCCCTGTTCATCCCGCTTTGTCGCAACATCGAGTTCAACACCTTCCACACCTTCGTCGTGCAGACGGACCGTCGCGATAGCTTCCAAAAATATCTTGCCGACAAAGGTATCGAGACCGCGATCCACTATCCGGTACCGATCCACCTCCAGGAGGCGGCTGCGCATCTTGGCCACGGTCGCGGCGCGTTCCCGGCGACCGAGCGGCAGGCAGATCAGATCCTCACGCTCCCCATCAACCAGTTCCTCTCGACCTCGGACATCAACTATATTTGCGCGACCGCCCGGGAGTACTTTGCATGACGGACACGGCTTTCCTCGAGGCCGATGAGCAGGCATTGGCGCAACGTTTCATCGATGACGGCTTCGTCACCACGCCGGCCGACGATCGCGCCGGGCTCGACCGGATCCAGCGGCGCGCCGCCGAGCTCGCGGCGGACTTTTTGAAGCTGCCACACGGCAACGACCCCTACGCGATGCTCGACACCATCCACACGCGGGTGAGCGTCGATGATCTCAACGGCCTGCGGCTGCACGTCTTCAACGGCCTCAATGCAGAACCCTGGTTCCGGCCGACCTATTTCCGTCTGGCGCGCTCGACGATCGAGACCATCGTCGGCAACGAACTCTGCATGCAGCGCCGCGTCAATCTCAGCATCCAGCTGCCCGGAGACGATTCGTCGCTCCTCGCCACCCATTCCGACGTCTGGTCGGGCGACTCGCCGTTCGAGGTCGTGGTGTGGGTACCGCTGGTCGACGTCCACCGCACCAAATCGATGTATCTGCTGCCGCCATCCCTGAACGGCGACATGCAGGACCGGATGGCCAGCCTGCGCAGCGCCGAGGAACTCTACCAGACCATCAAGCCGCACGCGACCTTCATCGAGATTCCCTACGGTCACGTGATGCTGTTCAACCAGACCCTGATGCACGGCAATCGCGTCAACGAGGAAGCCGGCTCGCGTTGGAGCATGAACTGCCGCTTCAAGAGCATCATGTCGCCCTATGCGGACAAGCGATTCGGCGAATTCTTCGAACCGATCCTGCTACGTCCGGCGACCCGCGTCGGCATGCAATACAAGCTCCCGGGAGGCTTCCATGGCTGAGCGAGCCGGCCATCGCGGCTATATCGGCGCCCGGCCGCTGAACGGCAGCCGCACCCCGCAGCACGTCCAGAACATCGTGATCCGCGACTACGCGCGGCGGAAGAACCTGCATTATCTGCTCAGCGCCGCCGAGCACACTATGCCCGGCAGCTACATGGTGCTCGAGGACATCCTGGACGAGTTGCCTCGATTGCGCGGCTTGATTCTCTACAGCATCTTCATGCTGCCGCCCGACGAGGCAAGGCGGCGGAAGATCTATGACCGCGTGCTGAGCGAGGGCTGCGACCTGCACGCGGCCGTCGAGGAGATCACGCTGTCCTCGCGCGACAACATTCAGGCCGTCGAGGACATCCTGCTCGTCAACAAATTCGCGACCATCCTGTGACGATGCCGCGGACCGGTTGAAAACAATGACCGAGATCAACCTGCTCCAGCCAATGCACGCATCGACCAAGCGGCACTACGTTCAGCGGGTCGTCGAGCACGACAAGGCGGAATCTGCCACTGTCGCGCGGCAATGGGGACGCGACTACTGGGACGGCGACCGCCGCTATGGCTATGGCGGTTATAGCTACGACGGACGGTGGCGGCCGCTCGCCCAGACCCTGATCGACCGCTACGGCATCAAGCCCGGGATGAGCGTGCTCGATGTCGGCTGCGGCAAGGGCTATTTGCTCTACGAATTCACCCAACTCGTCCCTGGCCTCACCATCGCCGGCATCGACATCTCCGACTATGGCATCGCCAATGCCAAGGAAGAGGTGCGACCGCAATTGAAGGTCGGCAGCGCCGTCGAGCTCCCCTACCCCGACCACAGCTTCGATCTCGTGGTGTCGCTCGGCGTGCTCCACAATCTTCCGCTCGAGGACGTCTTCCGCGCCGTGTCGGAGATCGAGCGCGTTGGACGCGGCACCTCGAAATATCTGATGGTGGAATCGTTCCGCGACGAGCGCGAGAAGGCGAACCTGCTCTACTGGCAGCTCACCTGCCTGAGTTTCCATGGTCCGAAAACCTGGGCCTGGATCTACGACAAATGCGGCTACCGGGGCGACCATGGGTTCATCTTCTTCGAATGAAGCAACGGGCCTGCGCCGGCCGGCCTCGCTGCGAGCGCAAAATCTTGAAGTGTATTATTCGGACGACGCCATCGTCACGGCGGACGACGCCACGATCGCGGAACTGAAGCGCATCGCCGCAGGCAATCCGCGTCTGCGCAGCCGGCTGTGCATGCATCCCGATCCCTCGTCCGGCCTGCACGAGATGCTGATCGTGCATCATCGCGAGGCCTATGTGCGGCCTCACAAGCATTTTGGCAAACCTGAGTCGTTTCATTTGATCGAGGGTACCGCGCAGGTCGTGATCTTCGAGGACGACGGCCACATTCGCGACGTGCTAGAGATGGCGCCGTACGGTCGGGGCGCGCTCTGCTACTACCGGATGCCCGAGCAGGTGCTTCACTCGATCCTGATCACCTCGGAGTGGCTGGTGTTTCACGAAACCACCGCCGGTCCGTTCGATCCCTCCCGCACGGCGTTTCCCGACTGGGCTCCGGATGGCGGCGATGCCGCGGAAGTGCAGGACTATGTCACTAGGACCGGTGCGCTCGCCGCGAAGCATCTGGCCCATCGCCATACTTCACGAGCCATTCCAGCAGAGGTTGCTACCGATGACTAATCATTGCCGCCTCTGCCATTCGACCAATTTGCGCCCGGTCATCGACCTCGGACAGATGCCGATTGCGCATCGGCTTCGGCACAGCCGCGACGAACAGGACGAACGGTATCCGTTCGAGGTGTTCGCCTGCGGCGAGTGCGGCCTGCCCCAGATCGTGAAGCCGATCGATCCCGACATTCTGTATCGGCAGTTCAACTACAATTTCAGCAGCTGGAAGCCGGAGCCGCACCAGGTCGACGAACTCGACACCATCGCCAAATTCTCGAGCCACCAATCCGTGTTCGAGATCGGATGCAACGACGGCCTGTTCATGGACAGGCTTCGCGAACGCGGCGCG
Organism: Bradyrhizobium sp. JR4.1; assembly: GCF_040548605.1. Taxonomy (NCBI): domain Bacteria; kingdom Pseudomonadati; phylum Pseudomonadota; class Alphaproteobacteria; order Hyphomicrobiales; family Nitrobacteraceae; genus Bradyrhizobium; species Bradyrhizobium sp. JR4.1. The sequence goes on from NZ_JBEPRY010000005.1 coordinate 122,115, forward strand.
AAGGTTTTGGTGGGCGTCGAGCCCAACCCGGTGTCCGGCAAGATCGCCCGCGAGCGTGGCGTCAAGGTCTATGCCGACATGATCAGCCCGGCGCTGTCTCACGACGCGGTTGCCGAGGCCGGCAAGTTCGACCTCGTCGTGTCGCGCCAGGTGCTGGAGCACATCGTCGATTTCGAGAACTTTTTCGACTGCGTGAAAATCGCGCTACGCGACGACGGGCTGCTGTTCATCGATGTGCCTGATTTCGCGCCCGGCTCGACGGCGGGCGACCTCTCCGTCCTGTGGGAGGAGCACGTCAGCTATTTCACCGAGCCGACGCTGCTGTCGCTGCTGGCGCGCCACGGCTTCGAGGCGGTGTCGGTGAAGAAGTACAATTTCAGCGGCGGCAGCCTCGCGATTGCAGCGCGACGCGCGACGCGCGACGTGACGACGCCGGCCGCGCCGTCCGGCGTCGGCGAGAAATTCGGTCGGCGCGCCAGGGAGTACGGCGCGCGTCTTCGCCCGATCCTCGCCAAGGCCCGCGCCGACGGCGCCGAGATTGCCATCTACGGCGCCGGCTGCCGCGCCTGCACCTTCACCAATGCCCATGAATTTGCGGATCTTGTCGACCTCTCGGTCGACGACCAGAAGGAGCGCCAGGGCTTGTTCCTGCCCGGCACCGGCATTCCGATCCGCCCGCCGGAGGACCTCGCCGGCAAGTCGGAGCCGCTCGTCTGTCTTCTGGCCGTGAACCAGGAGAACGAAGACAAGGTCGGCAGCCGGCTGCGTGAAAACGTGAAGCGTCCGCTCCACATCGTTTCGATCTTCGCGCCCTCCGACATCTGGAGCGAGCTCGATCGTCTCGAGGCGGCCGCAGGGTCGCGGCATGGCTGAGGACAAGCTCTTCAACTATTACGAACGTCAGGACGTCCTACCGACGTTCGGGAATTTCAAATCCGCCGCCGAACTCGAAGCCTATGCCGGCCTGCGGCGCGAGTTGTTTTCGGACAAGCTGGTGCTGCCGCCGCGGTTGTTCCGCGACGCCGACATGCTCGAATTCGGCCCTGATTCCGGCGAGAACGCGCTCGTGTTTGCGAGCTGGGGCGCGAACATGACGCTCGCCGAGCCGAACCGGCATGCGCACGCAAAAATCCAGGCTTACTTCGCGCATTTCAGCCAAGCCCAACGTCTCCGCGAACTCGTGTCGTTCGACGTCGAAGGATTTCGTAGCGATCGTCGTTTCGACATTATCGATGCCGAAGGATTCATCTACACGGTGCAGCCGACTGAAAATTGGCTCGGCATCTTTCACCGGCTGCTCAATCCGGACGGTTACGCCGTCGTTTCCTACTACGAGCGCTACGGCGGCTTCTTCGAGCTCGCGCTCAAGGCGATTCATGCGGCCGGCAAGGCACTGACGGGCCGTCCCGGGCTCGAGACGGCGAAGCTGCTGTTCGACGCGAAATGGAACAGCATTCCGCACACGCGCAGCTTCGAATCCTGGCTGATGGACGTGCTCGAGAACCCTTTCGTCCGGCACCGCTACTTCCTCGACGCGGGGGCCTTGTGCACGGCGGCGCACGAGCAGGGGTTCGATATCTGTTCGGGGTGGCCCGTCTATCGCGACAGCCTGGACGTCTACTGGCACAAGAAGGTCCTCTCCGACGACGAGAAGCTGCGCCGCGCGACGCGCCACCTCGGTCGCAGCCGTCTGAGCTTTCTCGGCGGACGGAAGCTCTATCTGGCCGGCAAGACCGAAGCGGTCGAGGCGATCTCGGCTTCGATCGAGACACTGGTTCTCGATGTCGATGCGATGATCGACGATCCCTTCGGCGCCAGCCTGCCCCGTGTGATCGCGAACCTCGCGTCACTGCGCGAGACGATACCGGCGACGGACATTCTTGCCGACGATGCGTCCGACATCGACGCCATCATCGCGACCCTCGACAGCTTCCATCGCATCTTTGACGCGATCGGGCGACGGGATGCGTCCACAGTCACCGCCCTCACCCAGTCAGACCGGGCGTTCATCAACACCTGGGGACAGCCGGCGCATTTCCTCGTTCTCCGGAAACGCTTCGAGGGTCCTAGCAAGTGAGGCCGGGCATTGGCATCATCGGAACGGGCATGGTCGGCCAGATGTGCCACCTCGCCAATTTCGCCGCGAACCCCGCCTGCCGCGTTGTCGCGATCGCGGATCTCCGGCCTGATCTCGCCGCCGCAGCGGCGCAGAAATTCGACATCGCGCGGGTCTACGGCACGCACCGGGAATTGCTGGCGGATAGCGAGGTGTCGGCCGTCGTCGTCGTTACGAAGCGTCGCGCCACCGGCCCGATCGTGCTGGATGCGTTGAACAGCGGCCGCCATGTGCTGTCGGAAAAGCCGATGGCCTACACCGCGGCTCAGGCCGTTGCGCTGGCCGAGGCGGCGCGGCGGCACAACCTCGTCTACAGCATCGGCTACATGAAGCGTCACGACGCCGGCGTGGCGCGCGCGCTGGCCGAGTTGGCGCGCCTGCGAACGGATCAGTCGCTTGGACGCATTGTCGGCGCGCGAGGCTGGTGCTTCGGCGGCAGCACTGGCCGGTCGCAGGACAATTTCGTCATGACCGGCGAAGTGCGGCCGGACGGGCTCGAGCTCTGGCAGGACGGCCCAGACTGGATGCCGGGCGTGATGCTACCCGGCTACGACAATTTTTTGAATGTGTTCAGCCATATCATCAACCTCGCGCGTTACATGCTCGGATCGTCACCGACAGTCGCGGAAAGCACCATCGAGAGCTCGGGCGCGGCGACCGTGACGCTCGACTTCGACGGCGTCGCCTGCGCGCTGCAACTCGCGAACGGATCCGAAGGCGTCTGGCGCGAGGGGCTGAGCATCGCGTTCGAGCGGGGCGCGCTGACCATCGAATTGCCCCCGCCTTTTGCCGAGCAGGAGGCGGAGGTCATCCTCGATCAGCAAGGACAACGCACGCAATTGCGGCGCGACACGAGCTGGGCGTTTCGGCGTCAAGCCGATGCATTCGTCGCCGATATCGTGGAACGGAGGACGCCGCTGGCTTCCGGCGCAGAGTCTGTGGCCGATATCGCCCTTGCGGAGGCGATCTGGAAACGGCAGGTCATCGCCTAGGGCTCACGCCATCTAGCAATATCCAGCCGATCGCTGATCGCCACATCCTAGCTAAGCGTTTGATTTCGCTGGCAGGAGTGGCAGGGCTCGAACCTGCGACCCCCGGTTTTGGAGACCGGTGCTCTACCAATTGAGCTACACTCCTACGGACCCTGCGTTGCCGCCCGGATCAGGCCGCTTTGAAGCACAGGGGGCGGCCGGATTGCAAGGGTGAAGCGCGCTGGCCTCGCTTGTTTGTGCCGCGCCTTCTGGGCCACAGTCCGCTCCGAACAATAATAAGTAACTGGGAGTGCCCATGACTGCCCAAGCCTTTGCGACCGCCCAAGCGTCCCCGACAGCCGCCCACCGCCCCTCGACCTCGCCGAAGACCCCGCCTCTGCCGGAATCCCGCCCTGAGACGCTGGGGCTGTCGCGCACCCGCCTCCAGGCCATGTCGGACGCCTTCAAGCGCGAGATCGACAATGGAACCGTGCCGGGCGTCACCGTGCTGGTGGCACGGCACGGCCAGGTCGGCTGGTTCGAGGCGCTCGGCCGGCAGAGCCCGACGGGCTCGGCGCCGATGGCGCATGATTCGATCTTCCGCATATTCTCGATGACCAAGCCGATCGTGTCGGTCGGCATCATGACGCTGGTCGAGGACGGCCACCTGATTCTTGCCGACCCCGTCGCGAAATTCATTCCGGAGTTCGCCGATCAAAAGGTCGGCGTGGTCAGCGGCGGCAAGCTGGAACTGGTTCCGCCGAAACGCCCGATGTCGGTGCAGGATCTTCTCCGCCACACCTCTGGCCTGACCTACGAGCACCAGGGCGACGGCCCCGTGCACAAGATCTACCAGGAGTCGCGGGTGCGCAGCCGCAAGATCACCAATGCCGAGCACGCCACCCTGGTGGCGAGCTTCCCGCTGGTCTGCCATCCCGGCGACGAGTTCAACTACAGCCGCTCCACCGACATCCTCGGTCGCATCATCGAAATCGTCAGCGGCAAGTCGCTCGGCACCTACCTCTCCGAGCGCATTCTCGCGCCCTTGCAGATGGCCGAGACCGGTTTTGCGACAGCGGAGGCCAATGTCGGCCGGCTCGCCGAGCCGTTCGCGGCCGATCCCTGGACCGGCGACAAGGTCGCGCTGTTCAACATGCTCGAGCAGCCAATCATGGAGTCCGGCGGCGGCGGCCTCGTCTCCACCACCATGGACTATGCCCGTTTCGCGCTGATGCTGCGCAATGGTGGCACGCTCGACGGCAACAGGATCATCGGCCGCAAGACGCTGGAGCTGATGGCCTCCGATCATCTCGGGCCTCACGTCGTGACCAACGGCACTCTGCTGTCGCCCGGCCACGGCTTCGGCCTCGGCTTCGCGGTGCGCCGCGAAGCCGGCATCGCGCCCTTCCCCGGCAGCGTCGGCCAGTTTTTCTGGAGCGGAATTGCGGGGACGTTCTTCTGGATCGATCCGAAGGAGGATCTGTTCGTCGTGTTCATGAGCCAAGGCCCGGGACAGCGCGATTTTACGCGGACGCTGGTGCGGTATCTGGTGTACGCGGCGGTGGATTGAGGGCTTCGCCTGATCGCAGCGTCGCACCTCCACACTCTCTGTCATGCCCCGCGAAGGCGGGGCATCCGGTACTCCGTGTCGGATGTGGTGAGAGCGAGCTCTCCAACGCAGGCCGCGGAGTGCTGGATCGCCCGCCTTCGCGCGCGATGACACCTACTGGGGCCTCAGCTGATCGTCGCGCCGCCGTCGATCACCATGGTCTGGCCGGTCATGAAGTCGCCGGCCTTCGAGCCCAGGAACACCGCAGCGCCCGCGATCTCGTCGGGGATGCCGATGCGCAGCAGCGGCGAACGCGCGGTCGAGGCTTTCAGATTCTCCGGATTGTCCCACAACGCTTTCGCGAAATCGGTCTTGATCAAGCCGGGCGCGATGCAGTTCACGCGGATGTTGTGCGGGCCGTATTCGCAAGCCAAATTGCGCGCGAGCTGCATGTCGGCGGCTTTCGAGATCGCGTAGGCGCCGAGGATGGTCGAGCCTTTCAGGCCGCCGATCGAGGAGACGATGATGATCGAGCCATCTTTCCGTTCGATCATCTGCGGCACCACCATCGAGATCAGCCAGTTGTTGGCGACGATGTTGTTGTCCAGAATCTTCCTGAACTGATCGTCGGAGATGCCGGCGAGCGGGCCGTAATACGGGTTCGACGCGGCGTTGCAGACCAGCACGTCGATCTTGCCGAAGGCGCGGTTGCTCTCGTCGATGAGGTTTTGCAGGTTTTCCTTCGACGAGATGTTGGCGGCGATCGCCACTCCCGTGCCCTTGCCGAACTTGTCGTTGATGCCCTTCGCGACCTGGTCGCAGACGTCGGCCTTGCGCGAGGAGATCACCACCTTGGCGCCGTGCTCGGCCATACGCTCGGCGATCGCAAGCCCGATGCCGCGCGTCGAGCCGGTGATGACGGCGACTTTCCCCTTCATGTCGAACAAGGTCATGTTTCTCTCCCAGATTGATCTTCATGTTCATTGTCATTCCGGGGCGGCGAAGCCGAACCCGGAATGACTGCTCAGTCAGGCGAGCTTCTTGACTTCCGGTCCCGCGGGTTGATGCATCGCTGCGTGCGCGTCGTCCGCGATCCACGGCTGCTGGTTCACCATCGGCAGCCGCCAGACACTGCGTTCAGGGCTTGCGAAATAGTCGAGCCGCGTCACCGAGCAATTGTCGATATCGAATGCGAGTCCCCGCTCGGGCTGATTGTCGAGCGCCAGCCCCAACGCCGCCTTGATGGTGCCGCCATGTGCGACGGCGATCACGTCCTGCCCGGCTGCCTCGAGATTGATCCGATCGATGACGCGGCGGGCCCGGTTGTAGAGATCCATGAAGCTCTCACCGCCGGGCGCGGGCTCGTTGATGTCGGCAAACCAGCTCGATCCAACGGGACGGCTGGCGATGAACTCGGCGCGATTCATGCCCTGCCATCGCCCGAGATTTTGTTCGGCGAGGTCCGCTTCCCATGTCATCGCCGCAGGCCTCGGGAAGCCGGCCGCCCAGATGGCTTCGGCGGTCTGATGCGTGCGCATCAGATTGCTCGAATACCAGACCGCCTTGCGTGGCAGCACCTTGGCAACAGCATTGAAGACGTAGGTATCGCTGGTGTCGCAGGCGAGATCAGACTGACCGTAGATGTTGCCGCCGTCATTGCGCACGGGCGCGTGACGGACCCACCACCAGCGTGTCGTCACCACTTTGGGCTTGTCTGCACCTGCCATCGAAACCCTTCCATCCCGTTTGATGTCGCTGTACGTCAGTAGCGAACGTGTCTCAAGACACTTTACCGTTTGAAATCTTGTTTGAAATTCCGTCGCGCGGCAAGCGTCGCGTGCGAACCAAAGGGAGAAACCGCATGGGCCGTCTGCAAGGCAAATCCGTCATCATCACCGGTGCCGGCAGCGGCATCGGCCGCGCGGCCGCGCTGCTGTTCACCAGAGAAGGCGCCAAGCTGATCGCGGTCGATCGCACCGAGGCGGTGAAGGAGACCGTCGACGAGGTGAAGAAGGCCGGCGGTGTCGCGGAAGCGATGATCGCGGATGCAGGTTCCGAACAGGACGTCATGGCCGTGATCGACAAGGCGGTGAAGACGCACGGCCGGCTCGACGTGATCTGGGCCAATGCCGGCGTCTCCGGCGGACTCGTCCCGCTCGGCGAGCAGACCGTCGAGCAATGGCAGGAGGTCTTGCGCATCAATCTGATCGGGCCGTTTCTCGCGGTGAAGCATGCGATGCCGCACATGGTGAAGCAGCAGTCCGGCGCGATCGTGCTGACCGCGTCCGTGGCGGGCCTCAAGGCTGGCGCCAGCGGTCATCCCTATGCCGCGAGCAAGGCCGGCGTCATCTCCCTGGTGCAGACCACGGCGTATTCGCTCACCGGCACCGGTGTGCGCATCAACGCGGTGTGCCCCGGTCTGATCGAGACCGGCATGACCAAGCCGATCTTCGACCGCGCCAAGGAGCGCGGCTCCGCCGACAAGATCGGCCAGCTCAATCCGCTCAAGCGCCCCGGCCAGCCGCACGAGCTCGCCGCGATGGGATTGTTTCTGGCCAGCGACGAGGCGTCGTATGTCAATGGCCAGGCCTTCCCGGTGGACGGCGGACTGACGGCGTCGATGCCCTATACGGGAAAGCCGGTTTAGTTCACGCGCTCTCGCGTCGCAGACGCGCCGCAACGTTCTTGGCGTTGCGCAGCGTCCGCGGCACGAGACAGGAGTTTTGTCGCGCAACTGCTTCAGCACCGTCATTGCGAGCGCAGCGGCGCAGCGAAGCAATCCAGAGTCTTTCCGCGGCCGCCCAGCGTTGACCGACAATTAGGGGGTTTTGCCCGACGGGCAATACAACGTCTCGTAGCCCGGATGAGCGAAGCGACATCCGGGATTCCGACTACGAGCTGTCCCGGGTATCGCTTCGCTCACCCGGGCTACGGGACCGACATGTTGATTTGCTCACAGGAGCACGACGTTGGTATGGTTCGTGCAAGCATCTCAGCTTCCATCCCCCTGACAAGAACGTGAAAATGCCGAGCTCAAGACCCGACCGTATTCGCAAGCTGCTCGCCGACCTCGTCGGCTTCGACACGATCAGCGATCGCTCCAACCTGCCCCTGATCGCGCATATTGAAAGCTATCTCGCCGCGCATGGCGTCAAGGGTGAGCGCATCGTCGACGAGACCGGACAGAAAGCCTCGCTATGGGTCACCATTGGACCCGAGGACCGCCCCGGCCTGGTGCTGTCGGGCCATACCGACGTGGTGCCCGTGGTCGGCCAGGACTGGAGCCACGATCCGTTCAAGCTGGTCGAGCGCGACGGCAGGCTCTATGGCCGCGGCACCACCGACATGAAGGGATTCGTCGCGGTGTGCCTTGCCATGGTGCCCGAGATGCTGGAGGCAAAGCTTGCGACGCCGATTCATCTCGCCATTTCCTATGACGAGGAGATCGGCTGCGTCGGCGTGCGGCCGATGCTGCGCGAGGTCGCAAAAAAACGGATCAAACCGCTCGGCGCCTTCATCGGCGAGCCGACCGAGATGAAGGTCATCATCGGCCACAAGGGCAAGCACGGCGTGCGCGCGACCTTCAAGGGCCTCGCCCGCCACTCCTCGATCGCGCCTGAGGGCGTGAATGCGATCGAATATGCGGCCGAGCTGATCGTCGAAATCCGCCGCCGCGCGCTGCAACTCGCAAGCACGAAAGCAACGAACAGCCTCTACGACGTTCCGCACTCGACGCTGCTCACCAGCATCGTCCATGGCGGCGCCGCGCTGAACATCGTGCCGGATAGCTGCACGGTGGATTTCGAATGCCGCGGCATCGGCATCGCCGAGTCGCGGGAGGTCACGGATGCGATCGTCGCCTGGGCCAAGGCGGAGATTGAGCCGGCGATGAAAAAGCAGAATCCGGAGTGCGGCATCGATTTCGAGGAGATCCTCGACTACCCCGCGCTCGACACGGCGGCCGATGCGACCATCGTCACGCTGGCCAAGAGCCTTGCGGGGCGCAACGACCACGCCAAGGTCGCGTTCGGCACGGAGGCAAGCCTGTTCGCCAGCATGGCCGATATCCCGTCCGTCGTGATCGGCCCCGGTTCGATCGCACAGGCTCATACACCGGACGAGTTCGTGGAAATCGCGGAGCTGGAGAAATGCGCAGGCTTCGTGGAGAAGCTGATCGCGCATTGCGCGAAGGGGTAAAGCTTCTCCTCGTCATTGCGAGCGAAGCGAAGCAATCCAGAATGGTTCCGCGGGGGCAGTCTGGATTTGCTTCGTTGCAAGAGCTCCTCGCAATGACGGGAGTATGTGGGGCAGCGCGTATCCCACGTGAGCGGTGCGCCTCATCGCTCCTGCAACGCCAGCCGCACGCCAATCGCGCAGTAGATGGTCCCGACCACCTTGCCCTGCCACTTAACCACGGCTGGATGGCGGCGTAGCAAATTGCCGAGGCGGCCGGCGCTGACGGCGAACACCACCGTGCTGACGAGGCCGAGCAACACGAACACAGCGCCGAGCAGCGCGAGCTGCAGCGTCGTCGAGCCATGCTCGGGACGGACGAACTGTGGCAGGAACGCAAGGAAGAACAACGCGGTCTTCGGATTGAGCAGCTCGGTCAGTACGGCCTGCCGGAATGCCCGCACTGCGCTGATCGCGGGCGCGCCGCCATTCACCTCGAGCGGCGTCTTGTCGAGCATGGCGCGAATGCCGAGGTAGATCAGAAAGCCTGCGCCCGCGTATTTGACGACGCTGAACAGGAGCGCTGACGTTGCGATGATCGCAGAGAGGCCGACGATTGCCATGGTGGTGTGGACCACGTCACCGGCCGCAATTCCCGCGCCCGTCGCGATGCCGACCCTGGTGCCCGAGCTCGCGGCACGCGCCATGGTGAGGAGTGTCGCCGGACCGGGAATGAAGACGAAGCCGAGGACGATGAGGATGTAGGTGATGAGGGTCGTGTGATCGATCATGCGGGCAGCTCTCTCGTCATTCTGTCCCGTGTCCCAGACACGAGAGGAACGCAAGCAAAGGCGCGACCGCCGGCCGCACCTTCGGATTCCTTAAACCGCGCCCGCCTTCTGCGCGTATTCCCACGACGACTTCGACAGCGGCACGGTGCGCTTGGCGGATTCGAGCGCCTTGGCATTCGCTGCGGTGCCGTCGCGGACGCGGCCGGCGATGCCTTGCGTGATGCCGGCGAGGCGGAACAGGTTGTAAGCAAAGTACCAGTTGAGGTCAGGCACCGTCATCTTGGTGACGTTGCAATAGATCTGCGCGGCCTCTTCCACGCTCGGAATGTTGAGCGCCTTGAGGTCGGCGCCGTCCAGGCCGGGCATCACCCACTGCATCAACAGATAGGTGAAGTCGGCCATGGGATCGCCGAGCGTCGACAATTCCCAATCGAGCACGGCCTGCACGCGCGGTTCCGTCGCATGGAAAATCATGTTGTCGAGGCGATAGTCGCCGTGGACGATCGAGACGCGGGCCTGCTCCGGCACGGTCTTCGGCAACCATTCGGCGACCTTCTCGAACTCCGGAATGGTCTGGGTCTCGGACGCGCGGTACTGCTTGGTCCAGCGGTCGATCTGGCGCGCGAAATAATTGCCCGGCTTGCCGAAGTCGCCAAGACCGATCGCGACGGGATCGAACATATGGAGCTTGGCCAGCGTCTCGATCTTGCTTGTGAATATCTTGCGGCGGTCTTCCGGCGTCTGGCTCGGCAGCGTCGGATCCCAGAACACCCGGCCGTCTTCCATCGACATGATGTAGAAGGCCGAACCGATGATGCTGTCGTCCTGGCACAGCGCATAGGCCTTCGCGACCGGAAAGCCCTGCTTTCCCAGCGCCGCGATCACCCGATATTCGCGATCGACCGCATGCGCCGACGGCAACAATTTGCCGAACGGTTTTCTGCGCATCACGTAGGAGCGGTTCGGCGTGTCGAGCCGGTAGGTCGGGTTGGACTGGCCACCCCTAAACTGGAGGACGACCAGCGGTCCCTCATAGCCTTCGACGTTGTCGCGCATCCAGGCTTCGAGCCGCATCTCGTCGATACGATGACGCTCCTCGACCGGCTTGGTGCCCGAGAATTCTTCGTCTTTCCTGACGCCGTCAGCCACGATGACGCTCCCTCTTCAGTCCGGACATGATCCTAATCGGTAACCCCCAGCGCACTTGCGTCAAGCGGTCATCCGATCACGGATCATGCCCTGTCGTTTCTTCAAATCGGGAGCGCCAGCATGCTCTCCCGCTTAATGACTGGAAGAGTTTGCATACTTCCGAACCTCGAGCCTGGCAATGGCGCGATTGTGCACCTCGTCCGGGCCGTCGGCGAGACGGAGCGTGCGGATGTGGGCGTAGTCCTTGGCAAGGCCGGCTTCGTCCGAGACGCCTGCACCGCCAAAGGCCTGGATCGCCTCGTCGATGATCTTCAGCGCCATGTTGGGGGCTGCGACCTTGATCATGGCGATCTCGGCCTGCGCGGTCTTGTTGCCGACCTTGTCCATCATGTCGGCGGCCTTGAGGCACAACAGCCGCGTCATCTCGATATTGGTGCGGGCCTCGCCGATGCGCTGCTCCCACACCGAATGCTCGACGATCCGCTTGCCGAAAGCGGTGCGCGAGGTGAGCCGCTTCACCATCTTCTCCAGCGCCTCCTCGGCCTTGCCGACGGTGCGCATGCAGTGATGGATGCGGCCGGGACCGAGGCGGCCCTGTGCGATCTCGAAGCCGCGGCCCTCGCCGAGCAGGATGTTCTCCTTCGGCACCCGCACGTTCTCGAGCAGCACCTGGGCGTGGCCATGCGGCGCGTCGTCGAAGCCGAACACGGGCAGCATCTTCTCGACCTTGATGCCGGGGGTGTCGAGCGGAACCAGAATTTGCGACTGCTGCTGGTGCTTGGCCGCCTTGAAATCGGTCTTGCCCATCAGGATCGCGATCTTGCAGCGGGGATCGCCGACGCCGGACGACCACCATTTGCGGCCGTTGATGACGTAATGGTCGCCGTCCTTTACGATGCTGGTCTCGATGTTGGTGGCGTCAGACGAGGCCACCGCCGGCTCCGTCATCAGAAAGGCGGAGCGGATTTCGCCGTCCATCAGCGGACGCAGCCATTTGCGCTTCTGCTCCTTGGAGCCGTAGCGCATGAACACTTCCATGTTGCCGGTGTCGGGCGCGGAACAGTTGAAGACTTCCGAAGCCCAGGAGATGTGGCCCATCTGCTCCGAGAGCAGCGCGTATTCAAGATTGGTCAGTCCCGCGCCGCGGAATTCGTCGTCCTCATGCTCGTTCGGCGGCATGAACATGTTCCAGAGGCCTTCGGCCTTCGCCTTCTTCTTGAGATCCTCGAGAACCGGGATCACCTTCCAGCGTTCGCCCGTGCGATCCTGCTCATCATAGACCGGCACCGCCGGGCGCACGTGCTTGGTCATGAAAGACCGCACGCGGTCGAGCCATTCCTTCTGCTTCGGCGACAGATCGAAATCCATGGGACGCTCCTCGTCTTTGCCAACTTGTTTTGGCGAACTTGTTTTGCGCCGGACTGTCCACCCGCATTGTGCGACCCGCAAGTGCGAATGCGCGGCTTGCGGATGCTCCGGAACCCACTCGCGCATTTGCGAACGAGCCCCGATTGCGGATTGACTTTGCCGGCCTTCAAACGATAGTTTCATACAACTGTTTGAATTGCAACTCCCTCCCCGAGGGGCTCCCATGGCCAGCGATCATACCCGGACTGCCATCCTCGCCGCCGCCGAACGGCTCTATGCCGACCGCGGGTTCGGCGACGTGACGCTGCGCGACATCGTCGCGGAGGCCAACGTCAACCTCGCGGCGGTGAATTATCATTTCGGCTCGAAGGACGAGTTGATCGCGGAGCTGTTCGTGACACGCTCGATCGCCACCAACCGCGAGCGCCTGCGCGAATTGAAGGCGGCGGAAGAACAAGGCGGCGGCCGCGCGCCGATCGAGGTGATCCTGCATGCCCTGGTCGGCCCGACGCTGCGCGGCTGCCTTGGCCCCGAGAACCAGCGCTCGACCGCGGCGCGCTTCATGATCCGCGCCTCGATCGAATCCGTGCCGCCGATCCGCCGCATCAAGAATCGCGAGATCGACCATTTGCGCAAGTTCGCCGGCGCGATGCGAAGGTCCCTGCCCGACCGCAGCGACATCGATATCTACTGGGGTCTGAATTTCGCGCTCGCCATGGCGCACCACACTATACGCGAGAGCGAGCGGCTGACGAAACTGTCGGAAGGCAAATGCGATCTCGACGATGTCGAGGACGTGGTCGCGCGCGTCGTCAGCGTGGCGACGATGGCGCTGACGGCGGGGCGGACGGAGGCGAAGGCACCGTCACGGCTGGCTGCGCGTTAGCGCAACTCGTTGCCGCACTAACGGTGCGCTCCCTCGCCCCGTTCTTACGGGGAGAGGGTTGGGGTGAGGGGCCTCTCTCCGCGCATGAGATCGTCGAGGGACCTGCACCCCCTCACCCGGATCGCTGACGCGATCCGACCTCTCCCCGCGAGCGGGGCGAGGTAAGTAAGCGCGGTCACATCATCGCGATGCAGTCGATCTCGACGTCGAAGGGGCCGAACCATTCCGGCGTGCAGACGAAGATCCGCGCCGGCGGATCGCGCGGGAAATAGCGCGCATAGACGGCGTTGAACGCGGCGAAGTGTTTGGTCGAGGTGCAGTAGACGTTGCACTTCATGACATTGTCGAGGCTCGCGCCCGCCGTCTGAAGGCACAGCTTCATCTGCTCCATGATCAGTTCGCTCTGCCGCTCGATCGGCACGTCCGCGATCTCGCCCGTCTCGGGGTCGAATGGCGGCAGGCCGGCGACGAAGATCATGTTGCCGGCGCGCGTGACCGGCGAGACCGGGGCTTTCCAGCGGTCGAGGAACGTCGAGATCGGGTCGACGCGGAGCGCTTCGCGTTTAATTTCGAGATTCATGGGCGGTCACCTTCGGTGCAAGCGAGATGACGGCTTGCTACATCATCATGCAGCCGTCATGCTTCGCTTCTGATCGAAGTTTGCCCGCCGAGCCGCCTAGGCGTGCTGCGGCATCTCCTCGGCCTCTTCCTTGGCGAGCAGCAGCAGCATCTCGATGCCCATGTCGCCTTCCTGCGGCGAGCGGATGAACTTTATTTCGTCGGCGCTTTGCCGCAATGCGGCAACGATCGCGACGGCTTGGTTGGCCGTTGCCGCCTCGGTCGCCAGAATTGCCTTCTGGTTCTTGGCCTGAAACCCGATCGTGTAGGACATGCGTTCCCTCCCGGACTGAGTGGACCGATCGAATCTGAGTCGCGCGCCAAGCGGAAGCCTGTGTGAGTACGGACCGGGATTATCTGGGGATTGCGCGCAAGGCTCGCACAAGGCCGCAGGCGCGTCATGCTGACGTCACTTTTTTATCCAATGGCGATCAGGCCAAACTGCGAGGGCCGCTTCGCCGAAGCTAGATAATGCCCTGCTGCTTCAGTGCCTCGATCTTGCCGGCATCGTAGCCGAGCTTGCCGGCGAGCACCTCCTGGGTGTGCTCACCCAGCAGCGGCGGGGCGCGGTAATCCTTGATCGGGGTTTCCGAGAGCGTCAGGGCGTTGCGGATCAGCGAGAGATCGGGCTGGAAGGGATGGTCGACCTTCACCCGCATGCCGCGCGACTGGACGTGCGGATCCGAAAACACCTGCTCGAAATTGTTGATCGGGCCCGAGGGAACGCCGGCCTCCTCCAGCTTCTCCAGCCAGTAGGCGACCGGCTGCTTCAGGAACAGGCCGGCGAAGATCGCCATGATCTCCTTGCCGTGAACGACACGGTCGTTGTTCTTGAGGAAGCGCTTGTCGTTGGCGAGCTCGGGCTCGCCGAGCACGGCGCAGGTGCGCTGGAACTGGCCGTCATTGCCGACCACCAGCATCAATTCGCCGTCGGTGCAGCGGAACACGCCGGCCGGCATGCCGCCATTGCCCCAGGTGCCGCGGCGCGGCGGCGTCTTGCCGTTGACGAGGTAGATCTGCAGCCAGTGCGACAACGATGCGATGACGGTGTCGAACAGGCAGACGTCGATATGCTGTCCCACGCCGTCATTGGCGTCGCGATGGTAGAGCGCCGAGAGAATCCCGATCGAGGTGTTCATGCCGGTCATGTAGTCGACGATCGAGGGGCCGACCTTCATCGGGCCCTCGCCGGGCTCGCCGTCGATATGGCCGGTGACGCTCATCAGGCCGCCCATCGCCTGCAGGATGGCGTCGTAGCCGGCGCGCGGCGCATAGGGGCCGGTCTGGCCGAAGCCGGTCACCGAGCAATAGATAATGCCGGGATTGATCGCCTTGATGGTCTCGTAGTCGAGGCCGTAGCGCTTGAGATCGCCGACCTTGTAGTTCTCCATGAAGACGTCGACGTCCTTGGCGAGCTCACGGATGATCGCCTGCCCCTCGGGCTTGGCGATGTTGACCGTGACCGACTTCTTGTTGCGGTTGGCGCAGAGGTAAAACGAGTTGTTGTTGTTGGCTCCGCCATCAGGGTCGGTCAGATAGGGCGGGCCGAAGGCGCGCGCGTCGTCGCCGGTGCCCGGCCGCTCGATCTTGATCACCTCCGCGCCCAAATCGCCCAGCATCTGGGCCGACAAGGGCCCGGCAAGCACGCGGGTGAGGTCAAGGATCTTGATGCCTGAGAGCGGCAGCGCCGACATGTCGAATTCCTCCGGGAACTGGATCTTGGCGCGGCCGCGAGATCGCGGGCCGCGCTCCCTGCGGATACACCATTTTGGCGGCCCGAGCACTGCACTGTGGGCATACGGCCATCCGCCCGCCCGCCCGGCGCAGGTCATCCGCCCGGTGAATTTCCGCCGCGCGAATATTCTCAGGTCACGGCCGCTGCGGCCACCTGCGGCCGTCGGCGGCCGAGCAGGACCAGGATCAGCACCGTGGCGCAGGAGCAGACCAAGGTGAGACCGAGCGCGCCGCGGCTGCCAAACTGGGTGAGCAGGCCGACAAGGAGCGGCGGCGAAACCGCGGATGCGAGATTGAGCGGCAGCGCGATCATCGACATCGCCTTGGCGAACTCGGTCTGATCGTAGAACACGAGCGGGATCGTCGCCCGCGCCACCGCCATTGCACCGCTGCCGGCGCCATAGAGCAGGATGAAGGCCGCAACCGCCCAGGTCGCGCCCTCGCTCGTCATCAGCAGCAGCATGGCGACCGGGAGCGCCGTACCGGCAACGAGCCCGGTCGTGATTCCATCCCATCGCCCTCCGCCGAGAAAATCGAGCCCGCGGGCGCTGACCTGGATCACGCCCAGCATCGAGCCGAACGCAAGCGCCTGCGCCGGGGGAAGCCCCTCCGCCCGGAGCAACTCGATCATGATGGCGCCGATGCCGAAATTGACGAAGGCGTTCAGTGTGATCGCGGCGGCGACGAGGCTGAAGGTGCTCCTGGGAATCGCAGGCGGCGGCGAGGATTTCACCGGCTCACCGCCATGATCACCGGCGATTTTCCGGCGCGGTGCAAAGAATGCATAGAGCGGAAGGTTGATGACGATCATCATCGCCGCGTAGACGAGGCACGTGCCGCGCCAGCCGAGCAGACCGCTGAGGAACGACGTCGTCGGCCAGAAGATGCTGCTCGACAGGCCCGTCACCAGCATGAGCGCGCCGATCGCGTTCTTGGCCTGCCGCCCGGCGACCTCGTTCAGCATGATATAGGCACCGGTCGAAAGCGTGGCGCTGCCGGCGATGCCAAGGACGATCCAGGCCGCGAAATACAGCATCGGCTCGCGCGCGAGGGACAGCAGGATGAAGCCCGGCACGGTGAGGACCGTACCTGAGATCATCACCTTTCGTGCGCCGTGCCGCGCAAACGACTTGGCGAGCCAGGGCGCGCATAGCCCCATCGACACATAAAGAACGGACGTCCCGGCGAACACCGCCGGCAGGCTCATGCCGAGATCGGCCGCGAGATCGCGTCCGACAATGGCGGGAAGGCCGATCGTCCCCCACCCGACAAGCTGGGAGACCGCGAGCACCAGCAGGACCCCGATGAGCCTGCTGTCAGATTTCAGAAACCGCATTCCAATTGTCGCCTGCCCGGCAGGCGCAGATCACGCCTGTGACGGCAGTCTTACCCGGAGACTCAGCGCACGGAAACGCCGGCCGACGAATGGCAGCAGGCGGCCGGGAGCATGTCAGGAGGCGGCAGGAGCTCCCTGCCCCGCGAGCCCGAGCAGGGATCGCGCCTCGGCCGCAGTCGCCACGCGCCTGCCGTGGCGCGCGACAGCCTCACCGGCGATGGCCACGAGCTCCGCGTTGCTGGCCGCAAGGCGTGCCTTGTCGATCCTGATATTGTCCTCGAGTCCGGTGCGAACCGCATCGGCGCCCCGCGCGAGCGCCCAGCCCATGACCTCGGCCTGGTGGCGTCCGATCCCGGCTGCCGTCCACGTCGCCTTCGGGATCAGCCGCCTGAGCTCTCCCAGCAGGATGTCGAGGACATGCTCGTCCGCGGGCATGGCGTTCTTGACGCCCATGACGAACTGCACGTGCGGACTGGAATCGATCAACCCCGCCTCGATCAGGCGGCGGGCGCCATGCAGATGCGACAAATCGAAGATCTCGATTTCCGGCCGGATGCCATTCGCCTTCATCCCGGTGGCGAGCGTCTCGACCAGCGCGGCACTGTTCTCGTAGACGATGGTCGGAAAGTTCACCGATCCCGTGGACAGCGAGGCCATGTCCGGCTTCAGGTAGAGCGACGATCCGCGCGCCGAGGGATCGCGGCCCCGCCCGCCGGTCGAGAACTGAACGATCATCCCAGGACAGTGCTTTTTGATCCCCGCCTGCACCAGGGCGAAACGCTCGGGATCGGAGGACGGCGTCTCGTCATCGTTGCGCACATGGATATGGGCGAGCGTGGCACCGGCTTCGAACGCCTGGTGCGTCGACTCGATCTGCTCGGACGGCAGGATCGGGACGGCGGGATTGTCCTTCTTGCGCGGAACGGAGCCGGTGATTGCGACGGCAATGACAGCAGGGTTCATCTTGCAACCTCATATTGATTGCGCTCACGCGCACAAATTCGGATCGGCAGCCTGACTATGCAGTGAGGCCCTGCCGCCGCGAACATCATCGATCGCGGCGGCAGTTGCCTCTATCATACGCGTCAGGTCCGAACCGTGGCAGCCCCGCTCACCGCATCGCCGGCGCGCTGACGGTCATAATCTGCCCGCGGCATCGGAACCGCATTGGGATTGCCGAGATCGTCGATCCTGATCCGATAGGTTTCCCGCGCGGTCAGGGCCGCCAGCGCGGCGATGATCGTGATAGCGAAGGCAATCGCCCCCACCGTCAACGGAATGTTGGTCGAGCCGGGAGGCGCGACGGTCGCAAACAGGGCGGGAAGCAATGCAGTGATTGTCGTGCCGATGTTCTGCGAGATCGCCATGGCCGACACGCGGGTGCGGGTCGGAAACAGTTCGGGGTAGAAGCTCGGGAAAATCGCGTTGTAGCCCTGATAGACGACGCCCCACATCAGCAGCGACACCAATATTGCGAGCGGCACATTCCTGATGCTGATGGCATAGAGATAACAAAAGGCGAGCAAACCGGAGAGAAGCGCGCCTACGATGATCGGAGGCTTGCGGCCGACCTTGTCGGAGAGATTGCCGACGAAGGGAATGACGAACACGGCCAGCATGTTTCCGAGGACCGGGATCCAAAGATAGACGTCCTTGGCAAAACCGATCCCGTAGGCCGGCTGCACCGCATAGGCCGCGCCGAAGATGGTCGCAACGACAGGAATGACATTCATCAGCGCCATGCAGATGACCCTGAGCATGTCGCGCCAGCTCAGCTTGATGGCCTGGACGATGGGCGCGCGCGGAGCTTCTCCCCGCTCGCCCTCGCGGGCAAAAGCAGGGGTCTCGTCGACTTCACGACGAATGATGTAGCCCGCGACGATGACGAAGAAGCTGAGGAGGAAGGGAATCCGCCAGCCCCAGCTGTTGAAGGCCTCGGTCGGCATATAGGCCGCCAACGGCAGGAAGATTGCTGCGGCGAGGATCTGTCCAGCCTGCACCCCCTGGAGGGCGAAGCTGGCATAGAAGCCCCGCCGACCGAACGGCGCGTGCTCCAAGATCATCGAGCTTGCGCCTGAGATTTCGCCGGCAACGGCAAATCCCTGCACGAGGCGCAGAATGACGAGCAGAATTGGCGCCAGGATGCCAACCTGCTGGTAGGTCGGCAAGATACCCACGGCCATCGTCGAGATGCCCATCAGGAACATGCAGATGATGAGAACCGTCTTGCGGCCATGGGTGTCGCCCCAATGTCCGAGCACGAAGGCGCCGATGGGACGAGCCACATAGCCGACGCCATAGGTCGCCAGCGACGCAATGATCGCGACGGTGGGATTCTCCGACGGGAAGAAGATTTGCGGGAAGATCAGCGACGCGGCGGTCGCGTAGATGAAGAAGTCATAATATTCGAGAGCCGACCCGATCCAGCCGCTGGCAGCGGCTTTCCTGGACTGACTCATCTGATGGATCGCGGTCATCTCAAGATTCCTCCCTTGGGTTTTGCTGACGTCCCGTTGACGGGCTTCGCTCAAAATTGGGCAGCACTCTCCGGCCGCTCTGCGGAGTTTCGCGAGCGCTTGTCATGGCCGATGGGTGTCTGCTTGGTGGCGACGATAGGCTTTCGCCGGGCTAACACAATTACCCAGTTATGCGACAAACCTAACATGATGTTATTTGCGCGCCAGGCGCAGATCACGCCTCTAAGGTCCTCTTAGCTGCAAATCGCAGAATAGAGGAATGTCGGTTCCGAATGGTGTGGAGCGCCCTTCGCAGAACAGCGGGGTGAGGCGGTTGACATTGGACCATTGCATGGTCCATTTTATGAAACTTGAGGAAGGACAATGAGATGCGGGTCTCCGTCACCGACGCAAAAGGACAATTGACCGATCTTGTCCGCCGCGCAGAGGCCGGCGACGAGGTGATCCTGACGCGGCATGGACATCCCGCGGTGCGGCTCGTCCCGGTCAGGCTTCCGCCGGACCGCGCCGCCCGCCGGACCGTGCTCGAGGCGGCGCGAAGGACCGGCGGGGCCAAAGCTATCCCCGGACCGAGCGCCGCGCGCAGTCAGGACTTTCTTTTCGGGGATGACGGACTGCCGGAATGATCGCGCTCGATACCTCCGCGCTGATGGCGATCGTGCTCGACGAACCGCAGGCCGATGCTTGCATCACCGCGTTGGAAACCGCCGACGAAATCCTGATCTCGGCGGCCTCCATTGCAGAAAGCCTGATCGTCGCGGCACGGCGGGGCGTCGACGAAGAAATGAACAAGCTGATCAACGATCTCGGTTTGAACGTGATCTCGGTGACCCAAGCATCGGCCGAACGCGTGGCGCAGATCTACTCGCGTTGGGGCAAAGGCATTCGTCCTGCCGGTCTCAACTTTGGTGACTGCTTCGCCTACGATGTCGCCAAGGAGCATGGCTGCGCACTTCTTTACGTCGGCGACGACTTTGCCAAGACGGATATCGTTGCGGCGGCGTAAGTCGACGACTGCCGCGGCGGCGACTTACCGGCCGAACAGAAAAGCCGCGGGGCACCCGTCAGGCTGTATGGCCGGGATCGACGTGCTTCGGCGTTTTCTTGTCGCGTTGGGGCGTCATCTTGGCCGGATCCGGCGCATCCGGCACGCCACGCGGCCCGAGCTGGTCGCGCTGAATGTCGTCTTCGGAGCGGGAGGGTTCAATGCCGTTCGGCTCACGGGGCTTGGTCATCGCAGCCTCCTGAAGTGTTCTGCTCGGAGTGTCCGGTCAAATTCCCAGCGCGTTCTCGCCGGCTTCGCGGCCGGGCACGCTGACATGGACTTCGTGTCCCTCGCGAAGCGCCAGCGATGCTGCGGCAACCGCCGACTCGAAAGCCGCCTCCTTGGTGCTGTATCTGTTCTTGACGTCGCCGTCGTGCAGCACGCCCCATTCGTCCTGCACCGGCACGATCGTGTATTGCGCGAGGCCCATGGTGTAACTCCTCGAGATCTATCGCTGCGTGAGCTGCGGGTGCGCGGCGGTCACGCGCCAAACCGTGTTGCCGCTGTCGTCGGCGACCAGCAGCGCGCCGGTCTTGTCGATGGCGACACCGACGGGCCGCCCGCGCGCGTGGTTGTCGCTGTTGAGGAAGCCGGTGACGACATCCTGCGGCGGGCCGCTCGGCTTGCCGTCCGTGAACGGCACGAACACGACCTTGTAGCCGTTCAAGACCTGCCTGTTCCAACTGCCGTGCTCGCCGACGAAGGCGCCGCCGCGATAGGCGGGCGGCAAACTCGCGCTCGTGTTGAAAGCCATTCCAAGCGGCGCGACATGCGAGCTCAGCGCGTAGTCAGGCACGATCGCTTTGGCAACGAGGTCGGGTCGCTCCGGCTTGACGCGAGGATCGACGTGCTGGCCGTAATAGCTGTAGGGCCAGCCATAGAAGCCGCCGTCCTTCACCGATGTCATGTAGTCCGGCACGAGATCGGGACCGAGCTCGTCGCGCTCGTTCACCACCGTCCATAGCGACCCGGTCTGCGGCTCGAAGCTGAGACCGTTGGGATTGCGCAAGCCGCTCGCGAAGATGCGCCAGCGGCCGCTGGCACGGTCGACCTCGAGGATCGCGGCGCGATTGTGCTCGGCCTCCATGCCGTTCTCGGTGATGTTGCTGTTGGAGCCGACGCCGGCATACAACTTTGAACCGTCGGGGCTCGCGACCAGGCTCTTGGTCCAGTGATGGTCGATCGGTCCGCCCGGCAGCGGCGTCAGTACCGTGCCCGGCGCGGTGATCTTGGTATCGCCTTCGGTGTAGGGATATCTGACGATCGCATCGGTGTTGGCGACATAGAGATCGTTGCCGACCAGCGCGACGCCGAACGGCGAGTTGAGATGGTCGAGGAAGACGCTTTGCGTATCCGGGACGCCGTCGCCGTTGCTGTCGCGCAGCAGCGTGATGCGGTTGCTCTCGCCGGTGTCGCCGCCGGATGTCGCCCAGGACTCGACATATCCCATCACGATTTCCTTGGGCCGCTTGATCGGAGCACCCTTCGGCGCCTTGGATTCCACCACCAGCACGTCGCCGTTGGGAAGCACGTAGAGAAATCGGGGGTGCTGCAAGCCGGTCGCGAAGGCCTTGGCCTGCAAGCCCTGCGCAACGGCCGGGGTCTCGTCCTTTTTCCAGCCGACGATGCGGGCGATGTGCATCGGGGGCAGCCAATATTGCTGGATGTCGGGCAGCGTCGGGTTGGCGCCGGTTTGCGCCTTGGGATCGCCACTGCCGTCATTGCAGCCGGCGAGACACAGCAGCGAGGCGCACAACAGCGCCCTAGCGATTGCGGAGTTCATCGCGCAACTCCTACACCGTGGCGATACACCATGGCCCAGCCGAGCCAGCCGGTGACCGGCAGGATCAATACGGTGATGGCTGAAAGAATGAGCCCGGTCGGCCACACCGAGGTCCAGGCATCGCGCGTGTGGATCAACGCATTGATGGTTGCCAGGATCAGCGCCAGCGCGTTGCCGATCAGATGCGGCCAGGCTGGCGCCTGTGCCCGCACCAGGCGGTTGCCGAGGAAATCGGTCAGGCCGGCGATGGCGGCCAGCACGCCGAAGATGACGCCGACGACCAGAAGCCAGGCCGAAAAATCCGCCCACATGATCTCGGCACTGACGACATAGGCGATGTCGGTCAGCAGCGCCCCGATGAAGCACGCGATTGGGATCGGCACCAGCATCGGATGAATCGGATGGCCTGCGATTTGCGCGGTCGAGCGCACACGCAAATTGTCTTGCACGATTGACCTCGTGTGACTTTCGCCCCGCCCGACGGCCAACTCATGCTGGCGGTGAAGGTTCCTACGCTTGCGCAGTCACCGGCGTGCCGCCTGATACGCCGCGGACGCCCGCTTCCCCGGGCTAACCGACGATTTGCATCAGATGCACGCAGGCATCCGCCATGTCGTCGCGAGCTCGTGCCCTCGAAAAACGCAACGCAATTTGAACTCAGTGATCCCCGATCCCCGCAACGCCGATACCGGTTATCGCAATGCCGCCCACACCGTCACCGGCCGTCCTGTCGAAATGCCAAGCTCCAGCCGACATTGGGACTGACCTGCCCCTGGAGAGGGTCGGTCCATCGAGATGCAACAATTGTTGGGATGGAGCGGGTGAAGGGAATCGAACCCTCGTATTCAGCTTGGAAGGCTGCTGCTCTACCATTGAGCTACACCCGCGACAGGGGCTCCCTAACACGGCCGGGCGGCGGTCTCAACTGCCCAAGATCAACGGCCCAACACAAGATCAACTGCCCAAGAGTCGGCTTTCCAGCGCCTTCCCGGCCCTGCGAACAGCCGCTGGTTCCTCCCGACCCGCCTCCCCTTAACAACACCGGAATTGCTGCCTATATTGAAATCTTCCGCAACCAACGAAAGGAGGTGATCCAGTGTCTCTTACCAAGCGCTGTCACCTCGCTGGGATCGCCCGCTAAGCTTTGAATAAAGGCTTGGCATCGGGGCGCTCTCAGCCCTGGACCAGCGAGCAAGAAATCGGGCGCGACGGGGGCCTCCCCGCCGCGCCTTTTTCGTAGGTCACGCGCCTGCTGCTCCGGCGGGCGGCTCGCCGGCGAGCACCTCGCGGACCCTCAGTGACAGGTCCGCCTTCCGGTACGGCTTCCTCAGCAACGCAACGCCGGAACCGAGATGACCCTCGTGGTCGAGGGCGTTGTCGGTATAGCCGGACGTATAGAGCACTCTCATCCCCGGGCGGAGGCGCCGCACGGCCTCGGCCAATTCCTGCCCGTTCATGCCGCCGGGCATGATGATGTCGGTGAACAGCAGATCGAATCGGGCGCCCTGCTGCACCAGCGCAAGCGCGGTTGCGCCGTCGCCGGCCGCGAGGGTGCGATAGCCGAGGCTGCCAAGCTGGGCGATGACATAGCCCTGCACCAGCGGATCGTCCTCGACGACGAGAATCGTCTCGTGCCCGCGTGCCGCCGCGGGCGCCTGCAGTGGCCCGGTCCTCGTCTGCGCTCCGCCCGCAGATCGCGGCAGAAACAGCCGAATCACGGTGCCTCGGCCTTCCTCACTCTCGATCGCAACGCTGCCGCCGCTCTGCTTGGCGAAGCCGTAGACCATGCTGAGGCCGAGCCCGGTGCCGCGACCGACCCCTTTGGTGGTAAAGAACGGCTCGAACACGCGGTCGCGGAGGTCGGCGGGGATGCCATGGCCGGTGTCGGCCACCGCGACCATGATGAAGGCGCCGCACGTAGCGTCGCCGTCACCAGCACCATCCAATTCGCGGTTTGCCGTCTCGAGCGTCAGCGTGCCGCCGCCAGCCATCGCATCGCGCGCATTGACGGCGAGATTGATGATCGCCGACGACAGCTGCGACGGATCGGCCATCGCCGCCCAGGCGTCGTCCGCGAGGCGGGTGACGATTTCGACGTTTCCGCCCAGGATCGGCTTCAACAGCTTCGCCGTCTCGAGCACGAGGCCGTTGACGTCAATCTCCCGCGGCTCCAGCGGCTGGCGACGCGCAAAGGTCAGGAGCTGTGAGGTGATCTCCGCGCCTCGCGCCGCCGCATCGTCGATGAGCTGGGCGATCGCGGCGAGGTCGGGCTTGTCCGCCAGCCCCTCACGGATGATCTCGATGGTGCCGGTGATGACAGTGAGCACGTTGTTGAAGTCATGCGCGACGCCGCCGGTGAGCTGGCCGATCGCATCCATCTTCTGCGACTGACGAAGCCGCTCCTCGGTCTCGTGCTGCTCGGTCAGATCGGTGGCCGAACCACGATACCCCATGAAGCGTCCGTCGGCGCTGAACACCGGCCGGCCGTTGACGCTGAAATGGCGCGCACGGCCAGCCGCATCGCGGCCGCGATATTCGAACTTGCGGAACGGCTCGTGGCGATCCAGCGTCGCCAGGTGAGCGCGCCATTTCTGCGGCTCGGCATCGCGGTCGAAGGCGGCGTCTGAACGGCGCCTCCCGATCAGCGCCGTGTGGTCCATGCCGAAAGCATCGGCCCGATCTGAAATGTAGGTGAACATGTGATCCGGGCCGGTCTCCCAGAACCAGTCGGATGCGGTCTCGGCATAATCACGGAAGCGCTGCTCGCTCGCGCGGGCGTTCTCCTCGGCGTGCCGCCGGATCTTCAGGTCGCGCTCGAGATTCCCATTGGCCTCGCGCAGCTCGCCATAGGCATGTTCGAGGTTGGCGCACATGGCGTTGAAAGCAACGACCACCTTGTCCAGCTCGTCGGCCTCGTAAGGCGACCGGCGCTCCAGGCGCAACGGTGGCGGCGGCCGTCCGAGGCTGTATTTGCCGACGTACTCGGCGATGGCGACGAGATGCCGGGTCACCAGCAGATGAAACATGTAGATGATGAACAACGAGACGAGGAACGTCTTTGCCGCCTGGCTGGCCAGAATGACGAGGGCCCTGTTCAGCAATTGCTGATAGACGTCGGTCAGCGTCGCCTCGACCCGCAGCGTGCCGATGGCGCGCGAGGTCCCCTGCACCATGGTGCTCAGCGGAAATTCCCGGGTCATGATCGAACGGGTGTTTCGCTCGCCGACTTCGACACGGATCGGATTGGGCCGATCGACGATCTCGCGGACCTCCGCCGCACGGATGTCAGGCAGCCGCAGAATGCCATCGAGCTGGAGCTTGAGCTGGTTCTGGTCGAGATTCCATAGGCTCTCTCCGAGGCTGCCCGTGGTGCTGCGGCCGATCTCGTCCAGCCGCGTCTCGATCAGTCCGACCTCACGATTGTAATCCAGATAGAGCTGGAGCGCAGTCAGGGTCAGCGTCACGACCGATGAGAACAGCAGCACGGCGGCAAGCAGCCGGGGCCCGACGCCGCTGCGCGACCAGTTGAAGATCCGCGACACGAGCACCGCGAACATCGGAGGCGCGAGCGCGGCGCCGATGCCGGTCAGATCCTGCTTCGCAGCCACCGGCGCAATGGCGCGGCGGCGCTTGGTATCATCGTCACCTGCGTTGCCCATGCACCACGTCCCCGAAAATGGCGGCACCTGCTCAGCCTGCCGACCGCAACCGCGAGCAAAGTGAACGGTTGAGGCCCTGCCTCAGCACGCGGTGCGCGTGGCGATCCTGTCGGCCGATGATCCTATCGGCCCTTGATCCTGTCGGCCCTTGGGCGGCCTGAGTTCGACGGGGTCATATCTTGCGCCCAGCAGCAGGATTCCCGGGCAAAGTACCACCTCGCGTGCTAGAATGACATCGGTGAAAGCCCGGAGCCGCCCGCACAGCGCGAACGTGCTGTCAACGTTGCGGACCGGCGCAGCTGCCATCTCCGGTAGATCGCGCGGCCCCGGAATCCGATGTTAGCAGGGCACGCCCAAAAGGCATGGCCAGGGAGATGCGTCATGAGGCGGATAGTCGTGGTCTGCCTGTTGCTGCTCGCGGCAGGCCCGTCGCAGGCGCAAGAAGTCATCCGGCTCGCACGCATCGCCGATATTCCCGATCAATATGTCGGCGGCGAGATGCTCCGCGCGGTCTATGCCAGGCTGAACATCAAGCTCGAATTCGAGGATGTCCCCGGCAAGCGCGCGCTCGCGCTGTCGAGCACCGGCCAGGTCGACGGCGAGGTCCAGCGGATCGGAACTCTCTCTCGCGACTACCCGACGCTGATCCAGGTGACACCTGCGATCAATTACATCGAGCCCGCTGTCTTCACCACGAAACTGCAGTTCGACGTCGCCGGCTGGAATTCAATCAGAGACTACAGCATCGGCGTCGTACGCGGCGTCGGCTCGTCGGAAGCCGGTACCCGCGGCATGACCCGGGTCACTGCGACCACAAGCCTCGACAACATGGTCAAGATGCTCGATGCCGACCGCTTTGACGTGATGGTCACCGACCTCTTCAGCGGCTTGGCTGCGGTGAAGAAACTCAATCTCCAGGCCAGGATCCATCCGCTCTCGCCGCCACTCGAGCGCATCAGCATCTACCACCATCTGCATGAACGGCATCGCGATCTCGTGCCGAAGGTCGGAAGGATGATCGAGCAGATGGAGACGAGCGGCGAACTCGCCCGGTTGCGGGAAACCCTGATCAAGCAGGTGCTGAGCGGGATGTGAGACGCGGTCAGTTCGTGCGAGTCTGCTCCCGCACCGCAACCGCGTCGGGTCTAGAAGCCGCAAACGCTCATTGCGCGCGGGCGCTTGCCGCGCCGGCTTTCGAGGATGCGCTCGCCGCCGCTCTCGGCCGAGCTGCCGTAATAGCGGTGGTGGCCGCTCTGGTCGTGCAGATCCGCGGCGTCCGACTTTCCCGCCCGACGCGCGTCGCAGATGATCTTGCAGATGATCTTGATGGTCGACATGGCCGCCTCCGAAGTGTTCTTGGTGGCCATCAGTCGCTCCGATTTCGAGCGGCGTTCACACCTTTCGGCCGCAATCGGGTTTCGGGAAGGTTTCGTCGCCGCACCCCGCGACGCAATATTTTCCGCAGCCCCCATTGTCGGCTGCGACGGTGGTGATACGTCCTTCGGACGCGCGCAGCGAAAATCAACGAGGTGACGATGCTTTACGCCATCCTGGCCTATCACGTGGAAGACGAGATCTTGTCCTGGACGTCCGAGAAGGACGCCGCGGTCGTGGCCAAAGTCATCGAGGTTCAGGCACCGCTGCGGGCAAGCGGGCATTTTGGCCCGGCCGCCCGCCTGGATGAGACCCGAAAGGCCCGCACCTTGCGTGGCCCCGGCGCGGGCGTCGTGCTGGACGGCCCGTTTGCCGAGACCAAGGAGCAGCTCCTGGGCTTCCACCTCGTCGAATACGACACGGATGAGGAGGCGATCGCGGCCGCGCGGACGCTGCGTCAGGTCAATCCGTCAGCCGTCTACGAAATCCGCCCGGTCAAGCTTTACGTGCCGGCCGACGGGTTCGGCGCGACGCCCTCCGGCGAATGAGCGGCAGGCCTATTTGTCCGTCCCGGTTGGCCCGACATAGAAGCGCTGGATCAGCAGGCCGCCGAAGGCGATGAACCACACGAACGGCGCGACTTGCGGCGCGAACGCCGCAACGACCGTGCCCGGGATAAACACCAGCAGCGGAAACAGCGAGGCCATGATCTCGTGGCGCCAGCCGCCCAGGATCCTCCACCACAGCCAGGCATTGAGGCCGGCGATGGCAGTCAGGTGCAGGCCGTAGAGCACGGCGACCGCACTGCTCGTGGGGTAGTTGGTGTAGAGGCCGTTGGTCACCGGCAGCAGCACGATCGAGAGCAGGAAGAACAGATTGAGGATCACCGCGCCGCGGCTGCCGACGGGCTGGCGCGCCAGCCGGCGGTGATGGCTGATCCAGAACACGCCGGCGATGATGAAGCTGAGCGCAAGGCCCGCGAGCTTGCCGGAATAGACCCGGGCCAGATCGTTCCAGTCGGGCGCGCTTGTGAAGACCGCGGCCCTGGGCAGATCGTAGGCGAGCAGCGTCATGGCAACGCCAAAGATGGTGTTGCTGAGCGATTCCAGCCGTCGCATCTCGAACTGGTCGGATTTGAGCTCGGTCATGCCGGGTGGCGCTTTTTTGGAATGGAACCTTGGGCCGTCTTGCCCCTAGGTCTTAACATCGGTCCCGTCCAGACGCATTGCGATTCGCAGCGGGATCGCCGAGTCTGGCTGTTTCACCGGGGCGATTCGTGGCGACATATCTGGACACGCTCAATGCGGAGCAGCGCCGCGCCGTGGAGCATGGTGTGGCCGATGGTGCGACCGTGGGCGCGCCCCTGCTCGTCATCGCCGGTGCAGGCTCCGGCAAAACCAACACGCTGGCCCATCGCGTCGCGCACCTGATCGTCGCGGGCAGCGATCCGCGCCGCATCCTCCTGATGACGTTCTCGCGGCGCGCCGCGGCCGAGATGGCCGGCCGGGTCGAGCGCATCGCCCGAAAAGTGCTCGGCGAGAACAATGCCGCGATCATGCGTGACGCGCTCAACTGGACCGGCACCTTCCACGGCATCGGCGCACGGTTGCTGCGCGAATATGCCGAGCGGATCGGCGTCGATCCTGCCTTCACCATCCACGACCGCGAGGATTCCGCCGACCTGATGAACCTGGTCCGGCACGAGCGCGGATTGTCAAAGACGGAGAGCCGCTTTCCCGCCAAAGGCACCTGCCTGTCGATCTACTCGCGCTGCGTCAACGCCGAGATGGAGATCGAGAAGGTGTTGGGGGCGCATTATCCCTGGTGCGCAGGCTGGGCGGCCGAGCTGAAGGGCCTGTTCGCGGCCTATGTCGAGGCCAAGCAGGCCCAGCACGTGCTCGATTACGACGACCTCCTGCTCTACTGGTCGCAGATGATGAGCGATGCGACGATCGCGGAAGAAATCGGCGGCCGCTTCGATCACGTCTTGGTCGACGAATATCAGGACACCAACCGCCTGCAATCCTCGATCCTGCTGGCGCTGAAGCCGGACGGGCGCGGCCTCACCGTCGTCGGCGACGACGCGCAGTCGATCTATTCGTTCCGCGCCGCCACTGTCCGCAACATCCTGGATTTTCCGCAGAGCTTCTCGCCGCGCGCCGAGATGATCACGCTCGACCGCAATTACCGCTCGACGCAACCCGTGCTGGCAGCGGCCAACGGCGTCATTGGCCTGGCGCGCGAGCGCTTTACAAAGAACCTCTGGACCGACCGCGCCGGCACGCAAAAACCACAGCTCGTCACCGTGCACGACGAGGCCGACCAGGCCCGCTACATCGTCGAGCAAGTGCTGGCCACTCGCGAGCAAGGCGCGCTGTTGAAGCACCAGGCGGTGCTGTTCCGAACGTCCTCGCATTCGGGCCCGCTGGAGATCGAGCTCACCCGCCGCAACATTCCCTTCGTCAAGTTCGGAGGGCTCAAGTTTCTCGATGCCGCGCATGTCAAGGACGTGCTGGCACTGCTGCGCTTCGCTGAGAATCCGCGCGACCGCGTCGCCGGCTTTCGCATCCTGCATCTGTTGCCGGGCATCGGACCTGCGACGGCGCAGCGTGTGCTCGACCAGATGGCGGAGAGCTCCGATCCGCTCGCCGCGCTCGGCCAGCTCCCGGTGCCGCCGCGCACCGGCGCGGACTGGACCGGCTTCGTCCGCACCATCGAAAATTTGCGCTATTCGGAATGGCCGGCTGACCTCGAACGCGTGCGGCTCTGGTACGAACCGCATCTCGATCGCCTGCACGAGGATTCCGAGACGCGCCGCGCCGATCTGATGCAGCTCGAGCAGATCGCGAGCGGCTATGCCTCGCGCGAGAAATTCCTGACCGAGCTCACGCTCGATCCACCGGATGCGACCAGCGACAAATCCGGGCCACCCTTGCGCGACGAGGATTATCTGATCCTCTCCACCATCCACTCCGCCAAGGGCCAGGAGTGGAAATCGGTGTTCGTGCTCAACGTCGTCGACGGCTGCATGCCGTCGGATCTCGGCGCCGGCACCAGCGCCGAGCTCGAGGAGGAACGCCGCCTGCTCTATGTCGCGATGACGCGTGCCAAGGACGATCTGCACCTTGTGGTGCCGCAGCGCTTCTTCACCCACGGCCAGGCCGCCAAGGGCGACCGCCATGTCTACGCCTCGCGCACCCGCTTCATCCCGGAGCAGCTGGTCTATCTGTTCGAGCGCACTGCCTGGCCGAAGGCCGGGGCAAGCGCAGCGCGCACCGCCGCGCAAGGCCCGAAGGTCGACATCGGCGCTCGAATGCGCGGAATGTGGCGGTAACGCCGGCTACGCGCCCAGCCGGTCGAACTGGACCTTGCCTGCCTTCATCACCATCGGGATGTGCTCGCCCTGGCCGAGCAGGCAGGCAACATCGCGCAGCGGATTGCCGTCGACCACCAGCAGGTCCGCAATGGCTTCGGGCATGATGCGCCCGAGCTTGCCCTCCATGCCGAGCACCTCGGCGCCGATCAATGTCGCGCTGGCGATGACGGCGCGCGGCCCGAGAATCTCGGCGCGGATGCGGAATTCGTCGCTCTGCAGACGCTGCGACGGTCCGAGCAGGTCGCTGCCGAACCCCATCTTCACGCCGGCATCGCGATAGATCGTGAGCGAACGCAGGCCGGCGTCGCGGACATCGGCGATCTTGGCCACGCTTTCGGGCGGCAGGCCGTATTGGGCGCCCTCGTTGGCCAGCGCCTCGTAGGTGACGAGCGTCGGCACCACATAGGCGCCCTTCTCGGCCATCAGTTGCGCGGTCGGAGCATCGACCAGATTGCCGTGCTCGATGGTGCGCACGCCGCAGCGAATGGCGCGTTCGATCGCAGCAGCGGTGTAGGCGTGGGCGAGCACATAGGTCTGACGCCCGCGCGCCTCCTCGACGATGGCGCGGATCTCGTCCTCGGAGTAGCCGAAGGCGCCGACCGGGTCGGTCGGTGAGGCGACGCCGCCGGAGGCCATGATCTTGATCTGGTCGGCGCCCATCTGGAGCTCTTCGCGGGCCGCCCTTCGCACGCCATCGACACCGTCGGCAACGCGCGCCAGCGCGCCGACACGCACGCAGCACGGGCACGGTGCGTCGCTGGCGAGGTAGTCCGAGCGGGCCCGCATGTCGCCGTGGCCGCCGGTCTGGCTGAGCGCACGTCCCGAGACGAACAGCCGCGGTCCGTCGGTGAGCCCGGTCTCGATCGCCTGCTTCAGCGCATGGCCGGCACCGCCGGCGTCGCGCACGGTGGTGAAGCCCCGCCGCAGCATGCCGCGCAGCAGCAGCGTCGAGCGTAGCGTCACCAGCACGTTGGGCATGTGCACCTGCTGCGCCAGATTGAGTTCGACGGCGATCGCATGCACATGCAGGTCGATCAGGCCGGGCATCAGCGTCTTGCCCTTCAGATCGATCGTGCGGTCGGCTTCCACCTGGAGCGGCCGATCGGAGACCTCCTTGATCAGACTGTCCTCGACCAGCACATGATGATCCTCCAGGAGGTCCGGCTGAAGCGGATCGAGCAGAGCGGCGTTCTTGAAGAGCACACGGGACATGACGACTTCCTGTCTGATCAGGACTGGATGAGCAGCGCGGGCAGAGCGAGCTGGGCGAATGGAAGACACGCAGCGACATCGTCCTCGCCGTACCAGCCTGCTTCATGGAGCAGATTGAGCGAGCCGAGCGTGCGCCCGCGCCAGCGCACGGGCATGTTGAGCACGCTCGCGCAGCCGAGCGAAGCAATCAGCTCGTGATCGGAAAACACCTCGCGCAGATCGTCCCGGGTGCGGCCGATATAGGCCTCGCCGCGGTCCAGCACAGCCTCGGCCCACGGCCCCGGCGCCAGGCGTTTGCGTCCGCCCGCCGGGTAAGGTCCGGGGAGATTGGAATACACCCGCGCTGCTTCCCTCGTGTCGTCGTCATAGGTCAGGATCGTGAACAGCTTGTGGCCGATCGCCGATTTCAAGGCGTCGTCCAGCGCCGAGTACAGGGCATCCGGCTGATCCGCCCTGCCCTGCGCGGCCGCCACGGCGCAGAGCAGCGGATCGGACCGGCGTTTTGTTTCCCTCACGCGACTTCACCCGCCGCAATCTCTTCCAGCGAACGGCCGCGCGTCGGCACCCCCATCAGCACCACGGTGAGCGCGCCTAACAGCAGCACGCTTGTGGTGAGGCCGAAGACGCCGGCGAAGCCGAAATTGGGATAGAGATAGCCGACCAGGATCGGCGAGACGATCGCACCGATGCGGCCGACCGCGGAAGCGAGCCCGGCGCCGGTGGTTCTGACCGCCGTCGGAAATACCTCGGCGGTATAGGCATAGACGCCCGCATAGGTGCCGTTCATGAAGAAGGACAGTAGAATTCCCGCCACCATGATGTGCTGGTCGCTCTGCGCGAAGGCGAGGCCGAGCGCGCTTGCGCCGCCAAGCACCATGTAGGAGGCGATGGTCGCCTGCCGGCCGATGTGCTCGTTGAAATACGCGGCACTGAAATAGCCGGGAATCTGCGCGCAATAGATCGCGATCGAATAGGCGAAGCTCTTGGTGATGCTCATGCCGTTCTGGACCAGAAGGCCGGGGATCCAGACGAAGAAGGAATAGTAGCTGAACGTGATCGCAAGCCACATGATCCAGGTCATGATGGTGATGCGCGCCTGGCGGCCGGCGAGGAGCGCGGCGAAATTGGCAAGCAGCGTCCCACCAGTCACGGCAGGCGCCGCGGCTTCGACGACCGGTTGCGGCAGGACATGGCCTTGGCTCGCAAAGCCGGCCTCGATCCTGTCCAGCACGGCTGCGGCTTCCTTCTCCCGGCCCCGGCTTTCCAGCCAGCGCGGCGATTCCGGCAGCGCCCTGCGCCACCACAGCAGCATGACGACCGGCACCGCGGTGATCACAAGAACGATGCGCCAGCCATTCTCATAGGCGGGCACGATGAAATAGCCGAGCAAGGCCGCCGCGACGAAACCGAAGGAGAAGAATCCGGCCAGCGCGCCGGTAAAGCTGCCGCGGTAACGCCGTGCGACGAATTCCGCCAGATAGGGCGCAATGATTGCGCTCTCCGCGCCGGTGCCCATGCCCGCGACCACGCGGGCGGCGAAGAAGAACGACCAGTCGTTCACCGCCGCGCTGACGATGGATGCGACGCAATAGAGCGCCAGCGCCGACATCATCACCGCACGACGGCCAATCAGGTCACCCAGCGTGCCCGCCAGCAGCGCGCCGAACAGGAAGCCGATATAGGTGCTGCTGCCGAGCACGCCGATCTGCACGCTCGACAGATTCCAGATCGTGCGCAACACCGGCAGGATGAACGCCAGCACCGCTGCATCCATCGCGTCGAATGTATAGCCGAGCCCGCCCATCAGCAGCAGATGCTTATGGAAACGCGCGAATGGAAGGCGCTCGATGCGCGCCGAAATCATCGACATGAAAGTCCCCCTCTGTCTGGCGGCCCGGCACTCCGCTCATCCCTGGGGGAACCATAGACAAGGAGATATTATCGTCATAATTTATAATCATGATCTAGTACATCACTGTGGTGAATGTTCTGTCGTTCCGAAAGCTCGACCTCAACCTGCTGAAAGTCTTCGAGGCCCTGATGACCGAGGGCAGCGTCACGCGCGCCGCCAACGCGCTTCTGA
Organism: Bradyrhizobium sp. JR4.1; assembly: GCF_040548605.1. Classification (NCBI taxonomy): domain Bacteria; kingdom Pseudomonadati; phylum Pseudomonadota; class Alphaproteobacteria; order Hyphomicrobiales; family Nitrobacteraceae; genus Bradyrhizobium; species Bradyrhizobium sp. JR4.1. The sequence continues at coordinate 155,815 of NZ_JBEPRY010000005.1, forward strand.
TGACGCAGCCTGCGGTCAGCAACGCGCTCGCACGCCTGCGGGACGCGCTCGGCGATCCCCTGTTCGTCAGGTCCGGCACCGGCATCCGTCCGACCCAACGCGCCGTGGTGCTGTGGGAGCCGATCGGCGAAGCGCTCGAAACCGTCCGCGGCGCGCTCGACGAGCAGGTGTTCGACCCGCACCGTGCGCAGACAGAGTTCAGCCTGTCGATGTCGGATTACGTCGCCTCGCTGGTGATGCCGAACCTGCTGAACCATTTCGGCAAGGTCGCGCCCAAGGCGCGAATCCACACCGTTCCCAACACCGTCGTGGAGATCGCCGACCAGCTCGAAGACAATCGCGTTGATTGCGTGCTCAGCGTCTATGTCAACGAGGCGCAGCAGCCGGCCGCCATCCGCTCGCGCTCGCTGTGGACCGTCGACTACGCCTGCTTCATGCGGCGTGGCCATCCGCTCGCGGCGATGAAGCGGCTGAGCACGCGCAGCTTCCTCAACGCGGGGCATGTCGATGTGAGCCTCGCCGGCAAGACCTTGCCGTCCTACGACCTCTTCCTCGCCTCGCGCGGGCTATCGCGCAACCTGGTCGCGACCGTCAATCACTACAGCGCCGCCTACGAGGTGGTGCGCCAGTCCGACCTGATTGCGGTGCTGCCGAGCGATTTGCGCTCGCAATCCCGGCACGCGCCGTTCCTGCACGCCATGCCGCTTCCGCTCAAGGCGCCGCCGCGCATCGTCAGCCTGTTCTGGCACCAGCGCAACGACACCGTGCCGGCGCAGCGCTGGCTGCGCGAGACCCTGGTCGAGATGTTCGCCAGGTCCGACTGAAGCCGCGGCCCCCCCGACACCAAGAAGAAAGGGAAACAATGGGTTTCTCGAAGCAGCATTGCGCATCAGACCCGGCTGCTTAGCTCCAACCAAACCAATCCCCTCCCCCAGTGACAGGCGCGCAAGCCGCGCCCGCAGAGACCTCATCAATGACCGCACCGCTTGAATTCGGACTGGACACCTTTGGCGACGTCACCAGGGACGCCTCCGGCGCGATGCTTCCGCACGCGCAGGTGATCCGCAACGTCGTCGACGAAGCGGTGCTCGCCGACGAGCTCGGCCTCGACTTCATCGGGCTCGGCGAGCATCACCGCGCCGACTTCGCGATCTCCTCCCCTGAGACCGTGCTGGCCGCCATCGCGTCGCGGACCAGGCGCATCCATCTCGGTTCGGCCGTGACGGTGCTGAGCTCGGACGATCCGATCCGCGTCTTCCAGCGCTTTGCCACCCTGGACGCGCTCTCGAACGGACGTGCCGAGGTGATCCTCGGCCGCGGCTCATTCACCGAATCCTTTCCGCTGTTCGGTTTCGACCTGCGGGCTTACGAAGCGCTGTTCGAAGAGAAGCTCGATCTGTTCGCAGCGCTGCTGTCGCAGAAGCCGGTGACCTGGGAAGGCAAGCTGCGTCCGCCGCTGAAGGATCAACTGGTCTATCCCCCGGTCGCGAACGGCACGCTCAAGACCTGGATCGGCGTCGGCGGCAGTCCGCAATCGGTGGTGCGCGCCGCGCATTACGACCTGCCCTTGATGCTCGCGATCATCGGCGGCGATCCCGCGCGCTTCGCGCCCTTCGTCGATCTCTATCACCGCGCGTTCAGGGAGTTCGGCCGCCCGGCCCAGCCGATCGGCGTGCATTCGCCCGGCTATGTCGCCGAGACCGACGAACAGGCGCGCGAGGAGCTGTGGCCCGACTACAAGGCGATGCGCGACCGCATCGGCAAGGAACGCGGCTGGCCACCGATGGGCCGCGACGAGTTCGTCAATGAGGCCGAGCACGGTTCGCTCTATGTCGGCTCGCCGGAGACGGTCGCGCGCAAGATCGCCAAGACCGCCAAGGCACTCGGCATTTCGCGGTTTCAGCTGAAGTATTCAGCGGGCCCGCTGCCGCATGGGAAGCTGATGAAGAGCATTGAGCTCTACGGCCGGAAGGTGGTGCCGATGGTGCGGGAGATGATGGGGTAAGGCGATCGGATCCGCTCAGTCCGTCTTCGCCCTACGGGCTTCGCCGGACACCACGCTCCGTCCTTCGCGCATCACGTTGGCTGCGCCACGCGAAGCCCGAAGGGCGAAGCGTGGTGGGGGAGGCAGGACTCGAACCTGCGAAGCCATAAGGCGGCTGATTTACAGTCAGCTCCCTTTGCCACTCGGGACACTCCCCCGCTCGACGGCAGCACAATCGGGCCGGACCTTGCCGGCGACCGAAGACGGCCATGGAACGTGAAGGCCGCGACAGCCCGGATGGGGGCGCGACCGGGCGCGGTTATCGGCGAAGCGATGGGGTAAAGTCAACCGAGGCGAACAGCTAAAATCGCCCCCGACACCACCCAAATTGCCATATTCCGGGACCCGTGACACAAGCGAGCCCATGAAGGATCGAAAATTCAACCCGAGGGGCCCCCGCGGCGGGTCTAAGCCCTTCAACAGGCCCGGAAAATCGGCCGGTCGCCCGGCCCGGCGCGATCGCGATTCGGACACCGACGGTCCCGTCATCCTCTATGGCTGGCACACCGTCACCATGGCGCTCGCCAACCCCCAGCGGCAGATCCGCAAGCTGACGCTGACCGAGAATGCCGCAAGGCGTCTGGCGGACGAGAACATCGCAACCCGCATCACGCCCGAGATCGTCCGGCCCCAGGAGATCGACCGCCTGCTGTCGCCCGACGCCGTGCACCAGGGCCTGCTCGCCGAGGCCGATCCCCTGCCCTCTCCCGACATCGAGGATTTGGAGCAGGACGGCATCGTGCTGGTGCTCGACCAGATCACCGATCCGCACAATGTCGGCGCCATCCTGCGCTCGGCTGCGGCGTTCGCCGTGAAGGCGATCGTCACCACCGCGCGCCACAGTCCGGAAGCGACCGGCGTGCTGGCCAAGGCCGCCTCCGGCGCGCTGGAGCTGGTGCCGATGGTGACGGTGCAAAACCTCGCCCGCGCACTGACCACGCTGAACGAGCTCGGCTTCCAGACCGTCGGACTGGACAGTGAAGGCAGCGCGGATCTCTCCGAGGTCACGCTGCGCGAGCCGCTCGCGCTGGTGCTGGGCGCGGAAGGCAAGGGCCTGCGGCAATTGACGCGCGAGACCTGCAGCGTCGTGGCGCGGCTCGACATGCCCGGCGAGATCAAGAGCCTCAACGTCTCGAATGCCGCCGTGCTCTCGCTCTATGTCGGCGCCAGCCGGCTCGGGCTGATGAAGCGGTGACAAAACAAAACGCCCGTCCGCATCGCGGACGGGCGTCTCGTTGGTTTAACCGATCAAGCGATCAGTAATAGCGACGCAGCACGCGGTGGCCGCCGTAGTACGGCACATGGCGCGGGGCGTAGCCGTAGCGCGGACCGTAGCCGTAATGCGTGCGCGGCAGATAGCCGGCGCGCGGGCCGTAGCCGTAGCGATACGGACGGTAATACGGGCGGCGGTAGGGATAGGCGGCCGGGGCTTCGACCGCGGCGGCGCGATAGCCATAGCCGTGCCCATAGCCATAGCCACGGCCGTAGCCGTAATTGGCGGGCGCAACCACCGCGTCCTCACGGTAGGTCGGATACGGCGCGAAGGCGCCCGGACCGGTGTAGGTCGGGCCCTGGTTGACGTGATAATATTGCGTGGTGGGCTCGGCGAGACGCTCATAGGCGCCGTAGCCGTAGCCGTAGCCGTAGCCGGCCCCATAACCGCCGCAGCCGGTGTTGCAGCCGGAATAGACCGGCGCGACCGGCTGGCACGGATCGAAGCCGCAGGCCGCGGCGGGCGCGGTGGCGGCGAACATCACGGCAGCCGCCGCGACCAGTCCCGAAATCATCTGACGCATTACTCTCTCCTGTTGATTTCCGTTTTTTGGATTTTGTCGTTTCTTAACCCGACGGTCTGCCGGGCATCTCTGTACGCGGCCGCGGCCGAGGACGCCGCGGATAGTCGTTGATCTCAGGCGCGAGGATCACCGGCGGCGGATTGACGGGCACGTCCATCTGCGGCGGCAGCGGCGCCGATTGCGCGCCCCAGCTCTGGTGATAGCTCTCGGCCGGCTTGGGCATTTTGCGGTTCGCGGGCGGCTCGACCTCGAGCCGGCCATAGCCGGGCCGCAGGCCCAGCGTCGGGTAATAATGGCCGACGTCCTCAGGCTGGCGCTCGGCGATATAGCGGCCGCCATAGATCGTGGGCTGCACCTGGACGTTCTTCCCCAGGCCCCAGGTCCCCTCGATCACGGTATAGGACGCGTCGATGTTGTTGATGATGATGGGCACGCCGGGACGACCGGGAACGACGATATCGAAGCCGCCGCCGGCAAACGCCGACGCGGGCAGTCCGATCAGAAAGGCGGCGAGCGCAGATGCGCGCATGAGAGGATCCCATTTATCCGGCGACAACCTACCCGATGGCGACGCAGAGAGGGTTAAGGCCCTCTCACCAATTGCCGGTAAGCCTAATGTGTAAGGATTGCGCGCCGCTCAAATGCTGCAAAGCGAACTAGCGAAGCATTAACGCCGCCGGACCCTGCAGTCCGGAACCATCGCGCGTGCTCACTTCCGTTTGACTGCCGCTCACGAAAATCCGCCGGTTTCAGCGGAACGTCCGGCGTCTTCGGCGTTTAGCCCCCGTCAACAAAACGGGAGCCAAACAATCATGAACGTCAAACTTCTCGGAGCCACGGCGATTGCGGCGACCCTCGTGACGGGCTCTGCCATGGCGCAGGCCGTGATCACCAATCCCGGCCGCTGCGCGGCGCAATTCCCCAACGCCAACTGCCAGAACGTCGGACCGGGAAATCCGTACACCGACAGCGGCTATCGGCATCGTCGCGTGTCCTATCGCCAGACCAACAACGGCGACTGGAATAACGACTGGAACAGGAGCCGCACCGGCTTCTGGCCGACCGACGTCGCCGCCGGCGCGGTCGGAACAGCCGCGGGCGTGGCCGGCGCAGCCATCGGGACTGCAGGCGCAATCGCAACCGCCCCGTTCCGTGCCACGAACGACGCCTACGCCTACGACAATGGCTGGGATAACCGCGGCTGGGACAATCGCGGTTGGGACACCCGCACCTACGCCCAGCGCAACGGCTTCGTCTGCACGCCCGGCACCTGGTTCAAGGGCGAAGACGGCCGCCGGCACATCTGCCAATAAGGCGATTTAACCGAACGCGACAGATCAGGCGGCCTTCGGGCCGCCTGATTCGTGTCTGCATCGGGCATCGCGGGTTCTGGCACTTTCCGGTCAAGTCTGGTATTGCGGCGCGCACGGGCGGACGGCTCCGGCGTATGCTGGTCCCTGCCCGCTTCTCCAGGCGTCGCCGGCTTAGCTCAGCGGTAGAGCAGCGGTTTTGTAATTAGGCTTCGGCGAATTTGGTTCTGTTTGGCTCGGTCTAGTTGCGGTGACTTTAGCGGTGAAATTGCTGTTGATTCAGTAGTTTATGGTTCCGCTCGGCATCGGTTCGTGTATGGTTCGGTATGCCTCGATAAGGCCGCCGGAATTACCCGGCCGGTTACCCGGACAAACCGATGCTCCCTGCACAGCACAAGCGAGCCGCCGCGTTCATCAAGAATTTGAAGGCTACCGATGCCCGTCAGGAAGTCCCTGACGACGCTGTGAGCGGCCTCTATCTCATTGTGCAGCCCTCTGGCGCGTTGTCCTGGGCCGTCCGAACCAAGCTGGACGGCAAGGCCGCAAAGGTCACCCTAGGCCGCTATGACGAGGAAGGCTCGGGCCTAGAGCGGATCGACCGGCCGTCCAGCAAGCAGGTTCTAAACGTCGCCGAGGCACGGGCGTTGGCTGAACGCGTGAAGGCCGATGCCAAGCGCGGACATGATCCACGCCAATCCAAAACGGAACGCTTTAGCCTCGAATACTGGCTTGATGAATTCACCAAAGCCGCCCGCTTAACCGGGTTCAAAGGGCGTCCCGTCAAAGCATCCACGGCAGACGAATATGACCGCATCATCAAGACGGACATCAAACCACATTGGAAGCACGTTACGGACATTCGAGCATTTGACTATCGCGACGTTGAAAAGCTGATCAACAAACTTGATCCCGGTGCGCGACGTAACGCGTTTGCGCTCTTGTCTACATTCTTCCGTTGGAAAGCCGTCATTCGTATCATCGGCCGCAACGTGATCGAACTTGCCCACTCGCCTCCTAAACCGCAAAGCCGCGACCGTGTACTTTCACACGATGAAATCAAAGCTGTATGGAACGCCGCAACAGCTTGTGATTATCCATTCGGAGCATTGGTCAAACTGCTTTTGTTGACCGGTCAGCGACGCGACGAAATCGCGAACCTGAAATGGTCCGAACTGTCTGACACCTTCGATACGATCACGTTCGAAGGATCACGCACTAAAAATGGACGCGCTCACATTGTGCCGCTTCCACCACTGGCAACCGCGATCATCAAGGCGCTACCGCGAGTGGCAATCTCAATCGATAAAATGTCCGACTACGTATTCACAACGATCGGCACCACACCGTTCAGCGGCTTTTCAAACGGAAAGATCGCCCTTGAAAAGCATTGTCCGGGTTTGCCGGATTGGCACCTGCATGATTTGCGTCGGACAGTTTCAACCGAACTCGCAAAATTACGCGTCACGCAGGAAGTGACGGAAGCAATTCTGAACCACAAATCAGGCAAGGTCAGCGGCGTAGCCGCGATCTACAATCGCTATGAATACGCCGATGAAAAGCGCGAAGCCTTGAAACTCTGGGCGGATCGCTTGCAGCAAATCGTCATCGATCGGCCGCGTCCAAAGCTTGTCGCGTCTCAATGAGATGAGACACAGGCACGTTCGGGCCGACCATCAGAGTTCGGCTCGTCGCGACGACGATCAAACTGCACGAGAAGCAGCGTCCTCTCGCTGCATCGCTAGTGCTTGATGAGTCCACCAAGATACCTAGCGAAAGCCGTGACCACCTCTTCCAACGCGATAATCGGCCCCTTCGGGTGCTCTGCTATCCATTGAACGATCTTGAGGAATAGGTTTCGTGTCCACTCGCTTCGTTGCATCAGTACGAGAGACAGGCACGGCACAATGTAAAGCAAAGAAAAGAGGACATCGAAGCCAATCGCGTAATTGATCAGTGTCTCGATTGGATCAATATTGAGATCGAACGTTGCAATCCTTCCCAAATCGATAAAAAGAGCTTTTGCATTGAGGTAGCCGTATTGCGTTAGCGTAGAAACGATGTAGGTGACGCCGATGAGTTCAAAGGGAAATGCTTTAGTAAATGCCGCAACGACAAGCGGCCAACTAAGCGATCGGCCGAGAATGAAGCACATCGACGCAATTGTTAGCCTCACCCATGTCACTTCATATCCGATTGAAGCATAGTCGGGCATCCCTTCGACCGAAAAGACAATAGCAAACACTGCGATTGAAATTAAGACAGCCGACACCACGCTCGGCATGACTAGCGCTAAGGCGAGATCGAATATTACGATAAAGGTCGCTCCAATGCGCGATTGGGTGACGCGCGAGAGCAACCACAAAGTGATATTGAATGAAATGAAGAGGCCCAGTGCCAGAGGCATTGTCAAAAAGAGAGGGACCAGCGCGCCGACCGTCGCGCTAAATATTCGCATTGCGACAGCGCTGTCTTCGTGATCATCCAAGAACTTCTCAATACCGGCTTTCGCTCGTCCTAACGAATAGATCGCCTGCATGTCATCGTAGCCGGAACCAATGGTGCAGCTGCCATCCACGTTTCCAAATTCGGGCTCGTCACCGGAATAGCCATCAACATAGAAGTAAAAGCTATACCGCAGTTCGAAGTCGGTCTTCATTAGGGCTTGTTGGTAATCTTTGATTTCCTTCGGAGTAGCTAGGGCTCCCCACATCGCGTTAGCGAAGCTAAGAAAAAAGCCGATCGCGACGAAAAACATGAGAAAATAGCGCTGCAAGCGACGCATTTGCGTGTATCGCGAACGCATCGCGAGCTGAAACTGCTCATGCAATTCGAGCGATGCAGTCCGGAACCAGAACTTTTCAACACGAGCGCGGATCGCGTCCCGATCGCGACTGTCAAGGAGCCGATCAAGCGCGGAAAGGACAAATCCTGCCGTTATTAGCGCAACGACTACGGCCCCGGCAGCTCCGAGCAAACTGAACATTCCGAACTCTCGTCAGAAGCCATCGGCGTTGATCAGTTCAACACCCTTGGTTGAAAATATCTTGTGGTAGAATGCCACAATTCGCGGTTGAGTCGTCATTCAGATCGACCATACTTAGGTCGGATTGCGCGCGTTCTCCGGGCTGCCTACGGGCGAGCCACAGTCGCGCCCGACTTGCACCGACAGTCTGAGCAGCGGTTGCAGGATTAGAGGAGCCTCGCGCCAACCGGTAATGATTTCAATGCGGTGGTTGTCGCGCCGAACCGATGGGTAACCTTAGGGGGAATAATCGCAAACTTTTTAAGCTCCCCGTTCTCGATTGGCGCATCAATGTCCGAATTAAGTTGCCCCCTAGCGCAGCGCGGAGGCCAATCCTATCTTGCAACCAACGCTTGATTCGGGGGAAATCGATGCTGCGACTGGTTGCGATTATGATTGCCGGGGTTGCCTTGGCCGGCTGCAAAGAGCAGGTGAAGGACCCGCAGCAGGTCGAATTCGAGCGGAAATTTGAGCGCGAGGCCGTATTGGTCAGGACGTGCCCGGGCGATCCTCGTTATGCTTCTGGTCCCACAGCCGCGGCTCAGCGCGTGTACCGCTTCGAAAAAGAACTCTGGTTCATCGACATAGACGGCCCTCGCAAGCTGGAGACTAACCCCGAGGCGGCTTGTAGTACCCTGACATTACCCCCCGATCCGAAGCCGGCCGGCATCCCACTGCCCGGAGGCCTCACACTCCAAGGTCCAAAGACCTGAGCTTATACCCTGACGTTGCGCTTGCGGAGGTTTTGGAGTGTCTTACCGACGTTGGCGGCGAATTCCGCCCGGTCCCGCGCTTGTGCCTTCCGTAGCTCCGCAATCGCTTGCGGATCAGCCCCCGGGGCAATATCGCCATAGGTAGGGGCATAGGTGATTTGCATGCTGTTGTCGTTGCCCGCCTGTTGACCACCGTACATTTGGACGCCAAGCGCGCCAGATGGCCCGCGCTTCAATGGCAAGATGCCTTCCGGCCCCGCCTCGCCCATCAGCCCTGCCCCGCTCGCGAACTTGAACAGCGTCGGCGACTTCACGATTTGCCCGGAATAGGCGCTTAGGCTTGGTGAATTGTAGACACCGCCCAGTGCATTCTTCACAGGCGCGGTTGGGCCGTATCCTCCGATGCCATCGGTTGCGTTGCTGCCGAGACCAAACAGACCGAGAATGCTGCCGCCGATACCGCCGCCACCGAAGCCGCCCAACACCGCCTGCAATGCCTTCGCGATCGGCGCGAGGATCAACATTTTGATGATCATCTGTTGAATGGCTTGCAGGATCACCACACCGGCATTTTTGAAGCCCTGCCCCATGGTCGTAACGCCGTTCATCACGTCTTGGATTGGGGATACAAGGCTGTTCAATGCGCCACTAACGGACGTGTCGAGTAGTTTTGCGAAATTGCTGCCGTCCAATTCGATTTGCTTCAACGACTGGAATTTAGCGCCCGCGATTGCCGCAGCGTCGGACGTTTGTTTCAACTGGTTCGCAAGCGCCTGTTGACCGGCTGCCATCTGCTCAACGTTGTTCTTATCGATCAGCCCTTTATCGATCCACGATTGTAACGTGTCCGCAGCGGCTTTGCGCGCGGCGTTCGCGTCATAGACGCCAGCGGTTGCCTGTTGCTGCACGCGGCTCATTTCGGCCATAGCGCGCGTGTTGTTCAGGATCGCGGCGGCCATGTCTCTGCTAACACCGACGCCTTGCAAGCCGGCTGCGGTCAATTCAAGTTGCTTCTGCTTCGCTTGCTGTTCAACTGTCGCCATATCGCCCAGGATTGAAATGCGCTGCTGTGACAACTGATTGGCAGCGAGCAATTGCGCCTGCGTTTGCTGATCACCATTCGCCGCACCGCTTCGCTTTTGCAGACCGGTAGCGAGTTGTGCAGCGTTTGCCGGTTGCTGAAACGACCCAAATCGATCCTTGAAATTGTCATTGATTGGCTCAATGCCCATCGACTTAGCGATTTCGGCATGATTGGACGGCAGAAAGATTTTCCAAAAACTGGAATTGCCAATGCCTGCGGCTTTGCTCGCAACCTTCTCATAGAAGGTCTCCATGGCTCCCGTCATTCCAACGATCGCGTTGACAAAGTTATTCTTAAAATTGGTGATCGCACTGTTCCACATTTCATCGAACTTGCGCGCGTTCGCAATGAGCTTTTCGTTCGCCTGTTCGTTGAAATTGTCGGTTCCTTGTGCTGCGTTACGGATCGCATCGCCGCCTTGGTTCATCAACTTCACCCATTGGGTGGTCGTCGGCAGTCCAGCGGCTTCAAGGATGTTGCGCTTTTGAACATTGCTATTCGTTTGCGAAACGATATCTGCGACGTTCGCGTAATAGCCGACGATATCTTTCGCACTCTTGCCGCTAGCGATCATTAGGCCATTCAGCGAACCCATGTTGTGCTGTGCTTCGTCAGCGTATTTGGCAAATGCCTGCATTCCGGCCGCGAATTCTTCCTTACCGATGCCTTTGATTGCGGCCATAGATTGCAATCCGGACGCCTGCCTTAGCGTTAGATCGGTCGTCGTTCGAACATCGTCCAATGCCAACGCTGATTTAATTGCCGCTGCCGCGATCGCTCCTAATGACGCCGCGATTGCAACGCCACCGGCAGCGAACAAGGCCGCACCGCTGAAAAGCTTGGTCAGTGACGCGAATGCCTCTGAGAACGCTTGTTTGAGACCACCGGGGCCGGTTGCGGCAAACGCAAGATGGTTGAGTTGCGTTGTCAAAACCTGAGACGGAGGCACGCCCATTGCAAGCTGCTCAACCATCGATCGGATTGAGTGCTGTGCGGCCATTGCTTGCGTTGATAGTCCGGCGTGGCTTTTCGCAAGGTTATCATTCGCTGCCGCTGCCGATTTCGTCGCGTTGGTCGTTGCGGTCGTCGCACCGGCTGCGGCCTGCATTACCTTGGTCGTTCCACCGGTTGCCGTTGTCGCGCCGGTTGCGGCCTTGTTGACCTTGTTGAGCGCGGTCGAAACGTTTTCAGCGGCGCTTTCGGCAGCCTTGGAAGCTGGGACAAGCTTTTGTAGGTCCGTAGTCGCCGCAGCGAGCTCGGACGTATCAACACCGAAGCCGATTTGAGCCAAGTCCATGGTGCAAATTCCTCTCGCGCGGTGCGGCGAAGCGCTCTCAGAGGATAACACGGACGGGCGCAACGACGCGGCCCATACGATGCGAGCGCAAGCGCCAACGCCCGGCTATCCACGGATATTTGAGCATCGGTTATAGAATTTGGCAGCGCGCGGAATCATCGCGTTGAAATCGTTGTCGTTCGGCGCGGGGACGCACCGCGGGGGAAGCCAAGGGGTAATTTGATCCGTGCACGCTGTTGATTTGTCGCGCCCCGCCCTTGACGAACCTTACTCATTGAATCATTTTCAATTGGTCATGACGCGGATGCGTCGGGGCGTACGGGCTGGATGGCCTTTAGCCGCTGGAAGCAAGCGGCGCACTTGTAGCCGGATGGCTGCGAACCCCCTCAACATCATCATCAGGTCATCCGCCATGACATCAACGGTCCTGCTCGTTGACGCGAGCACGCACGCGGCTTTCGCTTCCAGCGACATCCTCGTTAATTCCAAAGCTGCCAGGACAATGCTCGGCAACATCTCGCACGCGACGCTACATTGCTGGCAGCACGGTCTACACCATCGCACGCGCAACAAGATCATCGCCCCGCTCGCGGACTTCCCCGCCCCGTTGATGATCAGCGGTCGGCGCTACTGGCGTCGGTCCGACCTTGAAAAATTCATCAACGGTCGCGCCAGCGCCGCCTAGCGCCAAAGGAAAAGGCCCCGCCAGCGCAACCCGGCAGGGCCTCTAATCATCGTTCTTTAGGAATAAGCATTATGACTATACACGCCCGCGCCGCGCATCTCAACCGCGCGCTTGTGACACTGCGTGCATTCGATAGCGGAAAGTCGCCTGCAAACCTCGCCGACCCTCTCGCGGGCCTGAAATCCCTTCCGCAATGGGTGCTGTGGCGACTTGAGCAATACGACAGCGAACCGAAACCGCGCAAAGTCCCCTACGATCCGAAGACGCTTCAACGCGCCGACACGACCAATCCTACCACATGGGGAAGTTTCGAAACCGCGACGATGATCGCAATGATCAACCCGGAATTCCGCGTCGGCTTCGTCTTCACTTTGAACGATCCGTATATCTTCGTTGACCTTGACGGATGCCGCGATCCGGACACCGGCGCATACAATGACGAAGCAACGCATATTTGCACACGGCTATTTCCGGGCGTAGCGGTGGAGGTTAGTCAATCAGGAACAGGCCTCCACCTGATCATGAGGGGCGACAAAACCCAATTCGGCAATCGTCGCAACAAGTGGGGCGGCCGATTTGAGTTTTATCAGAACAACCGCTTTATCGCCATTGCTGGCAACGAATGGACTGGTAATGCCGACTTAGAGCAAACAGCATCGCTGCAAACATTCCTTCCGATCCGGGAACATGATCGCGACAATCAAGAAATCGACACCATCCGCGATCCACGATGGTCCGGGCCGGAAGACGATCAGGAACTATTGGCCCGCATGCTTGCATCTGATGACAAACTTTCATCGGAGCGAATTGCCGAGCTAAACGACGCGATCATGCGTGATCCGAGCAACTTTGTCGCGAAAGCCCAATTCGACATCTTAAGCCGCCGCGTCCCGTTCGCCGCACTATGGTACGGCGATGCAAATGTGCTGGGTCATTCCTATCCGTCATCGGCAGGAAAGCAATTCGACCACAGTGCAGCCGATTTGGCATTGATGAACAAGCTGGCGTTCTGGACCGGCAAAGATCATGTCCGAATGATCCAGCTTTTCAGTATGTCGGCATTGGGCAAGCGCGAGAAATGGCTTAACCGGGCGTACTACCGCAACAGGACAGCTAGCAGCAGCAATCAGTCATGCCGTGATGTTTATCGAGGCACCAACCAAGAGCGGCGCCACAAACAACGCGAAGAAAACGAGCGTATCGGCGAGCAACTTGAGTTCGATATCACGACAAAGCTGATCACGCTCGATGAAATGATCAACGATTTCTATTTTGTCAGCGGCGTCGGCGCGTCAGGCGGCGTCGCGAATGCAAAGACGCTGGGTGTCTTATCCGTTGCGGTTGCGCGCAACGAATACGCACCGTCCAGGCATCCGCTTGAATACACCGACAAGCGAACGGGTGAGACGAAAACGAAGATCGTTCCGGCTTTTGAGCAGTGGCTACCGCACGAAAAGCGAAAGCGCGTCGATAGTGTTACATGGAAGCCGGAAGGCGGATCAATTTGCGACGTTCCAGAAAAGGTCGGCTTAAGCGGTTTCAACACGTGGCGTGGATTGATCAAGCCGACATGGCACGATCATTTCATCAACGACGATCAACTACGCGAACGATGGTTGACTAGATGGCGCGAACACCTCACCTATCTTGTACCGATCGACACCGAACGCGATCTGTTTGAGCGTTGGCTAGCGCACATTTTGCAGCATCCCGGCGAGAAAGTCGAAACCGCGTGGTGCTTCGTCGCCAATATGACCGGCATCGGTCGCAACTGGCTTGGCGGGGTTCTCTCGCGAGTGGTGCGTGGTTACGTGCTGAACAACGCAATCTTGGACGTTGTTCTAGACGGTAAATTCAACGGTCGAATGTCGCGCAAGCTATTGATGATCGTTGATGAAGCCAAAGCAGGAATGCGCGGCCCGAACACATGGGCTCTGTCCGAGAAACTAAAGACGATGGTCAATCCTGACTTTCGCGAGATCAACGAAAAGCATGGACTAGAATGGGTTGAGCACAACGCAATGCGCTGGCTTGTGTTTTCGAACAATTGGGACGCGCTTCCGATTGAGCGCGACGACAGACGATGGAACATCGTTGAAAATCCGACGAAACCGCAACCAACGACGTACTACAAAGAAATCTATGACCTTGTTCGGCGCGATGAATTCATTGCGGCGGTATGGGCGCATTTGTCCACGCTACCGCTAAACGGCTTCAACGTTGGCGATCGATCGATAAACAATGCCGCGCGCGAAAGGATGCTCAATAGCGTTTCGACCGATCTTGAACAGGCGCTAAAGGAATTCCGAGACCAATGCAGCGCCCAAGTTGTCGATTACATCACTATCGAGAACTTCCTTAGGCAACGGGCACCCGGCGAACAACTCAATAGAGCCGCCATCCGACGCAACTTGATGAAGCTCGATATGATCTATCTCGATAAACGCATTGGCACCGGCAACGATAAAAAACGGATGGTGATCGTGCGCGATTTGAAGCCCGCCGACGTTTACGACAACCCCGCCCGTTGGCTGGCGCTCGCAACTCACAACGCCGCGACAACCTTTTTCAACCGACCATCGGAATAATCATCAAGCCCGGTTCTGCCGGGCTTTTTGCTGCCAATCCCTGTCACAGTGGCCGCTCCATAATTTTCGCTTTCCTCTTTCTGGACAGCTTGGACACCCATTCTACTGCTCTACAAACAAATACATCAGGCATGTTTTACGGCGTAGGGGAGTACGGAGGGTGCCCAAGCGGTCCAGCCGAAATTATGGAAAAGAGCGATCCATAATTTCCATGGGGGGGCTGCACAGTGGTTGAGACTGCGAACTTACCCCGCAGATCACCCCTGTAAAAGTTCGGTCGGTTATCGCGTTGATGTTGCGCGCGTTTGAATCGTCGCATCTCTGTTTGCTGAACCGATGCTCCATTTCAGCGACCGACCATCGCAATATTCATAGCCTGACCATCGCAATAATCAAGGCAAGTACATCGCAATATTCGTCGCTATATTCACCGATATTATCAAGCAATACCAAGTACTTACGCACTTTTACTCTTGACTTTACTTCCCCTCCCAGAGTATTCATCGGCGCGTCTTAATATTCGGGCGTTCGGAGTGTTGCCCTCCCGCGCCGTGTCAACGAAAGGGTTGATTGATGAATGACGTTGCCAAACCTTCGTTTCCGCTGAGGTTCGATAATCAGGCGGATCACAAGCCGGTCACGTTCGAACTGAATGATAGCGGTCGCGGCATCGTACTCACGGCGCGTGCGGCAAAGGGGGAGACATCGAGCGCCTTGATCCCAAAACTTGATCAGGCTTCATCACTTGCGGAAATGACCAGCTACGTCGGCGAGTGCGCGAAAGCGTTCGTTGCGGACGTTGCTGGCTTGCATGACAGCTTCAAAAACGATGAACTGACCAACCGCATACGCAGCGCCGCTGGCATGCGTCTCGGAAAGGCCTGCGGGCAAATGGTCAACAGGGGCATTAAGGAAGCCCAGGACGTGGCCGCTTCGCGCGCCACACTGATGGCGGTCGATCCGGCAACCGTCGCAACTGCGCACCTGCGCGCCTATGGTCTTGGCAAATTTCACGCTGCTGACCGAGCCAGTCAGGAAGCGATCGCGATTGACGACAACACCCCCCATGAGACAACCGCCGCGCTGATCGAATCTGGTGCACTGACGACCGTGAGCGATCGTGCACGCGATGCCGCGATGACGCGCTATATGGCACAACGTCTAATCGCAAAATCTGGATCAACCGCTGCGCACCAGATCACGCCCACTTATGAACGCCCGCTCGCAACCGGGCCAGACCACCGCGCCGCGCGCGAAGCCGCCTCGCGCGAACTCGATAAATTGAATACACGCGCCGAAGCTGTCGCGACCGTCGAAGATATGTTGCGTCGAATTTGCGACGTTCTATCGACCGCAACCAATCTGTCACCACACGATATCTATAAGACGTTCGATCGCAAATAGCGACGCAAAGGCCGGGCGAACAACATCGCCCGGCCGTTACTTATGATCAACGTGAGGGCTTTGCTATGAGGCGCGGTCGTCATCCTAATTTCCCGCGCGTCGTGGTGCTGCGAGCCACGCCGGAGATTGATGCCGCTACGCTTCAAAATTCTATCATGAGGTCGCGCGCGGTCTTGTCGCGATGGAGAATGGTGGAGAACTTCCCGGCTGCGACACGGCGCGGCAATGTGTGGTGGACTTCCACAGCGGCAGTCGCACAGTGGTGTGAGCATAGGCAAATACGAATTTTCTGGACGTAGACCGATGACCACACCCTCTAACCTCGCCGTTTTTCACGGTAAATCAACGGTTGCGAAGGACGAACGGGGCCGCTTCGTATCCGGCCCGGCCAACACCGGGAGACCGGTTGGCGCTCGTAACAAACAATCCGCTGAGTTGATGAAAATCGTTCGCGCGATGGGCAATCGCGCTGCTGCAAATCTGTCCGATGCTTTGGATGCTAAAGAGCAGTGGGCAACAACTCTAGTGCTTCGTTACTGCCTGCCGAGCGCGCGCACGCAGGAAATGCACGGCGCTGACCCGGAAGATATCAAGGAAGCATTTGTTGCTGGCGACATTTCGGCGGATGAAATGAAAGAAATCGCAACCGCAATTGAGAAACTAAAATCTGTCGCGGATATCGATGATTTACGCAATCGCCTAAGCGAATTGGAACAACTGCTCAATGCCGATAGGTGATCGCGACCGCAACAGGCTTGCTGCACTTATCGCGATCGTGAAGCCTGCCCACAGCATCGCAGCAAAACTGGAAGCGATAACGGATGAACAGCGCAACTCTTACGCAGGATGGGAAGCACGTCATGAACGATGGATTGAGTGGTGCAAAGCGCAGCACGATGACGAAATCGAAGATGATGATGCACGTCCCTACGCCTATTCGCTTCAACGGTACCCACCGCCAACACTACGCCGCGAAGTAGAAACCGCGCTTTTCGGCCAAGCGCCAAAGATACTCAAGACGGACACCGAAGCCGACGCCGCCCGCAAATGGATGGATTATTCGCAATGCTTATAGCCGATAACTCGCCGCTTCGCGATGTGCGAATTTACAAGGTGTTTCATCCACACCCGATGATCTACTCGTTCAATCGCGACGGGTTGATGCACTTTGCGAGCGCGACCGAACACGATCGCATTGAAGGCGAATACGCAACCAACAACAACCGCGTTATCAGGAAGTGCGATGCGCTCTATTTTGACAACTATCAGCGTGAGCCAGTGCGCGAGATACAGTTTTTCGCAAATGTGCAAACGCCTAATCTCTCGATTAGTCCCGATACGCTAATTCGCATCATTAGCCTGTACTTATGGACGACACCCGCTCACGCGTTTGAAACGCCGCGCGACTTCCGGCTGTTCTTCGAGAACGACAACTACTCTCTGAATGAGGCTGAGCGTCTGTTCAAAAGCTACGTTGATCAACTAGCGAAGCGCTTTCCGGACAAATGCCGCGAACAGCGCAAATAGATCGGCCAATTGGACGGGCCGTCTTTCATCGTCCGAACAACAGAAGGTAACGTTCCCCATGGCAACGAAACTGCTTAGCCACAATTCCCACAGCGAAGCCGGAAAATCACATCTCGAATATATGCGCGAATTGCTATCGAAGCATGGCGACGAAGCCAAAATCGATCTGCACGCTGACCACATGCGATCCCTGCTCGCGTTCGCCTCTCCCGACAAACGCTAATCGAATGCACCGGCAGAGGTTAGTCGCTTCTCCATTGCCGGTTCATGCTACCCCGGACGCGTTGTCGGAAGTACACAACGCGTCCGGGGAATGTACGCTTCTACGCTGGCGGAATGACCTCTAGCTCTTCCTTGCCGTGGTATCCAATAACCCGATAAGAAACGACCTTTCCGGATGACCGCGACACCACAACGTCTACAAAATAGATCGCTTGGTATGGATTATCCTCATCATCAATCATCTGATTTTTTAGGTGGCTCATTTCGTCGGTAAAGAAAACGGCGTGGGACTTCTCATCTATCTCCTCGATAAGCGCCCGGTCCGGGGTCGTCTTTGCAGCAGACTTAACAGAATCGCGATCAAGTCGCTTCCAAATCATCGGAACGCGCTGCACGATCTCTGCGTTCGGATTTTGAAGTAAAGCTTTTTCTTGGGCAGCAGTTTCAAGGATACTGACCGCTTCCTGTGCTGTGATAGTCAATAGTTGGATCGTCACCGGTCCGTTAATCACATTGAAGGTCTGTGATCCGCCGTGGTTTGCGATGGGCTTAACGATGTTCGTTGCGTCGTCGCAATCCTTGACCGTGATATTGTCACGATCCGTCGTTTCCCTCTTTTTCGCGAAAAGATCGATCAGGGATTTAAGGTGCTTGCCGAACTTTTCGATCAACTCCAATTTGTCGATTAGAGGAGCGAGCAGCGGCCCCGCCATCGCGATCATGGTAGTCAGATCGGGGACCAAGTTGATGTCGATGCTGCCGGGCCTTACAGCCGACACTAAGAGCCGAGCCTCGGAGTTTTTGGAAGCTAGCTCGTTCTCGACAGCGTAGGCTTGATATTGGTGCGCGATAGCTGTTAGCGCGCCGGTTAGTTCGGAAATTTCAATAGGCTCTTCCGGCTCCAAATGGAGCTGAAGGCTCGGCTCAGCGGCGGCCATTTACCCTTCCCCAGACTTCTACCACGGTATTGAACCGTAAGCGCCGACGATTGGCTACCGGAAAGGTTGAGGTGAGTTAATCACTCGCGCGCTGTTCGTTGACGTGATCAAGGGGAAAGCAATGATGGTGCTGGCAGCAGGGATCGAACCCGCGACCCCGTGATTACAAATCACGTGCTCTACCAACTGAGCTATGCCAGCGACGGCCCCGGTCATATCAGAACAGCGACGATCGCGGCAACCACACAGGCCCCTCTTTTTACCCCGTTGGTTACCCGCCAAATTCGCTCGATCGTTATTGCGCTGATAATTTTGATGAAATTCGGCCGAAGCCACGGTTTTGTAAACCGAAGGTCGGGGGTTCAATCCCCTCAGCCGGCACCAGCTTTTGAGCGCAAGGCTCACTTCGAATGCTTAGGTGTGCTGCCTTGCTCGAAGTGCTCAGCGCCTGATATTTCCATCCAGGCATGTTTCGACTGCTCGAAAACCGAGCGGATGGGCGCCGGGTAGTCCGGATCCGCGATCGCGCCCACGGCAACGCCGATCATCGCAGGCAGATTGTCCGCCTTCCAATAGACCGTCGAACCGCACTCGGGACAAAAACAGCTGCGGACTTTGCCGCCGCTTGCGGCTGTCCGGACGTACTCCTTCGACGTTCCCGAGATCGTAATAACCTCTGTGGGATAGAAGGCACCGACACCGAACGGCGCGCCGGTTCGACGCTGGCAGTCAATGCAGTGGCAGGCAACGACGAGGCTGGAAGGTCCTGGAAGCGACAGCGCGAGAGCGCCGCACCTGCATTGGGCATCGATCATCGGGATTCACTCCACCTGCGTTGGTCCTCTAGTTCGGAGGGAGCGCAGCGCAATCCGGGCTACAATTGATCGAGCCGCCACAGCCCGAGGCTCTTGTCGCGCCAGCCGCCACCGCCCTCCTCGCAATGCTCCTTGATCAGCTCGCGCGGTGCCGGCCAGTCGAACGGCGCCTTCTCCATGTTCAGCGCGCGCCAGTCGCCGTCCTCGCAATCGCGATTGTCGTCCCATTCGGGAAACGTCGTGACCAGCAGGAAACGCGCGCCGCTGGCGCGAAAGTTCGCGACGGCGCGGGCGATATTGCCGAAACTCAAATGCACCAGGCAGTCCCGGCACAGAACGACATCCGCGCGCGGCAGTGCATCGCGCGTGATGTCGGCAACGAGAAACCGGCCGGACAACTCGCTGCCCGCCACGCGCTGGCGATTGGCCGCGATCAGCGACGGAACGATGTCGATGCCGGTGTAGTCGAGATCCAGCCTCACGCGGCCGATCCAGCCCGCGTCCCCGCAGGGCGCATCGAGCAGCGAGCGCGCGCCGAGCCGTTGCAGCAGTGGAGGAAGCACCTCGCGGACCGCTGCGGTCGCGGGGTCCTCCGAGCCGAGGCCCGACACCGAACTAGCCGCGCCCCACAGGTTGGTCTGCTCGATCCGCTCGAACCGTGCGGCGAGATCGAGGCCCGCGAAATTATCGCGGTCGGCGACGAAGCGTTCGTGAGCGAGCACGGATGGACGTTTGACGATCACCGGCCAGACCTCAGACCATGATTCCGTCGTGAACACACTAGCAGGTAGAGCTTTGCGTCCGAAGTCCGTCTCAAGCCGGTTTCTGCCACTCCATGACGTGGAAGAAGGGCACCCGGCGATGACGCGCATTCCTGTCGGGGTCGCCGCCCGTGGGCTGCGGCTCGACGAACAGGCGCAACTGGAGCCCGCGATCGAGCAACAGCGTCATGTAGGTAGAGAGCGGACGATGCCAGTTCTGGACGCGAATGCCGCGCCATGTCACCCAGGTCGGCCGCTCGTCCATGTAATGATCGATGACGAAGCGCAAGACGCCCTCGCCGTCACGCGTCCAGCCCTCGGGCGGACCGGCGGTGTTGAAGCTGGTCAGGTTGGCGATCAAGAGCGTACCGCCCGGCCGCAGCGCCGCCTCCATCCTCGCGATAGATCCAGCGAGATCGGGCATGTCTATCAAACTGAGATAGCTGACGACCAGATCGAACTCCGCGCCGAAATCCATCGTCTCGGCATGGCCGAGCCGATAGTCGCCCTGCGGGTCCAACTCCATGGCACGCGCGAGCAGCGCTTCGGTTGGATCGACACCAGTGGTGCGGATGCCGACGCGCTGCATGATGCGACAGAAGCGCCCCTCCCCGCAGCCGACGTCGAGCGCATTGCGGAAGCCTCGCCCTTCGATCCGCGCTCGCATAGGCGCGTCCAGCACGAAGCGGCGGCCATAGTCGCCGTCCTCGCCCTGCTCGACGATCCAGGCCATCGCGGACGCGGCCCAGCCGTCGCTGACATCGTCGCTCATGGGTCGACCTTCGGCATGCATCTTGGCCGCGCGCGTCGCGGGCGCAGCTACTGATCACAGATTGGATCAGAGTTCAACATGAGGTAGATTTCAGCCCCCATGCGCCCCAACATCAAAGAGAAGGCCAGAATCGCCGCCGGCGCGGCGGCGGCCGTCGTCATGACGGCCGTGCTGTTCGCATTCGCAATGGGATTTCTGCTGGCGCGATGATTACGCAGCGCGGCGGACGAAAGCCGCCGCGCTGACTTAGGCGGCGCGCACCGTGCGGAGGAATTTTCCGACTTCGTCCTTCAGCCGGTTGCTGTCGGTCGCCAGCATCTTCGCGGTCGAAAGCACCTGCGAGGAAGCCGAGCCGGTCTCGGCCGCGCCGCGCTGCACGTCGGCGATGTTGGTGGAGACCTGCTGGGTGCCGTGGGCGGCCTGCTGCACGTTGCGCGAGATCTCCTGGGTTGCGGCGCCCTGCTCCTCGACAGCCGCGGCAATGGTCGACGACACTTCCGAGAGCCGCTCGATCGTCGCGGAGATGTCGCGGATCGCGTTGACGGATTCCTGGGTCGCGGTCTGGATACCGGAAATCTGCTGGCTGATCTCGCCGGTCGCTTTCGCGGTCTGCTCGGCCAGCGTCTTCACCTCGGCGGCGACGACGGCGAAGCCGCGGCCGGCCTCGCCGGCACGTGCCGCCTCGATCGTGGCGTTGAGCGCCAGGAGGTTGGTCTGGCCGGCAATGGTGTTGATCAGCTCGACGACGTCGCCGATGCGCGTCGCCGCAACCGAGAGCTCGCTGACGCGCACCGTCGTGGTGCGAGCCTGGGTGACGGCCTCGCCCGCCATCCGCGCCGATTCCTGTACCTGGCGGCTGATCTCGTTGACCGAGGAGGACAGCTCCTCCGTGGCCGTCGCAACCGACTGCACGTTGCTGGTCGCTTCACCCGACGCGACCGCGACGACCGAAGTGAGCTCCTGCCCACGCTGCGCGGTGGTGGCCAACGTCGAGGACGACGCTTCGAGCTCGGTGGACGCCGAGCCCACCGTCTCGATGATCTCGCCGACCGCCCGCTCAAAGCCGTCGGCAAGGTTGACCATGTCGCGCTTGCGCTGATCGGCGGCCTGCTTCTCCACTTCAACCTGCGAAGCCTTGAGGCGCTCGACCTCGATCCCGTTGGTCTTGAAGATTTCGACCGTCCTGGCCATGTCGCCGATCTCGTCGCGGCGGTCCTTCTCGGGCACTTCGGTCTTGAGATCGTTGCGGGCAAGGCCCTCCATGGCGAGCTTGAGGCGGGCAATCGGCCGGGACATCGCGTTGAGGCCGATGAACAGCGCGATCGCGATACCCAGGATCAGGCCGCCGGCGCTGACGCCGATCACCGTCCAGGTCGCGGATCTGGCGTCGCGGTTGATGGCGTCCTTGCTCTTGGCGACCGCCTCTGCGGTCTCGCCCACGAACTTGGCAATGCGCCCCAGGGCCGCATCCATCACCGGATCGCACTCCTTGTGCGCACGCTCGGCCGCCTTGGCATTCTCTTCCGGGCTGCTTGCGAGCGAGCCTGCCTTCAGCACCGGATCGCAGCCGGCGAACACAGCTTTCAACTGGTCGCCGATGCTCTTGATCTGGCTCGCACGCGGCTGATCGTCCTGCTCCGCCGCCTCCAGGAATTGACGGATCTCATCGCGGTTCTGCGTCGCGGTCTTGAGACGGTTGGCGTTGCCCGCCTCCGTCGCCTCGGTGAAGACCGCATAGAGCGCGGCATGATAGGTCTCTGCGCGGCGCTGGGCCCGCGTCAGGTTGAGCGCTGAGGATTGTGCTGCGGAAAGCTCGGCGAAGCCGTCGACAGTTGCCGAGAGTTCGCGCGTGCCGAAGCCGGCGACGGCGACCATGGCAAAGCCCATCACGGCGACGATCAGCGCGACCTTCCACACGATTTTCAGATTGTTCAAAACGCTCATTGCAGCCGCCCCAGTGATTTTCTGCCGATGCATATTCCCAGCACCGTGCATTGGAACCAGCTGACGTTAAGATTTGATGCCAAATGTCCCGGGTAGTCTTACGGAAACTATGGCTTCCGCCGTAAGCTTCGCGTAAGCTTCGGCCTATTCCGGGGCGCGAGCCGGGCGTGGAATGCCGGAACCGGTCGCCGGTGTCCTCCGTTGTCGGCCCATGCGGATCAGGGAAGAAAACCGAAACATGTTTCTGCTGGCCACCGTGACGCTGTGCTGTAGCGCCTTGGCCGCGGCAATTGCGCTGTTCGAACCGGCTCCGGCAAAGCGGCAGGCTGAAACGGCGGCGATCGACGTGCCCGCTTCGACGCCGGTTCGGGTGGTCGGGGCTCCGTTCCGGCCCAACCTCAATCCGCGGGAGCGCTAGCCCTCACCCCGGCGAGACGTCGGCGCCTTCCTCGGGACGGCGTTTGGCGCGGGCCAACTCCTCAACGAACGCGATCACCTCCGCCCGTTTGTCGGGCGGCAGCGAGAGGAACGCGCGGACGAGCCTCAAGCCCTCGGCTTCGGCTGAATGGTCTGCTTTGGCATCCATTCCCCACTGTCGGGCGGCCGGGAAAAATATGCAATCCCCCACGCAACAGCTTCTTGATTCGGCCGGCCAGCTTTGCTGGAATAGCCCCGACAGGGGTGCACCATGAAGTGGATCACGGAACGCGACGCGCTGATCGCGCAGACAATGGCCTTCGTCCAATCGGTGACCGGCAAAAAGGATGACTTGCATCCACCGGAGATCCCGATGGCGACAGTGGCCGCGTCGGTGCAGATCGTCCCCGTCAACACCGTCGTCGAGAGCAAGCCACTTCCGCCCCAACCCTTGCCTCTCCCGCCGCAGCGCGCGGCGAGCCACGACGTCCGCACCGAGATGCATGCTCGCATCGCCAATTTCCGCAAGCATCAGGAGCGGTTCGAGCGCGAGCGCGAGGAGTATTGCGCGGCCACTTTGACCAAACTGCGCGCCGCCATCCGCGACCCCTCCTCCCGTCCACCGGCTGACAAGTAAAGCCGGATCTCCCGTCGCTGGCCTAAAGCCAGGACCACACCAGCCAGAGATTGGCCGCGCAGGCGCCGAACAGGGCCAGCGTGAGGGGCAGCAGCATGCGCCCGCAAGAGGTTTTCAGGTCCGTCGTCATGGCCGAAAACATCCGCTGATTCCGCCAAACGAGTCCCGGGGATTCTTTTTTTCGGGATTCAGGACTCGTTAAGGACTCAGGGCCCGGCGTCCCGATCACGGCTGCGTGATCGACCGGCAATCGGAACCCTCCCGCCGCAAAGTCGTTAATGCGTTTTCCGGGAGCGGGAAGAATGCCCTACGCCCTGTTCTGCAACGACGCCCAGATCAGCAAGGCCTATCCTGACGAGTCCGACGTCTGGAGCCTCGCGCAGCGAAGTGGCCTCGTCGTGGACGTAACCGCGGATGACGACCGCCCCGGGCCACGCCGGGTGCTCGACAACGATTACGAGATCAAGCCGTGCCAGGCCGCACAGGGCGAGGACCCCGCGAGGAACAAGGCGGAGGCCGATCGCCAGGCGAGGATGGAGCTCGAGCTGAATTCGTAAAGACGGATCGAAGCTGGGAAGCCGGAGCTCAGGAAAGCTCAGGGCGTCGCGGTGGCCAGCGAGGCCTGCTCGCCCGCCAGAGCCACGCAGGCCTTCCGGCGATGCAGCCCGCGGATCGCGCCGGTGACCTTCAGCACCTTTCCGGAGGAGCACGAGGCGTCCTTGACGAAGGCCACCTCATAGGGTGCCAGCATCAGAGGCTCGGATTTGAGGATTGTTTGGGCAGCGCACGGCAAACTGACGAAGCACGAGAGCACCACAGCCGACACCAAGATACGCATGTCCGTCGTCCCACCAGCCCGGTAATTCTCATATAACGCGTTCCGGCGCGCGAGTTCCGTAAGCTGCAAAAATTATTTTTGCTTTACCCGAGCTCCATGACGCGCGTGAGAAAGCGCGCGCCAAAACGTTTGCTTGCAAATGACGCGCCAGATGGTTGACGCAATGCAAACGACAGGAGGCTGGCAACCAGAGCCCGGCAAACGAAAGGCCGGCGGGAGCCGGCCTTTGTCAGATCGTGGTTGTTGGTGGCGCGTCAGTAGCGCGAGGCTGCCGGACCGCCCCAGCCAAAGCGGTAGTTCACGCCGACCTTGACGGTATGCTCGTCCTCCCGGCCGCGGACGCCGACAACGTCGACCGGACCGGAGGTGATCGTCGTGCTGCCGAAGTTGTAATACTGGTACTCGGCCTTGGCGGACCAGTTCGGCGCGAACATGTATTCGAGGCCAGCGCCAACGGTATAGCCATCCTTGCTGTTGCCGGTCGCGGTGAAGGGCTGCGGCACGCCGGCAATATTGACGCCGAGGCCGCCATTGCGCCAGGCATAACCGCCCTTGGCGTAAAGCAGCGCCGGACCCCAGGTGTAGCCGATGCGGCCGGTCACCGAGCCGAGCTGGTCGGTATTGGAGGTCACCTGCGTGCCCAGCGGGAACGTGGCACCGCCGTTGTTGGTCGGCAGCCAGGAATACTGGGCCTCGACACCCATGACCCAATTGGGCGCGAACTGGTAGTCGAAGCCGCCCTGGACACCGCCGAGGAAGCGCGCGTCGCTCGACTGGAAGTTGCTGTCGCCGGCAAAGGCGCCGCCGACATGGCCGCCGATGTAGAAGCCGGTCCAGTTGTAGATCACCTGCGGCGGCGTGTAGGCCGGAGCCTTGGTGTAGGTGCGCGCCTGCATGTCGGCTGCGGCAGCCGGCGCGGCCAGCGCAAGCAGGGCAACTGCACCCAGCAAAATCCTTTTCATGATCATCCCCGTTCTTTCAAATTCGACACTCAGGAAACAACGTGGCGTGAATTGGGTTGCTTCGAGGCGATGCCGGAACGTTGATCGTTCGTGACTGTGACGGAGCGGCAACAACGCGATTTTGTTCCGTCCCGCAGGCGCGTGCCGACGGTTTTTTTCCGTCGGAAACAGAACCCGCCGTAACGATTAGTCGCAACGCAAAACCACTCCGTTCAAAGCTCCCCGAAATGTGATCCGGCAGCTCCGGCGGGCTTTCTCCTATCACCGAGCGATGAAGGTGGGCTTTGCGCTACCGCGTCATCTTTTCAAGTTCCGGAAAGGGTACGTAAACCGCGCCCGCGCACAGCTCGCTGGCACGATCGACGACGCGGTCCGCCCGACCGTTGACGAAGATCACGGCGCGCTCCCTCATGGCCTTGTAGGTGCCGTCGGTCTCGCGTGGGGTGAAGTGCAGGCAGCTGACATAGAACTGCCGGCCGCCGACCTCGCGCTGCGCAGGTTCGGCCATGCTGGCGTCACGCACGCCGACGGGATTGTTCAGATAGCTGCGCATCAAGGCCAGCGTATCGCCACGGAAATTATCCGGGAACGGTTGTGGACCTCCGGCCTGAGTCCCGTCCATCAGAGTTGGACGGTCACCATCGCTGCCGAAACATCCCGTGAGCGCCAGCGGCAGTGCCAGCATCAACGCCAAGCTCACTGCGCGTTCCGCAAGTCGCCGCACCGCTTACGCTCTCCGCTCCATCAGTCTCGGAGACGTTCCAGTCCCAAGGTTGCAATGATGCATGTCTACAGGTGTTTTGCCCGGCGAGTCAAACTGCTTCGTAAAATCCGCAGATGAGCCACCCGTCAAACCATTGATTTATCTACCACCCGCTACTGTGCATGGGGTTGTTTTCGAGGTTTTGTTTGCGGCCGCCAAACCTGGGACGTTGCTCGCGGGCTTCAACATGGTCGTACCGGCCCGCCGCCAGCACCTCGAGCTTTCGCGCAAGGCGTGACGAACGGGCCGGGCCTGAATTCCTCACGCGGCGGTTGGGGCAATGCTAGGACGCCGCCGCGCAGGATCAGTCGTTAGCTGCGCTTCTCCATCGTCGCCGGCTTGGTCACGTCCGGCTGCGTCTTCAGCGACTTCTTCGCTGAGAGATGCTTGTGGTGGTGGCGATGCGAGCGCACGGTCTTGTGCTCGTCGGGAGTGACCGCGGCGTTGGCGTTCATCGCCTTCGACTTGGTGTCCACCTTGGCGTCCGCCTTGACGTCCGAAGCCTTGACGTTTGAAGCCTTGGCATCGGCCTTGAGGCCGGCATCGGGTTTCGCGGCGGTGGTGGACACCTTGGTCTGGCTCTGGTCTGCCTTGATCACCGGCGTGGTCGTGGTGGTCTTGCCGGCCTCGGCTGCGAAGGCCGGGGCTGCGATCACGGAAGCTGCGAGCAAGGCTGCGGAAATGGTCTTCAACATGGTTGGTCTCCTCTTTGAAGGATCTTGAGGCGGGCGCCCTCTCGCCAACCCTTTGATCGTAGGTTGGAGCCTAGGGGGCACGCACTGAACCCAATCTGAAGCCCGCAGCAGGCTTCCGTTCATCTGGATGACAAGTTTGTCATCCGCCCGCAGGGCGAATAGGCCAGGATGCCGGGAATGTTTTTGCCTGATGGGTGTTCCGGTCTTTGGGCAATCGTGTAGGATCGCCACGTTCCATACCGGAGAACTTAGATGCGCAAACTCTCAACGCTTCTTGTGCCGGGACTTGTCGCCATGACATTGGCGGCCGGGCCGGCTCTGACCAGCGCTTATGCCGCAGGTGGCGACACCCCCTCGTCGCCGCCATCGTCGGACACCTCGACCAAGAAGGGCAAGAAGAAGAGCTCCTCCATCAGCGATCCGAAATTCCTTGCTGCCTATCGCACCGCCTACACCACGATCTATGACAATCACGACTACACCGGCGCGATCGGCCAGCTGAAGTCGCTCAAGCGCGACGACGTCGCCGACGTCGCCAATCTGATCGGCTACTCCTATCGTAAGCTCGGCGATTACCAGTCGTCGAAGGTCTATTACGAGCTGGCGCTGAAGGACGATCCGAACCACGTCCGCACCTGGCAGTATTACGGCCTCTGGCAGCTCGAACAGGGCAATCGCGAGCAGGCGCAGTATCACCTGAACAAGCTCGCCTCGCTCGCCGGCACCGACAGCTCCGAATATCGCTCGCTCGCCGCCGCGCTCGACAAGCCGACCGGGGCGACCCTCGTCTATTAAACGCATCGCATCTTCGCACGAGGCGAACGGGCACAACCGCAGGGTTGTGCCCGTTCTGCGTTCTCGGCTAGCTTGCCCACCAATCCTCCCCTCGCAAATCGGTGCGCAATGGACAATTGGCTGCGATCCGCGATCGACTACATCGGCTCCTGGATCGAATTCCAGCACACCACAATCCAGCAGCCCGGCGTCGTCATCGCATTCGCCCATCGCGGCGAAATCGTCGCCGAGCACGCGTTCGGCCTCGCCAATCTCGACACCGGCGAGAAGCTCACCCCGCGCCACCGTTTCCGCATCGCCTCGCACTCGAAGAGCTTTACCTCGGCCGGCATCATGAAGCTGCGCGAGCAGCGCAAGCTCCGGCTCGACGATCCCATTGGCCAATATGTCGGAGGCCTGCATCCGCGCGTCGCGGAAACGACGATTGCGCAAGTGCTGTCGCACAGCGCGGGACTGACGCGCGACGGCGCCGATTCCGGTCAATTCATCGACAGCCGTCCCTATCTCGACGCGAGCGAGTTGCTCGCGGAATTGAAGCTGCCGACCGTAATCGAGCCGGGCACACGCTTCAAATATTCCAACCACGGCTTTGGGCTGATTGGTCTCGTCATCGAGTCCGTGACGAAGGAGCCTTACCGCGCCTGGATGAAGCGCGAGATCATCGAACCCGCGGGCCTGCGCGAGACCGAGCCGGATGCACCGCTTCCCAAGGGGGCGCCGTTCGCGCGCGGCCACACACGAAGGGTGCCCTACGGAGAGCGATGCGTGATCCCCGGCGACAATCCTACCCACGCGATGGCTTCCGCCACGGGCTTTGCCGCTACCGCCGCCGACACCGCCCGCTTCTTCGCGCAGCTCGCGCCCAACGCAAGAAAGAGCCTGCTGTCGGTCGCAAGCCGCCGCGAGATGACGCGACATCATTGGCGCATCCCGCAGAGTTTCGAGGCCTATTACGGCTTGGGTATCGGCGCCGGCAGGCTCGACGGCTGGGACTGGTTTGGCCACGGCGGCCATTTCCAGGGCTATATCTCGCGGACCTGCGCCATTCCCGCCTGCGAACTCGCGATCAGCATCATCAGCAACTCCATCGACGGCGCAGCGCCGTTCTGGATGGACGGCGCGATGCAGATCCTGCGCGTTTTCCAGACCCGTGGCGCACCCGACCGCCGCGTGAGCGACTGGACCGGCCGCTGGTGGACAATCTGGGGCGCGACCGATCTGGTACCCGTGGGCAACCGCGTGCTGGTCGCCAATCCTCAGTTCAACAACCCGTTCATGGATGCCGGCGAGATCGAGGTCACCGGCCGCGACACCGGCAAGCTCGCCTGGGCCGCCGGCTACTCCAGCCACAGCGAGCCGGTGCGCCGCGTCCGCGACAAGCGCGGCAAGGTTAGTGACGTCTGGATCGCTGGCGCCAACATCAAGCCTGCGGCCGCCGTCGCCCGCGAGATCGCGCGGAGATACAAGCCGCGCAAGCGCCCGCCTACTCCCGAATGAGAGTCTCGACCTCGCTCCGAAGGGCCCGCCGCGAGCCGTCGCGCGAATAGAACATGTGGCCGCCGGGATAGACCACGAACTTGACCCGCTGCGTTGCGAAGGCCGGCAACTGGTCGAGCACCCGCTTCGATCCGAAATAGGGCGTGGCGAGATCGAACAGGCCGTGCGCGACCAGCACGTTCAGCTTCGCATCCGTGGCGAGGATCTGGCGCAGCTCGGAGACCGACTGCGGCGGGTTGATGCCGCGGCCGAAATCCCAGTGGCCTTCGATGGCGCCGTTCAACACCTCGTAGGAGCCATCGGGCCGCCAGTTGAGCTTGTGCGTCAACAGGTCGACCGCAGCACTCGTCAGCGGCGCCTGCAGCGCATCGCCGGAGGGATCACCGAACCGCGAGCTGCTGGAATCCGGATAGGGATCGAAGCCGCGCACCGAGGCGTCGTAGCGCCCCGTCACCTTGCCGTTCTTGCGGTCGAATTCGCGGCGGAATTCGCCGACGTCGAAGCGGCCCGCAAGCCGACGGCTCACCGACTGGTCGATGCCGGTGAGCTCGGCGACCTTGTCGGCAAGACGATTGGTCGCTTCCTTGTCCGCCTCACCCTTGACGAGGTCGGCCAGGAATTCGCCGCGCGCGTAAGCCTCGACATCGGCGAGATCGGCGCGCTTGATAGCTCCCTTGGTCGATTCCTTGGCTTCGCGCGCGACCGCGACATAGCTCGGCAGCGTCGCGACATATTGCAGGAGGCTGGTGCCGGTGAACTCACGGAAGTCCAGGAGCGGCGACACCAGGATCAATCCCCTGACGCCGACGCCGTGCTGGAGCTGCAACTGGCGCACCACCTTCGGCCCGCGAATGCCGCCATAGCTTTCGCCGGCGACGTATTTCGGCGAGGTCAGCCGGTCGTGCTTCTCGAGCCAGCGGCGGATCACCAACGCGATCGAATTGACGTCGCCGTCGACGGAGTAGAACGATTTGCGCGCGTCATCGCCGGTCGCGACGAACCGGCTATAGCCAGTGCTGACGGGATCGATGAAGACGAGATCGGTGAAGTCGAGCCAGGTCTCCGCGTTCGGCTTCACCTCGGGCGAGGCGGACGGCGACAGCGCTTCGCCATCGAGCGGCAGCCGCCAAGGCCCGGCCGCGCCGAACTGGAGCCATGCCGAGGACGCACCGGGCCCGCCGTTGAACAGGAACGTCACGGGGCGCGTCGCACGGTCGGCGCCGTCGAGCTCATAGGATGTATAGGCGATGTCGGCCACCGGCTCGCCCTTGCCGTCGAACACGCGGATCGATCCGGCGGTCGCTGCGAAATTGAGGCTGCGGCCGGGAAGATCGAGCGTCTGTTTCGTGGTTGAATCCGACGGAAGACGGTGCGGCTCGGCGGATGACGATGAATTTTGCGATGCGCCTTGTGCACCGCCGCGTCCGCCCTTCTGTCCGGCTGGTGCCGCCGCCTCGGCGCGCGGCTGCGGCGGATCGTCGGCGCGCGCCAATCCTGCGAGCGCGAAGGCCGACACCGCCAGCACCAGGGTCGCGCGGCGGAGCGCCGGCACATTCGTGGCCATGATCGTTCTCCCTGCCCGGCGACGACCGCCGGTGCGGACCGTAAGGCTAGCGCGGAATTGCGACGGTTTGGGGGATCATGGCTCCGGTGGTGCCTGAAGAGCCCGGTTGGGCACAAACCGACCCGGTTTCGTCCTCAAACCGGAATGGGCAGTTGCCGGTCTGCCGTGAAGGGCGGTCATCCTCGACAATCCCGGTCGAGATCGTTAGACGAGCCCGGCGGAACTTCCTCCAGCCAGCGGCCCTGCCCGGAAGCCATGACCAAGCCAGCGCGATACGACCGGATCGCCTTCGTCGCCAGCCCGAGCAGCGAGGCGCAAGCCGCCTTCGGCCAGCTCACCAGAGACTTCGGCAATTGCGATCCGAAGGACTCCGACATCGTGGTCGCACTCGGCGGCGACGGGCTCATGCTCCAGACGCTGCATCAGCACATGCATACGGGCAAGCCGATCTACGGCATGCACCGCGGCACCGTCGGCTTCCTGATGAACGAGTACTCGACGGTCGATCTTCGAGCCCGTCTCGAGGCGGCGCAGGAGTCGGAAATCCATCCGCTTCTGATGCGCGCGACCGACGCCAACGACCGCGTCCACCTGCACCACGCCATCAATGAGGTCGCCCTGTTCCGGCAGACCTACCAGGCGGCGCGCCTGCGGATCCTGATCGACGAGCGCGAGCGGATGTCCGAGCTGATCGCCGACGGCATCATGGTGGCAACGCCGGCCGGCTCCACCGCCTACAATCTATCCGCCCAGGGACCGATCCTGCCGATCAACGCCGCGCTCCTGGCGCTGACGCCGATCAGCGCCTTCCGCCCACGACGCTGGCGCGGCGCGCTGCTGCCGAACACGGCCTATGTCGTGATCGAGGTGCTGGAGGGCGACAAGCGCCCCGTGGCGGCGGTCGCCGACCACGACGAGGTCCGCGACGTTCGCCGCGTCGAGGTGCTGTCCGACAGGACCATCTCGATGCGCATGCTGTTCGACCCCGGTCACAGCCTGGAAGAGCGCATTTTGCGCGAGCAGTTCGGGTCCTGAGCCGCCTCGCCGGACTGCCGATCGCAACCCTTCATTAACCCCCGGCGAGATATGGTTAACGAAAGTTGACCGCTCCGGCCCGGGCTCCATGTTCCGCATCGATTTCAACAAGCTGCGTTTCCTCGTCTGCGACGACAATCCGCACATGCGCCGCATCCTGCGGACGCTGCTGCATTCCTTTGGCGCGCGCGAAGTCTACGAGGCCGAGGACGGCGCCACGGCGCTGGAAATGTACAGCCATTACGTGCCCGACATCGTCATCACCGACTGGGCGATGCCGATCTTCGACGGGCTCGAGCTGGCGCAGATGATCCGGCAGCCGGAATCCAAGGGCAATCCTTATGCGCCGATCATCATGCTGACCGGCCATTCCGAGAAGCGCCGCGTCACGGTGGCGCGCGATGCCGGCGTCACCGAATTCCTGGCCAAGCCGATCTCGGCCAAGGGACTCTACCAGCGCATCCTCAACGTGGTCGCCAGTCCCCGCCCCTTCATCAAAACCAAGACCTATTTCGGCCCGGACCGGCGCCGCAACATCAACTCCGCCTATATGGGCCCCGAGCGCCGCGTCGGCGAAAAGCACGAGGTGCTGCAGCAGCCCTCGCTGCTCGACAAGGCCCGCTCCACCATCTAGCGCAACGTCTCTCACGATCGAGGCCGATATCATGGCGAAGAACAGCGCAAGAGACATCGAGATCACGGCCTTCGCCACACATCAAATCATCACGCAGCCCAACCCGCTGCGGTCGGTCCTGCGCCGCGTCGAAGACAAGGACATGGACGATCCGGTCGGCCGCGCCGAACAGGCGCTCGCGGGCCTTGCCGGCGAGTTCAAGGACTGGATGGCGACCGAGATCAACCGGCTGTCGGCGGCCTACGTCGCCATCCGGCACGACGGCTTCACCAAGGACAGGCGCGACGAGTTGTTTCGCGCCGCGCACGACATCAAGGGCGATGCCGCGACTTTCGGCTATCCGGTGGCGGCGGGCGTAGCCGAGAGTCTGTGCCGCGTCATCGAGCACGCGCCCGATCTCGAAAAGGTGCCGGCCGAGCTGTTCACGCACCACATCAACGCCATCCTCGCCATCGTGCACGAGAACACCAAGCTCGACAGCATCAGCGTCTCCGCCGAGCTCAGCCGGCGCCTGCGCAAGGTCGCCGACGATTATCTCGCCGACGCCAACCGCGATCGCCCCGAGCATCTCGAGGTGATCCTGGCGCCGAGCATCGCGCCGGCGGGGTAGCTTCGCCGTTCGCGAGGTGTGGTAGGGTGGGCAAAGCGAAGCGTGCCCACCAGTCGCCATGAATTGTGCGGAGAGACGGTGGGCACGGCGCAATGCGCGCCTTTGCCCACCCTACGTCGTCTCGTTACGCTGCAATCAGCTCGCCATACACCGGATCAACCATCTCCTCCGCGACCAGCTCGTCGCAGAACAGCCTTGCCTCTTCGCGTGCGGATTCGGTGGCGAAGCGGCGCAGCAGGACCATCAGCGGCTCGGTCGCGCCGCGGTCGGTCTCGCAATGGGTGAGCACGCGCTCGACCATGCGGCGGCGCAGCCTCGCCGCATTGTCATCGCTGTCGACGAAGCCCTGCTCGTGGGAGGCATCGAGGGCGACCTGGAAGGCCGCAAACGTCGCCTCGGGAAGCCCGGCGCGGCGGAGCAGCGCGTGCAGGCTATTGCCGCCGCGATCGTGCAGCAGCGCGGACACGCGCGCCAGCGGCAGCTCGGCGAGCTCAGCCAGCGCCGCATCGAAGAGATCCAGATTGCTCGACAGCAGCGCGCGCAGAATGAGACCCGCGGTGAGCTGGCCGGTGATGCGCAGGTGCCGAACAAGCCCTTCCATGTCTTCGCCGCGCGAGCGCGCCGCAATGTTCATGGTGGAGCGATCGCGGGCCTCGGTCGCGATGCGCTCGGCGCGGTCGGCAGTCAGCCAGTTCCGGGCCACGACGAATTGAGCCAGCGTCTCCGAGAGTTTTGCCACCAGCGCGGCGCGCGTTGCGGACGGCAGATCCTCCAGCACCAGCATCGCCTCGCGGATCGCGGCGAGATGGCCGTGACGCTCGACGATGCGATCCCAGGAGAACGGCGCAAGCTCGGCATGAGGATTTTCGATCAGCTCGAGCGCTGCCGCCGCGCAGCCGACTTCGGCAATGGCGGCGCAGACCGATACCGGCAGCGCGATGCGGCGCGCGACCGCGCACTGCACCTCGTCGTTGCCGGTCGCGACGATGTCGACGAGATCGGCGTCGATCAGCAGCGGAGAATGTTCGAGCACGGGCAACGCGACGGTCGGCTGGTCCCCCGACAGCGCCCGCACGATCGACGCGGGCGCCTCGGTACTGCGCGCAAACGCCTCGGCCATCGCCTGCCGCACCAGCGGCGAGGGATCGTCGAGCAGCATCAGAAGCGCGCCTTCAGCGGCAACACGGTCATCATGGGAAAGGTCTGAGATCAGCCAGGCCCGGGCCAGCGCCCGCGTTGCCTCGGCCCGCTCGCCAGCGGGCGCCGTCCTGATCCAATTGATGAACTGCCGAACAATCATGGTGCTTCCGGCTTACGCAACGAAGACGAAGCGGTGACGGCTTGTCACCTGCAACACAAAATAAACCACGACGCTTAACAAAGCGTTCACCATAACTGGCTGGTTTTATTGACGTTTTGTTAAGGGAACAAAGGCGGCCCGTTCACGCGCCGGGACCTGCGCGCAGCGTTCACGCTGCGACGTATCCGAGACACGGGCGCGCGAATTAGCTTGAGAACGTGCCGCTGCGATCGCTGAAGAGATCAAGAGGCTGCGGCGGCCGGACGTCGGGCGTTGCCGACGCGGCCGAGGTCGCGGGTGCGACCGAAGCGAGCGAGGCATTGTTGCCCCACAATTTCTGCACGGTCGTCGAGACCGGCTGGGTGGTGTCGCCGGGCTGATAGATCGAGCGAAACACCGGCGTGCTCGGTGCGTTGTCCGCGACCGTCATTGGCGCCGTCGCGCTGACCGGCGTCACCGCGCGTGTGTTCGGAAAGGACTGGAGATACGCGGCATTGTCGATCAGCGGCGCGGCAGGCTGTACGCCGTTGGCACTCGCGACCTGCGTGGTCGACGGCGTGCCGCCATACATCGCCATCGCGCTGCGGGTGGTTTTCGAATTTGCCGCGCCGGCGTAGCGTGCATCCAGCACCGAATAGACCTCGGAAACGCTGCGCGCGCGGCCGTCCTTGGCGTAGAAGATCGAGCGATTGGCGGACGCCGCGTTGGGAAACAAACGCGCGCCGACCGCTTGCGGATTGTCCTCGGCATTGGCGATCAGTTTCGCGGCGCCGCCGACGCCCATGAAATGCGCCATGTAGAGTTCGCTGTCAGACGGCCTGCGGCCGAGCAGGCCGGTGAGCTTGAAGCTGTTCGACTGCGTCAGCGCGGCCGCCATGCTGGAGGCGGCCTCCGGATCGTCGCGCAGTTTCATAATCGACCGCCTCATCGCGGGATCATCGACGGTGTAGGTGCCCGACGACGTCCTGGTGATGGCGTCGGAATAATTGCCATAGCCGAGCTGGGTGCCGGCTTCCTTCACCGTGCCGAGCCAGGTCTGGTCGATGAACTGGTAGAGCCCGTGCGCGGATGACGTAGTCGCCCCCGCCGTGGGATCGAAATCCGATTCCATCTTGGCGGTGGTCAGCATGTACTGGAAGCTGATGCCGGTCCGGTTGGAGACCTGATTGATCGCACCGGCGACGCGTGCCCGCGACGGATCGAGAACCGCCGTCTGAGAGGCACTGGAGTTGTCGACCGACATAATGAAGTGCCCGCACCGCACGGCGTTGAGTGGCGCCGGCAATTCGGCGCCCTGTCGTCTCACCGTGGGACAGGTATGGTTAATGCGGGGTTAATTCGGCCGTCAGCCCTACCCTCAATGACGGCAGGATTATTTCTTGTACACCGCGTCCGGATCGAACAGCCTGTCCGCATCGACAAAGACGAGCCTGGCGCCGCCGTCTTCGGCCTCGACCTTGCGGTAGAAGCAGGACCGGCGGCCGGTGTGACACGCTGCGCCGATCTGCTCGACGCGGATCCAGATCGCATCCTGATCGCAATCGGTGCGGATCTCGACCACGCGCTGGGTCTGACCTGAGGTCTCACCTTTTCGCCACAAGGCATTGCGCGAGCGGCTGAAGTACCAGGCCTCGCCGGTCGCGATGGTCTTGCGCAGCGCCTCGTCATTCATGTGCGCGACCATCAGCACGTCGCCACTGGCAACATCGGTCGCGACGACCGTCACGAGCCCGGCCGCGTCGAATCTGGGAAGGAAGGCGAGACCTTCCTCGATTTCATGGGAGTGAGCAGACACAACGCCCTCGCCGGTCTATTCGCGAGGTCAGCGCTGCAGGCCTCGCACCAGAGACAGAAAACGAGCTTGCTCCGCCGGATTGTCGCGGAACATGCCGGTGAAGCGGCTGGTGAAGGTGGAGGCGCCATGCTTGGCGACGCCGCGCACCGACATGCAGGTATGCTCGGCCTCGATCAGCACGGCAACGCCGCGCGGCTTGAGTATCTCGTCGATCGCCGCCGCGATCTGCGCGGTCATGTGCTCCTGGGTCTGGAGCCTGCGGGCGAAGATGTCGGTGAGGCGCGCAAGCTTCGACAGCCCGACCACGCGTTCCACCGGCGTGTAGGCGATGTGCGCCTTGCCGTAGAACGGCATCATGTGATGCTCGCATTGCGAGGTGAACTCGATGTCGCGCACAAGCACGAAATCATCATAGCCGGCGGTCTCGCCGAAGGTGCGATCGAGCACCTCGGCCGGGCACTGGTGATAGCCCTGATAGAGTTCGTCGAAAGCCTCGACCACGCGGCGCGGCGTGTCGAGCAGGCCCTCGCGGTTGGTGTTCTCGCCGATATAGGCGAGCAGCGTCTTCACTGCCTGCTCGGCCTCGGCGCGCGCGGGGCGCGGCTGGTCGGCCCGGACGGCGGCGGCGAGGAATTCGGAAGGATCAAGCTCCGCCGGACGGCTCTCGGGCTGCCGGTCGGAGGGCTTGTTGGGGCGGATGGATTTGATGGTAGCGTCCATGTCGACTCCGTTCGACGGCCTTGCGGCCGGAGTGTCACCGGCAGACGGGGCGGCGAACCGCCGGACGCCTGAGAGAACAGTTTCGGCGAAAAAATCTGCAAGCTGTAACGCCGGCAGCAGGGTTCTGCATCACACCACTGCTGCAGCGCTGGACTGTTTTTCCGCCAGTTCCGACCCTATATAAGGCCGTGGACGGCGCACGCCAAGGCCGATCCTGCTGGACTCCATCACATGCTGAACGACATTTATAACAAGCGGATCATCGAACTGGCCGGGAATATTCCGCGGCTCGGGCGGTTGCCGGATCCCGATGCCACCGCCACCGCCCATTCCAAGCTGTGCGGCTCGACCGTCAAGGTCGACCTCAAGATGGAGGGCGAGAAGGTCACCGACTTTGCCCACGACGTGAAGGCCTGCGCGCTGGGACAGGCTTCTTCATCCATCATGGCAAGTCAGATCGTCGGATCGACTGCGAGCGAACTCCGTGAGTTACGCGAAACTGTTCGCAAGATGCTGAAGGAGAACGGCGCGCCTCCTGAAGGCAAATGGGAAGAGATCAAGTTCCTCGAGCCGGTCCGCGACTACAAGGCGCGCCACGCCTCGACGCTCCTGACCTTCGATGCCGTGGTCGATGCCATCGGCCAGATCGAGGCGAAGGCGAAGCAGCCGGCTGCGGCGCAAGGCTGATTCCGGCGGAGGTTGATCCCGGGCTCGTCGCTCGGCCCGGATATAGATCAGAGATTCCGAGGCTACTTCTGCGATGCCGCGACCGGCGTGGCCACGCGGCCCGTCGGCACCAGGGCTTCCGCCGTCTTGGTCGACTTGGCAGGCTGCTCCGGTTCCGCACCGAACCTCGCCTGGGTCTTCGGTGCAAGCTCCGCCATTGCCGGCGCGGAGATATCGACATGCGGCAACACGTCGGCCACGAGATCCGTCGTCACGAGATTGGTAAGCTTGAGCTCGCCCGCATCGAGCTCGTGCAAATCTTCCCACGGCGGGACGCTGAGCGCGAGCGACAGCAGATCGCCGGCACCGCCCATGTCGAACGTGTATTTGGCGAGCCGGCCGATGTCGCGCTCCACGATCATCAGGTCCTGCGCGCTGTAGCTCGCGGCCTTGGCATCGTCGGCGCGATCACCCATCCAAATCTGATGGACCCGCACATGGGCCGCTTCCGGCACGTAGCGCTTCTTGCCCGCCAGCAGCAGGAACACGCACATGGATTCGCAATAGGCCTCGGGCGCGACCGCCGGCCGAACCGTCTGCCCGCCGCGGGTCTGAATGCTGATACCAACCGTGGTCAAAA
This sequence comes from Bradyrhizobium sp. JR4.1, assembly GCF_040548605.1. Classification (NCBI taxonomy): domain Bacteria; kingdom Pseudomonadati; phylum Pseudomonadota; class Alphaproteobacteria; order Hyphomicrobiales; family Nitrobacteraceae; genus Bradyrhizobium; species Bradyrhizobium sp. JR4.1. The sequence goes on from NZ_JBEPRY010000005.1 coordinate 194,305, forward strand.
GTCCGAGATTGCGAAAGCGCCGGCCGAGCGTGATCGCGTCGTTGACGGAACCGCCACTGGAATCGAGCACCACGGTGGCGCCGCCGAGCTGGCGTCCGCGGGAAAATTCTTCGAAGTCCCGGGGCGTATCGGCGGTGATGATGCCGACCGCACTGACCCACCCGCGGCAATTCGGTTCGCAGGCGACCCAATTGAACTTCATCGGCAGCTTGCGCTCTTCGAGGGCAGCACCGGCCCGGGCCGACGACCCGAGCGTCGCGACGGCGCCAGCCAACACGACTCCACAAGCAGCGGTTCCTACCAGCAACCAGCCGCGAAGTTTGAGCGACTTCAGAAGTTTCAAACTGGTCCCTTCCCCAAGCCCAAAGCAATAAGCCAAAGCCGATTCAGGCAAGCCCCGTTCTGACGTTCCATGAGTCTCACATGGGCGTCACAAAAATGGTATCCGGGGGAATACAGATCGTCCATAGGTACTTGCTGCACTGCTCCCAAAAAGCACGCAAAATATGGCGTGCAAACAACAGCTTACAGTTCCCTGCATCGGAACCACGCAAAACCTCGCCTACGATCTCAGCAAAGCGCCCATGAAGCAATCAGCCTGCGAGCACTGTTCCAATTCCGTCGCGGGCGCGCTCCGGCTTCCGCGCAGATTCGGCCGCGCGCTGATCTGGATCTACCGCCACACGCTCTCGCCTTTGGTTGGCTACAACTGCCGGCACCTGCCGACCTGCTCCGCCTATGGCGACGAGGCGATCGAAAGGTTCGGGCTGTGGGCCGGCGGCTGGATGACACTGGCGCGCCTGCTCCGTTGCAACCCCTTCGGCACCTCGGGCATCGACAACGTGCCCCTCACCGCGCCACAGGGCGCGCGCTGGTACTCGCCCTGGCGCTACGGCCGCTGGCGCGGTGTCAATGCATCCTAAGCACAGCGCGGCGCCTCACGCGTCGCTACCTTGAGTGGAACCGAAATTCTCCCCTCGCGTTGATGTGATGCTCCCGCGGGAGGAAAAACAATGCGCTGGAAAATCAGCCCTCATTTTCACTTCAGGTCTGGACCGGATTCGCGGATTGGTTCGCGAGGCCACGATCCCAGAACCCTCGACATGCTCGCCATCATCGTCCTTTTGATGCTCGCGGTCGGCTCCGGCTGGTATCTGGCCACGAGCACTGCCACGCCGCCCAGTACGACGGCGTTCATCGTGCCGAGCCAGAGCGTGCACTGGTAGAGCTAGACTTTAGAGGTCCAGCACCAGCCGGTCGGCATCCGATCCGGCGACGCAGATCATGAGAAAGCGTTCGCGCTCATACGGCGACAGGACGCGATCGCGGTGCACGGGCTTGCCCTCGATCCAGCCGACCTTGCAGGCGCCGCAAATGCCGCCGCAGCAGGACGTCGATATATCGATGCCTCCTTCCTGCAAGGCGGCCAGCATGGTCTGGCCGGCGCGAACCGGGATTTCGGTCCCCGTACGCGCCAGCAACAGCGTGAAGGGCTTTGCGTCAGGGTCGATCACCGGTGGCGGCGCGACGAAACGCTCGATGTGAACATTGGCTGCGGGCCAGGCTGCGGTCAGGCGCTCGAACTCGTCGGTCATGCCTTCCGGCCCGCAGCAGGCGACCATCGTCTGCCCCCCAACTTCGCCGACCAGCGAAGCGAGATTCGGACGCCCGGCGCAGGACGTGCGGTGCACGACGACACGCCCCTCATCGATCAGCGGCGCGAGCTGTGCGGCAAGCGGCACCTCCTCGCGCACGATGAGGTGCAGCACAAAGCCTGTATTGCCAATCTGCAGGAGGTGACGGGCCATCGACAAGAACGGCGTTACACCGATGCCACCGGCGACGAACACATGATGCGCAATGTCCGCACCCGGCTCCAGCCCGCCGCGCGGCAGTGACACGCCGATGACGTCGCCTATGCCAACCTCGTCGTGAAGCGCGCGCGAACCGCCGCGCCCATCGGCCTCGCGTTTGACCGCGATGACGTAACGCGAGTTGTCGGCGGGCTCGTTGCACAGCGAATAGGTCCGCACGAGACCGTTCGGCAGATGCAGGTCGATGTGGGCGCCGGGCTTGAACGGCGGCAGGTCCCAACTGTCGGGATCGGCCAGGGTGAACACCTTGATCCCCGCACCGGCCTCTTGGATGCCGGCGACAACCGTCTTGATCGTCGTTATCGGCCGTGCGCTCATGCCATGTTCCGCACGGTGTCGCCGACCCTGACGATGCCGCCTTGCAATATCCTGCAGTTGAGGCCCGAGCGGTTGATGAGCGGATCGAAGATCGCCTTGCCGGTGATCTCCTCGATATGCCGGCATGGGATCGATAATCGGGTTGCTTCCAGCAAGGTCTCACCTAACCAGAAGCGGCGGCCGACCAGATGGTTCAACGGCACGCCCTCGACCGTCACGTTGCGGCGATGCTCCTCGGGACCGAGTTCGATTCCCGCGTCGCGCTTGAGCGCAACCAAGGTTTCGAGCTCGAACAAGGTGACCTGCCTGCCCTCTTCGGGCTTGTGCGAATAAAATCCTTCCTCGCGCCCGATCATGTAGCGGTCACCTTCTATCCCTTGGCCGGCGACGAGAACGAGCTGCTCCATCGCGCGCATTGGCAGGAACGCGCGTGGAGCGAGATGGAGGAAGCGGACCAAGCCAGTCCAGCCGAGGCGTGCTGTGCTATCGGCCGAGCCGGCGCCTATCTCATCGAGCATGACAAAATCCTTGTGAGAAGCGATGGCGCGCCGCCAGCAGCGGCGCGCCGCGGGATCAGGTCAGTTCCTTGTTCGCCATTTCCGGCGCGAACGTGGTCGCGGTCGCCGTGATGGCGGCGCAGCCAATCAGCAGCAGCGAAACCGGCCAGGTGGCGCCGCCACTCCAGCCCATCAGAGCCGCCGCAATCAGCGGCGTCAATCCGCCACTGATGGCGGCCCCGACCTGGAACCCGAGCGAGGCGCCGCTATAGCGCAGCCGCGCGGAAAACAGCTCGGAGTACCAGGGCGCGCCGATGCCGAACATCACCATCTGCCCGAAAGTAATCGCCACCACGATGGTCCAGATGACGATGGTGGGATCGCGGGTGTTGAGCAGCCAGAACAGCGGAAAGGCAAACAGCGCCGAAAACAGACAGCTTGCATAGAACATCTTTTTGCGGCCGACGATGTCGGACAGCCAGCCGAACAGCGGAATGGCGAGCAGCGCGACCAGCGATGCCGCGAAGGCGCCGTTCAACACCACCGTACGAGATAAGCCAAGATTCGCGGTGGCGTAGGACATCACGAACACGCCGCCGATGCTGGCATAGGCGATCTCCGAGATCTTCAGTCCGACCGCGGTAAAGAAAGGACGGCGGTGATGCCTGAAGATCTCGACCAGCGGCAGACTTGCGACCTCCTTTTTGGCCTGGACCTGGCGGAAGGCCACGGTCTCTTCCATGTTGAGGCGGATGTAGAGACCGACGCCGACCAGCAAGATCGAGATCAGGAACGGAATGCGCCAGCCATAGGACATGAACTCACTTTCCGGCAGGCTCGCCACCAGCGCAAACATGCCGATCGCGGCGAGATTGCCGATGGGATTGCCGACCTGCACCATGCTGCCGAGCAGGCCGCGGCGGTGCGTCGGACAATTCTCCACCACCATCAGCACCGCACCACCCCATTCGCCGCCGAGGCCAATGCCCTGGAGGAATCGCAGGCCGATCAAGAGCAGCGGCGCGGCGATCCCGATCTGCTGATAGGTCGGAAGCAGGCCGATCAGAAAGGTGCCGATGCCCATCACCATGATCGTGATCGCGAGCATCGCCTTGCGGCCCACCCTGTCGCCGTAGTGACCGAAGATCGCGGCGCCAAGCGGTCGCGCCAGAAAGCCGACCGCATAAGTGCCGAAGGCCGCGATCGTGGCGAGCGCGGGGTTGCCGGCAGCGAAGAAGACCTTGTTGAAGACCAGCGCGGTCGCCGTGCCGTAGATGAGGAAGTCGTACCATTCGACCGCGGTGCCGATCACGCTCGACCACACGATCCGCCGCAAGCTCGCCGCCTCGTCCGGCGCTACGTTCAGGGTTACGTCGTCTGCTACGGTCATCGATGTCTCCAAAAAGTACCGGCGCCAGGGAAAGCAGTTGGTTCTGTCCGCGGAGCCCATCGGCAGCCCGGACGGTAAAAATCGATCATGTTTACTGTTGGAAATCAACGGCGTGGAACGCGGCAAATGTCGTCCGGAGCGGCAAAGCACGCTTATTGCCCTTTAATTGAGCTGATTTTGGCGATAAACTAGAGTCTTTGCTTACAATATCTGCGACCTTGCTCTAAATTTCTGCGCATATGTTTTCCTTTGGAATACAGCCGGCGCGTACACTGAAGGGACAGCGCGCACCCGCCGGACTGGCAGTCGAGCGGCATCTGTTGCAAAAGAGACGTCAGCAATTCGGGAGACTCATGCGTGCTTGACGTCAGCAAAGCGGCAGCCGTCGGGGCCAACATTCGCCAGGCGCGGATCGCCAAGGGCCTGACACTGGACCAGCTTGCCAAACAGAGTGATCTCACGCGCGGCTATATCTCCCTGGTCGAGCGCAACCTGAAGATCCCTTCGCTCGCCGCCCTGCTACGGATGGCAGCCGCGCTCGAGGTCAATGTCGCGAATTTCTTCGACCCGAACGCCGAGCCCGCGCCGCGCTACACGCTGTTCCGCCGTGAAGGCGGCAGCGTGCCGCTGTTTCAGGACACCTTTGGCGTGGTGCCACTGGCAACCGGCCGCACCCGCAAGATGATGGAGCCGTTCCTCCTGAGCCCGCCGCACAAATCAGCGACGCGCGCCTCGCATGCGGGCGAGGAGTTGCTGTTTGTCATCAATGGCAAGATCGCGATCAAGCTCGACGGCGAAGAACTTGTCCTCGGCAAGGGCGATTGCCTATATTTTTCAGGCGAGACACCGCACGAGGTCAGGAGCCTCGGCCGGCAGAAGGCGGAGGTCCTGGTTGTGGTCGCCCAGAGCCCGGCGGCGTAACGCCGGCCGAGCACCAGGTTTAGCGGGACCAGAAAAAGCGCCCGGGTGGCGGCGGGACCGGCTCGGGCGGACGTGGCCGCTTCGGACGCGGCGGTTTCGGCGACGGCTCGGCGGACGAGGTGGTCTCCGCGGAGGGCGCTGTCTCGCTTCCCGGCACCTTCACCGCCAGCAGCAAGTTCGATTCGTGCATCCGCCAGCGGTAGCCGACGCCGAAATCGATCGGCTGGGCGCGCGTGAACAGCGCGGCGTAGCGTTCCTGGTAGCGGCCGGGAAATTCGCTGATGGGTCCGAGATAGCGGCCGAACGGGAAGAAGCGCCATTGCCGCGAATTGTAGCTCGAAAGCGGAATGCCGGAATCGTCCTGGACGATGGTCGCGCTGTTGGCGAGCAACCAGTCGCGCGCGACGGAGAAATTGCCGGAGTGCAGCAGATAGGACGCGCTCTTGATCAGGCTGTTGCCGGGGCCGAGCGTCTCGCAGAACTTCAGGAAGCCGGCTGCGCGTGCACCTGAATTGGAGAGATCGGTCGAGAAATAATACAGCGTGCGCGCCTCGCCGTCGGGGCCTGCAAAGGTGATGCGGGCGCCGCGCGTCGCGTTCGGTCCGGGGTTGTCGTTGCCGACATGCATCCCGCCCTTGTCGTCGAGTGCAACCATTTCGACATTGCGGATGGTCTTGCCGGAGCGGACGAGGAAGACGTAGAGGATCGGCAAGGTGCCGTTGACCTGGTTGGTGTGCAGGTCGACCTTCATTTGCTTGGTGATGAAGAAGGAAAAACTCAGGATCGAGCCGAGCGAGCGCTCGACATTGTAGAGCGCGGCGCCGACCGAACCGCGTGGCAATCGCGTCAGGTCAGCCACCGCACCGACCGGCTCCAGCGCGCCGAGCACGTAAGTGCTGGCCTTCGAATAGAAGGCGTTGGCGTAGAGGAAGTCGGGGCCGCTGAACAAATAAAACATGGTCGGTCTGGGCGCCGCCAGATTGACGTCGGCCCAGTTGCGGATCTTCGAGAGCTGGCGCTCCTCAAGCTGGGCGAAGGCGCCGTCGAAGAATCTCGCGTGGCGCTGCCAGCCCGGGTCCTTTGTGAGCGGCACCAGCGGCGAATCCGTCGAAGGCTGCATGCCCGCGAGGAAGCGCGCGGTGTCGTCGAAGGTTGCCTCGGCAGCACGTGCGGACGGGACGGCCGCAACCAGCAAGGCGAGAGCCACGGCCGCAATTCTCATAGGTCGAAACATGTCTATTCGCGATTGTGTGACGTGCCAGCGGCGACCGGCCGCCTGCGGAAAACAGCATAAATCAACAGGCCCGAGAGCATGACGAGCATCCCCGACAGCGATTGCACGAGCCGCTCGGTCAACAAATAGTACATCATGAACCCGGTCACGAGCAGGAAAACGAGCGGCGTGAACGGGTATCCCCAGGCACGATAGGGCCGCGGCAAATCGGGATCCGTGATGCGCAGCTTGATGACGCCGGCGACCGTGAAAAACGAGCAGAACAGCAGCGCGAACTGGATGAAGTCGAGCACGGCCTCGAAGCTGCGCGTGAACAACAGCAGATTGGCGACGGCGAGCTGAAACAGGATGGCATAGGCCGGCGCGCCGCGCACCGACCTCTGCGAAAACACGCGCAGCGCCGGAATATCCTCCCCCATCGTCATCATCACGCGCGGGCCGATCCACATCATCGCGCTGATCGAGGAGATCAGGCCGAAACAGATCATCGCGCCGACGATCCGGCCGCCGAGATTGCCGAAAATCGCGCTGCCGGCGACGCTGGCGACGTCGAGCTGACCCGCGAGCGCGCCGACCGGCGTCGAATGGAGAAACACCGCATTCAGCGCGACGTACAGCACGAGCACGATCAGCGTGCCCGCGAGCAGCGCGCGCGGCAGGTCCCGCTGCGGCATGTTCATCTCGCCGATGATGTAGGTTGCGGCATTCCAGCCCGAGAACGAATACATCACGAAGACGAGCCCGATCGCGAAGGGCGCGCTGACGATATGCGCGAGATCGCCCGCCTGCGGCGTGAAGGCGATCGGCTGCGGCACGCCGACAATGAATCCTGCAACCAGGAAGGCAACGATCAGCACGACCTTCAGGATGGTCGAGATCAACTGGAAGGTCGAGGAGTGCCTGACCCCGGTCAGTTGCACGAGCGAGACCAGCCACACCACGGCGATGGCAAGCGGGATCGGCGGCACACCGGGCACGACCGATTTGGCGTATTCGCCGAAGGCCATCGCGGCGAGCGCGACGGGTGCTGCAAAGCCAACGGTCGCCGACACCCAGCCGGCGAGAAAGCCGAAGGCGGGATGATAGGCACGGCCGAGGAAATTGTATTCGCCGCTCGAGCGCGGAAACATCGCGCCGAGCTCGCTGTAGGAGAATACCCCGCATAGCGCGACGATGCCGCCTACGGTCCACAGCAAGAGGATCGAGAAGCCTGAGGGGATGTCCTTGACCTGGAAGCCGAGACTGGTGAAGACGCCGACCCCGATCATGTCGGCCACGACGATGGCGGTTGCGACCAGAACGGAGACCCCCGACCCGCGTCCGGTCAGCCGGCCGGTCCAGGGTGCAGTACCCGCATCTGATGCCGTCATCGCCGTCCTCAACCTCAGGCGTTGCGCCTCGTGGGAAGCATCGTGCAGTTCGGTCCAGTCAATTCAAGCAGGGTTAACAAGGGTTAAATGAGGCGAGGCCAAATCGGTACTGCAGCACCATTAATGCACGATCCGGACAATAAAGCTTCGTAAACACCGGGACATCCCGCTTCCCTCCCCCACAATCACGACACGATTGCGTGGTCCCTTTGAGCGTTCCGGATGTGGGGAAGTTTCTCCGGACACTTAACGTCGCCTAAACGCCCATCGGCTCAATTGCCTTAATGATTGCCGATGGACTTGTGGTCATGACTTGGGGTCATGGGTGAATGGTCGGGGCCGTTCCGAAACCGAGAGCTGACATCCGCGCCGACCGGACCACGTCCGGCGCACGCGGTCGTGCGCTTCGGACCGCTCTGATCTCAGCCTTGGTGCCGTTGTCGCTGACGCTGGTTCAATGCGGCAAGGCGCCCAATCCGGCAGCGCTCGCGGCGAACTCGCAGGCCAATGTCCAAGGCAACGTCCCAGCCAACGTCCAGGTCGTCGCGAAGACAAGCCAGCAAGTCGCAAGCGGCGACACGTTCGAGGATCGCTTCCCGGCCCCCCAGTTCAAGGAGCGCTTCCCATCCGCGAGCGAGGGTTTTCTGCAACGGCAGATGTCCGACTTCTCACCCAAGCGCGCCGTGCAGCAGCAGCCGGAGCAGGCGCCCTACAAGGTCGCTTCGCTCGCGCCGCAGGCCCCCTACCAGCGTCCGCCACGCGAGGACCTGACGACGCTCGTCAGCATGAAATCGTCAGCTTTCCCCTATTTCGGCAACAACCCTGCCTCCGACGCGCCATTCCTCAACATCTCCAAGGGCGACCGCCGCGGCCACCGCAGCTATTCCGGGCGCGTGTTCTGGCAGGACGAGACTTACAACGATAACCGCGTCTTGATGCACGTGCCCGAACATTTCGACGTGCGGAAGCCCGGCGTGATCGTGGTGTTCTTCCACGGCAATGGCGCGACGCTGGAGCGCGACGTGCGCGACCGCCAGCTGGTGCCGCAACAGATCACCGATTCCGGCGCCAATGCCATCCTGCTCGCACCGCAGATGGCGGTCGACGCCGCCGATTCCAGCGCAGGAAAATTCTGGCAGGCCGGCGGCCTCAAGCGCTTCATCGACGAGTCGGCGAACCATCTGGCCCGGCTCACGGGCGATCCCAACAGCGCCCGCGCCTTCGCCAACATGCCGATCGTGATCGTCGGCTACAGCGGCGGCTTCCTGCCGACCGCCTGGAGTCTCGAGGTTGGTGGCATCAGCGACCGCGTCCGCGGCGTCGTGTTGCTCGACGCCGTCTATGGCGAGATGGACAAGTTCGCCTCATGGATCGAGAGCCACCGCTCCGGCTTCTTCGTCAGCTCCTACACCCACTACACCGCGCGGCGCGACCGCGAACTGATGAGCACGCTGCGGCAGAAAGGCATCACCGTCTCCGAAGACATGGACGGCCCCTTGCGTCCGGGCAGCGTGGTGTTCGTCGAAACCGGGGACGGCATCACCCATCGTGACTATGTGACGCGAGCGTGGACGCGGGACCCGCTCAAGGACGTGCTGGTGAAGATGTCAGCGACGCCGGCACTGGCGCTGACGCGCGTCGCAGCTACGGCGTCATCCGCATCGAGTCGCTGATTGGACGTGACTCGCTAAGCCTACGTCTGTCGCTCAGCTCTTTGGCAGCTTCGGAATGCTCTCGGCAAACCCATTGAAGCAGGCCAGCCGCTCGTCCTCTTCCTTGAAGAAACGGCAATCGGCGTAGCCCTTGGCCTTCGCCGGCTTCGGCTTTGGCGCCGGGGGGATCACGGCGTCGTAGCAATTGAGCCGGTCCTTGGTGCCGTCATCGAGGTCGAGGCAAGCCTGGAGCCGCGCCGCGATCGATTGTGGCTTGCCCTTCGGCGCGGCGGCCGGCTTGGCCGCCGCCTCCTTGGTCCCCGCCTTGGTGCCCTTGGGCTTGACCTGAACCAGCGGCTTGTCCCCGACCATCGGTGGTGGCTTGTCGGCTTGCGCGAAAGCGGAGGCTGAATAGAGCACCGCGGCAACCGCCAGAATCATCCTCATCTCAGTCAACCCTCTTTGGTCCCCATGACCGGCCTTCTAGCCTCCCGGCGCGCGGTTTGCCAAGCACCTTGCGCACACGAACACGCTTCCGTTCAGGCCGGGGCGGCAGTTGCCGGCCGGGGCCGGGTCAGGATCACCAGTATCAGCGCCAGCACGACGAAGCCGACCGCGACGAAGCCTAGCGTATGCAGGAGCTCGCGGGCGAATAGCAGTCCGCCGACGGCAGAGCCGACCGCCTGGCCGATATAGAGGACGGAGGTGTTGAGTGCGACGGTCGCCGATGCCAGCGACGGTGCGGCCGAGACCAGCCGCACCTGCTGCATCGAATTGGTCGAGGCAAAGCCGAGGCCCCAGATCGCGACCGCACCCGCCATCAACGCGAGCGTGCCGGCGCCGAGCGCCCAGCCCGTGATCCCCGCAAGCAGCAGGCAGGTGAACAACAGCGAGGTGCGATAGGGCCCTGATGTGTCGACGATGCGGGTCGCGATGACAACGCCGAGGAAGCCACAGACGCCATAGAGAGCGAACACCAGGCCAATCGCATCGGGCCCTGCGCCGGTCAGCTTGTTGAGCAGCGGCCCCATGAAGGTGAACACCACGAACTGCCCGGACATCTGCAACATCGTGATTGCAAGCAGAAGCAGGATCGTCCTGTTGCGACCGACCGCGCTCCAGGTCTTCAGATCCACCGGCGTCCCCTTCAAGCCCGCCGGCAGCCGTATCAGCAACAGCAGCAGGCTGACGCAGCCGAGGGCGCCGATCCCGCCATAGGCCGCGCGCCAGCCATAGCGGCTGGCGATGAAGGTGATCAGCGGCAGGCCGACGGCGGCAGCGAGCGACCAGCCGAGAAAGATATAGGCAATCGTGCTGCCGCGACGCTCGACCGGCACGATCAACGCCGCCGTGCCGGCGGCCTGCGGCGTGTAAAGCGCGCCGACCGCGAGCATCACCAGGCGGATGACGAGGAGGCTTGCATAGTCGGGCGCAAAGGCCGAGGCCAGATTGCCAAAGGCGAGCACCGCCAGCGTCGTGGTGAGCAGCGTCCGGCGCTCCGTCCGGCCGGTGAGCCAGGCCGTCAGCGGAGACCCGATGCACAGGATGACAGCTCCGAAGGTGATCAGGAGCGCGGCCGCATGGATGCTGACGTCGAGCCCCGTCGCCAATTCCGGCAGCATGCCGGCCGGTGCCAAGACCGAGCAGCCGGTGACGAGATTGCCGAGCATCAGGGCGGTTGGCGCGAAACGGCCGGCGCGTGCATTTTCCATGCAAACGCATGTAGAACCGCCTTGCGACCAGTTAAAGGGCATTGCCCGGAATAGTTCGTGCAGCGCCCCCGCTTTTGCGCGCCGTTTTCTTGGAAATGCCGGATTGCGCAGGCCGAATCGCCTGATATATCGCTCGTTCCCGCTTACCTGCGCTCGTTCGCAGGAGTGAGCCTCAGGAGACATGCCATGACCGACCAGCCCACGGACCAATCCAAGGACCAATCCAAGTCCGAGCAGCCCAAATCCGAATCCGGCTTTCAGTACAGCCTCAGCAATTTGAGACCCGTGACCCCGCCGGAAAAAATCACCCTCACCTTCCCCGACGGCGCCCGGCGCGAATACGCCAAGAGCATCACCGGCCTTGAACTTGCCAAGGGCATTTCGCCGTCGCTGGCCAAGCGCACGGTCGCGATGGCGCTCGACGGCGTGATCTCCGACCTCGACGATCCCATCGAAGCCGATGCCAGGATCGAGCTGATCAACCGCGACGATCCGCGCGCGCTCGAGCTGATCCGCCATGACTGCGCCCACGTGCTTGCCGAAGCCGTGCAGACGCTGTGGCCGGGCACGCAGGTCACCATCGGCCCCGTGATCGAGAACGGCTTTTATTACGATTTCTTCCGCAACGAGCCGTTCACGCCGGAAGACTTTGCCGCGATCGAGAAAAAGATGCGCGAGCTCATCGCGCGCGACAAGCCTTTTACGAAGGAGGTTTGGGATCGCGAAAAGACCAAACAGGTGTTCCGCGACAAGGGCGAGGCGTTCAAGGTCGAGCTGGTCGACGCCATTCCCGGCAACGAGCCGATCAAAATCTATTACCAGGGCGACTGGTTCGATCTCTGCCGCGGCCCGCACATGACCTCGACCGGCAAGGTCGGCAACGCCTTCAAGCTGATGAAGGTGGCCGGCGCCTATTGGCGCGGCGACAGCAACAACCCGATGCTGACCCGCATCTACGGCACGGCATTCGCCAAGCAGGAGGACCTCGACGCTTATCTGAAGCAGATCGAGGAAGCGGAGAAGCGCGACCATCGTAAGCTCGGACGCGAGCTCGACCTCTTCCACTTCCAGGAGGAAGGCCCGGGCGTCGTGTTCTGGCACGCCAAGGGCTGGACCATCTTCCAGCAGCTGATCGCCTATATGCGGCGACGCCTCGCCGGCGACTACAGCGAGGTCAACGCCCCGCAGATCCTCGACAAGTCGTTGTGGGAGACCTCCGGCCATTGGGGCTGGTACCGCGAAAACATGTTCGCGGCGCAGTCGGCCGGCGAGGAGGCCGAGGACAAGCGCTGGTTCGCGCTGAAGCCGATGAACTGCCCCGGCCACGTGCAGATCTTCAAGCATGGCCTGAAGAGCTACCGCGACCTGCCGCTGCGGCTCGCCGAGTTCGGCGTGGTGCACCGCTACGAACCGTCCGGCGCGATGCACGGATTGATGCGCGTGCGCGGTTTCACCCAGGACGACGCGCACATCTTCTGCATGGAGGATCAGCTCGCCGACGAGTGCCTGAAGATCAACGAGCTGATCCTGTCGACCTACGCGGACTTCGGCTTCACCGGCGATCTCACGGTCAAGCTGTCGACCCGGCCGGAGAAACGCGTCGGCACCGACGCGATGTGGGATCACGCCGAGCGCGTCATGGCGACGGTGCTGCGCGAGATCCAGTCGCAGAACAATCACATCAAGACCGAGATCAATCCGGGCGAAGGCGCCTTCTATGGGCCGAAGTTCGAATATGTGCTGCGCGACGCCATCGGCCGCGACTGGCAGTGCGGCACCACGCAAGTCGACTTCAACCTGCCGGAACGGTTCGGCGCGTTCTACATCGACCACGACAGCGGCAAGAAGCCGCCGGTGATGGTGCACCGCGCGATCTGCGGTTCGATGGAGCGCTTCATCGGCATCCTGATCGAGCACTATGCCGGCAACTTCCCGCTCTGGCTGTCGCCGGTGCAGGTGGTGGTCACCACCATCACGTCGGAAGCCGACGAGTACGCCAAGCAGGTGTTGGAGCAAGTCCGGCGTGCGGGACTTCGGGCCGAGATCGACCTGCGCAACGAAAAGATCAACTACAAGGTCCGCGAGCATTCGCTGGCCAAGATTCCGGCACTGCTCGTGGTCGGCAAGAAAGAGGCCGAGACGCAGTCGGTCTCGATCCGCCGCCTCGGCAGCGACGGCCAGACGGTGACGACGACGGCGGAGGCCATCGCCGCCCTCGTCGACGAGGCGACCCCGCCGGATGTGAAGCGGGCGCGTGGCGCGGCCTGACATCTGAAATCGGTCTAAACTCGCTTTCGGTTGCGGGCGTGCATTCCTATGTGGGGACTGCACGCCCGACGACCAGCCGAAGAGGAAACCGCAGTGCCCGATGCCATCGAACTCCTGAAGACCCGCCGCTCGGTCAAGCCGCGCGAGATGTCCGGACCCGGCCCCTCCCCGGCCGAGCTCGAGACCATCCTCACCATCGGCGCGCGCGTGCCCGACCATGGCAAGCTCGCGCCCTGGCGCTTCATCATCTTCGAGGGCGATGCGCGCCAGCGCGCCGGCGAGGTGATCGCGAAGGTGTTTGCCCGGAAGAATCCCGGCGCGGCGGCGGCCGATGTCGAGACCGAGCGCAAGCGCCTCACGGATGCGCCGCTGGTGATCGGCATCGTCAGCTTCACCAAGCCGCATCCGAAGGTGCCGGCCTTCGAGCAGGAATTGTCGGCCGGCGCCAGCGTCATGAACATCGTCACGGCCGCGACCGCGCTCGGCTACGGCGCCTGCTGGCTGACCGGCTGGTTCGCGTTCGATCGCGACGTGCTGGATGGCCTCGGCCTCAAGCCGGACGAGAAACTCGCCGGCTTCGTCCATATCGGCAAGCCGACCAGGCCGAGCGAGGACCGTCCGCGACCGGTCCTTTCCGAAATCGTGACGCGATTTTAGTCGAAGGCGTGTTGACGCCTTCGACGTCTTGCGGCTTTGATCCCGGCAAGGGAGGAAGCCCGGATGAAGCGTCGTGAATTTCTGGTCGGAGCCGCGCTGCTGGCCGGCACGATGGCGCGGGCCCGCGCCGCCGACATCCCCGCTCCGTCGTCCGAGGGGCTCGACCGCATCACCGCGTACTTTGACAACGAGGTGACGAGCGGCCGGCTGCCGGGCGCCGTGGTCCTGGTCCAGCAGCACGGCAAGCCGGTCTATCTGAAGACTTTCGGCGTGCGCGACACCAGGACGGGCCTCGCGATGACGCCCGATACGATCTTCGCCATCCACTCGATGACCAAGCCGGTCACGTGCCTTGGCGCGATGATGCTGATCGACGAGGGTAAGCTCGCGCTCACCGACCCGGTGTCGAAATACGTTCCCCTCTTCGCCGACACCAAGGTGGGCCTGGAGGTCACCAATCCCGACGGCACGTTGCATCTGGATCTCGTGGCGCCGATCCGTCCCGTCAACATCGAGGATCTGCTGCGGCACACCTCCGGCATCAGCTACGACTACATCGGGGGCAAATGGGTCGAGCAGGCCTACAAGGCCGCCAATATCTTCGAAGGTCAATTCGACAACAGGGAATTCGCCCAACGCATCGCGAAGCTGCCGCTGGCGCGGCAGCCGGGGACCCTGTGGCGCTACGGTCATTCCACCGACGTGCTCGGCAGCGTCATCGAGATCATCTCGGGCCAGACGCTGTACGCATTCCTCAAGCAGCGCATCTTCGATCCGCTCGGCATGAGCAGCACCAAGTTCGCGCTGGCGACCGAGGACGAGCTCGCGCGGATGGCGCGGCCGCTGCCGAACGACAACATCCTGCTCGCCGCCGAGCGCGAGCGCCTCGAGCATCCCGAATGGCAGTCCGGCGGCGGCGGGCTGCTCTCGACCATCACCGACTATCAGCGCTTCGCGCAGATGCTGCTCAATGGCGGCGAGTTCGACGGCAAGCGCTATCTGAGCCCTGCCGCCTTCAAGGCCATGACGACCGATCACGTCGGGCCGGGCTCGGGCGTCGGACGCGACTATTTCTATTTTCCGGGCGACGGCTTTGGCTATGGCTATGGCCTCGCGGTGCGGACTGATCCCGGCAACGCCAGACCGCCGCCGCCGGGCTCGCTCGGCGAGTTGAAATGGGACAGTGGCAGCGGCACCTATTTCGGCGTCGATCCCAAGCTCGACATGGTCTACCTGCTGATGCAGCAGACCCAGAACGAGCGCAGCCGCATCACGCCCGCCTTCAAAGCGCTGGTCTATGATTGTTATCCGTCCGAGTTACGCCGCCCGTGAAGCACGCTGGCCGAAATCGGCGAGCAGCTTTGCGATCTCGGCGGCGGGCCGCGCCGCGCTGAACAAGAAGCCCTGCACTTCGTTGCAGCCTTCGGCGCGCAACCAATCGAGCTGATCCTCGGTCTCGACGCCTTCCGCGGTCGTGGTGATGTTGAGGCTGCGGCCAAGCCCCGAGATCGCGCGAACGATCGCGACGCAATCGGGCCGCCCTGCCAGATCCTTGACGAAGGAGCGGTCGATCTTGATCTTGTCGAAGGGGAAGCTGCGGAGATAGCTGAGGCTGGAATAGCCGGTGCCGAAATCATCCATGGAGATGCTGACGCCGAGCTCGCGCAACTGGTGCAGGATGGCGAGATTGGCATCGGTCTCGGCCAGGAAGATCGACTCGGTGATCTCGAGCTCGAGCCGCTTCGGCGACAGACCGGACTGCGCCAGTGCCGAGATCACGACCTGAACCAGATTGCGGCTTCGGAACTGCGCCGGCGACAGATTAACCGCGACCTTGACGTCGACGGGCCATTTCACCGCCTCGGAGCAAGCTACGCGCAGCACCCACTCACCGAGCTGGGTGATCAGGCCGATGTCCTCGGCGACCGGAATGAACTCCGCCGGCGAGATCATGCCCTTGTCGGGGTGATGCCAGCGCAGCAGCGACTCGAAGCCGGAGATGCGGTCGGAGGCGATCGAGACCAGCGGCTGGTAGTGCAGCTCGAACTCGCCATTGGCAAACGCGCGGCGCAGATCGAGCTCCATGTCACGGCGCTTCTGCGCCTGCAGATCCATCTCGCGCTCGAAGAAATGATGCACGCCGCCGCCGTCGGATTTCGCCCGGTACAGCGCCATATCGGCGTTGCGCATCAACTCCTCCGACGTCACGCCATCGCCCGGCGACAGCGCGATGCCGATGCTGGCGCCGATCACCATCTCCTGACCGTCGATCTCGTAGGGCGCCTTCAGCAGGTCGATCAGCAAGCCCGCGCAGGCGCTGGCCTCGTTGGGCGTGACGTCGGCCGCCAGGATCACCGCGAACTCGTCACCGCCGAGCCGGGCCGCGAGATTGGCGCCGCGGACCGCGGTGCTCAGACGGGCGGCAACCTCCTTCAACAGACGGTCGCCCACCGGATGGCCGAAGGAATCGTTGACGTTCTTGAACAGGTCGAGATCGAGGTAGAGCACGCCGACCCGCTTTCCGCTGGCCTGGTCGAGCGCCTGCTTCAAGCGCTCCTGGAAATATTCGCGGTTCGGCAGATCGGTGAGCCCGTCATGGTGCGCCATGTGGGCGATCCGCGCCTCGGCCTTGCGCCGTTCGGTGATGTCGACCACCGCGACCAGATATCCGTCGCGATCGTCGAAGGCGACGCGGCGGCCGAAGGTCAACACCTCGATCTCGCTGCCGTCGGCGCGCAGATGCCGCCAGTTGCGCGAGGAGTGATAGGCGTCGCCGACGCGTTCGAGCGCCTCGGCGTGGCTGCCCCATTCGTCCTGCGGCCAGATTTCGTGCAATTTCATGCGCAGGAAGGTGGCGCGGCTGTAGCCGTAATGCTGGACCGCGGCGTCGTTGACGCTGAGAAACTGCCTGCTCGCGGCGTCGAACACCCACATCGGCATCGGGTTGTTGTCGAACAGCAGGCGGAAAGAGGCGTCGCGCCGCTTCAACACAGTGACATCCGAGATCGTCAGCGAGACCACGTCGGCAAACGCGGTGGCGCTCAGCCGGAGATGGCGTCCGTCGCTCTCGATCTCGAGCTGCTCGCCGCGACCGCCGGAGACGGCCTTGAGCAAGAATTCCATGACTTCAACCGAGGCCAGCAGCGTGTCGCCCTCGCCGATCCGGCGCCACAGCAGGCTCGCCCCTTCGGCCTTCAGCAGCAGCGCCGCACTCTTGTTGTGGTGCACGATCTGGAGATCGAACGGCTTGCCACCCGCGTCGCGCAGCGTCGCCAGCGAGACCACCGCGTCGTCGGTCGAAGCGAAGATCGCGTCCAGGAGATTGTATTGCGCGCCGCGTTCGTTGATGTAGGCGCCGACCAGCGTCGCGCCCCAGCGCGATGCGGTCGGAAGCGCCAGCACATCAAACGTCCTGACCATGCCGTCGCGCACGCAATGGGCGCTGGCCAGGTGTGGCCGCCCGTTGGCGAGCGCGCTCGCCGCGGCTTCCGACAGCGCGGTAGCGCAATCGGGCGAGAGCGCGGCGACCGGGATGTCCCAGCGCTCTTCGCCGAGCCATTTCTGCACGTAGCGTCCGCTGCGCGACAGTTCGAGCGCGCCGTCGCCCTTGAGCAGCGCGATGTGGTCGGCGAGCCGTCCCAGGCTGCCGAGCATCACGTCCTCGTAGCGCGGCAGCCGTTCGCCCGGCTTCAACGCGGCACGCCATTTGCGCTGAAGCACCGGGATGTCGTCGAACATTTCGGCGGCCGGTTTTCCCGACACTTTCTTCACGGCACTCATGGCAGTCCCCAACGCACTTTCCGCTGCATCCAATGCAGCCGCGCTTAACGGCGTGTAAAGACCGCGCGAGTGCGGGTTCTGTTCGGCGATTATGACAGTTTAAAGTCGGGCGTTGGTTAGTGGGCGTTAGAGACTATGACGGTTGTGCGAAGGCGTTGCGTAGGAGGCGCGTGAGACCGAAGCTTTGGCGCACCGCTGCATCAGCATCGTCATTGCGAGCGCAGCGACGCAATCCAGAATCTCTCCGCGGCGGCAGACTGGATTGCTTCGCTGCGCTCGCAATGACGGAGTCTCTGGGCGGCAGTGTCGCGCTTCCATTCGCGTTGCGGATCGCAGACACACCTTCGCATCCTCGCGGCGCATTCGCCCGAGCTTTGCTTCGATGCCTCACCCTCAAATGAAAGAGGGCGCAGGGAAGACCGGGTGCCGGCTGGCACCCGCGGTCCACTGTGCGAGATTGTCGTAACGAGATTGCACAGCGGCATACAGGTGAAGCCCAACATCCGGCCTTCCCTGCGCAGTGGCTTTACGGCTTATGTCGTGCTCTCCCCGGGGAGCGATGCACTATTGCCCCCGTCGCCTTGCGGATGGCTGATGCGTGTGCCCGGTCGGGCAACCCACATCACCGCAACGCTTGACGCACAGACCCCGGGCGCCAGGACCACACGATTTCGCCGTACGCCGATCACACCGGTCGTGTGCGCGACACTTTCGCTCACGGTTGCCCGCCCTGCGAAGCCGTTCGCGCCGATGTGACTAACGTCCACCGCCGTCCGGCCCGCGTTCGTGACGATCGCGATACGCCCCTCTTCCTTGGGCCGGAGTGAGGCGAAATATACGCAATTCCGAAATTCGGTAAAGTGGAATATTTTGAGCCACGCGGGTTGACCGGCAGCTTGGGTGTTTTGCCCGACGGGCAACGCGATATCTTGTAGCCCGGATGAGCGAAGCGACATCCGGGATTCTACCACGAGCTGTCCCGGGTATCGCTTCGCTCACCCGGGCTACGAGACCTACCGGACTGCACGCGAGTCGCGACTAGTCCTCGCTGGACGTCGCCAAGCGATTGCGCAGATGGGCCTGCGACAACAGGAAGAACAATGCGCGCTCGCCATGATATTTTGCGGACGGCCGGGTGCGCTCGAAGCCATCGGCAAATTTCTTGCCGGATTGGTCGCACACCTGCCACCGCCAGCCGAACCGCTTACGCCTGGTGAGGATCACTTCGAACATGCCGACGAGCTTGGTCCCCTGCTCCTTGCCGGTCTCGCAGATGCACGAGCCTGCTCCGGCCTCCCCCGTTGGAGTGATGCCCGACATATAACGCGGCAGGATGGAAAGCGAATAAAATTGATTATCGGAAATAGGTATCTTGCACCAGCTGTGAGGAAGTCGCGGCGCCGCCGGAATAAGCCGCCGATGCCGGTGTCGATCGGTCCTGCTTGGTAGCGCTGCCAGAGCTGTTCAAATCGAAACACCAAGCAAATCGCAACACCAAACCGAGCAGCGAAGAGCATCTGCTTTCGCACACGGGACTGGCGGTAATACGATATGGGGGATCCGTGCGCTGAATGAGAAGTGTTCACCAGACACGAAGATCAGCGTCGGGCCGCATGCGGCATCACCGCTCAAACACTACCGCGCGACGACTTCCACTTCGCCGTCGACGCCGTTGACGACGTTGAAGCCGCGCTCGTAGACCTTGCCCTCGTTCTTGGCGATAGCGCGGTATTCGCCTTCGGAGAGCACGACGCGCGGAAAGGCGCCGATCGATTCCTTGATGACGTCGCCGCCCGGGGTCAGCACCGACCAGGCAGTGTTGGCGAGCGCCTCGCCGCCCCTGTCGCTGACGAGCTTGAGCGTGATGACAGCGGCGCGATGGGTGATGGTGACGTCGGTGAGCTTGCTGGCCTGGACGCGGATGTCCGAGCGCACCACCGAATTGGCGTCGCCGTAATTCGAGATGATGTAGTAGGTGCCCTCCGGCAGGAGCACGACGTCACCTGCGGCGACGTTCGGCACCAGGGAGGCGCGCTCGCCGGATTCGAACTGGCTGCCCTTGTAGATCGCGAACGAGATCTGGTTCTGCGGAATGCGGCTGGTGCCGACGCGGCCCTCGATGCGCAAGCCGCCGGCGGGCAGCACGAAGGATTCCCGGTCGGTTTCGGCCTTCAGGCTGACGGTGCGCACCGCGCTGACCAGGCCAAAGGCGACGTGCACGACGTAATTGCCGGGCGGCAGCACGATGTTCGGCGTGGCATTGCGGTCCTCGCGGATCAGCTTGAAGGTGCCGTTTTCGTCGGGACGATCGGCAAACACGCGCCAGACCAGGCCGCTGGTGATCGGCGGGGTGTCCTTGCCGTATTTGGCCGTCAGCGACAGCACGCCCTGTCCGGGCACGGCCGCGTTGAGCGGCGGGGCGGACGGCACGGTCGTGACCGCGGGCGGCGGCATGCTGGGCGTGGTCGGCTGCAACAGGGTCGGCGGCAGGCTCGGTGGTCCGGCACCCGGGCCGGAGGGCGGCGCCAGGCTGACGGCACCGCCGGGATCGGGCACTGAAGCCGGCGGTACCGGCGGCGGACGATCGGAGAAAAGCTGCGCCTGCGCAGCATTTTGGCCAAGGGTATAGAGGCAGGCAGCAAGGACCAAGGCCGGCAGCAGCGATGCGCTGCGCCGCCATCCGATGATGCCGTCACCCCCGAGAGTCATGCCACCTGCTTTTCACCGAAAACGCGGCAAATTCAAGCCTCTGTCCCCCTGAGAAATACGGCCCGACAGGTTTTGGAACCCGGTTGACGCCTGCGTGATTACCCGAGAGGCAGCCGCGCCTCGCCATACTCCTGCCCCGCGCGCTTCCCAAACCGGCATAAACCATGCTTCGGCCCGGTTCTGGCGGAGCGCGAGTACGGTGCCTAGTCTGATGGCGGGTCCCGGCGTAGGAGAGTTTCGGTGCTGGACATATTGAAGGGTCGGGGTTCGAACAGCGATAAGGTCACCGAGAAAGTCGGCCTGGGCAGCATCCGCCGGCCGGTCATCGGCCTTGCGCTTGGCGGCGGCGCGGCGCGCGGCTTCGCTCATATCGGCATTATCCGGACCCTGCTCGCCAACGGAATCGTGCCCGACGTCGTGGTCGGCACCTCGATCGGCGCGGTGGTCGGCGGCCTCTATGCGGCCGGCCGGCTCGATACGCTGGAAGAATGGGGCCGCAGCCTGCAAGGGATGCGCAACATCCTCGGCTACCTCGACATCCGCCTCAACGGCTCCGGCCTGATCGGCGGCGAGAAGCTGGCGACCCGGCTCGAGGCCGCCTGCGGCCAGAGCCAGATCGAGGATCTCCCGGTCAAGTTCGCCGCCGTCGCGACCGAGGTCCGTACCGGCCACGAGATCTGGCTGACGCGCGGCCGCGTGGTCGACGCGATGCGCGCCTCCTACGCGCTGCCGGGCATCTTCTCTCCGGTCCTGATCGGCGATCGCTGGCTGGTCGACGGCGCATTGGTGAACCCGGTGCCGGTCTCGGCCGCGCGCGCGCTCGGCGCGGAAATCGTCATCGCCGCAAATCTTTCCAGCGACATCTTCACCTATTCGACGACGGTCTATTCGCACGGCGCGATGCCTGAACCGGTGATCCCCGCGGCCGAAGAGCCGCCGTCAAAGCGGCGCTTCCCGAGATTCTTCTCGCCCGAGAAGACGGTGAAGCGCGAGTTCTTCGGCGGCGGCAGCGCCCGGCCCGGCCTCTCCTCGGTGATGGTCGACGCCTTCAACATCATGCAGGACCGCATCACCCGCGCCCGCCTCGCCGGCGATCCGCCCGATATGCTGATCACACCGCGGATCGGCCAATTCGGCTGGTTCGATTTCCACCGCTCCGAGGATCTCATCGCCCTGGGCACCCGCGCTGCCGAGCGTGCGCTGGAGTCCATCCAGGAGGCCATCCACGAGCTGGCGCCGGCGCCCGAGGGCACCGCGCCCAAAGCCGACCAGCAGCAGGACTGATCAGGCCGTCTTACTGATCAGGCGGTCTTGATGTAGTCGCGCAGGGCTTCCTGCTCGGACTCGTATTCCTGCACCCGACGCTTGACGATGTCGCCGATCGAGATCAGGCCGACCACCTTGCCATTGTCGACCACGGGCAGATGGCGGAACTTTCCGGTGGTCATCATCTCCATGAGTTCGGCGACCGTGTCGGTCTCCTTGCAGGTGACGACCTTGCGGGTCATGACCTGAGCGACCGGCTCATCGAGCGCGCCGGCGCCGCGCTCGCCGATCACCCGCACGATGTCGCGCTCCGACAGGATGCCTTCGAGCCGGCTCTGGTTCATCACCAGCACCGCGCCGATCTTCTTCTCGCCGAGCAGTTTGACCGCGGCCGCCAGCTTCGCGTCCGGCTCGACGCTCATGATCTGGTGGCCTTTGGTGTTGAGAATCGAACGTACCGTCATTGTCGCCTCCCTGAATCGCAACCGTCCGCTGTTCGCGGTCCGGACTTGTTCTTCGAGTCTTCAACTAACAGTTTCAGCGCCGGTTTCACGCTCAGGCGCTTTGCGAAGGATCGCCGCTAGCGGCCTGTCGCTTCGGAACATTCTTCTCGGGAATGATGGATGAATTCGGGCGGCGCCGCAAGCGCCGGTTCAAATACGGCCCGAAATGTCCCGTGATGACGCATCCGCAGCATCGCTTCGCACGCGCGGCACGGGATCGAACAGCGTGAACAGCAATAGGCCGGCAAGGAAGCCGCCGATATGCGCCTGCCAGGCAACGCTCGTGGTCTCGCTATCGACGCCGATCGCGCCGACGCCGAAGACGATGTTGACGCCGAACCACACCGCGAGGAAGCCGAGCACCCGCCCGTCGCGCAACGCGCGCGACAGCGGCAGCGCCGGAACTCTTGCGGCGGTATCGGCATCCGATCGGCTGAATGACAGGAAGCTGCCGCGAACGAAGGCGAAGCGGATCGCCGCCGCCATCGCGCCCGACACCGAGGCCGAGGCGCCGATCATCGGCGCCACCGCGTGCTCGTGGGTGACGAGATGGGCGAGTGCGCCGGCCGCCGCCGTCACCGCGAGGAACAGGAAGAACCTGATGGCGCCAAAGCGCCGCGCCAGCGCGCTGCCGAACGGCAACAGCCACAACACGTTGAAGCCGATATGGGTGAGATTGGCGTGGAGCAGCGAATAGGTGACGAAGGTCCAGACCTTGGCGCCGGCCCCGCCGGGGATCTCCAGATTCAGCAGCGAGGAATCGTAACGCTTGGGGATGAAACCGAAGACGTCGATGGTCCAGTTCTCGAGCTCCGGCGGCAGCAGCACCCGCAGATGGATCACCGCGAGCAAGAGGATATAGGCCGTCAGCGCGAACGGCAGCGTCAGGATCGGCTCGCGCGGAGCCTCCTCAACGACGGCCGGCACTGCCAGCGAAGCATCTTGCGACGGAGGATCTTGCGGCGGAGAATTTGGCGGGGAATCCAAGGCGGCTTCGCTTTCAGGCGCGATCGGAGCGACAGGCTTGACGACAGGCCTTGGAGATAGTCGCCTTTGCCCGCCCTGCGCAAGTGCACAAAAGGAAAAGGCAGGGCCCTGGGAAAGCCCTGCCTATCCGTGTCGGACTTCCGGTACCCAGAGAGACGGGAATATCCCCACCCCTCCCCGCGGCCGGTGACCAAACTGTTTGACGCCTGTGTACAGGCCTCGCCGAGAACCTGGAGAAAAGCGGCGAAGCTTGCGACCGCGATCACCATAGCAGCGGCGCGGCGCGCGGAAAGCGCATAGTTAACTTAACGTTAACGACGCAAAGGCAGCGCCAGGGACGCCGAAAACGCCGCTGCGGCATGGACGCTGCAAAGCCCCTCCTGCACAACAACACAGGGATCGCGGCTGCACTGAAGCGGGACAGGTTTGTCCCGCGAGGTTGCGCCCCGGGGTAAGCGTTCAGTCATGAAACATCCGTCAAGCCGCGAATTCTTCGCATATTGGAACGAAAAGCGCGGCACTGCGCGGGCCCCAGACCGGGCCGATATCGATCCGGCCGCCGTGCGCGGCCTGCTCGGAGACATCTTCGTGCTGTCCTGCGAGCCCCATCTCGGCTTCCCGTTCCGCGTCGCCGGCACGCGCGTTTGCGCGCTCGCAGGGCGCGACCTCAAGGATTCGAGTTTTGCGGCGCTGTTCAACGAGGCTAGCCGCCGCGAGATCGAGGAGATCACGACCATCGTCGCCGACGAGAGCCTCGGCGCAATCGCCGGCGTCACCGCCGCGCGCGAGGACGGCAGCAAGGCGCATCTCGAGCTGCTGCTGCTGCCGTTCAACGCCCGCCCGCATACACCGGTGAGCGTGACAGGCGTGCTCGCGCCGTTCGACGACGAATGCGGCGCCCTTGGCCCTTTCGCCCTCACCTCCTGGCGCTATCTGCATCAGCCGGAAAAATTGCTGCCGCGTGCGATCCGCAAGCTGCAGATCGCACGCGGGCTGATGGTCTATGAGGGACTGCGCTAGCAGTGCACCCCGCTCACGGCATCGCCAGATGCCAGGCGCCGTTCAGAAAGCCGTCGCCGGTGACGTCGCCGGGCTTGGTGTCCTTGGCGAAGGTGTAGAGCGGCTTGCCCTTGTAGGCCCACTGCTTCGAGCCGTCGTCGCGCGTGATGACGGTGTAGCCGTCGGCGGCGGCATCGCTGGCCTCGGCTTTCAGCACCGGCCAGTTGGTCGCACACGGACCATTGCAGGCCGACTTGCCGTCAGCATCCTTGTCGAAAGTATAGAGCGACATGCCCTTGGCATCGGTGAGCACGTTGCCTTTGTCGGTCTTGCCGGTCTTGGCCGGCGGTGCCGCGAAAGCAGTGGGAACCAGCGCCAGCGATATTGCGAGCGTGAGCGCGAGGCGGATCGAGGTTGTGGTCATGGTCTCTCCTGTCATGCAATGGGCTTGCATCGATAGGACGCCGCGCGAGCCGTCGTATTCCTGAGATGGCGGCAAAGATATTTTTCGCTGCACGCATCGTCGCATCGGAATAAACTGGAAATGATTGAGACGGAACGACGGATCGACATGAGCAAGCCGCATTGGCGTCCCGGGCGCGCCTCCGATCTGCCGGCGATCAGCACGATCGCAGTGCGGATCCATCCTGATCTGCCTGAACGCCCCGAGGTGCTCGCGGAAAAAATGCGGCTCTATCCCGACGGCTGCCGCGTGCTCGTCGCGGACGACGGGATCGTCGGCTACGGTCTCGCGCATCCCTGGATGCAGCACCGGATTCCCCCGCTCGACGGCTTGCTCGAGCAATTGCCCGACGATGCGGATTGCCTCTATTTGCACGACGTCGCGGTGCTGCCTGATTTTCGCGGCGGTGTCGTGCGCGATTATGTGCTGGCAATCGAACAGCTCGCGCGCGCGTCAGCGATTGCGACGCTCGCATTGGTGTCGGTCTACGCCACGCGGCCGCTGTGGGAGCGTCTCGGCTTTCGGTCCGTCACGACTGATGCGAAGCTGCGGGCAAAGCTCGCGACCTACAGCGACAGCGCAACATACATGCTGCGCGACCTCGCTGCTCAGACTTGATTTCCGAGATAATGCCGCCGGTGAAATCCGGCAGCATCATTGCCGTCCGCGCCGTGCAGCTGCAGTCAGGCGCGATACTTCTTTTTCGTCTTCGGCTTCTTCCCGGGAGCGCCCTTCTCAGACCAGGGCGTGACCGAGGGCTCAGCGTAGCCCGGCTTGTTCTTGTGCTTTTTCTTCTTTGCGAAGGAAGGAGCATCGTCGAATTTCGGCGTGCGCTCGCCGTATGGCTTTTCGTGCGGTTTGCCGTGTGGCTTGCCTTGCGGTTTGAACCCGCCCGGCTCGCGCGGGCGATCGTCGCGGCGTTCACGATGGTCGCCGTCGCTGCTCTCGCGCCGCGGCGCGTGGGACCGCTCTTCCGAAGGTGCCTGCCGTTGCGGCGCATCCGCCATGGACTCGATGCGAATGTTGTCTTCCTTGTCCGGACGCTTGATCTTGGCGGCGAAAGATTCCACGACCCGCTCGGAAATCTCGAACTCGGTCGTGGTGTCCATGATCTTGATCGCGCCGATGTCGTTCTTGTCGATGCCGCCACGGCGGCAGATCATCGGCAACAGCCAGCGCGCTTCCGCATTCTTTTTTCGTCCGATGTTGGCCCGAAACCAGACGCTGCCATCGGCCATGCCATGTTTCGACGACGATTTTCCCGATTTGGGCCGAGCCCTTTCGGGGCGGTCATCGCCACGCGAAGCGCGGACATCGTCACGCGGCGCGCGCGTATCGTTGCGACCGCGATCCTCGCGCGGCCGGCTGCTCCGCTCGCCGGGATCCATGATGTCTTCGGGCGACGGCAGCCGCGCGCGATAGAGCCGGGCGAGAGACGCGGCGATCTCCTCAGCCGACCGCTCGGCCAATAGCGCCTGCGCCAGCGCCAGATCGTCGGCGGTCGTCTCCTCCGTGAACAGCACGTCTTTCATGCGCTCGTGATCGAGCTTGCGGATCTCATCCGGCTGCGGCGCGGTCCCCCAGACCGCGTCGATGCCCGAGACGTTCAGCAGCATTTCCGCACGCCGCCGCCGCACGGGCGGCACCAGCATGACGCTCGTCCCCTTGCGGCCCGCGCGGCCGGTGCGGCCGGAGCGATGCTGCATGACCTCGGCGTCGTTGGGCAGGTCGGCATGAATGACGAGATCGAGGCTCGGCAGATCGATGCCGCGGGCGGCGACATCGGTCGCCACGCAGACCCGCGAGCGTCCGTCGCGCAGCGACTGCAGCGCCGTGGTCCGCTCGTTCTGCGTCAATTCGCCTGACAAGGCGACCACGGAGAAGCCGCGCTCCAGCAGCGCCGCCTGCAAATGCCGGACGCCATCGCGCGTGCTGCAGAATACCAGCGCGCTCGGCGCCTCGTAAAAGCGCAACACGTTGACGACGGCGTGCTCGGCATCGCCGGGCGCGATCCGGATCGCGCGGTACTCGATATCGGCATGACCGCCTTCGTCGCCGGCGACCTCGATCCGGAACGCCCGCTGCTGATACTGCTTGGCCAGCGCGACGATGCCGCGCGGGAACGTCGCCGAGAACATCAGGGTGCGGCGGGTGTCCGGCGTGGTCTTGAGGATGAACTCCATGTCCTCGCGAAAGCCGAGATTGAGCATCTCGTCGGCCTCGTCGAGCACGACCACTTTCAATTCCGAGATGTCGAGACGGCCGCGGCGCAAATGATCGCACAACCGGCCGGGCGTGCCGACCACGATGTGAGCGCCGGCCGCAAGCTCGCGCTGCTCGCGCCTGGGGTCCATGCCGCCGACGCAGGAGACGACGCGGCCGCTCGCATGCTCGTACAGCCAGGCCAGCTCGCGATGGACCTGCAAGGCTAGCTCGCGGGTCGGCGCCACGATCAGGGCGAGCGGTGCACCCGCCCGCTCGAACCGCTCGGCGTCACCCAGCAGGTCCTTGGCCATGGCCAGCCCATAGGCCAGCGTCTTGCCGGAGCCGGTCTGGGCCGAAACCAAGAGGTCGCGGTCAGCGGCCTCGTCCGTGAGCACGGCGAGCTGAACAGGGGTCGGACGGTCGTAATTGCGCTCGGCCAAAGCTCGGGCGAGCGGCGCACTCATGGTCGGAAAAGACACGGGATAAACCTTGGTTGGTCCAGGCGCGGAACGTCGAGCCGCGCGACCTGAAGCTGCGTAGGCGGCAAATGGTCCAGCCGCACGCGTGGTGATTTGATTTGGACGCTCTTTACGCCAAGTGCGGGCAAATCACCATGCCTATGACGCATGGCTTTGGCGATGCCGAGAATAAGCTTACTGGCCAGCTCGACCCACTACATCCAGCGTTTTCGAGCCGCTTTGCTGCATATAGCGGGATTTTGTGCCGAAGCGGCGGGTTTTCACAGCCACCCGGCTCAAATTGGATGCCATTAGGCGCGCTGGGATGCGCAAATGACCTCTCGGTCGGACGGCTTGGCCACTGCACGCTTGCGACGAGACCAAAGCCATCGAACCCAAGTCTTGCCGCCCCAGCACGTCGATCCCAAATCGTGCCTCACGAGGAAGCAATATAAGGGTGACACATGGCCAACGGCATTTCGCTTGCCGACAAACTCGCGACTTTTGGGGATTTCTGGTCTCCACGCACGATCACGACCTTCAACGACTCCGACGTGATGGTGGTGAAGGTGAAGGGAGAGTTCACCTGGCACAAGCACGAGGACACCGACGATTTCTTTCTCGTCCTGAAAGGCAATCTGGACATCGAATTACGGGATCGCACGGTGACGCTCGGTCCGGGCGAGCTCTATGTCGTGCCCAAAGGTGTTGAGCATCGCCCGGTCGCGCGCGAGGAAGTTCATCTCCTGCTCATCGAGCCGACCGGCACGCCGAACACGGGCGACAAGGCCACCGCCGCGGCCCGCAAGCTCGCATAAAGGACGACTCGCTCGGAGCAGCCCTAATCCCTGGAGGTCACCAGCCTGCCGAATCCGCCGACCAGCCTGGCTCTGGCCCGCGCAACGGTCTCCCTCGCCGTGCGACCCAAGGCGCGGACCGCGCGCCAGGCGTCGGTTGCCTGCAGCCACGCCTTCACCTCGGAGTACTTGCCGTACGCCCAGGCAAAAGCCGGAATCCGCATCAGCTTGTCACGCGTGAGATGGAACAGGCGCTCGACCAGGACGAGCTTGAGCAGCTCGCCGACGATGAACGTCACGGCCCCGCTCACGATCTGGCCGGTTGCGGCGAGATAGGCCGCCACGGGCTTGACCGGCTCCAGGATAATGACGGGGACGGAAAACAGGGCAAGCGAGCAATAAGGCGACAGCGATCTGATCCAGCCGCGCAATCGCTTCAACTGGAGATGCCGCCCAATCCAGCGCGAGATTGGCCTCGCCACGGCCATGAAGACCGCATCCACTAGGAAGTAGATGGCGGCCAGGATGTAAGTGACGGGTTTCAGGATCCGCTTCACGATGAACTCTCCCGTGAATTGAAAGCCGAAACCCCGGTCTAAGTTTCACCCCGGCGTGAACAACTCGGAGATTTTCGATGGAACTTTTCGTACACAGGCCCACCGCTCCCGCGGTTCAGATCTCCGCATAGACCTCCAAGAGATTGCCGTCGGGGTCGCGGAAGAACAGCGTCCGGTGCCCGAACGACTGGTTCGTCGGCGGCGACAGCAGGGCCACGCCGTGGCGTGCGAGTTCGTCGGCACACGCATCGACTTCGGCCGCGGACACCTTGAAGGCCAGTTGCAGCGAGGCGCTCCTGTGCGGCACAGGCGCGTCAGTCGCAGTCCGGCCCGCCTTTGCGAGAGCCAACGTGTTAGGGCCCAGGCCGTACTCGATCCAGTTCGCCGACAACTCCCGCAGCACCGGAAATGCGAGAACCTCCTCGTAGAAGCGGCGCATCGCCACCATATTGCGTACCAAGATGACGGTGTAGTCGATCGCACGGATGGAGCTGAAGGGTGAGCGGGTGCGCTGGCCTGGTTCGGTCGTTTGTTCGTTTGTCATCTCGTCCTTCATTCCAAACGCCGGCCCCGTAGCCCGTATGGAGCGTAGCGGAATGCGGGGAGCCGCAGGCGAGAATCCCGGATTGCGCTGCGCTCCATCCGGGCTACGGATCATCTAGCGCAGCAGCCCGCCACCATAGCGCAGCTCGTAAAGCAGCGCGCCATCCTCCTGCGCAATCGTCTCGATGCCGTGGAAACGATCGAGCGAGCCTTCGACCTCGTTACGGTAAACCATGCCGTCCTGCTCAAACAGATGCGGCCCCCGGTACGGCTCCTCCACGGATCCGGCCAGTAGTGCCTGGCGCAGGAATTTGTAGATCGCAAGGAAGGTGTCTCGCCCCGTGATCTCCGCGCGGACGCCCCCGCTGTAGCTCATCGACCAGATGACGCGCCCATCCCGGGACACGGTCTCCTGCCCGACGAAGAACCCCATCCCGAAATAGATATCGCGATAGGCATAAGGCGACGCGCGATGCTCGAGCTGCTTGGAGCCTCTGAGCAGCGGAGCGGCCACGGTGGCGTCGTCGTCCAGCCCCGCATAGGTGCGGCGCTTGGATTCGACCAGAAACGCCGCGAGCTCGTGCGGGATCGATGCCATCGCTACTCCACCAGCTCCGGCCACGGCACGATCGTTGACTTCACCGTCTTCATCGCCATCGCGTCCCTGACCGCCTGCGCGACGCCTTCTTCCGTGAACGGATAGATCGTCTGCATCTTCAGCCAGGGATATTTGTCACGGGTGCGATAGAGCATGTCGACGCCGAGCGGCAGATCGTTGGCGGTAAAACCCCAGGAGCCCAGCACATTGAGGTCCTTGGTGCAGATGCGGTGCCAGGAGGTCTCGATCGAGCCGGCGTCGGTGAACTGGCCCATCTCGACATAGGTGCCGCCGTCGCGCAGCATCTCGATGCCTTCGGGGCCGGCGGAGGGATGGCCCGAGCAATCCATCACCAGATCGGCGCCGAAGCCGCCGACGATGTCGCGTACGCGCGCGATGCGTGCCTCGGGCGATTTCAGTTCGTCGATGTTCACCGTCGCCTCGGCGCCGAACTCACGCGCGAGCTTGAGCCGCGGCTCCTCCGGCGCACCGACGCAGATGACGCGCCCTGCTCCCATCTCCTGCGCGGCGGCAACCGCGAGAATGCCGATCGGGCCCGAGCCCTGGATCACCACCGTGTCGCCCCAGGTGAAACCACCGGCGCGGCTGGCGCGATTGAAGGCGCGGATGCAGGAGGTCAGCGGCTCCGACAGCGCCCCCAGCCGCAGCGACATGTCGTCAGGCAATTTGTAGATCTTGGTGCCCGGCAGCATATCGAGATCGACATAGACATATTCGGCCCAGCCGCCCCACATGTGAGGCGCCTTGTCGAAGCCGAGATAGCGGCCGTAATAGACCGGCGTCAGGCACTTGTTGGCGACTTGCGGAAAATGGATGCAGTAATAGCAACGGCCGCAGGGCATCAGCGGCGGGATCATCACCTTTGATCCGACCTTCAGCGGCTTGCTCATGAAGTCCTCGGTGAATTCGTCGCCGCATTCGATAATGATTCCGCCGAGCTCGTGGCCGAGCGTGAACGGCCACGGCAGCGGCTTCGGCCAATGTCCCTTCAGGATGTGCAGGTCCGTGCCGCAGACGCCGCACGCACCGACCTTGATCAGCGCCGCCTTCCGGCCGACCTTCGGCCACGGCACGGAGCGGATGACGGGTTCGCTGCCCGGCCCTGCGTGGGTGCAGACGCGGATCTGGTCCATAGAGGTTTCCTCGATGCCCGCTTTTATTATGGCTGATTGGTGCGAGCTGACGAGCAGCGTATGTGAGATGCACGGTCGTGCCAAGCCGCGGCCTCGTAGCCCGCATGAGCGAAGCGACACGCGGGGCCGGCGTTCCCGGATATGGCTTCGCTCATCCGGGCTACGGGACCGCTGTCCTCACACACCCAAGTGTCTTGAGCGCTCGACGGCGAACGTGTAGGCAGCGAAAAGTCCCACCCAGGTGCCCGCTTGAACCCCCTTCCCCAAAACCCCGTGGTCGCGTCCGGCTCGTTCGCGGCGATGAAGTCGGTGCCGTACCGGCTCCAGTTCATCGCTTACGTGCTGGCGATGATGGCCGATAATATTGAGCATGTGATCAGTTATTGGGTGGTGTTCCAGAAATTCCATTCGCCGGCGCTGGCGGGCTTTGCGGTGCTGTCGCACTGGCTGCCGTTCCTGCTGTTCTCGGTCGCGGTTGGCGGGCTCGCCGACCGGGTCGATCCGCGCCGCATCATTCAGTGCGGCATGCTGCTGTTCATTGTTGCCTCTAGCGGATGGGGTTTCTTCTTCATCACCGATACGATCGAGATGTGGCACGCCATGCTGCTGTTGGTGATCCGGCATCGCGCTGGAATCCTGGGGACGGCTCAAGGGCACGCCGCGCACCGCGATCATGCTCGCGATGCTGTGGAGCGTGGCGCTGCTCGGCTTCGCCTCGGTGCGGATCTATCCGGTCGCGATCGTGTTGCTGTTCTTTGCAGGCTTCTTCGAGCTGTCGTTCAACACCATGGCGCAGGCACTGGTGCAGTTGAACGCACCGTCAGACATTCGCGGCCGCGTCGTCGGCCTCTACAACATGGCGGGGCTCGGGATGCGGGCCTTCAGCGGCATCACGGTCGGACTGTTCGGTGCGGCGATCGGCATTCACTGGTCGCTCGGGCTCTCAGCCGCGGTGCTGCTGGCGCTGCTATGTCTTCTCTATGGGCGCGCGACGAGGAAGACGGCCGGTTGACTCCGGCGTCTCCCCACCGCACGCTCGATATAGGGTTTGGGGAGATGAAGCGTTGCGCAATCGCTGGGGCATACTTGCGATCCTGTTCGTCGTTCGCCTCACCATCGCGTTCCAATTCCAGAGCGTGGCCGCGGTCGCGCCGCTGCTGCAGCAGAGCTTCGGCGTCGGACTCGCCGATATCGGCATCCTGATCGGACTCTATTTCACACCGGGCATCGTGCTGGCGCTGCCGGGCGGCGCGATCGGCCGGACGCTTGGCGACAAGCCCACCACGATCGTGGCGCTGCTGCTGATGACAGCGGGCAGTCTCGTCATGGCCACCACCGACGTCTGGGGCTGGCAGATGGCGGGCCGGCTCGCCTCCGGTGCCGGCGGCGTGCTGCTGACCGTGCAGCTCACCAAGATGGGTACCGACTGGTTTGCGGGTAAGGAGATCGCCACCGCGATGGCGATCTTCGTCAACTCCTGGCCGGCCGGCGTTGCGATCTCGCTGCTGGTGCTGCCGGCGATCGGCACGGCGTATGGCGCCGGCGCCGTGTTCCTCGTGGCCGGCGCGCTGACCGCGATCGGCATCGTGCTGATCATTTTCTACCAATCGCCGCCGGGAGCAACCGCCAGCGCGGCCGGCTCCGGGCGGCTCGATCCGCTCGCTCTCTTGGCGGTGATCGTCGCGGGTGCGATCTGGGGCCTTTATAACATCGGCTTCGCCATGATTTTCTCGTTCGGCCCCTCATTGCTCGTCGAGCGCGGCTGGAGCATTGCGGCGGCGGGATCGGCGATCAGCCTCGTGATGTGGCTGTCGGTGATCTCGGTGCCATCAGGCGGATATCTCGCCGATCGCACCAAGCGCCCCTTTGTCGTGGCGATCGCGGCGAGCCTCGTGGTGGCCGGTCTGCTCGCCTGGCTGACCCGGTCCGACGCTGTGATCGCGATCCTCGTCCTAGGCGGCTTGATCGGCGGCCTTCCCGCCGGCCCGATCATGAGCCTGGCCGCCCGCGTACTCGCGCCGGAGACACGAGCGGTCGGAATGGGCGTGTTCTACACTCTCTTCTATGCCGCGATGATGCTGGGGCCGGCGGTGGCGGGCCGGCTCGCCAAATCGGCCGGCACTGCCGCGGTCGCGCTCGACCTCGGCGCGCTGACGGTGCTGGCCTGCCCGCCCCTGATGTGGCTTTTCGAACGCATTGTGTCTGTTCGTCATCGCCGCGCCCGATCCTAACGCGGCATTAACCCTGTGCACCTTAGGGTCGTCCCGGACTCCGCCAGGCGGGGGGTCGGGTTGTGAAAATGGCGTTGGCGCACAAAAAATTTCTTCCGGCCGCCGAGGAACGTCGGCGTTTCCAGCGGGTGAAGGTTCACCTGCTCGGCCGCTACATGCTGCCGGACCGCCGTGAATTCCCTTGCCAGGTGATCAACATGTCGCCGGGTGGGCTGGCACTGCTGGCCCCCGGCATCGGCAATGTCGGCGACCGCGTGGTCGCCTATCTCGACCATATCGGCCGCGTCGAGGGCAAGATCACCCGCATCATCGACAATGGCTTCGCCATGACCGTCGGCGCGACGCCGCGAAAGCGCGACAAGCTTGCGGCACAGCTGACCTGGCTCGCCAACCGCGACATTCTCAACCTGCCGGAAGACCGCCGCCACGATCGTATCGTGCCGCGCAATCCGATCGCGGTGCTGACGCTCGAGGACGGCACCAAGATGACCTGCCGCATCATCGACCTCTCGCTGTCGGGCGCCGCCATCGCCGCCGAGAACCGCCCCCCGCTGAAATCGACGGTTTTGCTCGGCCGGGTGCAGGGTCGCGTGGTCCGAAACCTCGAAGACGGCTTCGCGCTCGAGTTCATGCATTCGCAGCCGATTGAAACTCTCGAAGAGAGCGTTACCGCGCGGTAAAGCGCGAAGGCACCAAAACCACTGCATTTCCAGCCCTGAAGGCGGCCTCCGCGATGCGGACGCCGCCTTTTTCATGGGTCGTGACGAGCCTCGCGCGGGTTAACGCGGAGACTGCGGGTGCGTGCAAACAGCGGTTCCGCCAGCGTTTCCGCGTTAATCGATAAAGTTTGAATCAATTGCAGTCATATCGAATTTTATTCGAGTTTGACTCAAGTATAGATCGAATTCGCCGCGTGTTTTACTTGTATTCGTCTCGACTTGACTTGACTGACTTAGCGGCAACTCAAAAGCTCCCTGCGCAATGTGGTCCCAACAAGAAACGGGGGCCGCAATGTTTGATTTCAGGGGACAGGGGAAGAGAATGGCGCTGGCCGCCATGCTCTTCGGAATGAGCGCGGCAGCGCAGGCCGGCGAAGGCCGTCTGCTCTACGCAAGCCTCGGCGACACCACGCGTGCGCCGATCGGCTGGGTCGAGTTCTGTGCGGGCAATGCCGCTCAGTGCCAGGGCGCACCGACGCAACCGCGTGACATCGTGATGTCGCAGGCTGCATGGCGCGACCTCGTCAAGGTCAATCGCTGGGTCAACGAGACCGTCAAGCCTTTGACCGACCAGGAGCACTGGGGCGTGATCGAAAAATGGTCGCTGCCGTCCGACGGTTACGGCGACTGTGAAGACTACGTGCTGTTGAAGCGCAAGATGCTGATCGATGCCGGATGGCCGCGCGAGGCCCTGCTCATCACCGTCGTGCGCGACAAGAAAGGCGAAGGACACGCGGTGCTGACGGTGAAGACCGACAAGGGCGAGTTCGTTCTCGACAATCAGAACGAGAACGTCGTTGCCTGGACGGAGACCGGCTACCGCTTCGTCAAGCGCCAGTCGCAGAGCGATCCCAATGTCTGGGTCTCGCTCGGCGACACCAAGCCGGCGGTCTCCACCGCCAGCGCGAGAGATCAGTAGAGACAAACGAAAGAGATACGCGACCCGGTCACATCCCCACCCCTCCCCGTCCCAGACCGGTTCGCGCGCGCCCAGCCATCCCCCAATGGCTGGGCGCAACTTTTTTGGGGTGCGCTTCGCTCAGTCCTGTGACGTCTGCCGCGACCAGGGTACGCGCGCGGCGGTGAAATCGCGCCATGTGCTTTGCAGGGCGGGCTGCACCCCGACCGACGCGCGCGCCTGCCAGCCGGCGATCGCCGCCGCGGCGATGGCGCCGTCGGGCTCGGCACCAAGGCCGTCCAGCAATGATGCCGTGACCGCCATGTCGTTGAAGGCGCCAAGCTGCTCCTGCAAGCCGGCGAGCCTGCGCGCGAATTTTCGCGCGGATTTGCGGTCCGCGAACAGCGGCAGCAGAAACTCGCTGACATAACGCAGCCGCTTGGTCGCGAGCCGCACGCGGTGCAGACCTTCGGCGGGAAGCGATTTGAAGCGGCGGCCGCGCCTGAGCACCTTCGCATATTGCTTCGACAGAATGCGCTGCGCGAAGTTGACGGCGGGTTCGGCGAGCTGGCCGAGATGCTGCGCGGCGATGTCGTTGCGCCAACCCCGCGCCTCGATCCACCCGCCGAGGCTGATCAGGAACATCGCGCAGCGGCGATCGTCGAGCGCATCGTGCGCCTTGCGATAGGCATCCGACTGGCGTTCGGCCGCAGCCTGGCCCAGCGCATCGAAGCCCGCGACCGACGGACAGGCTGTTGCGATTGTCGGCAAGGTATCGAGCCGGAATACATCCCAGTCGCGCGCGGCGGAGAGGTCTTGCGCCAGCCATCTGGCTTCGGTTCGCAGCGTGTCGACGTTGCTCGACACGCCCGCCGAATGCATCAGATCCAGCACCGACCGCAGCCGGCGCAGCGAGACGCGCAGCTGATGGATTCCTTCCGGATTGCGGCCGTCCTCGGCAGCCGGCAGCGACTGAAGCAGATGGAGGAAGCAGGAGCGCAGGATCGTCGCGAACGCCTCGTCCAATGCCACTGACGGATCGAGGCGAAGTTTTCGCGGACGAAGCGCCGAGGGCGGCTTGTCGGCGGCGAGATCGAACCCGCGCGCCGATTTGGTGCGGATCGACGGCTTTACGTCACCGTGCTCCGCGAGCCGCAGCGCGATCTCGTAGATCGCGCCCGCGCTGCCGCTCTTGAGCTCCAGCTCGATCTCGTTCACCGGCAGTGAACGGTCGCCGGCCGTCAACTCACCCCGGTCGAAGGCGATCTCGACCGCGCCTGACGGCAGCTCGATCAGCCGCGCATGGCGATGGACATCGGCGGTGAAGACCGCTTCAAGCGGCTGCGCTTCCAGGTGGCCGCGAAGCTTCTCAGGAATGAAGGGCATTGCCAAAGCGAGGTCGGGCGCAAGCGAAGGCACGCTCGCCTCCCACTCGCCACGGCGGAGTGGATCGTCCACCGCATCGGTCTTCACGGTTTGAACGAAGCGCGCACCGCTCTGACGAACGCGCAGGCTCAAGCCGTTGCGCCGAAGTGTCCGCTCCGGCGTGTCGTAATAGACGGACTTGAGATGTTTGCGCGTGCCCTTGTTGCGCGCGTTCGTCGCGATCACAGGCGCAGCGTTGAAAAGCGCCATGCGATCGGCATCGACGAGAAGCTTGAGTTCGATCTCACCGGCGCCATGCGCGGCAGCACTCGACCGGAGTGGTTCCGTTGCCGGTTCCGCGTCTTGCGATGGCGTCTGATCGATCACAGCGCCCTCGACGATCACAGGTTCCGCGGCGGGTTCGCGTTGCCTGAGGAAGCCGGCGACGGCTTGCGTTCTCTTGTTGTCCTTCGCAACAGGACTCCCATCCCGCGCGCTCGGATGCTTGCGGACCGGCGTTGCGTCTGACTTCAGCATTTGAGGTAACATGACAGTTCAATGACAGAGCGACAGCGTATAGCCGCTGCCGCCCGCGAGGAATAGTCACCTTACGTCGCAGTACCCCACCGTCCACACGAGGCCGCGAGCGGCTTGACCACAGGAACTAAATTGCCGCCGGGCGCAGCAAGCGATCGAATTGACTGCGAATTCCGCTCTACTCGAAACCGAGATGAACGCGTCAGCGAGCTTGACTCATGCCAGCCTTCCCGCAATCGGTGGCGATGGCGTCGAGCGCGCTGCCCTGTCCCTCCGGGTTGCTTCATCGGCTACCGGCACGGCAATCACAAGGAGCTGCCATGACGTCGTTCCGTCCCGTCATCGCGTTGTCCAGGGGCCTCGAAGTCCTGCGGGTGATCAACCAGGAACGGCAGTCGACCGTCGGCTCGCTGCACAAGGCGACGGGGCTCAACAAGGCGACGATCGTCCGCATGCTCGAGACGCTGGAGCATGAAGGTTATGTGGTGCGCCGTACCGAACCGGCCAGCTACGCGCCGACGGGACGCGCGCTGCTGCTCAGCGCAGGCTATGACGAACCGACCTGGATTGGCGGCATCGCCGAACCCATCCTCAACAAATTCCGCAAGCAGATCCATTGGCCGTCAGACATCGCGGTGCTCGATCAGGAATCCATGGTCATCGCCCACACAACGCGCGTGGATGGATCGCTGCTGTTCAGCCGCCCGCCGGGTTTTCGCTTTCCCGTGCTTGGCACCTCGATGGGACGGGCCTATCTCGCCTTCTGCGAGCCCGCCGAGCAGGAGCGCATTGCCGCGCGGCTTGCCCTCGGTCCCGAGCCCTGGAACGATCTGGCGCGCAATCCCGACAAGCTCACCAAGGCGCTGCGCACGATCCGCAAAGCCGGGTTCGCGGTGATGGACGACAGCTACAGCCGCAGTATCTTCGGCGGCGCAGTCTGGGCGCTTGGCGTTCCCGTCGCGCTTCAGAACCGGCTGTTCGGCAGCATGAACGTGATGATGCTCCGCGAAGCGGTCAGTCCGGAGGAAGGCATACGCCGCTTCGTACCTCCGATGAAGAAGGTCGCTTCCGCACTTGCCGAGGCGCTCGGCGCCAAGCTTGCTGCGCCAGGCTCTCCTGCAGGTCGGCCGTGACCATTTCACACAGTGAAACGATATTTTGATTTCTTGACCCTCCTCCTTGCCCATGTGACACCTCGTTGCGGCGGCTGCCGGCTGCCCAATGACACACGGAAAAGGGGAGGCCGAAGTGCGGACATCCGCGAGAATTTGGGCTGCCGCGATTGCATGCCTGACGCTGGCCGCTTCCGAAACGGCTTGGGCCGAAGCGTGGCCGACCCGGGCAATCAAGATCGTCGTCTCCACACCGGCAGGCGGCATCACCGATGCCTTCGCCCGCGCCTATGGCGACTACATCTCGCAGAAGCTTGGCCAGCCGGTCATTGTCGAAAACAAGACCGGAGCCAGCGGCGCGCTGGCGGCACAGTCGGTGAAGGATTCCCCGGCCGACGGCTACACGCTGATGTACACGATCTCGTCCACCCTGCTCGGTAACCGGCTGCTGCTGAAATCGCTGGCCTATGATCCGGACAAGGATTTCACGATCGTCGCGGTGACGCCTTCGGGGCATCTGCCGTTGGTGGTCCATTCCGCCACCAATGCAAAGACGATCGAAGAGTTCGTCGCGTACGCACGTAGCAACAAGGTCACGGCTGGCTCGTACGGGATCGGCTCGTTCGCGCACATTGCGATCGCCGAGCTCAACCGACAATTCGGTCTCGACATTTCCATCGTGCATTATCGCGGCGAAGCGCCGATGTGGCAGGATCTTGCCGCCGGGGTGATCCAGGCGGCGGTCGGAAGCTATCAGGCCGCGCTGCCGGTGCTCGATACCGGCATCGGCCGCCCAATTGCCGTGCCGACACCGGTGCGCATGAAGAAGCTGCCCGAGACCAAGACATTTGCCGAGCAAGGGGTCACCGGCAATGTCTTCCAGCTCATCAGCTTTACCGCGCTGGTGGCGCCTGCTGCGATGCCTGCAGACCGGATCGACATGCTCGCCAAGCTGATGGTCGAAGGCGGCAAGACGGAGCGCGTGCAGAAGCTGCTCGATGCCTTCGGCGTCGACCAGCCGGCCATGGATCGCGCCTCCTCGATTGCGCTTTACGAAAAAGAAGGGCCGATCTGGCTCGAGTCGATCAAGACTCTCGGGTTGGAGCCGCAATAGATTCCGACACCGTCATTCCCGCGGCCGGACGCTCGTTACCCTCACGCGCCCAGCACGTCCGCGAGCCGCAACTCGTCGGCTGGATCCTTCAGGAACAGCTCGGCCTCGATCTCGTTCAGATGCGACAACATCTGCGCGCGCGCGGCTTCCCTGTCGCATTTGCGAATCGCAGCGACGATGCCGGCGTGATGATCGGTGCCGCAGGCCGGCGTGTCGTGCCGGCGGTAGAGCAGGATGATGAGCGACGAGCGCGCGATCAGCTCCTTGAGAAAACCGAGATAGATGCTGTGGCCACTCATCTCGGCGACGAGTCGATGGAAATCGCCGGAGAGGCGGACCGAAGCACGCGCATCGCCGCGCAGCTCTGCCTCGCGTTCCTCAGCAAGATGGCGCTGGAGACGCCCGATCCAGGCCGGCGACACCGCGTCAACGGCGTGATCGACGATCGTCGGCTCGATCAGGCGGCGCGCCTCGAACACTTCGCGGGCATCCGCAGGCGTCGGCCGCGCGACGAAGGCGCCCCGGTTCTTCTCGATGTTGACGATGCCCTCATGGGCGAGCTGTTGCAGCGCGGTGCGAACCAGCGTTCGGCTTGCGCCGTAGATCTCGCCGATCTCGTCCTCGCCGAGTTTCGTGCCGGGCAGCAGGCGATGTTCGAGGATCGCCGCAGTCACGCCTTCCCGGATGCGGCTGACGCGATCGCTCGCATCTGGCGCGTCGGATTTCGGTCGGGACTTGGCGGCCATGGGGGTGAGGACTCGATCGTCGAAGATGGCGTCGAATCCTAATCGACCAGCTGTATCCAATCACAGGCGAAACTTTATACAATCTGCGCCTGTTTTGTGTGCACGCAGCTGCGAAGGCAACGAGCCGCCCACGCCCGAGGGATTCGATCTAACGATCTGACTCCGCTGCACTGTTTTGGAATTCAGCCGGCCGAGAACGATTCAAGCGCGATTGGCACGGACCTTGCGGAGAGAGGCGCAGCATCGCCCTCGCCCCGGACACGCCATGGCCACTCCCGCCGCCCTCGAACTGGTCGCCGTCACCAAGCGCTACGACACGACGCTGGCGGTCGACACCGTAAATTTGAAGATCCCGGCCGGCACCTATTGCTGCCTGCTCGGCCCCTCCGGCTGCGGCAAGACCTCGACCTTGCGCATGATCGCCGGCCACGAGGCCGTCAGCGAAGGCGACATCATCCTGGGCCCGCAGAACGTCACCGATCTCGAACCCGCCAAGCGCGGCACGGCGATGATGTTCCAGTCCTACGCGCTGTTTCCACACCTCACCGTGATCGACAACGTGGCGTTTGCCCTGAAAATGCGCGGCATCGACCGGGCGACGCGGCACAAGCGCGCCGGCGAGCTGCTCGAGCTGGTGGCGATGACGCCCTACGCGGCCCGCCTCCCCGCACAGCTCTCCGGCGGCCAGCAGCAGCGCGTCGCGCTGGCCCGCGCGCTGATCACCGAGCCGCAGATCCTGTTGCTCGACGAGCCGCTCTCGGCACTCGATCCGTTCCTGCGGGTGAAGATGCGGGGCGAACTGAAGCGGCTGCAGCGCGAGCTCGGCATCAGCTTCGTTCAGGTCACGCACGGCCAGGAAGAGGCGATGGCGCTGGCCGACCACATCGTCGTGATGAACC
The DNA here is from genome assembly GCF_040548605.1 of Bradyrhizobium sp. JR4.1. NCBI lineage: Bacteria > Pseudomonadati > Pseudomonadota > Alphaproteobacteria > Hyphomicrobiales > Nitrobacteraceae > Bradyrhizobium > Bradyrhizobium sp. JR4.1. Next base: position 234,838 of record NZ_JBEPRY010000005.1, read on the forward strand.
AGGGCAGGATCGAGCAGCAGGGAAGCGCCCGCGACATCTTCCATCATCCCCGCACCGAATTCGTGGCGCGCTTCATCGGCGGCCACAACGTCCTCAGCGACGCAGGCAAACTCATCGCCGTGCGCGCCGATCAGCTCGGCATCGTGCCGATCGCCGACGGCGCGGTCGGCGCGCCGGCGCTGCTGACCCAGACCGAGTACCAGGGCTCCTACATCGCCGTCTCGCTCACGCTCGAAGACGGGACCGCCCTGTTCTCCCACCTTCCCGAGGCCGCCTTCGACGTCCACCAGTTCCGGCCGGGCGATCGCGTGCTGGCCACCTGGGATCCCGCCAAGGCGCAACGTCTGCAATAGCGCCGATCAATCACCGGAATGCGCAACAGAGGAGTGAGCGATATGACCGAAACGACCAGGAAGAAGGGCCTTAGCCGCCGCACGCTACTGAAGAGCACCGCGGGTCTCGCCGGCCTTGCCGCCGGCTCCGGCGCCATCACCGGATTTCCATACGTCATGTCGGCCGAGCCGAAGGTGCTGCGCTATCTCGGCACCGCGGTGAACGAGGGCGACGAGATCTCCAAGCAGTGCCTGAAGGACACCGGCATCAAGATCGAATACATCACCGCGACCACCGACGACGTCACCAAGCGCGTGATGACCCAGCCGAACTCCTTCGACGTGCTCGACACCGAATATTTCGCGCTGAAGAAGATCGTGCCGTCGGGCAACATCCTTGCCCTCGATGCCAGGAAGATCAAGGAATTCGACAACATCACGCCCGTCTTCACCAAGGGCGTCACTCCCGGCGGCAAGAAGATCGGCGGCCAGGGCACCGCGCCCTGGAAGGTGCTCTATCTCGAAGGCAAGGACTCCAAGAAGTTCGCGACCTCGGCAACCGAGTTCGTCACGCTCATCCCGACCGTCTACAACGCCGACACGCTCGGTATCCGCCCCGACATCATCAAGCGTCCGATCAGCTCGTGGGCCGAATTGCTCAATCCCGAGTTCAAGAGCAAGGCCTCGATCCTCAACATCCCCTCGATCGGCATCATGGATGCCGCGATGGTCGTGGAAGCCACCGGCAAGTACAAATATGCCGACAAGGGCAACATGACCAAGGAAGAGATCGATCTTACGATGAAGGTGATGACCGAAGCCAAGAAGGCCGGTCAGTTCCGCGCCTTCTGGAAAGACTTCAACGAGAGCGTCAACCTGATGGCCTCGGGCGAGACGGTCATCCAGTCGATGTGGTCGCCGGCGGTGACGAAGGTCCGCTCGATGGGGATTGCCTGCACCTTCCAGCCGCTCAAGGAAGGCTATCGCTCCTGGGCGTCCGGCTTCTGCGTCTCGAAGGGCGTCTCGGGTGCGAAGCTCGAATGGGCCTATGAGTTCGTCAACTGGTTCCTTTCCGGCTATGCCGGCGCCTATCTCAACCGCCAGGGCTACTACTCCGCCGTGCTCTCCACCGCGAAGGCGCATATGGAGCCGTACGAGTGGGCCTATTGGATGGAAGGCAAGGCGGCAGAGAAGGACATCAAGGCGCCCGACGGCTCGCTGCTCGAGAAGGCCGGCGCCGTGCGCGACGGCGGCTCCTACGAGGACCGCATGGGCGGCGTCGCGTGCTGGAACGCCGTGATGGACGAGAACGACTACATGGTGCGCAAGTGGAACGAGTTCATCGCAGCGTAATTTGATGGACACGTCAGAGGACATCCTGCAACAGGCATCCCCGGACCTGGTCCGGGGATCGGAGACGGCGCGCCGCAGCAGAGCGGCGCGGCTGTCACCCTCCTTCATCTCCTGGCTTCAGGCCGGGCCGATGATGCTGGTGTTCCTCGCCTTCTTCCTGATCCCCCTCGTCTTCGTCGTCATCGTCTCGTTCTGGGACTACAACGAATACCAGTTGCTGCCGGCCTTCTCGGGCCGCGGTTACACCGACACGTTCGAGGGCTGCATCGCGCAGCTCCCCGATCTCTGCACCATCGCCAAGACTTATCTGAAGACACTGAAGCTGTGCTTCCTCGTGTGGGTCATCACACTATTCATCGGCTTCTGGGTCGCCTACTTCCTCGCCTTCCACGTCAAGTCAAAAACCTGGCAGATGGGACTGTCGCTGCTCTGCACGATCCCGTTCTGGACCTCCAACGTGATCCGCATGATCGCCTGGATTCCGCTGCTCGGGCGCAATGGCCTTGTCAACTCGGGCTTGGTGAAAACGGGGCTGATCAACCATCCCGTTGAATGGCTGCTGTTCTCCGAATTCTCCGTGGTGCTGGCGCTGGTGCATCTCTTCACCTTCTTCATGGTGGTGCCGATTTTCAATTCGATGGTACGCATCGACAAATCGCTGATCGAGGCCGCCTATGACGCCGGCGCGACCGGTTTCCAGACGCTCGTCAACGTCATCATTCCCCTGGCAAAACCTGGCATCGTGATCGGCTCGATCTTCGTCATCACCATCGTGATGGGCGATTTCATCACCATCGGCGTGATGGGAGGGCAGCAGATCGCGGCCGCCGGCAAGATCATCGAGACGCGGGTGAACGCGCTGCAATTCCCCGCAGCAGCGGCCAACGCCGTGATCCTGCTCGTCATCACGTTCCTGATCATCACCATGATGTCGCGCATCGTCGACATCAAGAAGGAGCTCTAGAGCATGACGGAAGGACGCCCGCGCTCTTTCTACGTGCTCGCGATCTTCTTCGCAGCCTACACGCTGTTTCTCTACGGCCCGATGATCGCGATCTACGTGCTGTCGTTCCAGGGGCCGCAGGGTGGCCTCACCTTCCCGATGAATGGTGTGTCGACTTTCTGGATCGCAAAACTGTTCCAGGGCACCGGCATCGTCGATCTCGGCGCGGCCTTTCGCCGTTCGCTGCTGCTCGGCATTATCGTGATGATCGTCACCGTCGTGCTGTCGGTCGCCGCGGGCATGGCGTTTCGCCGCAAGTTCAAGGCGCAAAGCATCCTGTTCTACTCGGCGATCGCGAGCCTCATCGTGCCCTCGATCATCACCTCGCTCGGCATCTCGCTTGAATTCCGCATCATCGACGATGTGATCAAGGGCACCTTCAACGAGAATTTCGAGACCTCGATGGGCCTGCTCACCTCAGGTCTCGGTGCACATCTGACCTGGACGCTGCCGTTCGGCCTGCTCATCATGTTCGCGATCTTCAACCGCTTCGATCCCAGGCTCGAGGAAGCCGCGCGCGATCTCGGTGCGACGCCGTGGCAGGCGTTCCGTCATGTCGTGCTGCCGATCATCCTGCCCTCGGTGATCGGTATCGGCCTGTTCGGCTTCACGCTGTCCTGGGACGAGCTCGCGCGCTCCAGCCAGGCGATCGGGGCCGTGAACACGCTACCTCTCGATCTCCAGGGCCTCACCACCACCGTGACAAACCCCGACATCTATGCGCTCGGCACCGTGATCTCGGCGGTGTCGTTCACGGTGATCGCGCTTGCGCTTGGCACCATCCACATGCTGAACAAGCGACAGGCGGCCAAAGGCTCGGACGCCGGCAAGGGGCTTGTCTGAAAAGGGGCTTGTCTGATCTGATGCGGCTTCACGTCGTCAATCCCAACACCACTGCGACCATGACGGTGAAGATCGCCGCTGCCGCGCGAAGCGTCGCCCTGCCCGACACGATGATCGATGCGCGCCAGCCCACGATGGGCCCGGTCTCGATCGAGGGATTTTACGACGAGGCGTTCGCGGTGCCCGGCATGCTCGGCTGCATCCGCGAGGCCGACCGCGACGGCGCGGATGCGCACATCATCGCCTGCTTCGACGACACCGGTCTCGACGCCGCGCGCGCCGCGGCAAAGGCACCCGTGATCGGCATTGGCGAGGCCGGCTTCCACATGGCGAGCCTGATCGCCGCGCGCTTCGCCGTGGTGACGACGCTCGGTGTTTCCATCGTGCCGATCGAACATAATTTGCGGAAATACGGCCTCGCCGAACGCTGCGCCCGCGTCCGCGCCGCCGAGGTGCCGGTGCTCGCGCTGGAGGAGCGCAACACCGATGCGCTCGCAAAAATCTCTACGGAAATCACGGCCGCGATCCGCGACGACCGCGCAGAGGCCATCGTGCTCGGTTGCGCCGGCATGGCCGATCTCGCCAATGAACTCGCCGCCACGCACGGCCTGCCCGTGATCGACGGCGTCGCGGCCGCGGTGACCTTGGCGGAATCACTGGTGCGATTGGGACTGAAAACCTCCCGGCTCGGACCCTATGCGGCGCCCCGATCGAAGACCTATTCAGGTCCGTTTTCGCCGTTTCAGCCCTGATCTCTGCCTCTGACGGGCGCTTGGATGCCCTAAGGCATCCTGATTGCTGGTTTTTTTGCTCTTAGCCTCTTTTTGGTCCCATTCCTTGCCGAAACGTAACGCTTTCGGGACACCCGGTGGCCTCAGGGTTGCCGGTCTTCGCCACTCACCAAGTTTCAATTTGGGTTTTGTCAGCGATGATCGATCTCGCAGAGGACGCACCGTCCAACCCGCTTCTTCGCCTCGGCGCCCAGCCCATCGCGCTGACCGCCGCCGCCCTCGTCCTGCTGATCGCCGGTGTGACCTCGATCGCGATCTGGCGCGCCTATACCGGCTCAGCCCCTGAGACCGACCGGGTGGTGGCGTCGCGGCAGCTTCAGGCTCGGACCGCACAGGCATCCGAGCAGCTGGTCGAGAAGACCAAGGGGCTGGAGGCAACCCAGCAGGAATCGATCGACCAGCTTCAGGTCGTGCAGGACCAGCTCCAGAGTATGAAGCGCTTGCTCGCATTCCAGCAGGCCGACACCAAGCGTCTGTCCGAGCAGGTCACGACACTCAACGAGTCCATCGACGGCCTGCGGCAATCCTTTGCGAGCGCCCGGGCGACCGAGGCGGAGACTCCCTCGGTTACCCGCAGGAAACCGGCGCGGCATCCCGTCCATGCCAGCGCACGCAAGCGTTCGCGCGGCTGAGCAGCCGGCGCCGCCTAAATTTTTGGACTTGTGAACTGGATCACATTCGCCCGTATGATTCCGAGCGATGCTCGCCGTCACCGGATGGCGTGAGCCGATTTCAATGTCCGGGGCTGGCAAGGTCGTTGACGGTATATTGCGTCAACGGCCTTGTTTTTTAACGGGTACCGCCGCCTATTCGCAGACATCCACGGAGCGGATGCGCCAGCCCGACGGCGTCATGACGCGCTTGCGCACGACGTAGCAGCCGCCATAGCCACCATCGTCGTAGCCGGTACCATAGTAATAGGGATCCCCGTAATACGGTTGGCCGTAGCCGTAATAGCCGCCGTAATAACCCGCGCCGGCGATACCCGCCCCGATGGCGATTCCCGGCCAGAAGCCACCGCCATGCCAGTGGCCGCCGTGACCCCAGCCGCCACCGTGGCCCCAGCCGCCACCACCGTGGCCGAAACCGCCCCGCGCCTGGGCGGCCTGTGGGGCTGACAGCCCGACTATCGCGACGGCCAGCGCCGCCATCATCATCTTGCGTAACATCCACTCGATCCTCCGCGTGGACACGCTCCACGCTCAAAGCAGGATCAAGCTAGCGTTCCCTGGGCATTCCGGACAGCCACGCTGCCTCACTTCCGCGCGAGCGTCAGCAGCCGCGGCAGATGCTCTTGAGCTTCTTGTCGAGCAGCCGGTTCTCGGCGTTGACGGCGGCGTCGGTGGATCCACCTGCGCCGGTCCCGGTGGTGGTTCCGGAGGTGGCATTCGCTCCCGATGATTGCGCCGTACCCAGGCTGTTGGTCCCGGGCGGCGGAGCCGGAGAATTGGCGACACCTCCGGCCGATCCCGCTGCGCCGCCGCTCGCTTGCGCGAACGCTACGGCCGGCATCGCGGCAAGGGCGAAGATGACAATCATGGTCTTGATTGAACAGGTTGCGGACGATGTTGCCATTCGAATGCTCCTTTACCGATCAACCGCCGCATCGATGACCGGTTCCGGAACAATTGCCGTCAGTTCAGCTTGAAAGGGGGAGAGCCACGATCATGCGAAAGCCGATCGCGTTCGACGCTGCAAACCAGAGAGGCGAAATCAGGATGACGGATCGCGATCCTTTTGCAGAGGGCGAACGCGCCGCGCGCGAAAACATTCCGGCAGAAGCCAATCCTTACTCGGACGGCAGCGACGAACACGCGTTGTGGGCTGCCGGTCACGAGAGGGTCGCGGGTGCGATCGAAGCGCGCGAATCCGAGGGAAGCTGAGGCGCCGCTTCGAATGGCGCGCGCCGTTGAACTACGCGGCCGCCACCATCCCCTCGGTCCGGTCCTCGACCATGGTCACGAACATGTGGGACTCTTCCCCTGCGCCGCCGATCTGGACACGGCGGGCGGAGATCACGCGGCGCCCGCGCTCGGCATTGTCGATGGTATCGACGATCGGCTCGAGCTGCTGTTTCTGCGCCAGAAGCTGTTGGTCGCGCTGCTCGATCAATTCGGCTGCCTCCGCGGAGAACAACTCCCGCGCGGTCTTGCCGATGATCTCGCCGCGCGACATGCCGATCATCTTCTCGGCCGCCTTGTTGACGAAGACGTAACGCAAATTGCGCGCGTCCTTGGCGATGATGCCCTCGGCCACGTTCTCGATGATGGTGGCGAGGAAGCGCTCCATCCGCTCGAGAATGCGCTCGCGCTGACGCTGCTCGGTGACGTCTTCCTGCACCGACACCCAGCCGCCACCGTCCATCGGACGCTCGTAGATCTTGATGATGCGGCCGTCATTCAGGGCGACCTCGTAGACCGCCGGCTCGCGCTTGGTGATCCGGTCGAGGACCGCCGCGACATATTTCGCGAGGTTACCGCTGAACAACCCGCTCCTGACTCTGTGCTGGAGAATTTCCTCGAGCGTCGACCCGGCCTGGATCGTCTCGGGTAGATTGTAGATCCCCCGGTAGTTGGTGTTCATCGCGACCACATTGGCCTTGCCGTCGAGCATAACCAGGCCCTGCGGCATGCTGTTGATAGCTGCCGAAAGCTGCCACTTCTTGGCCTGGTACTTGTCGTTGAACTTGTCGCGCTCGGTCATGGCCGCGTCGCGCGCCTGCGCTGTGCCGAGTTCGATCTCCTCGAGCTCGAAGATCCGCGCCACCGCATCGCGGAAGTTCTGTACGGCTCGCGCAAGACGACCGATCTCGTCGTGACGGCCGAGATGCGGCACCTCGCTCTTGACGTCACCGCCGGCAATGCGGTCGGTCGCTTGCGTGATCTCAGCCAGCGCCCCGACCACCGAGCCCCGCATCACAACGACGTTCAGCCCCGCGAAAACGAGCGCCACGAGCCCGAGCACGAACAAATAAGCCGCGGCATAGCGGTTCTCGTTGGCAAGTTCGTCCGCCTCGCGGGCGCGCTGCCCGTAGATCCGTTCCAGCGTCTCCAGATCGAGATTGAGCTTGTTGCGTAGCGTCCGGTTGGCGTCGTTATCGCCCCATTCGCGCGCTGCGGCCGGACTGATCTCCAGCCCGCGCCGAACAAGCTCCTGGCGAAATTCGATGAACTGCGCGATGCGCTGGCGGAAGCTCGAGACTTGCGCGGCATCGTCGGCGGCGACGGTCCGCTCCATGCTCTTCACCGCCTCGGCGAGTTCGCGGTTACGGCGCACCAGACCGTCGGCGAACTGCTTCATCGCGCCGCGATCGGCGGACATCTAGATGCCGCGCGATTCCATGACGACGGCGTAGATCAGCGTGTTGATGCGCCCGACATTGATCGCCGCCTCCGCCGAAGAGGCGTGCATGTGGCGGTAGGTCGTCTGCAGGCGGACGGTCTGGATCGACATCACGAGCAGGAAGGTGGTGACGATCGCGAGAAAGCCGGCAATGTTGTAGACTTTCTCCGCAACGCTCAGGGTATCCGCGCCGCGGGCGAAACGAACGAGCTTTTTCACAAATTTGGTTCCGGCGCCGAGTCCGGATCCCAGCGCCGCAGCATCCATGGCACCACTCCTCCTGGTTGAAAACGCTCCAGGATAGGCATGATGGCGCTAGCGGAGGATTAAAATACCGGCGGGTGTTTTTACGGTACGGAACCAGATGCCGGCCGCACACGGCCTGCGTGCATCTCAGTCGATCCGCTTGAGGCCCTTCGTGAAGCGCGGGCCGTTCGCGACGTAGAACTTCGCCGCGCTGCCCATCTTTTGCACCTGGGCGTCGTCGAGCGTGCGGATCACCCGCGCCGGCGAGCCGATGATCAGGGACCGTTCGGGGAATTCCTTGCCTTCGGTGATGACGGAGCCGGCGCCGACGATGCTGTTGCGGCCGATCCTGGCGCCGTTCATCACGATGGAGCCCATGCCGACGAGTGCGCCCTCCTCGATGGTGCAACCGTGCAGGATGACATTGTGGCCGACCGTACAGTTCCTGCCGATCTGAAGCGGAAAACCGAGATCGGTGTGGCAGGTCGAGCCGTCCTGCACGTTGGATCCCTCGCCGATCTCGATCCACTCATTGTCGCCGCGCAGCACCGCGCCGAACCAGACGCTCGCGCCGGGCTTCAGGCGCACGCGGCCGATCACGGTGGCGGTCTCCGCGATGAAGTAATTGCCGTCGGCGGGAAGGTCGGGCGCCTGCCCGTCGAGCTCGTAGATCGCCATGAGGGTCTCCTGTCGCGTCAACCCCAGCCATAGCGAAATGGCAGCGTCGACGCAAAGGGCCGCCGTGCAGGCAGCCCTACAGCGGGCGCATCAGACCAGGACGCCGGCCGCGCGGAGCGTCATCAGGAAGAAGGTGCCGCTCATCATGCTCCAGAAGCCGGCGATGACGGTGGCCATCATCACGAATTCGACGCGGCGGCTCTCCACCTGCCTGCCGCGCAGGGTGTTGCGCATGATGATGAAAGGCGCCGCGAACACCAGGAACGGAACCGCCGCGAAGGTCTTCGGCGCCACGCCGTCCTGCAACAGACCGAAGCCGGCGGGCCGCTGTGCGATCGTCTGGTATCCGCTGACGAGCGCTCCCGCGAGCGCGAAACCGATGCCGATCGAGAAGAATGTATTGAGAGCTTCAGGTGTCATCGGAACGGTCCGCCCTTACGCAACGCGAGGTGACTTCCTGTGACAAAGAGTGCCGGTTAACGCTACATTATCCTTAAGGGAAGGTTAACGCCGCCGGCCGTTCCACGCAGGCCTGTCTCCCTTCCCTGCAGCCGGCGAACGCTCCGCGAAATCGCAGCCGCGTGGCATATTCGCCGCTGATTCGTCGGCCATCGGCCGACTTCCGGCTCATTCGCGCGGCTCATGACGGTGTTTTCGGCAATTTCCCCTCAATCTCCCCGAGCGCACACCCGAGCCCATGTGGTGCCGATCGTGCTCGGCGGCACTGCCGCGATGTGCGCCGTCGCGCTCGTCGCCTATTTGTTGTGGCCGACCTGGAGCCCGAGCGGCGTGAACGCCCCGGACAAGCTGCCGGTGAGCGTCGGCGGCACGCTGTTCAACCTGCCGACCAACGCGATCCGCATGAAGATCCAGCGCCACTCCGGGCCGCAGGAGCGGATCGATCTCGACTTCCTGTATCCTTCGCTGGAGCCGCCGGGCGCGCCGAAGCACGTCACCGCCGATAGCGTGGATGCGGCGATGCAGCCGATCGACCGCATCTTCCTGTCGATCGCCGCGCATCGCGATGCGCTCTCGCCCGAGCAGCGCACCGCCACGATCTATCCGCGCTATCTCGACCAGGCCGCGGCAACGCCCCAGGACGGGCTGACAATGCGGATGTTCCGCGCCGATACGCCCTACGGCAACGAGGATCTCTATTCTGCCGCGAGTCCTGCACTGACCGCGCGCTGCACGCGGGATGCGGCGACGCCCGGCATGTGCCTCGCCGAACGCCGCGTCGGCGGCGCCGATCTCACCTTCCGCTTTCCGCGCAGCTGGCTATCGCAGTGGCGCGATGCGGCGGAAGCGATGGAGAAGCTGACGGCGCAACTGCGCGGCCCGAAGGGCTGAGCGGCCCCGAGCCTCCAAAACAAAAACTGCGAAAACAACCCCATGCACAGTAGCCAAGTGCCTGGCATGACTTCGTATTTTCGAAGCCGGCTTGGGAAAACTCGATCTCCCTCCGACAATTCGTCTTTTTCGAAAATGATTCAAAGCCGCAGGCCATTCAAACGCCGATCTCCTTGTGATCGCTCCAGCGATAAGTCGGCAGATCCAGCTTGTCGGCAAGGTCTCGACCGATGGCGAGTCTCGCCGCACCGGGAAACGAGAACGCCTTCACGACCTGATTGCGAAACCACAATCCCCATGACGTCCGCGGCGCAAATGCCGCGGCGAAGCGCTCCGCTCCGCGCTGCTTGGCGCCGATATAGCTGCGAAGGCGAGTCTCATAGGCGCTGAATGCTTCCTCGTGGCGCCCGTAGGCGCGTGCGAGTTCTCCCGCAAGCACATAGGCAGAGATCATGGCCAGAGCCGAGCCCTGCCCGGCGACGAGCGAGACGCAGAACGCAGCGTCTCCAATCAGCACGACGCGGCCCCGCGACCAGCCGTCCATCCTGATCTGGCTGACCCGGTCGCAATACAAATCATCGGCGCGCTCGAGTTCGTTCAGAATGTCTGGGCATTCCCAGCGGGCGTCGCGATAGAGATCACGCAGCTGTGCCTTTGCGGCAGGCCCGACCGCATCGCCGCGAAACACGAAGAGGAACAAGGTGCGATCATTGCACAGCGCGAAACGGCCAATCATCCGGCCCGGCCGGTTGTGCATCAGATACACATTCTCGTCGCGACGACGATAGCCGCGGGTTTCGAATGCCGCGACGCCATAGCCGAGATTTCTTTCGAACGTCCCGATCGAGCCGAACGCAAGGCTGCGCACCTGCGAATGCAGGCCGTCAGCACCGACGACGAGATCGAAACGTCGGCGCCCGCCGCGCCGCAACTGGACCTCGACCCATTCAGGCTGCTGCTCCAGGCCAACGATCTCCTCATCGAAGATCGTTTCAACACCATCGCGGACCGTACCGTACAGCAGGCGCGACAGATCGCTTCGTGCCAGAGTGACGTAACGCCCGCCTGTGAGATCGTCGAGGACGTTCGTACCAAATCCGGCGACACGCCGGCCGCGATCGTCGACGATCCGCATTTCCCTGACGCGATAGCCGGCGCTTTCGATCGCCGGCAACAGCCCCATCCGCTCGGCGATGTCGTAGCCCAGCCCCCAGAAATCGATCACGTAGCCGCCGCGACGAAGTGCGCTCGCGCGCTCGACCAGCGTCGGCGCGTAGCCCGCCGCCTTGAGCCAATAGGCGAGCGTCGGCCCTGCAATCCCCGCCCCGGAGATCAGAACTGTTCGCATGGAAGGAATATGGGAAAAGCGGCGGCCGATCGCACCGCCACGTCAGACACCAAATGGTGAGGGCGGGAAGTTCCGCCTCACCAATCGCGTCGCATCACTCCTGGTCGACGAGATCGTCCTCGAGGATCGCCATCTGGAACTGGAACGAGCGATCATCGTCCTCGTCGTCGACGAAGAGCACACCGATGAATTCCTCGCCGATATAGACTTCGGCGGAATCATCCTTCTTAGGCCGCGGCACGACGCGGATCTTGGGATTGCCGAATACGCGCTTCAGATACGCGTCGAGCTTCCTAACTTCCTTGACGTCCACGGCAAGTCTCCAATCGAAATCTAGGTTGGCGCGGGTTTTAGGACGAGACGCGACCAACCGCCAGCATGAATTGCCAAAGAATTTGGGAACGAAAAGGGCTGGAAAATCCGGCCCTCTTCCTCAGGCTCACAGCCCCATGGCGTTGATCATCTGATCCATGGTGCGCGACGGCTCAGCGCAGCCGGCTTCGCCAACGACCTTGGCGGGCACGCCTGCGACCGTCACGTTGTGCGGCACCGGTTTGACCACGACCGAGCCCGCCGCGATGCGCGCGCAATGGCCGATCTCGATATTGCCGAGGATCTTCGCGCCGGCCCCGATCAGGACGCCGTGGCGGATCTTCGGATGACGGTCCTCGTTCTCCTTGCCGGTGCCGCCGAGCGTGACGCCATGCAGGATCGAGACGTCGTCCTCGATCAGCGCGGTCTCGCCGCAGACGAAACCGGTGGCGTGGTCGAGGAAGATGCCGCGGCCGATGCGCGCGGCGGGATTGATGTCGGTCTGGAATACCGCAGACGCGCGACTCTGCAGATAATACGCAAAATCCTTGCGGCCCTTCAGATAGAGCCAATGCGCGAGGCGGTGGGTCTGGATGGCGTGAAAGCCCTTGAAATAGAGCAAGGGATCGATGAAGCGCGAGGTCGCGGGGTCGCGGTCATAGACGGCGACGAGATCGGCGCGGAACGCGTTGCCGAGATCGGGATCATCGCGTAGCGCCTCGTCGTAGGTCTGGCGCACGAGATCGCCCGACAGCGCGGAATGATCGAGCCTATCGGCGACACGATGGATGACAGCATCTTCCAGGCGGCTGTGATGCAGCACCGTCGAATAGATGAAGGTCGCAAGCTCCGGCTCGCGATGGACGATGTCCTCCGCTTCGCCGCGGATCCGATCCCAGATCGGATCGAGCGTTGCGAGCTTTCCTCCCGGATTGACCTGATGCACTGCCATGAGATCTGCTCTTTCGAATTGGCTCGTTTCGATGGTTCTATAACACAGTCTAGGCGACAAAGTCCTGACGGGCTTGCCTGAGAGTGAACAGTGCGTTGCCCAGCGGGGGCATGCCAAGGCGTTGAATCACAACAGTTTCTTCCGACACCCCGGGCGGCAAGGTCGGCTCAAAATGGTCAGGGTTTCGCCAAATTCAAGCCGGGCGGCGTCAAACTATTGGTGAATTCCGCCTCAACCGTGATTGCGGGCATGGTCCGAGTGAGGACGGAGCGGATTTGACCATCACCACCGATCATTTGCGCGCGGGCACCGCGGGCTCACTCTGGCTGCGGCTCGCCGCGGTCGCCCTACCGCTCCTGTTGATCGCGCCGGCGTTCTGGAACGGCTATCCGCTGTTGCAATGGGATACCGGAGGCTATCTGGCGCGCTGGTACGAGGGCTATCTCGTCCCGAGCCGCTCCACGGTGTTCGGCATCTATCTGCACTATGGCGAGAGTTCTGGATTCTGGATCAACCTCGCGGCCCAGGCGCTGGCGACGCTGTGGCTGTTGCAGCTCACCTTGCGCGTGCTCTCGATGATGCAGACGTTCCGCTTCGTCGCGATCAGCCTGCTTCTGATCCTGTCGACTGCGCTGCCCTGGCTTGCGAGCATGTTGCTCACCGACATCTTTGCAGGCCTGTCGGTGCTGGCGCTATTCCTGCTGGTCATCGGTGGACAGCGGACCTCCGCGCTCGAAAAGATCACGCTGTTCCTGTTCACCGCCTTTGCCGCTGCGACCCACAGCGCCACGCTCGGCGTGCTGCTCGGTCTCTGCGTTGCCGGCTGGATGATGCGGCCATTCCTGCGCGCGCGTCTGCCCGTCGCAGGACTGGCGCAGGCGAGCCTGACCATCGTCGTGGGCGGGCTAATGCTGGTGTCAGCCAACCATGCGCTGTCAGGCAAATGGGCCTGGACGCCCGGCGGCACCGGCGTCGCCTTCGGCCGCATGATGCAGGACGGCATCGTTGCGCGTTATCTCAACGACCACTGCCCGCGCGAAAAGCTCAAGCTGTGCCCCTATCGCGACCAATTGCCGGCGACCGCCGATGAATTTCTGTGGGGCAAGAGCATGTTCAACACGCTTGGCCGCTTCGAGGGCATGAACGACGAAATGGGCATCATCGTCGTGGGTTCGCTCGCCGACTATCCGGCCTGGCAGGCCGGCGCGGCGTTGCGGGCGCTGGGCCAGCAATTGCTGCATGTGGCGACCGGCGAAGGCACCAATGGCTGGATCCCGCACACCCGTGGCATCATCGAACGCTATATCCCCTCGCAGGCCGCGCCGATGCGCGCCGCGCGCCAGCAGCACTGGGGCGTCGATTTCGACTATGTCAATTGGCTGCACGTGCCCGTCGCGCTGGCCTCGATGCTGGCGCTTGTCGCGCTGCTTGCGCATGCCCTCGCGATCCGCCGGCTCGACGACCTGACGCTGCTGGCGGCAACCGTGACGCTGGCGCTGCTCGGCAACGCCTTCATCTGCGGCGTGATCTCGGGCCCGCACGACCGCTACGGCGCGCGGATGGCGTGGGTCGCGACCTTCACCGTGCTAATGGCGCTGGCACGTCGTCTTGGGGAAGACAGCAAAGCGCGGTGAGATTGGGGTGAAGCGCTATCGCGCTCCAGTTCTTGGAACGAATTCGTCGCCCTCGTCTCCTTGAAAATTCGACCATGTCGGGTTGCCCGACTGCCGACTTGAACGCTGCCGCGACAACGTCGAATGGCTTCGAGCCCCTAAGGCTCAAACGCTCGACCTCGACTTTAGCGATTGTCATTGGTCCTCCGTAACTGCTGCAAGCTGTGCATCCAGTCGCCATGTCGAGTTGGGTAATGTCATTCTCCGGATGCCTGGCTCAAAATGGTCGAGCGGAAGCGTGCGGGCTCCCGGCGCCAAAGCGCCGGGAGCGGCACCGTCACTTCGCGAGGGCGGCTTTTTCGATCACCTCAGCGACCTGCTTCGCATGGACGACGAGCGAGGCATGGCTGCCGGCGACTTCCGTCGTCTGAGCATGGATCCTGGCTGCGAACGACTTCTGGGCCTCGGGCGCGAGGACTTTGTCCTTCGTGCTGATGACGTAGAAATTCGGCTTGTCATGCCAGGCCGCAACGTCGACCGGAGCTTCGAACGCAACGTGGTTCAGCGGAAGCTGCGAGTTGGCCAGGTGCGCGGCGATCTCCGGAGGAAGGTCAGCCGCGACGGCTGACGGAAACACCTTTGGATCGATGTACAGATTGCCCTTCGCATCGGGGTGGATCGCCTTGCCGCCTTCGGTCGGCGGACCGGCCTTCGTCAGCGACGCCAGGGATTCACCGATCTCCGGCGCAAAGGCGGACACATAAACCAGCGCCGAAACCTTGGGATCGTTGCCGGCTTGCGTGATCACCACGCCGCCCCATGAGTGGCCGACCAGAACGGTCCTGCCGGCTTGCTTCGCGAGCGCCTGTTTGGTCGCATCGACGTCGGCGGCGAGCGAAGTGAGTGGATTTTCGACGAGCGTGACGTTGTAGCCTTTCTTCGTGAGAATATCGGCAACCGGCTGCCAGCTCGTCTGGTCTACAAAGGCGCCGTGCACGAGCACGATATTGTGGGCTGCCCCCTTGGGCAGTTCGGCGGAATGTACGGCTCCGACCAATGTCGTTCCGACCAGGAGGACGGTGGCGGCTGAGAGGAGAATAGTTCGCATTGTTTGTTCCTGTTGGCATGTCGGACGAAAACAGTCCGGGGAATGGAGAGGCGTTTCCAGCAAGGTCGCGGTTCTTCCATCTGCCGTTGGCGAAATGGTTGCCGCACGTCACGTCGGCCCGCCGTGGCATGACGTATTCCATGGACCTTATCGGACGATAGGGACCAATCGTCCCGCGTCTTGTGTCCGATCGTCCATGGATCTAGTCTCGGTGGATGGATATACTTACCCAGGTGCTCGATCGGGTTCGTCTCGGCGGGACGCTGCTCTTTCACTTCGAGCTCGGCCATCCCTGGCATCTTGAGTTGCCGGCGCGCCCCTACGCCCTGTTTCACTATCTCAGCCAAGGTTCAGCGACCCTCGCGCTCGAACACGGAGAGGAAATCCAGATCACCGGGGGCGATTTTGTCGTCATCACACGTGGCGAGCCCCATGTGTTTTATTCGGATCGCCGGGCCGAGCCTTTGCGCATCGTGGATATCGAACGGTCGTCGCCACGCCTCGGCTTCCTTCGCCACGGCAGCCGTGCAAAGCCGCTCTCGACCATGCTCTGCGGCAATTTCACGGTGTCGCGGCCGACGTTTGGCAGCGTGCTGGAGTTGCTTCCACCCGTGCTCTTGCTGAAGCCGACGTCGGACCGTGGTTGGCTTGAAGCCATCCTGCGCCGCATGATGAGCGAGTCCGCGCTCGAGCGTCCGGGCCAAGGCGTCGCGCTTTCACGACTGACGGAAGTGCTCTTCGTCGAGGTGCTGCGAAGCTGGATCGCGTCTCTCAGCCCCGGACAAGGCGGCTGGATCGGGGCCATTTCTGACCCCCATATCGGACCCGCGCTGAAGCTGATTCACGAAAGTCCGGAGCAGCTTTGGACGCTGAGCGACCTTGGCCGTCGCGTCGGGCTCGGCCGCTCGGCATTTTCGGCGCGCTTCACCAGGCTCGTGGGCCAGCCCATGCAACGTTATGTGATCGAACGCCGGATGACGGAGGCGGCGTTCCTGCTCGAAACCAGCGACGAGCCGATCGCACGGATTGCCAACCGGGTCGGTTACGAGACTGCAGCGGCGTTTTCGAAGTTGTTTCACCGGCACATTGGTCAGTCGCCCGGCCGTTACCGGGCTGCGCGACGCGCCGACGGAGGCCGTGCGCAGTTGGACGGATCGGAATTGCAAGTATCCGATTGACCTGGATAAGGCTGTGGCTTTGAGCTGAGTCTCATATGCGCGCTTAGCGAACCCCGGTGCCTGCGTAGAGGAATGGACGGTTGCCCCGAAGGGAGTGGATGGCCCATTGTAACGAGACATTTCAGGATAGCTGAAACCGCCTCATCGCCTCAGCTCCTGCGTGAGAGGAAATCCAGCACGCCGGTCTTGTAGACCTTGTCGCCGACTGCGCGCATGTGATCGCGGTTCGGAATGTCGAGCACTTCCGAACCCGGGATGATGGCGCCGAGCGCGCTGGCCGATCCCGCGACGTCGTCGGTCGAGCCGACCGCGATCAGCACGGGCACGTCGATGCGTGCGGCTTCGTCCTTCGTCATGAGATCGCGCGTGCCGCGCAGGCAGGCGGCCAGCGCCTTGCGGTCGGAACGGGTTTGGTCTGCAAAAGCACGAAAAGTGCGTCCGACGGGATCGGAGACGTCGTCGAGCGAGGGCGCTTCCAGCGCCTTCGCAACGTTCTCGCCCGGCCCGGTGCCCTCGATCAGGCCGCCGATGCCGATGCCGCCGAGAATTGCCGAACGCAGGCGCTGCGGCTCGTTGAGGGAGAGCCAGGCCGTCATCCGTCCGCCCATCGAATAGCCCATGAGATCGGCCTGCGGGATGGCGAGGTGATCCATCAGCGCGAGCACGTCGCCGGCCATGGTCGGGATCGAGTACTGCGCGGGCTCGTAGAGCTTGGCGCTTTCGCCATGGCCGCGATTGTCGAGCGCAATGACGCGGCGGCCGTTCTTGCGCAGCTCCGAGACCCAGGTCGGATAGACCCAGTTCACGTTCTTGCTGGAGGCAAAGCCGTGCACCAGGATGATCGGATCGCCCTCGCCTTCGTCGAGATAGGCAATTTCAACGGCGCCGTTGTGAAAGCTCGGCATCATCAGTTCCGCAATCTTGAGGGGAAGAAGTATCTTAGGCGGTGACGGCAGCGCTTGCCAGAACGGCTTCGGCAGCGATCCGGGCCTGGCGAAGTCGCCGCGCCCGCCTGCGATCGCACCAGGCCTGGCTCAGGCGCTCCGTGGTCGCCTTGATCGAGGACAACAGGCCGAACAGCGTCAAGGCCGCACCGAACAGCCAGAGTGCGAGATTGAACGCCCCGCCGATCAGCAGCAGCGCGCCGCGGCCGAGCAGCTTCAGGATCGCGCGCGTCTTGCCGCCCTGCGCTTCCGCGAGCCGCGCCGCGCGTGCGACGTCCTTCGGACCTTCGGCGATGCGCAAGCTATCCATCGCACCGCGCGTGCCGGTCTTCTCGACGACGCGCGTGACATCCTTGCCGAGCCGAACCAGCGCGCCGGCCTTCTCGGCGCGGAACGCGGCCTTGATCGCGCTCAAGGTCTGGCCCGGCCGCAGCACCGAGCCGGAGGCAACCGCGTTCTGGAGCATCGGCGTATCGACGACCTCGCGCGCGGACCGGCCGGCCCATGCCGCCAGTCCCTCGCCGAGCCGGCCCACCTTGCGCGCGTCCTTCACCAGCGTCAGCCCGGCGCGAACCGGCGCGGCACCGCCGACAGAGACGTAGGTCACGGCCGTGACCGCGAGACCCGCGGCCGCAAGGCCCAGCACCAGGCGATCGGTCTCCTCGCCCATGGCGAGGTGCTTGCCCTCGCGCACGACATCCCTGATGTCGCCGATGACGAAGAGATCGCCGGCCACGGTCCCCGACAGGCTCGCAACATCGTCCGCGTTGCCGGTGACGAGACCCGTGGCAAACCGTTTTGCGACATGCGAGGTGGAATTTTCGGCTTTGACCGCGTCGCTGACACGGCTCAGGAGGTCGTCAGGCAGCGCGATGTTGCGGTCGCGCGCCAGCGCGACAAAACTGTCGGCGAGATCGGCATCGCCCGACGCGAGCGCGGCCTCGATGTTGTCCTGAATCATGCGGTCATTGTGCCGCAGCAGCGCGTCGAGCTTGATCTCGGAGAGCGCGGCGGGATCGTCCTGGGCGGCCAGAATCGCCCCGGCCTCGCGGGCAGGCGGTGCTACCTGCGCGAGCATGAAGCCGCAAGCCACGATACCGGTCAACGCTGTGCTGATTCGCAACCACTTCATGCGGAGAGCCTGGACGGTCCTGAGATCGTTGACGCCTAACAGTTGGTCTTTCGTCGCAATTACGCTCGCCCACAGACATAGTATGCCAAAATTGCGACACAACGTCCCCGACGAAAGAAGGGCTTCTCTCAGGCCGCAAGATTGTGTCGAATTTGCATGAGCAAATGAGCATGGGGCATTGCGGAGCTTTCGGTTCCGCTGGACTAGCAATCATCCACACCCGCCAGTATGGTCCGCGGCGCCTTAATAATGCCGCGTCAGTCGTGATTGTGTCTGCCGCCATTGCCACTCCAGGATGAGTACGATGTCCGACCATGTCGTCCCGCACTTCCACAACGATGCCGGTGTCCCCGTCATCGAGATCGGCTCGCAAGAGTTCATGTGCGTGGGCGCCAACCCTCCGTTCGATCATCCGCACGTCTTCCTCGACCTCGGCAACGACAACGAGATCATCTGCCCCTACTGCTCGACGCTGTACCGTTTCGCCGCCGACCTGAAGGCGGGCGAAGCCCGTCCGCCGGAATGCGTCCTGAAGGACAAGGTGGCCTGACCGCTTCCATCGGTCAGGGGTGGCGCTCTCCCGAACGATTGTCATCGCCGGTGCCGGCATAGGTGGACTGACGGCTGCGCTTGCGCTCGCGGCACGCGGCTTCCGCATCGTCGTGCTGGAAAAGGCCGAGCGGCTCGAGGAAGTCGGCGCCGGTCTGCAACTTTCTCCCAATGCCAGCCGCGTGCTGGTCGAGCTCGGCCTTACCGAGCGCCTCAAGCTGCGCGCCGTGATCCCGGAGGCGGTCTCGATCATGAGCGCGCGGGCCGGCGGCGAGCTGTTGCGCATGCCGCTGGGAGAAGCCGCCGCCGCGCGCGCCGGCGCCCCCTATTGGGTGGTGCACCGCGCCGATTTGCAATCCGCACTCGCCGGCGCAGTCTCCGACCATCCCGATATCGACCTGAAACTCGGCGCGACCTTCGAAGACGTCGCGCCTCACGCCAAGGGGCTGACGGTCGTCCATCGCAGCGGCACGATCCGGCGCAGCGATCTCGCCAGTGCGCTGATCGGCGCCGACGGCATCTGGTCGACGGTGCGCCAGCATCTGTTTCCCGAGGTGCAGCCGCGCTTCTCGGGGCTGATCGCCTGGCGCGGCACGCTCGACGCCACGCAACTGCCGAAGGACTACACCGCGCGCCGGGTCCAGCTCTGGATGGGCTCGAACGCCCATCTCGTCGCCTACCCGATCGCGGGCGGACGCCAGATCAACGTGGTCGCGGTGCTGCCGGGCACCTGGAATAGACCGGGCTGGAGCACGCCCGGCGATCCGCGCGAGGTGATGGACGCCTTCGCCGCGCCGCGCTGGCCGCCAGCGGCGCGCATGATGCTCGCCACGGTCGATAGCTGGCGGAAATGGGCGCTGTTCGGCGTGCCTGACGACTGCCCCTGGAGCAACGGCCCGGTCGCGCTGCTCGGCGACGCCGTGCATGCGATGCTGCCGTTTGCAGCCCAGGGCGCCGGCATGGCGATCGAGGACGCCGCGGTGCTCGCGCAGCATTTGAGCCTTGAGGTCGCCGAGAGCACCGCTGGCATCACAGCTGCGCTGAGACAATACGGCCGTACGCGCCAGGCGCGCGTGCGGCGGGTGCAGCGGACCGCGCGGCAGCAGGGCCGCATCTATCATTTCACTGGGCCGCTCGCGTTCGCGCGCGATCTTGCGGTGCGCGCCCTCGGCCCGGAACGCATGCTGGCACGGCAGGACTGGATTTACGGCTGGCGACCCTGATGCGAGGCGCCGGTTTCAGCGCATTGCTCTTGTCGATTTCGGGGCAGGCTTGATCGGACCAGGGGGGTTGGCTGCTGGCGCCAGCGCAGCGGCCGGCGTCGCCTCGGGGGGCGTTTCCCGGCACTTGTTGCGGCGCCAAGCGTCATCGGCCATCTGCGCGTGCCCGCGCACCGCGACGTAGTCATTGCGGTAGGCAAGCTCCGACACGACGGCGCCGCCCGCGCCGGTCTGGGCCTTGTCCATCAGCCTCTGCAAATCAGCGGTGCGGTTGGCGAGCCCCTTGCGCTCGGCTTCGAGCAGCTTGCAATCGTACAATTCGTACCTGGCGGGATCGGCAAAGGCCGGAGCGACCGTCTCGCTGATGCCTGCGCAGCCGGACAGTGCGAAGCCGGCCGCGAGCAGCGCGACGGCCACGCAGCACGTGCGCAGGCGATATCGGATCAAAGCAGCCATGCCGGATGAATAGTCCCCGTGGATTGAGAATGCCTAAAGCAACAACAGATGTCCGGATTGAGGCTTTGCCTTGTGCGGCCGGCTCGCCTAAGGAAGAACCGCCCCTCCGGCCTGCAAACGCCAATTCCAAACGGCCGGCCAGGGACTTAAGTGATTGATCTCGTTGGATCAAGCGGGCATGGCGGAATTGGTAGACGCAAGGGACTTAAAATCCCTCGGTGCGCAAGCGCTGTGCCGGTTCGACCCCGGCTGCCCGCACCACGAGAGACGCGCGGACGATCCCGCCGATCGCCGCGGCCCCGAGCGCTGATACCTCGTCAATGTTGTCCGCTCCTGCACCGCCTGCCAGCTATCCCGAAACGTCGCTTGTGCAACGCAGCATTGAAGATAGACAGGGGCCTCAAATCAGAGGTGAGCTGCTTGTCCGACGTCAATGCCGACGATTGGGTGTCCTCGGGACACCGGCCGATGGGTTTCCCCGAATTCGTCATCGTGATCGCGTCGATCATGGCGCTGAATCCGCTTGCGATGGACATGATGCTCCCGGCGCTGCCCAACATCGGGTCGGCCTTCAATATCCCCGTCGCCAACCATCTTCAGCTGGTGCTGTCGACCTTCCTGATCGGCTTTGGCGCGGGGCAGTTCGTCATGGGTCCGCTTTCGGATCGCTTCGGCCGCCGCCCGGTGCTGCTCGGCGGGATGGCGGTCTATGCGGTGGCGAGCGTGCTGGCGATCGCCGCGCCGTCGTTCGAGACGCTGCTGCTGGCGCGCGCACTGCAGGGCTTCGGCACCTCGGCGACGCGCGTGATCGCGACCTCGATCGTGCGCGACTGTTACGTCGGCCGCCGCATGGCGAGCGTGATGTCGCTTGCGATGATGATCTTCATCGCCGTTCCCGTGATCGCCCCCTCGTTCGGACAGGCGGTGCTACTGGTGACGCAATGGCGCGGCATCTTCGTCGTGCTGATGCTCTACGGCCTGCTCGCGCTTGCGTGGTCCGTGCTGCGGCTTCCAGAGACCCTGCCTGAGAGCGAACGCAGGTCGCTCGCGCCGGCCGACGTGCTCACGGCCTACTGGCAGACCGTGACCCATCGCCAAACCCTCGGCTACGCGCTCGCCGCCGGAAGCGTCATGGGTGCGCTGTTCGCCTACGTGTTTTCGGCCCAGCAGGTTTTTGTCGGCATCTATCACCTCGGCCATTATTTTCCGCTCGCCTTCGCCGCGATCGCAGCCGGCACCGCCATTGCCGGCTTTCTCAATGCGCGATTCGTCGGGACCCTCGGCATGCGCGTGATCTCGCACGGCGCGCTGACGCTCTACACCGCGGTGGCCGGCGTGATGCTGCTGACCGAAAGCCTCGGCGCGTTGCCGCTTCCCCTGTTCATGGTGCTCTCGGCGCCGATGATGTTCTCGTTCGGCATGATGGTCGCCAACTTCACCGCACTCGCCATGGAGCCGCAGGGCCACATCGCCGGCACGGCGTCCTCGCTCTACGGCTCGATCACCACGCTTATCGGCCTCGTCGTCGGCATGGCGATCGGACAAAGCTTCGACGGCACGCTGCTGCCGTTCTCGGTCGGCTTCTTCGTGTCGTCACTCGCCGCGCTCGCGATCGTGCTGGTGGTGGAGAGAGGACGGCTGTTCAAGCCGCATCATCGCGCCATCGGGTGAGGAACTTCGCGGCGCTCTCGATGTTGTACTGCAACAATCTGAAAAGGCGCTTCAATGGAACCGAAACCCCGTAAAGACCACGACGCCACGGAGCGGGCGAAGACGGAACGCACGCCGTCGAGCGTTGAAAAGACCGCC
The DNA here is from genome assembly GCF_040548605.1 of Bradyrhizobium sp. JR4.1. NCBI lineage: Bacteria > Pseudomonadati > Pseudomonadota > Alphaproteobacteria > Hyphomicrobiales > Nitrobacteraceae > Bradyrhizobium > Bradyrhizobium sp. JR4.1. The sequence continues at coordinate 257,397 of NZ_JBEPRY010000005.1, forward strand.
GTCACCGTGCCATTCGCGAGTGAAGGGCTCGAGCGGGTCCGCGACAGCCACTGTTGAGCAACACGTCTATTCCGTTGCGCGCCTGTTGGCGCTGAAATCGTCCGCAACGCCCTCGGGTGCCGCGCCGCCTTCACGGGGCGGCACCATCAGCACAACCACGTCCCGCGTGAGACCGGGCCGGCCCCATAGCTGCGCCTGTACGATAAATTCCCGCCTGACGAAGTGCCCGACCCGCCCGGCCACCCCGTCCATCCACCGGCTGCAATCATCCTGATCGCGGAAACAGAGCGCGGCCCAGCCGCGGTCCAGCGTCGTCTTGCGCGGCAAGCCTCCGGGAGATTGATCCCCGAACGGCTGGGCGTAGTGCGGGTGGTCCGGGCTGTAGAAGGCCATCGCGAAGGCCAGCGCATCGTCGCCGCTAACGGCGGCGAGCGGCTCGCCCGTCAGTTCGCGCCACTCGCGAGTCAATTCGCTGGCGGCCTGCGCGTAGAAATTGCGCCCCTCTTCGTAACCGTGATCGTTGCGATAGACGGCATGGATCGGCGCGGCGACGAGGACGGCCGTGAGCGCGACGCCGGCCACGACCAAGGTGAGGTTGACGGTGTAAAAGCGCTCGATCGGGTAATTTGTGCCGCAGACCACGAGAATGGCGAACAGGAACAACCCCTGCAACGCCCACAGCGACGGCAGATCGGTGCCGATCACGAGCGAGATCAGAACCGGCAGCGCAATCGTGCCGACGGCAACGTAAAAGAGGAGCCGCAGGCCCGGATTCATCGCCGCGAAATCGTCCGGAAACTGCTTCAGCCGCGTGCCGGCGATCAACATCCAGGTGGCGGATGACACACTGATGGCCGCCAACAACCCCAGAAGGAAGTTCCTGGCCTCCCCGAGCGAGCTCGCCGCAGTGCCGTTGGCATGGTTCAGCGCGTAGGTGAAGGTCGGCGCCCCGGTCGTGGCGAGCCAGTGAACATGCGGTGACAGCGCCGCAAGCCCGACGACGACCGAGATCCAGGGCGAGGCGGAAGTGAAATAGGCGCGACGCGCCGGATGCGCCAGCGCGGCAAACGTGAAGCTCGCGACAAGGAAGATCGAATAATATTTGCCGGACATGGCCAGCGCCGTCGTGAATCCCACGGCGATCGCCCACGACGCCGCGCGGGTCTCGAATGCGCGGACGAAGCACGAAGTCGCCAGCGGCCAGACGGCCAGCAGCACCGCATTGGCATTGAAGCGCTGGGCATGGAACTGATAGGCCGGCGTCAGCATCAGGAGCAACAGCACAAGGACGCGCTTGTGCCCCGTCACGAATTGCCGCGCGATCCGGTCGACGAAGACCAGCGCAAGCCCGGCATTGGCCATCGCCATCAATTGCAGCGACCAGTCAGTGAGCGGAAAAATGGCGCTCCAGCTCGCGGCAACCCAGCCGGTCAAGGGCGGATGCTTGGGATAGCCCCACGCGAAATGCCGCCCCAGCGTCCAGGCCTCCAGCGTATCGGGGTGCAGACCGCCGCCGGCATAGGCGACCGCTAGATAAAGTGTCCAGATCGCGACGAAGCCCGCGATGAGAAGCGGCACCGCCCAGCCCGTCTCGACGCCATCGAGCCAACGCAGGAATGGCCGGCGCCATCGTGCCGGCGTGCGATCGGACCGTTCGGCCATCGCCTGGAATGCAAAATCGATCGGCACTGGAATCAAATGGAGGAAGGAAGGTGATGCGCAAGGACGGCACATCTAGTTCAGGACGGAAACAAATAGCAATGATTGGAAACTGGAAAAGCTTGAATTCTCCGCCTTCTCAGCCGGCGCAAGGTCGACAACAGACCAAGATCGACAAACGACAACGGCGCCGCTGATGACAGCGGCGCCGCAGGATGATCCGGACGAAAGGAAGAGCCTTCGCCCTACTCCGACTTGTCGACGTTCCAGAACAGCGGGGTCGCGGGACCGTCGAGCACGCCGGTCAGCGATTTGCGCCAGCCGCTCGGCAGGAGATACTGCCCCAGCGGGATGTAGATCACCTGCTCATAGGCTTCCTTCTGGATGTCAGCGGCGATCTTCTTCTGATCGTCGAGCGAGGCGGCGCGAACGAAGTCGTCCTTGAGCTTTTCGATCTTGGCGTTCTCGGCCCAGCCAAACCAGCCCTTCTTGCCCTGACCGCCGATCGAGAGATTGGCGATCGGGTTGGAGACGTCGGCCGCGACCCAGTTGGTGAAGAACATGTTCCAGCCGCCCTCCTTCGGAGGCTTCTGGCTGGCGCGGCGGCTCACCACCGTCTGCCAATCGGTCGCTTGCAGGTCGACCTTGAAGCCAGCCTCGCGCAGCAGCTGAGCCGCAACGATCGGCTGTGCCTTCAGCGTCGTGACATCGCCGGGGGCCATGATCACGATCGGGGTGCCGTCATAGCCGGATTCGGCGAGCGCCTTCTTGGCTTCGGCCATGCCGTTGCCCTTCACGAGGGTCTCGGCACCGGCCTCGGTCGCGAACGGCGTATCGCACACGAAGAAGGCGCCACAGACCTTCTGATATTTGGCGTTGCCGACGAGCGCGTCGAGAACGTCCTTCTGGTTTATCGCCAGAAAGGCAGCACGGCGCACTTTGACATTATCGAACGGCGGATAAAGGAAGTTCATCCGGCCGAGCGTCTGGAAACCGAACTTGTTCGAGACCTCGATCGTGATCTCCTTGTTCGCTTCCAGCAACGGGAGCATGTCGTAAGGCAGATTTTCCACAAAGTCGATGTCGCCCGACTGCAACGCGTTCACCGCGGTCTGCGAGTCCGGCATGGTGATCCACTCGACGCGGTCGACCTTCACCACCTTGCCGCCGGAGGTCCAGCTCGACGGCTCCTTGCGCGGCACGTAGTCGGTGTTCTTGACGTAGACCGCCTTCACGCCCGGCTGGAATTCCGACTGCACGAACTTGAAAGGACCCGAGCCGATCTGCTCGGGGATCTGCTTGTCCGGCGGCGTCTCGGCGAGGCGCTTCGGCATCATGAAGGCAACGCGGGAGGACGGCTTGCCGATCGAGTCGAGCACGAGGCCGTAGGGCTCCTTCAGCTTCAGCGTGATGGTCTTGGCATCGGTCGCCTCGATGCTCGCGGTGAAGTCGAAAAGTTTCTGGCCCATGCCGTCGACTGCGCCCCAGCGCTTGAGCGAGGCAACGCAGTCCTCCGCCGTCACCGGCGCACCGTCATGCCACTTTAGGCCGTCGCGCAGCGTGAACGTATAGGTGAGCTTGTCGTCGGAGATCTTCCAGTCCGCCATCTGCGGCTGGATCTTGAAGTTCGAATCGGGCGCCACGAGCGTGTCGTAGATCATGTAGCCATGGTCACGCGTGATGTAGGCCGTGGTGAAGATCGGATCGATGATGCGCAGATCCGAATGCATCACCGCCGTGATGGTCTTGCCGGCCGCAAGCACCGGCGAGGCCAGTGCGGTCGAAAGCGCGACGACCGACAGCGCAAGTTTGGAGGCGAACGCGCGAGGCCCCCGGCGCATCAACTTAAACATAAAAAGTTCTCCTGACGTGAAACTGTTCAAAGGCAGGTTATTGATTGAGCATCCGGTTCGTTCTTTAGGCGAACTAACCTCATGCAATGCCTTTATCTTTTCGAGACTTGCAGACAGTGCCGAGCGCGTCAATCCGGTTTCGCTGCAAGCCCAAGCAGCGCGCGCACGGGCTCCACACGGATCGGTTTGGCTCTACAACGCTCTCCGCCTGCCCTGCCCCGCGCCAATGCAATGCGCGTTCCATGTTCCGAAGCCCAAGAGACATTGGAGAGACATTGAGATGAATCCAGCCAATCTTCCCTTCGATTCCGAAGCGATGCTCCAGGGTCTGCGCGGCTGGGTGGAATGCGAAAGCCCGACCTGGGACGCGAGCGCCGTGAACCGCATGCTCGATATCGCAGCGCGGGAGATGGCAATCATGGGTGCGACGATCGAGCGCATCGCCGGTCGCCAGGGTTTTGGCGGCGTGATCCGCGCCCGCTTTCCGCATCCGAAGCAGGGCGAGCCGGGCATCCTGATTGCCGGACACATGGATACCGTCCACCCCACGGGCACCATCGAGAAGCTGAAATGGCGGCGCGAGGGCAGCAAGTGCTACGGACCCGGCATCTATGACATGAAGGGAGGCAATTATCTTTCGCTGGACGCGATCCGCCAACTGGCCCGCGCCTCGTTCACGACGCCGCTGCCGATCACCGTGCTGTTCACGCCCGACGAGGAAGTCGGCACACCCTCCACGCGCGATATCATCGAGGCGGAAGCCGCGCGCAACAAATACGTGCTGGTCCCCGAGCCCGGCCGCGCTGACAACGGCGTCACCACCGGACGTTACGCCATCGCGCGGTTCAATCTCGAGGCGACCGGGCGCCCCAGCCACGCCGGCGCCACCTTGTCGGCGGGCCGCTCTGCTATCCGCGAGATGGCGCGGCAAATCCTCGCCATCGACACGATGACGGGCGAAGACTGTACGTTTTCGGTCGGCGTGGTGCACGGGGGGCAATGGGTCAATTGCGTTGCCACGACCGCCACCGGCGAAGCGCTTTCGATGGCCAAGCGCCAGGCCGACCTCGATCGCGGCGTCGAGAGGATGCTGGCGCTCTCCGGTACAACCAATGATGTCACCTTCAAGGTGACGCGCGGCGTGACACGCCCGGTCTGGGAGCCCGATGCCGGCACCATGGCGCTTTACGAAAAGGCGCGCGGGATCGCCAAATCGCTCGGCGCAGAACTGCCGCATGCGAGCGCCGGCGGCGGCTCCGACGGCAATTTCACCGGCGCAATGGGCATCCCGACTCTCGACGGCCTGGGCGTGCGTGGCGGCAACGGCCACACGCTCGAAGAGTATATCGAGGTCGAAAGTCTGGTCGAACGCGGCCGGCTGATGGCGGGGCTGCTCGCGACTCTGGAGTGATGGCGCGAGCCACGGCACCAAAAGGGGGTGAGATCACCAAAACAAGGTGACCGCACTGCAAAAACCGTGGCCCGGATGGCATGGGAATTGCTGAAATGTTAGGCTGGTGGCAGAACGCAGCCTTCAGCCGCTGCCTCTGATTTGACTCTAATCTGACGGGATCCAACTTGCTCGGATATCTCCTTCGCCGAATTCTCGCCGCCGTGCCCGTGATGGGCGTGGTGGCGCTGTTCGTCTTCCTCCTGCTCCGCCTCACCCCCGGCGATCCCGCCGCGATTCTTGCCGGCGACAACGCCACGCCGGAGCGGCTCGAGCGCATCCGCACCTCGCTCGGTCTCAACGAGCCGCTGATCGTGCAGTTCATCACCTGGCTGAACAAGCTGCTGCATGGCGATCTCGGAACGTCGCTCATCTCCAACCTTCCGGTGATGAAGATGATCGGCCAGCGGGTCGAGCCGTCGATCTCGATCGCGTTGTCGACCATCATCCTCGCGGTCATCGTCGCCGTTCCCCTCGGTGTAATCGCTGCCTGGAAGCACGGCACCTGGATCGACCGCTTCGTGATGGGCCTGTCCGTGCTCGGCTTCTCGGTGCCGGTGTTCGTGGTCGGCTACATCCTGATCGAGGTCTTCGCGATCGACCTGCGCTGGGTGCCGGTCCAGGGCTTCCGCAGCATCTCGAACGGGTTTGGGCCGTTCTTCGAGCGCATCATCCTGCCAACCTGTGCGCTGTCCTTTATCTACATCGCTTTGATCGCGCGCATGACGCGCGCGGCGATGCTCGACGTGCTCGGCGAGGACTACGTCCGCACCGCGCGCGCAAAAGGCATCAACGAAGTCGCCGTGATGATGCGCCATGCGCTGCGCAACGCCGCCGTGCCCGTGATCACGGTGATCGGTACCGGCTTTGCGCTTTTGATCTCCGGGGTCGTCGTCACCGAGAGCGTGTTCAACATCCCCGGCATCGGCCGCCTCACGGTGGATGCGGTGCTGGCGCGCGACTATCCGGTGATCCAGGCGATGATTTTGCTGACGTCCTTGATCTATGTCGTCGTCAATCTTCTGATCGACGTCGCCTACACGCTGCTCGATCCCCGGATCCGGTACTAGGGCTAAGGATAACAACGAAAAATGTCGGTCGATACCCTTCCCCAGTCGTCCATCCCGATCACGTCGCCGCTGCGGCCGCGCTTCGGATTCCTGACCTCGACGCCGATCATCGCGGCGGCGACCATCTGCCTGGCGTTGGTTGTGCTGATCTCGATCCTGGCGCCCTTGATCGCGCCGTATGATCCGATCCAGCTTGCGCCCTCGCAGCGGCTGAAGCCCTCTTCGGCGCAATTCCTGCTCGGCACCGACGCCTATGGCCGCGACCTGCTGTCGCGCGTCATGTATGGCGGACGCATCTCGCTTCTGATCGGCATCGGCTCGGCGATCATGTCGATCGTCATTGGGTTGGCGATCGGCCTGGTCTCCGGTTTCTTCAAGCTGGTCGATTCCGTCATGATGCGGATCATGGACGGCCTGATGGCAATGCCGAGCATCCTGCTGGCAATCGCCGTCGTGTCGCTGTCCGGCGCCAGCCTCTGGACCGTGCTGATCGCAATCACGATCCCTGAAGTTCCGCGCGTGGCACGCCTGGTGCGCTCGGTCGTGCTGTCGGCGCGCGAAGAGCCCTATGTTGAAGCAGCGATCTCGGTCGGCTCATCCCTGCCAAAGATCATGTGGCGGCATTTGATGCCGAACACGATCGCGCCTCTGATCGTGCAGGGTAGTTATGTCTGCGCGTCCGCGATCCTCACCGAGGCCATCCTCTCCTTCCTCGGCGCCGGCATCTCGCCGGAAACGCCGACCTGGGGCAACATCATGGCCGAGGGTCGTCAGTACTTCCAGCTCAAGCCGACGCTGATCTTCTGGCCGGGCCTGCTGCTCTCGATCGCGATCCTCAGCATTAATTTGATCGGCGATGCCGCCCGCGACGCACTCGATCCGCGCATGAAGCAGCGGGAAGGCAAATGATGACCGATCAAGTGATGACCAGCCCGATCCTCGACATCAACAACCTCGTCGTCTCCGTCGGCAAGAAGCCGAATGCCGCAAACATCATCGACGGCATCTCGATCCAGGTGCACGAGCGCGAGACGCTGTGCCTCGTCGGCGAAAGCGGCTCGGGCAAGTCGGTGACCTCGCTGACCACGATGGGTCTGCTGCCGAAGGGCACGCTGATTCCGACCGGCGGCAGCGTCAAGCTGGTCGGCGAGGAGATTCTCACCGCGACCGACCGCCGCCTGCGGCAGCTCCGCGCGACCCGGATGGCGATGATCTTCCAGGAGCCGATGACGGCACTCAATCCGGTGATGCCGGTTGGCCGCCAGATCGACGAAGTCCTGCGCGCGCACACCAAACTCGATGCGAAGGCGCGCAAGAAGCGTATCCTCGACATGATGGAGCAGGTGCGCCTGCCCCAGGTCGAGCGTATCTTTTCCTCCTACCCTCACCGACTCTCCGGCGGTCAGCGCCAGCGCATCATGATCGCGATGGCACTCGTGCTCGAACCGAAGCTGCTCATCGCGGACGAACCGACCACCGCGCTCGACGTCACAACGCAGAAGCAGATTTTGACCCTGATCCGCGACCTCCAGCGCGATCACGGAACCGCCGTGCTGTTCATTACCCATGACATGGGCGTGGTCGCCGAAATCGCGGACCGCGTCGCGGTGATGCGGCAGGGCCGACTGGTGGAGACCGGAACGCTGGATTCCATCCTGCGCAATCCGACCATGGAATACACCCGCAACCTGCTCTCCGCGGTGCCGAGCCTGGTGCCGCGCGCGGCGCGGCCTGAGACCAGGGAACCGGTGGTGCTGGAGGCCAACGAACTCGGCAAGGTCTATCGCGAGCGCGCGTTCTTCGGTAAAGGCCGCGAAGTCGTCGCCGCCGACAAGGTCACGCTGACGCTGCGCAAGGGCCGCACGCTCGGCATCGTCGGCGAGAGCGGCTCGGGCAAATCGACCGTGGCGCGCTGCATCGTCCGCCTGATCGACCCGACCTCCGGCGGCGTGCGCCTCTCCGGCCGCGAGATCTCGGACATCTCGCGGCGGCTGTTGCAGCCGCATCGGAAGAAGATCCAGATCGTATTCCAGGACCCCTACCGCTCGCTCAACCCGCGCGTCACTGTCGGCGAAAGCATCGCGGAAGGCCCGATCAATTACGGCGTGTCGCATGCCGACGCAATGAAGCGTGCGCGCGAATTGCTCGAGCTGGTCGGCCTGCCCGCCGATGCGGTCGCGCGCTATCCGCACCAGTTCTCCGGCGGCCAGCGTCAGCGCATTGCGATCGCCCGCGCGCTCGCGCTCGATCCCGACGTGCTGGTCGCGGACGAGGCGGTCTCCGCCCTCGACGTGTCCGTGCAGGCCCAGGTGCTGGACCTGTTCGACGAGATCCAGACGCGGCTCGGCATCGCCATCCTGTTCATCACTCACGATCTGCGCGTCGCAGCGCAGATCTGCGACGAGGTCGTGGTGATGCAGCACGGCCGCGTCGTCGAGCAGGGCCCGGCCGCCGAAGTGCTGACGCATCCGAAGGAAGCCTACACCAGAGCCTTGCTCGAGGCAGCGCCAGGCCGCGGCTGGGATTTTGCGAACTTCCGGCCGGTGACCGAGGGCGTGGCGGCTAGCGCCTAGTCACTCTCCTCGTCATTGCGAGCGAAGCGAAGCAATCCAGAATCCCTCCGCGGGGACAGTCTGGATTGCTTCGCTGCGCTCGCAATGACGGCGGTTGCGACAAGCATTCCCAAAACGGCTTGACGCCATGCATGGCGCGATTGCTTCCCGGCTTGCTCTCGCCGCAAGCACAGGGCTAACGTCGCGCACTTTCAATTGCTGGACTTGAGTTGATGACACGCATCGCCGTCGGCGGCTTCCTGCACGAGACCAACACCTTCGCTCCGACGAAGGCGACTTTCGCGGATTTCCAGCACGGCGGCGGCTGGCCGGCAATGACGCAAGGTCCCGACGTGCTGAAGGTGATGCGCCGAATCAATGTCGGCCTAGCCGGTTTCGTCGACAGCGCCGAGGCCAACGGCTGGGAACTCGTTCCGACAATTGCCTGCGGCGCGAGCCCCTCGGCGCACGTCACCAGGGACGCCTTCGAGCGCATCGTCAAAGCGATGCTCGACGGAATCGCAGCCGCCGGCCCGATCGACGCCGTCTATCTCGATCTGCACGGCGCGATGGTCACGGAACATCTCGACGACGGCGAAGGCGAGATCCTGGCGCGCGTGCGCCGCGTCATCGGCAAGGACATTCCGCTGGTCACTAGCCTGGATCTCCACGCCAACGTCACCCCCGAGATGATGGAGCATGCGGACGCGCTGATCGCCTACCGCACCTATCCCCATGTCGACATGGCCGAGACCGGCCGCGCCTGCGCGCAACATCTCGCATTGCTGCTGAAGACAAAGCAGCGTTTCGCAAAAGCCTTCCGGCAATTGCCGTTCCTGATCCCGATCAGCTGGCAGTGCACCAACGACCAGCCCACCAAGGGCATCTACGAAAAGCTTGCCGCGCTGGAGAGCGATGCGGTTCCGACATTGTCCTTCGCACCCGGCTTCCCCGCCGCCGATTTCCGCGATTGCGGGCCGAGCGTGTTCGCCTATGGCAAGACGCAAGCCGATGCCGATCGCGCGGCGGATGCGATCGTGAAGCTGATCGAAAGCCACGAGGACGATTTCGACGGCAAGATCTGGTCACCCGATGACGGCGTGCGCCACGCGATGGAACTCTCGAAGGGCGCGAGCAAGCCGATCATCATCGCCGACACCCAGGACAATCCCGGCGCCGGCGGCGATTCCGACACCACCGGAATGCTACGAGCGCTGGTCCGCAACAAGGCCAGCGCCGCGACCGGTGCGATCTACGATCCGGAATCGGCCAAGGCCGCGCATGCAGCCGGCGTCGGCGCCACCGTGACGCTGTCGCTCGGCGGCAAGTCCGGCATTCCCGGCGACGAGCCCTATCGTGAGACCTTCGTCGTTGAAAAGCTCTCCGACGGCCGCTTCATCGCGCCCGGGCCCTACTATGGCGGCCGCGAGATGGAGATGGGCCCGTCCGCCTGCCTTCGCATCGGCGACGTCCGAATCGTCGTCTCCTCGCACAAGGCGCAGCTCGCCGATCAGGCCATGTACCGCTATGTCGGCATCGAGCCGACCGAAGAGAAGATTTTGGTCAACAAGAGCTCGGTGCACTTCCGTGCGGATTTCGAGCCGATCGCGGAAAAGCTGATGATCTGCGCTGCCCCCGGCGCGATGCCGGCCGACACAGCCACGCTGCCATGGACACGCCTGCGGCCGGGCATCCGCATCAAGCCGAACGGCCCGGTTTTCACTCCCTCCTCACGCTAACTGGACAGAACACATGCCCACGATCGACCGCATCGACGGCTATGCCGACGAACTCACAGCCATCAGGCGCGACCTCCACGCCCATCCGGAAATCGGCTTCGAGGAAGTGCGCACCTCCGGCATCGTCGCCGACAAGCTGAAGAGCTGGGGCATCGAGGTGCATCGCGGTCTCGGCGGCACCGGCGTGATCGGCGTCATCAAGGGCAAGGGGTCGAGCGGCAAGCGCATCGGGCTTCGCGCCGACATGGACGCGCTGCCAATGGAGGAGAACACCAATCTGAAATGGAGTTCGAAAATCCCGGGCCGCTTCCACGGCTGTGGCCATGACGGCCACACCACCATGCTGCTCGGCACCGCGCGCTACCTCGCCGAGACCAAGAACTTCGACGGTACCGTACACCTGATCTTCCAGCCGGCCGAGGAAGGCCTCGGCGGCGCCCGCGCGATGATCAAGGACGGGCTGTTCGAGAAGTTTCCCTGCGACGAGCTCTACGGCCTGCACAATGCGCCGGACCTCAACCACGGCGAGATCGCGATCCTGCCCGGCCCTGCGATGGCCAGCGCCGACTTCTTCGACCTCCGCATCACCGGCTACGGCGCGCACGGCGCGATGCCCGAACGCTCCAAGGACGCTGTGATCATCGCGACCACGCTGGCGCAGGCGATCCAGACCATCGTCAGCCGCAACGTCGAGCCGCTGCAGGCCGCAGTCGTCTCGATCACGCAGATCCACGCCGGCTCGGCGTACAACGTCATCCCCGGCGAAGCGCATCTTTGCGGCACCATCCGCACTTTCTCGAAAGAAGTCCGCACCCTGATCAGCGAACGCATTCGCACGATCTGCGCCGGCATCGCGAGCGCCTATCAGTGCGTGATCGACGTCGACATCCGCGACACCTTCGATGTGCTGGTCAACCAGGTCGAGCAGTCCAAGGTGGTCGAAGACGTCGCGCGCACCATCGTCGACCCCGCCAACGTGATCACCCGCGCCCAGCCGAAGATGGGCAGCGAAGATTTTGCCGACATGCTGCAAACCATTCCCGGCGCCTATTTCTGGGTCGGCCACGACGGCTCGGTGCCCGTGCACAATCCCGGCTTCGTGCTCGACGACAAGATCCTGCCGATCGGTGCCAGCATGTTCGCCCGGATCATCGAGACCCGGATGCCGGTGGGTGCCCATGCATAAAAAGAGCGTCGAAGAGGACGTCACCTCGCTGCACGATCTCTCCGCTGTCGATCTGATCGCGGGCTATCGCGCCAAGCAGTTCTCGCCGAGCGAGGTGCTGGAAGACGTGCTCGCGCACGTCGCCGCGTGGGAGCCGCACCTCAAGGCGCTTTATGCATTCGATCCCGACGGCGCGCGCGAGGCCGCGAAGGCCTCGACCGCACGCTGGACCGGGGGCGAGCCGTCCGGAGCGCTCGACGGCGTGCCGGTGACGGTGAAGGACAACATCGCGACCAAGGGCGTGCCGGTGCCGCTGGGCGCCGCCAGCGTCAAGCTGGTGCCGGCCGAGAAGGACGCACCACCGGCCGCGCGCCTGCGCGAGGCCGGTGCGATCATCTTCGCCAAGACCACCATGCCCGATTACGGCATGCTGTCCTCGGGGCTGTCCTCTTTCCATGCGCTCGCGCGTAATCCCTGGGACCTCTCCAAAAATCCCGGCGGCTCCAGCGCCGGCGCGGGCGCCGCGGCCGCGGCCGGCTATGGCCCGCTGCATCTCGGGACTGATATCGGCGGCTCGGTCCGCCTGCCCGCGGGCTGGTGCGGCCTCGTCGGATTAAAGCCGAGCTTTGGACGCGTGCCGATCGATCCCGCCTATGTCGGCCGCGTCGCCGGTCCCATGACCCGCACCGTCGACGATTGCGCGCTGATGATGAGCGCGATCGCGAAACCCGACCGGCGCGACGGCACGAGCCTGCCCGCAGAGCCCCTCAACTGGAAGGGGCTGGAGAAATCCCCGCGCAAACTCCGCATCGGACTGATGCTCGATCCCGGCGTTGGCCTGGCGCTGGAGAAACCGGTGCGCGAGGTCGCTGTGAAGGCGGCGAAAGCGTTCGAATCCGCAGCCGCCGTCGTCACCGAGGTCGACGGCATCCTCACGCGCGAGATGCTCGACGGCCTCGACAACTTTTGGCGCGCACGGATGTGGGATGATCTGTCGAAGCTGACGCCCGCCGAACAGGCCAAGGTGCTGCCTTACATTTTCAAGTGGGGCGAGTCTGGCGCGAAGCTCTCGGGTGTCGACGTCATCAGGGGCTTCAACCAGACCATGGCAATCCGCGCCGCGGCATCAAAGCTGTTCTGCGAGCTCGACTATGTGATCTCGCCGACCGCGCCGAACGTGAACTATCCGGCGGAGTGGGCCTCGCCGACCAACGATCCCATGAAGCCGTTCGAGCACATCGCCTATACCGTCCCATGGAATATGTCGGAGAATCCGGCGGTCTCCATCAACGGCGGCTTCGACGCCAAGGGTTTTCCCATCGGCGTGCAGATCGTCGGCCGCCGCTTCGACGATATCGGCGTGCTTGGCATGGCCAAGGCCTTCGAGAGCCTGCGCGGGCCGCAGAAGCCCTGGCCCAGCCCGCCGGCGAAGTAGAGCCTGGCCACCAAACGCCCAGTCCGCGCAAGACGGACGCTGGCGGCCATGCATGACGTCTCTTCGAGACAGAGTTCAGGACAGGGAAGGAAACCACCATGGCGTATGAGACGATCAAATACGAGGTCGCCGAGCAGATCCTCACCATCACGCTGAACCGGCCCGACAAGCTCAACGCCTTCAACGCGCAGATGCAAGCCGAACTGATCGACGCGTTCGACGCCGGCGACAAGGACGACGACGTCCGCGCCATCATCGTCACAGGCGCCGGCCGCGGTTTTTGCGCGGGCGCAGACCTTTCGTCTGGTGCCGACACCTTTGATCGCGACGCACGGCGCGGGCCCGTAAAACGCTTCGCCGACGGCAAGGTCGACTACAGTGATTCCCAGGTGCGCGACGGCGGCGGCCAGGTGACACTGCGCATCTTCAAATGCCTGAAGCCGGTGATTGCCGCGGTCAACGGCCCGGCGGTCGGCATCGGCGTCACCATGCAGCTCGCGATGGACATCCGCATCGCGTCCGATGCCGCGCGGTTCGGCTTCGTGTTCTCCCAGCGCGGCATCGTGCCGGAAGCTGCCTCGAGCTGGTTCCTGCCGCGCATCGTCGGCATCTCGCAGGCGCTGGAATGGTGCTATTCGGGCCGCGTCTTCCCGGCGCAGGAAGCCCTCGCCGGTCGCCTCGTCAGCAAGGTCGTAGCCCCTGATGATCTGCTGCCGACCGCCCGCGCGCTCGCCAAGGAATTCGCGGCGAAGACGGCGCCCGTGTCAGTGGCGCTGATCCGCCAGATGATGTGGCGCATGATGGGCGCCGACGATCCGATGGAGGCCCACAAGGTCGACAGCCGTGGCATCTACGCCCGCGGCCGCTCGGACGATGTGAAGGAAGGCGTGGTGTCGTTCCTGGAAAAGCGCCCTGCGCAGTTCAAGAACAAGGTATCGAGCGACATGCCGGATTATTTCCCGTGGTGGACAGAGCGGGAATACAAGTAGGGCATCGTAGGGTGGGCAAAGCGAAGCGTGCCCACCATTCTTGTCACGGTTGCCGATAAATGGTGGGCACGGCGCTCACGCGCCTTTGCCCACCCTACGGCACTGTCACTCCATCACCAACGCCACGCGCCCGATCGCCTTGCGGTCGATCAGCAACCGCATCGCCTTCGCAACCTCCTCCAGCGGCAGGCGGTGCGAGACGTTGGGCCGCAGCTTGCCCTCCTCGGCCCATTGGAGCAGCGCCTTCAGCCTGACCTCACCGAGCGCGGGATTTTTGCGTACCGCTTCGCCCGCTCGCACGCCGAGCACGCTGGCGCCTTTGATCAGCAAGAGATTGGTTTTCGCCGAGCCGATGCCGCCGGTGAAGCCGATCACCAGCAGCCGTGCGCCCCAAGCGATGCAACGCATCGAATTCTCGAACACTTCGCCGCCGACGGGATCGAACACGACGTCGGCACCTCGACCGTCGGTGATACGTTTGACGGCATCACGAAACGGCTCGCGGTCGTAGCGCACGAGATGATCGGCGCCCCGCGCCTTGGCGATCGCAAGCTTTTCGTCGCTGGAGGCCGTCGCAATCACGGTCGCGCCCAGCATCTTGCCGATCTCGACGGCAGCAAGGCCCACGCCCCCGCCGGCGCCGTGCACCAGCAGCACCTCGCCCGGCGCAACCCGGCCGCGGTCGATCAGCGCGTGATAGGCGGTGCCGTGCCCGGCGAGATAGGTCGCGGCTTCCGCATAGTCGAACGTCGATGGCATCGGCGTGAGCTGCGACGGCATCACCACTGCTTCATCGGCGAAGGCGCCGTGCCGCATCTTGACGATGACCTTGTCGCCGACGGCGACGCCGCTCGCCTCTGCGCCGACCTCGGTCACGTCGCCGGCCGCCTCCATTCCCGGCGTAAACGGCAGCTCCGGCTTGAGCTGGTACTCGCCGGCCGCCATCAGCACGTCTGGAAAATTCAACCCAGCCGCACGGATCGCGACGCGCACTTCGCCCGGCTTCAGGGCGCGCGACGGAAACTCTTCAAGCTGCAATTTTTCGGGCGCGCCGAGCGCGCGGCAAACGACAGCCCGCACCATCAGGCCGCGCTCGCCTTGCCGCGCAGCAGTGCCTCGCGGATCAACGGTAGGCGGTCGTTGCCGAAATACATGTCGGTCTTGCCGACGAAGATCGTCGGCGAGCCAAAGCCGCCGCGGGCGACGACTTCTTCGGTGTTGGCCTTGAGCTGATCCTTGATTCCCTGCCCGGAAATGCCCGCGAAGAATTTCTGCTCATCGACGCCGACCTTCCTGCAGATCTCGGCGAGCACTGCGTCCTGCGAGATGTCCTTGTCCTCGCCCCAATAGGCCTCGAACACGGCCGTCGCAAACGGCACCATGTCTTTGCCGAGCCAGATGCAGCCGCGCATCGCTTTGACGCTGTTCACCGGGAATACCGTCGGCGGCATCTTGATCGCCAGGCCGGCCGAGCGCGACCAGTCCGCAAGGTCCTTTTTCATGTAGCGCGCCTTCAGCGGCACCGGTGTCTCACGTTGCGCATAGACACTTGGGTTGACCGTATTGAAGATGCCGCCCACCAGGATCGGCCGCCAGATGATCTCCGCGCCAACCTCCCTGGCCAGCGGCTGGATGTTGTGGAAGGCGAGATAGGTCCAAGGGCTGGAACAGTCGAAGAAGAATTCGATCATGGCGTTTCCGATCCGGCGCCGCCGGTTTCAAGGCGACTTTTGTTGTTCTGTACCTCGACGTTAAGACATGGCAGGAAGGGGCGCAATCACAACCCGCCGAGAGGGCCGCCATGCTGTTTCCAACCACGATCGCCGGCTCCTTGCCGAAGCCGGAATGGCTCGCCGAACCCAACATGCTCTGGGCGCCCTGGAAGTCGCAAGGCGAAGAGCTCGTCCGCGCCAAGCGCGATGCGACGATGCTTGCCGTCAAGGTCCAGGAGGATGCCGGGATCGACATCGTCACCGAGGGCGAGCAGGCCCGGCAACATTTCGTCCACGGTTTCCTGGAGAAGATCGAGGGCATCGACTTCGCCCACAAGGTCGAGATGGGCATCCGCAAGGATCGCTACAAGGCGATGGTGCCGCAGGTCGTCGCCCCGCTCCGGCTGAAGAGCCGCGTCCACGCCGACGAGGCGCGGGTCGCGCGGACGCATACAAAGAAGAAGCTCAAGTTCACCCTGCCCGGCCCGATGACCATCATCGACACCATTGCCGATCGCTACTATGGCGATCGCGTCAAGATGGCCTTTGCGTTCGCCGAACTCCTGAACGAGGAAGCCAAGGCGCTCCAGGCCGACGGCGTCGATCTCGTGCAATTCGACGAGCCCGCCTTCAACGTCTACATGGACGAGGTCAACGATTGGGGCATCAAGGCGCTGGAGCACGCCGCGCAGGGCCTGACCTGCGCCACCGCCGTGCACATCTGCTACGGCTACGGCATCAAGGCCAACACCGACTGGAAGGAAACGCTCGGCGCGCAATGGCGGCAGTACGAGCAGATCTTTCCCGCGATCGACGCCAGCCCGATCCAGCAGGTCGCGATCGAGTGCCGCAACTCGAAAGTGCCGCTCGACCTGCTTGCCCTGCTCAAGACCAAGATCGTGCAGGCCGGCGTGATCGACGTCGCCAGCGACACGGTGGAGACGGCCGAGGACGTCGTGCAGGTGATCGACGCGGTGTCGAAATTCGTGCCCAAGAGCAACATCATCGCCACCACCAATTGCGGCATGGCGCCGATGCGGCGCGAGATCGCCGAAGCCAAGCTGATGGCGCTCGGCGCGGGTGCCGCGCTGGCACGCGAGAAGCTGGGTTAAGGCGGTGGTCCGATCCGCTTTCGTTGTTGCGACGCTTGCGGCGATCGCACTGCCGGCGCGCGGTGAGGATCGCTCGGTGCTTCTCAATTGCAAGGCAATCATGGAGCGTACGTCGAAGGATGCGAATGCCGCGAGCGAAGCCGAGCTGACGCGCTGCCGCCAAGTGATCCGCGAATGGGCGTTGCGCGATGCGCGGACGACAGTGGATGAAAGCGGTAAGCCGCTGCGCTAGGGGCGTGCGGTCGGATGCAGCACAGGTTGATATCCAGCGATGATCGCGCGCAGCGTGGAAAGCGGCGTCAGCAACAGCGGGTGATCGAGGGCGCTGGTATGCGGGGCGTAGCCCGCGAATGACCACAGCAGCAGCCTACCCTGCACCACCAAGAAACTCTCATCGCCCTGCTGCACCATCGCGCCGTCGGGCAATTCTGCCAGCGGCATCGGCAACGGGTGCAGGCGTTTGCGACCATGATCGAGGCGTTCCAGGTGCAGTTGCGCATCGATCTCCTTGGCACGCGCGTTGCTCACGCCATTGCCCGTCTCCCATGCAACCCGAAAGCGCTTCGCATCGTCACGGCGGCAGAAGAAGCAGGGACGGTGGCCTGCGGCAAAGGCGGTGGCCTCGTCCAGGAAGAACAGTTCGGTCCAACTCCGCCGCGCCATCACCGGCCGCCGCCAGCCGCGGAATTCACATAGGCAGGTGATCCAGGCCGGCGACGACCAGCGCTTTTTCAGCAGCGTCTTGGTCGCGGGATCATGGATGATGCCGCGGTTACCGGTGAATAGGCCGCGATGTGGCGTGGCAATGATCTCGCCGGTCGGCGTGACGCGGTTTTGCAGGGGCATGGTCGCTTCTGCCCGTCATTGCGAGGAGCGAAGCGACGAAGCAATCCAGACTATTTCCGCGGACACATTTCTGGATTGCTTCGCTGCGCTCGCAATGACGGTGATACTCACGCCGCCCCGTCGCGAAGCGGCGGGTGGTAGGACAGCGCGGTGTCCCAGGGGAAGAATATCCATGTGTCCTGCGAGACTTCGGTGATGAAGGTATCGACCAGCGGACGTCCCTTCGGCTTGGCGTAGACGGTGGCGAAATGCGCATCGGGGAGCATCGCGCGCACCAGCTTGCCGGTCTTGCCGGTATCGACGAGGTCGTCGACGATCAGGAGCCCCTTGCCGGTGCCGCCGCCGAGCTTCATCACGTCTTCGGAAATGCCCTTCAGCACTTTGAGGTCGCCCTGTTTGTCGTGGTCGTAGCTGGCGATGCAGACCGTATCGATCACGCGCACGCCGAGCTCGCGGGCCACGATCGCAGCTGGCACAAGCCCGCCCCGGGTGATCGCGATCACCGCATGAAACGGACCAACCTCGTTGAGCCGCCAGGTCAGCGCCCGGCAATCCCGGTGGAACTGGTCCCACGAGACCGGAAAGGGGCGGCCCGCCCGTTCTTGCGGACTTAGTTCCGGTGCTTCACCAGCCATTGTCGTCTCCTTCGTCTGCCGGCAGCTTGGTTGTTAGCGGGTGATATTCAATCCCGCCAGCATTGCCTTCACCGCGGCCATCGCCGCCGCCAACTTGTCCGCATCGCGCGAGCGCACCACCAGATTGGTGTTGGGCTTCTGCTCTTCATCCGTGAAGGGATAGCTGCCGATGATGGTGTCGGGATGTTCGGCGGCAATCGCCCGCAGCGGGCCGCCGATGTCGCCTTCCCGCGCATTGGCGCGGACCGATTCGGAGAGCATGCGCACGCCCGATTTCAGCTTGGGCGAGACAATGTCCATCATCGCCTGCATGATCGAGGGCACGCCCGCCATCACGATGACATTGCCGATCTTGAAGCCGGGGGCGAGGATGGTCGCGCTCTGGATCAACTCGGCTCCATCAGGGATGCGGGCCATGCGCAGGCGGGCCTCGTTGAGGTCCTGCTCGCTCCAGCGCTCGCGGAAACGGGCGACCACCTCCGGGTGATGGTCGATGCCGACGCCGAACGCCTTGGCGACGCTGTCGGCGGTGATGTCGTCATGGGTCGGCCCGATGCCACCTGTGGTGAAGACATAGGTGTAGCGATGCCGCAGTGCATCCAACGCGGCAATGATGTCGGGCTCGTCGTCGGAGACGACCCGGACCTCCTTCAGGTCGATGCCGATATTGGTCAGGTATTCGGCGATGAAGCCGATGTTCTTGTCCTTGGTCCGGCCGGACAGGATTTCGTCCCCAATGACCAGAATACCCGCCGTGACGATCTCGCTCATACCTCAAGTCCCTCACCTGTCGGCCCGACTTTGCCGAGGTAACGCGTTGAAGTCACGCGGTTTTGCTGCCGAAATAAGCAGTCCTCAGCCATTTTTTCAGGCAAGCCGCCGGTCATCCCCGGCAAATGTCCTCTCCTCATGCTTATCGCGCTGGCCCGACCCTTGCTACCGCATGAAAGTCATGCACTCTTGCCGCATGGCCAGGACGTTGCGGTCTTCACCAAGGCCTGGCGGCCTGTCGAATGGCGCAACGCCTTGCGGAGACAAGTCGGGATCTATGGCAGTCGCGTTTGATGAAATGAACATTCCCGGTGGGGACCTTCGCCCCGCCTATCAGGAGCTGGCGCGCTGGCTCAAGGAGACGCCTCCCGAGGCGCTCGAATATCGGCGCCAGGAGGCCGAGCTCCTCTTCCGCCGCATCGGCATTACCTTCGCGGTCTACGGGGACTCCGAATCCACGGAGCGCCTGATCCCCTTCGACGTGATCCCGCGGATCATGTCCGGCAAGGAATGGTCGCTGCTGGAGAAGGGCCTGAAGCAGCGCGTGCGCGCGCTCAACATGTTCCTGCGCGACATCTATCACGGCCGCGATATCCTGCGCGCCGAGATCGTGCCCGCCGATCTGATCTTCCAGAACCCGGTGTTCCGTCCCGAGATGAATGGCCAGCAGGTGCCGCACGACGTCTACGTGCACATCGCCGGCATCGATATCATCAGGGTCGATGCCGAGGACTTCATCGTGTTGGAGGACAATGCGCGCACGCCTTCGGGCGTGTCCTACATGCTGGAAAACCGCGAGATCATGATGCGGCTGTTTCCGGATCTGTTCGCCCGTCACAGGGTGGCGCCGGTCGAACGCTATCCGGACGAGCTGCTGTCCGCCTTGCGCTCGGTGGCGCCGCAAAGCGCCTCCGGCGAGCCGACCGTCGCGCTCCTCACGCCGGGCGTCTACAACTCGGCCTATTACGAGCACTCCTTCCTCGCCGACAAGCTCGGCATCGAACTCGTCGAGGGCCGCGACCTCATCGTCAAGAACAACGAAGTGTTCATGCGCACGACGGAAGGGGTGAAGCGTGTTGACGTGATCTACCGCCGCGTCGACGACGACTACCTCGACCCCCTCACATTCCGCCCCGATTCGGCGCTCGGCGTGCCCGGGCTGATGTCGGCCTACGCGGCCGGCAACATCACGCTCGCCAATGCCGTCGGCACCGGCATCGCCGACGACAAGGCGATCTACTCCTACATGCCGGACATCGTTAAATTCTATCTCGGCGAGGAGCCGATTCTGAAGAACGTGCAGACCTGGCGCTGCCGCGAGCCGAAGGATCTCGCCTATGTGCTGGACAATTTGAACGAACTCGTCGTGAAGGAGGTGCACGGCTCCGGCGGCTACGGCATGCTGATCGGACCTGCCGCGACCAAGGCGACGATTGAAGCCTTCCGCGAAAAGCTCAAGCGCGAGCCCGAAGGCTTCATCGCGCAGCCGACGCTGGCGCTCTCGACCTGCCCGACCTGCACGGCATCCGGCCTTGCGCCGCGCCACGTGGACCTGCGACCGTTCGTGCTCACCGGCAGCAAGAGCACCACGATCGTGCCCGGCGGGTTGACACGCGTTGCCCTGAAGGAAGGCTCCCTGGTGGTGAATTCGAGCCAGGGCGGCGGCACCAAAGATACCTGGATCCTGGACGAGTAGAGAGATGCTGTCGCGTACCGCCGAAAACCTCTATTGGCTCGCCCGTTACGTCGAACGGGCCGAGTATCTCGCGCGCACCATCGATGCGACGCTGCGCGTCACCGCGCTTCCCGCCGCCTATATCGGCAAGACCAACGAATGGGACTCGGCGCTTTTGACCGCCGGCGTCGCCGCGAGCTTCTATCAGCAGTATGAAGAAGCCAACGAGCACAACGTCGTCGACTATCTCTCGTTCTCCGCGGACAATCCGTCCTCGATCAGGAACTGCATCGAGGCGGCGCGGCTGAATTCGCGCTCGGTTCGCACAGCGCTGACGAGCGAGATGTGGGACACCATCAACTCGGCCTGGATCGAACTGCAGGAGGTCTGGAGCAGAGGGACCTCCACGCGCGAGGATCTCGCAAAGTTCCTGCGCTTCGTGCAGGAGACCTCGCTGCGTTTCGACGGCTCGGCCTACCGGACCATGTTGCGCAACGACGCGTACTGGTTTTCGCGGATGGGCCTGCATCTCGAACGCGCCGACAACACCGCGCGTATTCTCGACGTGAAATACCATGTGCTGCTGCCCGAGGAGGAGCACGTCGGCGGCCCGCTCGATTTCTACCAATGGACCTCGATCCTGCGCTCGGTTTCGGCGCTGACGGCCTACCACTGGGTCTATCGCGAGACGCTGAAACCCTGGCTAATCGCGGACCTCCTGATCCTCAACGACACGCTGCCGCGTTCACTGGCGAGCTGCTACGGCAACCTCGTGCGCAATCTCGATCAGATCGGGGTCGCCTATGGCCGCCAGGGCCCGGCCCAGCGCCATGCCCGCGGCATCCGCAACCGGCTGGAACACAGCAATATGAACGACATTTTCCAGCATGGCGTGCATGAATTCATTCAGGAATTCATCTCGGACAATTCCAGGCTGGGCGAAATCATCACGAAGCAGTATTTGATCTGACCTTCTGTCATTCCGGGACGGTCCGTAGGACCAGACCCGGAATCTCGAGATTCCGGGTTCGATGCTGACGCATCGCCCCGGAATGACCATTTAGAAATCACGGTCCACCATGCGCCTGCGAATCCTGCACACCACGACCTATCGCTACGAGCCGCAGGCTACGAGCGTGATCCAGATCCTGCGCATGACGCCCGGCAGCCATGACGGGCAATATGTGGCGGAGTGGCAGATCGACGTGTCGACCGACACCAAGCTCGACACCCACGAGGACGCGTTCGGCAACGTCACCCATGTGCTGTCCTGCGGACCCGTCGGCGACATCAAGATCACCGCCGAGGGCCTGATCGAGACCCACGACACCGGCGGCGTTCTTCGCGGCGCCGACGAGCGCTTTCCGGCCGGCATGTTCTTGCGCGCCACCGACCTCACCGCGGTCAATCCGGCGATGAATGCGGTCGCGCGCCAGCTGCGCAGCGAGGCCGAGAGCGACACGCTCGGCTTCCTGCACACGCTGATGACGCAAATCAGCGATCACATGACGTTCGACGAGGACCCCACCAACAGCGGCACGTCGGCGGCGGAAGCGTTCACGCTCAAGCGCGGCGTCTGCCAGGACTACGCGCACATCTTCATCGCCTGCGCCCGCAGCGGGGGCGTGCCGGCGCGCTTCGTATCCGGCCACTTCCTGCGCTCCGACGGCACGGTGCATCAGGACGCTGGCCATGCCTGGGCGGAGGCCTATGTCGACGGTCTCGGCTGGGTCGGCTTCGATCCCGCCAACAGCATCTGCGCCACCGACGCCCATGTCCGCGTCGCGATCGGGCTGGATTATCTCGGCGCAGCCCCCGTGCGCGGCACCCGCTATGGCGGCGGCGCGGAGACGCTGTCGGTGGCGGTCAAGGTCGAGCAGGCCGGCCGCGGCGGCCAGTCGCAATCGCAGTCCCAGCGGCAGAGCTGAGCCGCGCCGCGCGCGCCCCTCACCCACAGTCGGTTTCCACCCTGCCGCCCCGCGGCAATCGGGGGTTGGAGCGGCCCTTGAAATTGGCTAGTAATTCCGCGCAAACGCGTTCGGGGACTGGAAATGACCTATTGTTGCGGAATTCTGGTTCGGGACGGTCTGGTGATGATCGCCGACACCCGCACCAATGCGGGCCTCGACAACGTCTCGACCTTCCGCAAGCTCCACATCTTCTCCAAGCCCGGCGACCGCATCATGGCGATCGCCAGCGCCGGCAACCTCGCCGTCAGCCAGTCGGTGCTCTCGACGCTGACCGAGGGCCTCGAAGACCCCAACACGGGTGAGATCGAGACCCTGATGAACGCGCCGACCATGTTCCAGGCCGCCCAGCGCATTGGCCGGGCGATCCGGGCCGTGCACGCGACCGAGGGGCCGGCGCTGAGATCCGAGGACGTGTCGTTCGACGTCTCCTTCCTGTTCGGCGGCCAGATTAGCGGCGCGCGCATGCGCCTGTTCATGGTCTACACCGCCGGGAATTTCATCGAATGCACCACCGACACACCCTATTTGCAGATCGGCGAGCACAAATACGGCAAGCCGGTGCTCGACCGCGCCATGCATTACGACGTCGAGCTCTACGAGGCGCTGAAGACCGGGCTGATCTCGATGGATTCGACCATGCGCTCGAATCTCGGCGTCGGCCTGCCGATCGACGTGCTGGTGGTGCGCGCCGACGCCTGCGAGGCCGATCTCAACCACCGCATCGAGGCGGGGGAGCCCTATTTCCACGATTTGCGCTCGCGCTGGTCGGCGGCCTTGCGCGCCGCGCATCAGAACATTCCGCGGCCGCCCTACAAGAACGAAAAAGAATCCAAAACCTGACAGATCAAGAGAAAAGGCAGGAAACGATGAGTGAAGCGAAAAAGATCGCGGTGGTGACGGGCGCCGGCACTGGAGTCGGGCGCGCGGCGTCACTGGCGCTGATGAACACCGGCTTCACCGTGGTGCTGGTCGGGCGCCGGCCCGACATGCTCGAGGAGACGGCCAAGCTCGGTCCTGCGGGAAAAAGCCTCTGCGTCACCGCCGACATGACCAAGCCGGACTCGATCGCCGCGCTGTTCGACAAGGTGAAGGCCACCTATGGCCGGCTCGACGTGCTCTTCAACAATGCCGGCATGGGCGCACCGCCGGTGAATTTCGAGGATCTCAGCCTCGAGCAGTGGCAGGCGGTAGTGAACACCAACCTCACAGGCCCGTTCCTGTGCACCCAGCACGCCTTCCGCATCATGAAGGACCAGAGCCCGCGCGGCGGCCGCATCATCAACAACGGCTCGATCTCGGCGCATGCGCCGCGGCCGTTCTCGGCGGCCTATACCTCGACCAAGCACGCCATCACCGGCCTCACCAAGGCGTCCAACCTCGACGGCCGCATGTACGACATCGCAGTCGGCCAGGTTGACATCGGCAATGCCGCAACGCCCATGACCGATCGCATGGTCAACGGTCCCGGCGTGCTGCAGCCCGACGGCACGTCGAAGCAGGAGCCGCGCATGGACGCGAAAGCGGTCGGCGATGCCGTCGCCTACATGGCCGGCCTGCCGCTCGATGCCAACGTGCTGACCATGACCGTCATGGCAACCAAGATGCCGTTCGTGGGACGGGGCTGAATCAAAAAACGCGAAAACAACCCCATGCACAATAGGCGGCATGGGGTTGCGACCTCGCTCCGCAAGTGGGCGTGAGGCCGGCTAAATCTCCGCACTGCTTCAACAATCGTCATTACGAGCGCAGCGAAGCAGTCCAGACTGCCACCGCGGCAAGATTCTGGATTGCTTCGTCGCACCAACGCAAAATTGCTTCGCAATTTTGTCGCGGGCTCCTCGCAATGACGGGGAGAGAGCGGGTTCCTACTCCAGGCTCTCCACCTGCCGCAGGCTGGGAAACAGCTTCATCCACAACAGCGCCACCGCGACCGTGCAGACGCCGCCCAGCACGGCAGCTGGCATGGCGCCGAACAGTGCGGCGGCAACCCCGCTCTCGAACTGGCCGAGCTGGTTCGAGGCGTTGATGAAGAGGAAGTTCACCGCACCGACCCGGCCGCGCATCTCGTCGGGGGTCGCGAGCTGCACCAGCGAGAAGCGGATCACGACGCTGATCGTGTCGGCCGCCCCGAGAATGGCGAGCGCGAGCACCGACAGCCACATCCAGGACGACAGTGCGAACACGATGGTTGCGACACCGAACACGATCACAGCCTGAAACATGCGCAGGCCCACATGCTGCGAAATGGCGTGTCGGGCCAGCACCATGGTCATCAGCAGCGCGCCGACCGCGGGCGCGGCGCGCAGGATCCCGAGCCCCATCGGACCGGTCTGGAGGATATCTCGGGCATAGATCGGCAACAGCGCTGTGACACCGCCGAACAGCACCGCGAACAGATCGAGCGAGATGGTGCCGAGGATCGCCGGATTGCTGCGGATGAAGCGGACGCCGGCGAAGATATCGTCGGCTCCCGCCATATCCTTGGCGATCGCCTGCGGGCGCGGCCGGATGAAGCCGGTCAGGATCATCCCGAAGATCCAGAACAGCACCATCACCGCGTAGGCGAGATGCGGCGCAACCGCGTAGGCAAAACCGCCGAGCGCCGGCCCCGTAATGGTCGCGACCTGCGCCGCACCGCTGGAGACGGCGGTGGCGCGCTGGAGCGAGCCCTGCGGCGCGATCGCCGGCAGCAGCGCGGCAGTGGTCGGACTTTCGAAGGCTCCGGCAATGCCGAGCACGAAGGTTGCCACGAAAATCTGAAGTTCGCTGACCAAGCCGAGATAGGTGATGACGCCGAGATAGAGCGCGGTCGCGGCTTCCACGAGCTGGCAGAGCTGGACCACGCGCTTGCGCTCGTAGCGGTCGGCGGCATGGCCGGCGACGAACACCAGCAGCGCGGTGGGCAGGAATTGCACGAGGCCGACCATGCCGAGATCGAAGGCCGAGCCCGTGAGATCGTAGATCTGCCAGCCGATCGCGACCGCCGCGATCTGGCTGGAGAAACGCGACAAGCTGCGCGAGAGCAGAAAGAACAGGAAGGCGCGATGGGAGAGGAGCGCGCGGGCGCTGACCGGCGGGTTTCCCGATATTGGCTGGCTTGGCATCGCCTCTTCGGTCACGTTCGGACTATCCGGCTCCTGATGGCGACGTGCTCCGGGTGGCTGACGCGGACCTGCTTGTCAACAGCGGGACGCTCCGACAATCTCCCGGCATTGCGTTTGCAACGCAGGGGTGACCATAATCATCGGGGGTTTGGGGACATCATGCTGCGGCTGCAATCGGCACTCGGCATTTTCGCATTGCTGTTGATCGCCTTGGTCCTGAGCGAGAATCGCCGCGCGGCCTCGCTGCGCCAGACGGCGATCGGCCTCATCGCTACCTTCGTCACCGCGATCGTTCTCCTGAAGGTGCCCGTCGTCGCGCGCGCCTTCGGTACCATCAACGACGCCGTGGGCGCGATCTCGGCGGCCTCGCGCGCCGGCTCCTCCTTCGTGTTCGGCTATGTCGGCGGCGGTCCCCTGCCCTTCGACCTGAAAGCACCGGGTGCCGATTTCGTCCTGGCGTTCCAGGCGCTGCCGATCGTGCTGGTCATGAGCGTGCTGACGACGCTCTTGTTCTATTGGCGCGTGCTGCCGCCGATCGTGCGCGGCATGGCCTGGCTGCTGGAGCGGACGCTCGGCGTCGGCGGCGCGGTCGGACTCTCGACCGCCGCCAACATCTTTCTCGGCATGGTCGAGGCGCCGCTGTTCGTGCGACCTTATCTCGCGCAGATGACCCGCAGCGAGTTATTCCTTGTAATGACCGGCGGCATGGCCGGCATCGCCGGCACGGTGCTGGTGCTGTATGCGACGCTCCTTGCTCCCCTCATTCCCGATGCAGCCGCGCATTTCGTCATCGCCTCGGTGCTGGGTGCGCCGGCCGCGATCCTGGTCAGCCTGATCATGGTGCCCGAGACATCCGACAAGCGCACCGGCGGCGCACTGGAAGATCCCGACATGGAAGTCTCCGGCACGATGGATGCGATCGTGAAAGGGACCGGCGCGGGGATCGAGCTGCTGATCAACATCGTCGCCATGCTGCTGGTGCTGGTGGCGCTGGTCTACCTCGTCAATGCGATCCTCGGCCTGCTGCCGGATATCGGCGGCGCCGCGATCTCGTTGCAGCGCCTGCTCGGCCTCGTGATGGCGCCGGTGTGCTGGCTGATGGGATTGCCGTGGGACCAGGCGATCACCGCCGGCAGCCTGATGGGCACGAAAACCGTGCTGAACGAGCTGATCGCCTATGTCGACTTCTCGAAGTTGCCGCCCGGCACGCTCGATCCGCGCTCGCGCCTGATCATGCTCTATGCGATGTGCGGCTTCGCCAATTTCGCCAGCCTCGGCATCATGATCGGCGGTCTCGGCGTGATGGCGCCGGAACGGCGCGAGGAAATCAACGCGCTCGGGCTGAAGTCGATCGTGTCGGGGACGCTGACGACGTGTCTGATGGGAGCGGTGGTGGGAGTGCTGACGTAGTCACGATCTCGTAGCCCGGATGGAGTGCAGCGCAATCCGGGAAAGTCTATCCCCTCGCAAGCAGCGGCCCCGGATTTCGCTTCGCTCCATCCGGGCTACAAGAGACCCGATTCACATCGGCGGATGCTCTAAGCCAAAGCCGCAGCCACAGCACGAAATGCCACGACCGCGCGATCAATATCCGCATCATCGATATGGCGATGGGTCACGCAACGCAAGCGATGCTTGCCCCAAGGCCTCGCCCTCAGGCCCGCCCTTTCGAGAGCCCCCGACCACACGGCACTGTCGCGCCCGGAGAGAGAGACATCGACCTGCACGATATTCGTCTGCGGGATTGTCGCGCTGATATTTGGATGCATCCCGTTCAACGCATCACTCAGGGTTCGCGCACGCCGGTGATCCTCCCCCAGACGTGCCCCCATGACTTCAACCGCCTCCAGGCCGGCCGCGGCCAGGACGCCGATCTGGCGCTGCGTGCCTCCGAGCATGCGGCGAAACCTGCGACTGCTGTCGATCACCGCGCGCGGCCCGGCGAGCACGGCACCGGCGGGTGCGCTCAGGCCCTTCGACAGACACAGAGACACCGTGTCGCAATGTCTCGCAACCTCGGCCGGCGCCGTTTCAAGGGCGACGGCGGCGTTGAACAGCCGCGCGCCGTCGAGATGCACCGGCACACCGCGGGCCGAGGCCATGGCGTGCACGGCCTGCATATGATCCAGCGGCAATACGGCGCCGCTCGCGTTGTTGTGCGAGGTTTCCATTGCGACAAGAGCGGTCCCGAGCTTGAGCCCTTCGCCGTGCAGGGCGTCCTCCAGCAAATTCAAGTCCATTGCGCCGGCGGTGCCGGCAATTGCGAGGTAGAACTGCCCCGTAAACGTCGCTGCCCCTCGTTCCGAGGTGTACATATGGGCATTCGATTCCAGCACGATCTGTTCGCTGCGCTGCGACTGCGCCAGCGTCGCCAGCAGATTGGCCATGGTGCAGCTCGGCACAAACAGGCCGGCGTCCTTACCCAACGCCGCAGCTGCGACGGCCTCCAGCTCCTGCACCGTGGGGTCACCGTCGAGCCCGTCATCGCCGAGCGGCGCCGAGACCATGCGGGCATACATCGCCTCGGTCGGCTTGGTGACGGTATCGCTACGCAGGTCGATGGGTGGTAACGCGGCGCCCGCCGGACTCGTGTCGTGTTGATGTGCCATTGCGAGACCTCTAGAGCGCTTGTCGCGTCATTCGTAGACTGCCGGGTCGCCGGAATCCGTCGGGTTGGCCAACGCCCGCTTGAGGGCGGCGCTCATCGGAAATTTCAGGTTGAGGCCATGCGGCGGGATCGGTGAATTAAAATATTTGTCGTAGAGCGCCGCAACCTGCCCGCTCTTCATCAGGTCGATCACGGCATCGTCGACCATCTTCTTGAAAGCAGGATCATCCTTGGGTTGGACGATACCATAGGGCGCCGTCTCGAGACTCTTGCTACCGATCAGGAATTCATCTGGCGTTCTGGACGAGGCGACCGTGGCGAAGGCGAGACCGTCATCGTTGGCGGTCCCGGCCACCCGGCCCGTCGACACCAACAAGAAGGTCTCGGCGGTGTCCTTGGCCGGCACCACCGTGATGCCGAGATTCTCCTTGGCGTTGATCAGCGTAATCACCTTGAAAGTCTGGCCGCCGGCTTGGGCGGCGATGGCCTTGCCGCGAAACGAAGCGGGGTCGTTGACATCGACGCCGCCATCCTTGCGCGCGACGAGGACAACCTGCGCAACGAAGGTGGTGGGAGCAAAGACAACGAGTTTATGCCGCTCGACATTGTTGGTCGTGTTGCCGCATTCGAGATCGATCGTGCCATTGGCGAGCAGCTGAATACGTGTCGCCGAGGTTATGGGGTTATAGCGAATCTCGAGCTTGGGGAGCTTGAGGGCCGTCTTGATCGCCTGCACCACCTGTTCACAGATTTCCACGGTGTAACCGATCGGCTTCTGGTTACCGTCGAGATAGGCGAACGGCACCGAGGTCTCGGGGTACCCCAATGTGATCGAGCCGCTCTCACGGATCTTGTCGAGCCTGCTCGCACCCTGGGCCATGGCCTCGCTGGACAGAAGAACACCAGCGACGGTCGCCGCGGCCAGTGCCTTGATCATTGTCGCTTTCATATGTCCCCTCTTGTCGCGAATGTCGGTGACGCCGTCCACGGCGGGTGAGCAACCACAGGACAGCTCCGTACGAACGGCTTCATGCTCTGGACTATCGTCGAAAAGCCCGATCTGATGAAATTCCAGTTTCATACTCTCCTATACGGATTTGATATGGCCACCAGACGCATGGGCCTGAAGCATGTGGAGGCTTTTCGGGCGGTCTTCGTGACGGGGTCGATGACGCAGGCGGCTCAGCGCATGCATACCTCGCAACCCCAGATCAGCCGCCTGATCGGACAGCTGGAAGCGATCACACAATTCCCGCTGTTCGACCGCAGTGGCGGCCGCCTCCGCCCGACGGTGGACGGATCGCGCTTTTTCCAGGAGGTCGAGAAGACTTTCATCGGCTTGGCGGGACTGGAGGCCAGCGTAGCCAGCATCCGCTCGTTCGGTATGGGTCGGTTAAGCGTTGCGGCGATGCCGCGCCTGGCCGGCGGCCTGCTGACGCGCATCGCGGCACGCTTCAAGGTGGACTATCCGCATGTGATGATCTCGATCCGATCCGGCACCGCGAGCGCCGTGCATGACTGGGTCAGTTCCGGGCTTTGCGACACCGGGCTCGCAATGCTCTACGGCGAGGTTGCGGGGGTGCATGTCGAGCCGGTGCTCAAGACCCGTTGCGTCGCGATCATGCCGAAGGCGCATCGTCTTGCGCAGAAGAAGACGTTGCGTCCTGCCGATTTCGCCGACGAGGCGTTCATTTCCTTCGCCACGGGGAGCCCACTCTACGATCGCATCGATACGATCTTCGCGCAGGCGGGCGTCGCGCGCCGCATTGTTGCGGAGACCGATCTTGGCGCATCGGTCTGTGCCCTGGTCGCGGCGGGCCTCGGCATCAGCATTATCAACCCGATTGCCGCGCATGACGAAAGCTCTGGCGCGGCTCTGGTCACGCGCCCCTTCAACCCGGCTGTCCCCGTTACGATCGCATTGCTCTATCCGCCTTATGCCGCGCGCGCCCGGTTGATCGATGCCTTCAGCGAATACGCTCGCAAGGTCATGAGCGCGGAATTGGGCTATCTCGAGCGGTAGTGCACCGATCCGCAGCGAGGAATCAGCGCGCTCGGGCTGAAGTCGATCGTGTCGGGAACGCTGAGAGCGGTAGTGGGCGTGCTGATTTGAAGCTTGTGTGAGGCTGGTGCCCTCGCAGCTCCGATAGAGCGCAGCGCAATCCGGACAATCCTTCCATGTTAATCTCTTCAGGAGATTCGGGTGGAATTGATTCATGAGCAACAGCGCAGGCCAGCGGGCATTTCAAAATGCCCGGCTTCAGAAACGGCAAAAAGCCGAGGTGACGCCGTTGCTCGCGCGCGCCCTCCAGCTGCACAAAGCGGGACTTCTCCGCGAGGCCAAGGCGGCCTATCGCGAACTCCTGGAGCTCGCGCCCAACCAATTCATCGCGCTTCATTTGCTGGGCGTCTTGGAGTCTGAAGCCAAAAACTATCAGCAAGCGCAAGTTCTGCTGAGCCGAGCGGTTGCCGTGGATCCGCGATCTGCCGAAGCTCATATGAGCCTGGGCGTCGCGCTCAACGGGCTCAAACGTCACAATGAGGCCCGCGAGAGCTATCGAAAGGCCCTCGCCTTCCGACCCAACTACGCCTTAGCCCTGTCCAATCTCGGGAACGCGAGCGCGGCCCTTGAACTTTACCAGGAAGCGCTCGAGAGCTACGACAAGGCGCTCGCAATCGACGGAAAACTTTCCGAAGCCCATAACGGCCGGGGTTGGGCGCTCTGCCGTCTGCGCGCCTATGACGAGGCTATCTCAAGCTTAAACCGCGCGCTATCGATCAAGCCAGACTATGCCTCGGCGCTGTCGACCCGCGCCGTTGCTTTGCGGGACCTTCAGCGATTTGACGAAGCCATGGCGGATTGCAATCGAGCCATCGCCCTGGCACCCGAGGACGCGAATGGGTGGCTCCGGCGGGCCAGCATCTTGCTCCTGACCCGGCAAGTTGCCGAAGCATTGGCCGATTGCGAGATGGCTCTCGCGACCGATCCCGGCTTCTCTCAGGCCCACAGCCTGCTCGGCCAATGTCTCGCGGCACTTGGCCGGGTTGACGAAGCCCTCGCCAGTTTCGACAGAGCTCTCGACATTGAGCCTGATCAGAGCACGATCTCCAGCAAGATATTCACCCTCGATTTTGTGGCCGACGCCAGCGTTGCGCAGCATCAGCAAGCGCGACATGTATGGTGGGAGCAGATCGGTGCGAAGATCGCCTCAGCAGCGGCGGGACCGCATGATAACAGCCGCGATCCGGATCGCCGTCTGGTGCTGGGTTATGTCTCGTCGGATTTTCACGCACATTCGGCGGCGTTCGTTTTCAAGCCGGTCTTGCAGCACCATGATCGGGCACAGTTCGAGATCGTGTGCTACGCGTGTTCAGCGAAAGCGGATGCGACGACCCGCGAATTTCAGGGGATCGCCGATCGCTGGCGCGACGCCTCGCAATGGTCCGACGATCGTCTCGCCGCTCAGATCCGCGCCGATGGCGTCGATATCCTGATCGATCTGTCCGGCCATACCAGCGGAAACCGCCTCGGTGTGTTTGCGCGCAAGCCCGCACCTGTTCAGGCGCATGGCTGGGGCCACGGTACCGGCACCGGGCTGCCGACGATCGATTATCTATTCTCAGACCCGGTCGCGATTCCTGTCGCGGTTCGGCATCTGTTTGCGGAGACCATCGTTGACCTGCCGTGCTTTGTGACGTTAGCGCCGCTGCCGGCGGGGATTGCGCGGGCGCCGACGCCGGCGATTGCGAACGGCTTCGTCACGTTCGGTGTCTTCAACCGCATCAGCAAGATTTCGAACGAGGCAGTGGAAGTCTGGTCCAGGATTCTCGAGCGGGTGCCGGGTTCGCGACTGCTGATCAAGGATACCGCGCTGGACGCTCAGCTGGTCCGCGACAACCTGCTGGCGCGGTTTGCCGCTTGCCGATTGCCGGCCGAACGCGTCGATCTGCTCGGAGCCACGTCGCGAGACGAACATCTGGCAACGTTCAATCGCGTCGATATTGGTCTCGATCCATTCCCGCAGAATGGCGGCGTCAGCACTTGGGAAGCCTTGCAGATGGGCGTGCCGGTGGTGGCGAAGCTCGGTCACAGCCTGCCGAGCCGTGCTGCCGCCTCCATCCTTGCCGCCCTGGGCCTGCCGGACTGGGTCGCGGATAGCGATGAGGCATATGTCGAAATCGCAGCGAGCCGTGGGTCGCAGATCGGCGAGCTCGATAAGTTGCGCGGCGAGCTGCCCGGACAAATCAAGGCTGCCGCCGCCGGCAACCCCGTCTCATACGCGCAAGCGGTGGACGGTGCCTATCGCGCGATGTGGAAACGCTATTGCAACGACGGCGGCTGATCTGCGCTTCGCCTACGCCTTCAACTCCACAGTCCTGAACTCCGCCGGCAGGATCACCTCCAGCAGTTCGACGTCGTCCGAATAGTCGAGGATCATGTGCTTGATCTTCGGCGGCTGGGTCCAGGCGCTGCCTTCTTTCATCAGCGTCTCGCCCTCTCCGTCCATATAGGTCTTCACCCAGCCCTTGAGCACGTAGACCATCTGGAATTCGACGTCGTGGAAGTGCAGCTTCGACACCTCGTCCGGATTGCAGGGGCCTTGCAGCCGGATCACGTGCGCTTGCGCGAGGCCGTGGCTCGCGGCGGCGATGCCGAGATCGCGATACTTCGCGTAGGTGCGCAGGCCGTCGGCCTTGAAATCTTCCTCGCGGTGATGGCTGATCGCGATGCGCTGCTTGGGACGCGCCGGTTTCTTGACGGATGACTTTGCCGGTGTCGCGCGAGCTTTCGCCTTCACCGTCTTCCGCGCCGAGGATCGTGCGGCAGGTTTGGCCCCGCTTCGCTTCTTTACCGCCGCCTGCGATGCGCTACGCGATTTTGCTTTCTTGGCCATGGGCGGTCTCCCCTGTTGTTATGGGGAGAGGCTAGCACAGAATGCGAAATCGTAGAGTAGGTCAGCGCTCACGTAACCCACCACTTCTTTCCGCAACCGTTGAAGCATGGTGGGTTACGCTGACGCCGCCCCCTGCAGTACCGCGCTCGCCTTCAATGCAGCCGGAACACGCCGTCCACCGCGCGCAGCTCGGCCGGCTTGATCAGCTTGGAATGCGCGACGGTGACCGAGAATAGCGGCCCGTCGAGCTTCTTCTGCCAGAACGCCAGGAAATCCGTCAGCGCGGGAAATTTCGGAAACATGTCGTAGTTCTGCCAGACATAGGTCTGGAGCAGCGAGCGATGATCCGGCATCCGGTAGAGAATTTCGGCCGTCGTCAGCCCGTAACCCAGCACCTGTTTCCGGAAGTCGTCGGAAACAACCCCAACTCGCGAGACCATGCCAACCTCCTTTGCAGGAGCGCATATTCAAGGGATGGCTTTCCGGTAAGCGCCCTACGAGCCACCCGGTGGAGATGCGCTCACATGAGTCAAATGTGACGCAAACTGACAATCCATCTCAAGCCCAAAAGTTTAACAAGCTGTTGAAATTCAATGCGTTAGCAGCAGATGTGGCTCCGTGCTAATACGGGCGCCGAGCACGATTAACGATGGAAAGAGATTTTGGCAGGCGGCGCTTCCGAGTGCTATTTTTCTGCTACAAGCCCTTGCTCCCGCCAAAATCCTGCCTTATCTCAGCTGTGCCTGTGCTAGCACTCGCGGGCGCAGACTGCTAACAACCAAAAATTCCCAACTCGTGCAAAAGCTTAGGAGAACTGCATGAAATTCCGTCCGCTTCACGACCGCGTCGTGGTCAAGCGCATCGACGCAGAAGAGAAGACCGCTGGCGGCATCATCATTCCCGACACGGCCAAGGAAAAGCCCTCGCAGGGCGAGATCGTCGCCGTGGGCCCGGGTGGCCGCGACGAAGCAGGCAAGCTGATCCCGATCGACCTGAAGGTCGGCGACCGCGTGCTGTTCGGCAAGTGGTCCGGCACTGAGGTCAAGATCGACAACGTCGATCTGCTGATCATGAAGGAAAGCGACATCATGGGCGTCCTCGACGTCCCCGCTTCCAAGAAGAAGGCGGCCTAAGAGCCCCTCTCTTATCCAGCTAAACACCTAAGGAAAAAATCCAGATGGCAGCAAAAGAAGTTAAATTCTCCGTTGATGCGCGCGACAAGATGCTTCGCGGCGTCGACATTCTCGCCAATGCGGTGAAGGTCACGCTCGGTCCGAAGGGCCGCAACGTCGTGCTCGACAAGTCGTTCGGCGCTCCCCGCATCACCAAGGACGGCGTCACCGTCGCCAAGGAGATCGAGCTCGAGGACAAGTTCGAGAACATGGGCGCGCAGATGGTGCGCGAAGTCGCTTCGAAGTCCGCTGACGCGGCCGGCGACGGCACCACCACCGCCACCGTGCTGGCCCAGGCGATCGTGCGCGAAGGCGCCAAGTCGGTTGCCGCCGGCATGAACCCGATGGACCTGAAGCGCGGTATCGACCTCGCGGTCGAAGCCGTCGTTGCGGACCTCGTCAAGAACTCCAAGAAAGTCACCTCGAACGACGAGATCGCCCAGGTCGGCACCATCTCGGCCAACGGCGACGCGGAGATCGGCAAGTTCCTCGCCGACGCCATGAAGAAGGTCGGCAACGAGGGTGTCATCACCGTCGAGGAAGCCAAGTCGCTCGAGACCGAGCTCGACGTCGTCGAGGGCATGCAGTTCGACCGCGGCTACATCTCGCCCTACTTCGTCACCAACGCCGACAAGATGCGCGTTGAGATGGACGACGCCTACATCCTCATCAACGAGAAGAAGCTCTCCTCGCTGAACGAGCTGCTGCCGCTGCTCGAGGCCGTGGTGCAGACCGGCAAGCCGCTGGTCATCGTCGCCGAGGACGTCGAAGGCGAAGCGCTTGCGACCCTGGTCGTGAACCGTCTCCGTGGCGGCCTGAAGGTTGCGGCCGTCAAGGCTCCGGGCTTCGGCGATCGCCGCAAGGCCATGCTGCAGGACATCGCGATCCTGACCGGCGGCCAGGCGATCTCGGAAGATCTCGGCATCAAGCTCGAGAACGTCACGCTCAACATGCTCGGTCGCGCCAAGAAGGTGATGATCGACAAGGAGAACACCACGATCGTCAACGGCGCCGGCAAGAAGGCCGACATCGAAGCGCGCGTGGCTCAGATCAAGGCGCAGATCGAGGAAACCACCTCGGACTACGACCGTGAGAAGCTCCAGGAGCGTCTTGCCAAGCTCGCTGGCGGCGTCGCGGTGATCCGCGTCGGCGGCGCGACTGAGGTCGAGGTGAAGGAGCGCAAGGATCGCGTTGATGACGCGATGCATGCGACCCGCGCGGCTGTGGAAGAAGGTATCGTCCCGGGCGGCGGCGTCGCCCTGCTCCGTGCCTCCGAGCAGCTCAAGGGCCTGCGCACCAAGAACGACGACCAGAAGACCGGCGTCGAGATCGTCCGCAAGGCGCTCTCCGCGCCCGCTCGCCAGATCGCGATCAACGCCGGTGAAGACGGCTCCGTGATCGTCGGCAAGGTCCTCGAGAACAAGTCGTACGCCTATGGCTTCGACTCCCAGACCGGCGAATATGTCGACCTCGTCAAGAAGGGCATCATCGACCCGACCAAGGTGGTCCGTACCGCGATCCAGAACGCAGCCTCGGTTGCGGCTCTCTTGATCACCACGGAAGCCATGGTCGCCGAGCTGCCCAAGAAGGGCGGCGCCGGTCCGGCGATGCCCCCGGGCGGCGGCATGGGCGGCATGGATTTCTGATCCAGCCATTCCGGCAAACGACAAAATGCGAAACCCCGGCAGCGATGCCGGGGTTTTGTTTTTGGAGGATCGCTTCACGCGCCCCGCGATCATAGTCCGTAGCCTGGAAGGAGCGGAGCGCAATCCGGGGCACCGTATCCGGCGCGAGCAGTCTCCTGGATTACGCTGCGCTCCATCCAGGCTACGAACTCAATTCATGCAGGCGCCGCGCACTGCCCCGGGAATGGCGGAGCGGCCTCACCACACCTTCCCCAGTCGCTCCATGTGCGGCTCGCCCTCTTGGTCGAGCGACCAGAATATCCGCGTCACCTTGCCGACCAGATTGTCCATCGGCACGAATCCGATCGACGACATCACGCGGCTGTCGCTCGAGTTGTCGCGATTGTCGCCGAGCACGAAAAAATGGCCTGGCGGCACGGTGTAGACGTCGGTGTTGTCGTAGTAGCCGTTGTCGACGCAGTCCTGCGTGACGTAGGAGGCGCCGTTAGGCAGCGTCTCGCGCCAGCGCTTGGCCTTCGCAGCGGCGTCCACGCCGCAGCTGGAGCCGGCGAATACCTGCTTCAGAGCGACGCGCGTCACCGGGCGGTCGTTGAGGACGAGCTGGCCCTGCCGCATCTGGATGCGATCACCGGGCAGCCCGACCACGCGCTTGACATAGTCGACCGAGGTGTCCTTTGGCGTCCGGAACACGACGACGTCGCCATACTCGGGCTCGGTGGCCCGAAAACGCCCGGAGATCCATGACGGCGCGAAGGGAAACGAATAACGGCCATAGCCATAGGCATATTTCGCAGCAAAGACGTAGTCGCCGACGACCAGCGTCGGCGTCATCGAGCCGGACGGGATGTTGAATGGCTGGAACAGGAAGATGCGAAACAGGAACGGCGGCGACCACAGCACCGGGATCAGGAGGATCAGGATGACGATCGCCTTCCATTCCCGCACTTTGGCCTGCGGCTGGATGGTTTCCTCAAGAGTGGTCATGCGCCTGCCCTGATCAAGCCCGTCGTCGTTGCGAGATTACGCAACCTTTGCGCGCGCGCAATCCCATAACTTGGTCGCGCCGCGCACGGATCGCGTTCACGCCGCAGTCAACCGCGCGCGAGATCGCTGAAGCAGCGGCGGATCCATTCGATGGTGAGCCGCGTCGCCGGGTCGCGCTTGAGATGGTTCTGCACCAGCAGCCAGACGTCGCGACGCCCGGGCAGCAGTGTGGCGCGCAAACGGCGGTCACCGAGCAAATCCGCGCAGACATGCTCCGGCAACACACCCGCAGCCTGATGCGCGCGGATCAGGTTACGGATGACCCGAACGTTGTCGGTGACGCAGCGCGCGCGGGCTTTCTTCGCGCGCAGGAATTGCATCTCGGGAATGGCACCGAGCTCGTCGGGATAGGCGCACAGCATCGGCTCGCCCTCCGTCGTAACAGGCTCGAAATAATAGAGCTTGACGTCACCGAGCCTGGAGATCGCGAAGTCGCCCTTGTCGGGCTTGCGCAGCCGGATGGCGAGATCGGCTTCCCAGCGCGAGAACTTGACGTTCTCGCTCGAGGTGAGGAATTGCAACGTCAGGCCGGGATTGGTGCGCAGGAAGTCGCTCGCCCGCGGCGACAGAACCTCCTCGGCGACCGTGTTGGTGGAAGCGATACGCAGGCGTCCCACCGGACCTGCCAGACTCTCGCCGACGCGACCGATCTCGGCGGCATGTGCGGCCATCGCCTCGACATGCGCCAGCACCGCCTCGCAACTCCGCGTCGGCCGGCGCTGACCGTCCACCGCATCGAACAGCGGTACCCCGAGATCGCGCTGGATGCGTGCGAGTCTGCGTCCGACGGTGGTCTCGTCGATGCGCAGCCGCGCGCTGGCGCCGGCATAGGTGCCTTCGTCCCTCACCGCGGCGATGATGCGCAGATCGTCCCAGTTCACGGCGATGAATCTAGCAGGCACGACCGAATCCTGCAAATTTGCAGCCACATGCTGCAATAGTCCTGCACATTGGCAGGCCATCGCCGCGCTACTGTCGCACCATCCGATATTCCTTAGGAAGGCCCGACCCGCATGACCGCCCCCAAAACTCTGCTTGAATTGTCCGGCGCCGATCTCACTCCGCCCGGGCTCGGCGATTCCTGCCTCGTGCTGATCGACATCCAGAACGAATATTGCGCCGGCCCGCTTGCCTTGCCGGATGCGGAGCCCGCGATCGCCGCCGCCGCGCGCCTGCTCGCCCGCGCGAGGGCGAGCGGCGCTGCGATCTTCCATATCGCGCACAAGGGACGTGCCGGCAGCCTGTTCGACCGCGAGGCCGCGCGCGGTGCGATCGTCAGGCACCTGGCGCCGCTCGCCAGCGAAGCTGTAATCGAAAAGGCGCTGCCGAACGCTTTTGCCGGCACCGACCTGCAGGTCCGGCTGGCCGCAACCGGACGCACGAACATCGTGCTGGCCGGTTTCATGACCCATATGTGCATCAGCTCGACCGCCCGCGCCGCGCTCGACCTCGGCCTGCGCACGACGATCGCAGCCGATGCCTGTGCGACACGCGATCTTCCCGACGGCCGCGGCGGAGCGCTCTCCGCGAAGACCATTCACGAGGTCGCCCTGGCCGAATTGTCGGACCGGTTTGCGATCATCGCGCAAACCGAGACGTTGACCTGAAGGAGCGTGGGCGATGCTGCAACTCTACTTCTCCCCCATGGCCTGCTCGCTTGCGAGCCGCATCGCGCTGATGGAAGCGGGCCTCGAGGCCCGCTATCATCCGGTCCATCTCCAGACCAAGCAGGTCGTGGACGACGGCAGCGACTTCCTCGGCGTTTCCCCAAAGGGCGCGGTGCCGGTCCTGGTGCTGGAGAATGGCGAGCGGCTGACCGAAAGCGCGGCGGTGCTGCAATACATCGCCGATCTGAAGCCGCAGGTGGGCCTTGCACCCGCGTTCGGCGATCCCGACCGCTATCGGCTCCAGGAATGGCTGAGCTTCATCGGGGCCGAGATCCACAAGGCGTTCCTGTTTCCGACCTTCTGGTACAAGGACGACGCCTCGCTCGCCAAGCCGCGTGCAAGGATAGCGCAGAGCTTATCGATCCCTGCCACGCATCTGGCGGACCGCGAATTCCTCGTCGGCAACAGCTTCACCGTGGCAGATGCCCACCTCACCTGGGCTTTGCTGCTGCTCCGCCCCGCGGGCGTCGATATCGCGCAATGGCCATCGTTGTCGGCCTATCTCGCGCGCATGCAGGCGCGGCCGGTCGTGCGGGACGCGATTGCCACGGAAATGGCTGTGCGCAAGACGATGGCGGCGAGCCCGGCGTGACAGGATGTCACGGCCACGAAATCCGAGCGTTGTCTCTGGCAGGGCATTGATGTCGGCGCGGCATGCGCTAATCTGGAGGGATATTTTTCGACATTTCCTTGGAAGGCATTCATGCGTGCTCTTTCCAGTTTTTGCCTCGCCAAACTTTGCGTCGCCCTCTTCGCGTGGTGGCTATGCCCCGAGCCTGCATCGGCGGAAACGCGGGTCGCGCTGGTGATCGGCAACGGCGCCTATGCCAGTACGGCGAAGCTTCTCAATCCGTCGCACGATGCCGAAGACGTCGCCGCCTCGCTCAAGCGCAGCGGCTTCGAGGTGCTCCAGGGCATCGACCTGCGCCAGGCCGACATGCAGGACCTCACCATCCGCTTCGCGCGCGCCGCGAGCAAAGCCGACGTCGCCATGTTCTACTACAGCGGCCATGCGATGCAGTACAACGGCGTGAACTATCTGATGCCTGTCGACGCCGTGCTGAGCGACGAAGCCGACCTGAAGCGCTTCGTGCGGGTCGACGACATCGTGAACGATCTGCAGCAGGCCAAGAACCTGCGCATCCTCATCCTCGATTCCTGTCGCGACAATCCGCTGGCCGAAACCTTGAAACGCTCCGCCGGCATGACGCGCGGCGCCTCGATCGGTCGAGGCCTGTCGAAAGTCGAAGCACCGCGCGGCACGATCGTGTCGTTCTCAACCCAGTCCGGGCAGACCGCGGCCGATGGCAGCGGCCGCAACAGCCCCTACACGACGGCGTTCCTGAAGCACATCGAGGAGCCGCAGGAGATCGGCGAAGTCTTTCGCGACATCAGCAGCGACGTCTACGATTCCAGCGGCAAGACCCAGTTGCCGGAACTGTCGCTGTCGATCATCGGCAAGTTCTACCTGAACGGACCGGTGTCGGTCACGGTGGCCCCGGCGGCGCCGCAAGCCGCACCCCGGGCTGACCCTTGCGCGGCAGCAGAAGCGCACTGGAAGGCCGCGGACGGCATCGGCACGCTCGGTCCTTTCGAGGATCACCTCGCGAGATTTCCGAATTGCATCTTCGCCACGCTCGCCAAAGCTCGGATCGAGGGCCTGAAGCAGAAGGTGGCGCTCGCGCCGGCAACCGGCAACGCCCGTACCGCGAAGGACTTCGACGGCAATTGGGACGTGACATTGAACTGCCCGCCTACCGGCAAGGCGCAGGGCTTCACCCGGGCTCTGTCTGCCACGGTTGCGAACGGCGTGTTTCACGCTGACGCTCAGAGCCAGGGCGCCGTCAATCGCCTGGAGATCGATGGCCAGATCCCCGCGGACGGCAAGACCACTTTGAGCGCGCGCGGAACGACGGGGGCGAGCACCTATACCCTCAACAATCTCGCGCCCGGCTCGCCCTACGCCTTTACGGTCGATGCGCAGTTCGATCGCACCCGAGGCACCGGCAAGCGCAACGAGGCGCGCGCCTG
This sequence comes from Bradyrhizobium sp. JR4.1, assembly GCF_040548605.1. Lineage (NCBI taxonomy): Bacteria > Pseudomonadati > Pseudomonadota > Alphaproteobacteria > Hyphomicrobiales > Nitrobacteraceae > Bradyrhizobium > Bradyrhizobium sp. JR4.1. The sequence goes on from NZ_JBEPRY010000005.1 coordinate 298,197, forward strand.
CGGCCTGGTCTTCGTCAAGCGCTGATCGTGCAAAAAGCGGTGAGGCGCATTGCGCCTCACTCCACCCGCGCCAGCACCGCGAGTTTGCGGATGCCCTTGTTGCGGTAGGCGTCTAGGAACGCGTAATAATCCTTGAAGGACACGCAGCCGTTGGAATCGCCATTCGGCCCGAGCATGAAGGTGTGCGCGAGCAGGCCGTCGCGGCCGTAGATCGCGCTCTCACCGCCAATCGGGGTCAGGCGCAGCGCCGGAACGCCGTGGAACAGCGCTTCGCGCGGCTTCAGGTCGTAGATGTGCGGCGGCGTCACGCCACGCATGCGGATGCGCGAGGAACGGGGATCGTCGAGATTGGAGCCGAGGCCGGAATGTGCCTCGAGCTTGGTGCCGTCAGGCAGATACACCGTCTTCGCGCTGATGTCGTAAACCGCGGTGGAGCGGTCGTAGGGCGCCGAACCGCCGAGCATGGGATTCTGCTCCTTCGGCGCGATGGAAGCGGTCACGCTGGCGTCGGCCGAGGCATAGGCGAGCAGTCCGCCGGAGGGCTCGCGCTTGCCCCAGAGCTTTTCCACCATCGACTGACGCGGCCCGGTGATCGACATCACTGCAGCCTTGGCGCGATCGGCGATCGATTTTGCCTTCGCCTCAGGCGCCGGCACGATCTCGGCCGGATCTGCCGAGGCAAGCTGCACCGGCGCGTCGGCGCCGCGCTTGGACTTCGCAGCGTCAGCGATCTTGGCGGGACTTGGCTTCAGGACCTCCGCGACCCTCGCGATCACGCTCGGCTTCGGCGCGTCCTTGGCTTCCGCGATCTTGGCTGCGGGCGCGGCGCTCGCCGCATTCGATGTCACGCCTTGGGTCGCAGCCGCGGCAAAGCGATCGTTGAACATCTCGCGTGAGATCGGCGCTGCCACCTGCGACCGGTCGGGCAAGAGCGCAAAGGCTTCCTTGACGGCCTCACCGGCCTCGCGCAGCGCGACCCTGGGCGCGCGCTTGATCACGGGCTCGTCGTAGCCGCTGCTGCCGACCGTCGGATAGACGCTGGCGGCAAAGATGTTGCTGTAGATGGTCCAGCCGGCGCCAAGCACGACGCAGCCGATCGCGGCGGCGCCAAGCACGTTTTGCGTGGTCATTTTCCGGGAAGGCTTCCGATAAGAAGTGCTCGAGAATCCTTTGGACTTTCGTGCCGCGATGCCTTGCGCAGCGATACTCGTACTCATTCGCCTTGCGTCCAGAACGGTGTCACTCAGTCCCCCTTCGAAGCGCCGCTGGTCACGATCCGGGAACAGCATCTCGCAGAGGGTCGGAGCGTCATTAAGGCCACTTTTAGTTAAATGCGGATTAAGTTCGGGCGGATGTGGGGCAACCCGTTCGGGTCGTCCCATTTTGGGAAAAAGCCCGCAGGACTACGGACTTAGGCGCGTCTGTTAACTATAATTCTCGGCCGGATCGCTGCGGTCGGCGAACGTCTTTGGCCGCCTCTCTAAACGCACCAACCAAGTCGTTTTCGTGGTCTTCAATACCCGGACGTTAACGGGGAATCATTGCGCGAGGCTGGTGTGCAATAGCCCGCTTCCACCTCTCGTGGCACGCCGCTTACGCATCGCACAGGGCCCTCGCACGGCACGGCGCCCTGACCGAAAGTTGATCGAGCCGGTCTGGCAAAGCCCGTGCCGAGAAAATAGCTGCGATGTCGGCACTTTTCAGCAGCCTCTGCGTGTGATACGGTACCGTATCAACATCGCCTTGAACTGTGCCGAGCACGCAAACGGAGGCTGGCATGAGAGAGTTCGCGCGCGCGGGGTTTTTCGCTCTGGCGGGGTCGCTTCTGTTGACCGGACATGCGATTGCCCAGCCTGCTGCCAATGTTGGCTGCACGGCATCGCCATCCGCTGCCGGCACGCAGACCTGGCGCTGCGACAACGGCATCACCATCGTTGCGGAAAACGGCGCCAGATTTGAACTTAAGGACGCCAACCGCGACGGACATATAGACTCGGTGGAGTTGAGCAGCAAAGCGCTGCTGGTCGAGGTGCCCAGGAAGCCCGGCGGCAATCCCTTCAAGGTGCTGACGCCGCAAGCGATCGCCGCGGTGCGCGGCACGAAATGGGCGGTCGATGTCGCAGAGGCCAAGACCTCCGTCTTCGTGGCTGACGGTCGTGTCGGCGTGAGCCGCAGGAGCGGCGGGCGCGGCGTGGTACTAGGCCGCGGCGAAGGCGTCGACGTGGAAGCGACTGGCCCGTTGACGGTGAAGACATGGGGTCAGCCGCGCGTCGACGCGTTGATGACAAGACTAGGTCAATAGACTAGGCCGATAAGTTCGGGTCACCGGGGCTCGGCCAACAGCATTTGGACGATAGAGAGAATTGCAACACGACCACATGAGTAGCCGACGCGTTCAGATCCTCGTGGCACTCGTCCTCACCGCGCTGTGGGGCGTGAGCATCTATGCCGGCCATGCCAACGGTCATCTGCGCTTTCTCGATCGCCTCGAGGCGACGCTGACGGATTGGCGGACGCAGGTCCGCGGCGTGCGGGTTCCGCCCGATCTCGTCACCATCGTCGCGATCGACGACACCGTCGTGAAGCGCGGCGGCAGCTATCCGCTGCCGCGCGCCGATCTCGCCCGCGTCGTGGACACCATCGTGCAGTTCAAGCCGAAGGTCGTCGCGATCGACCTGCTGCTGGTCGACCGCAGCGCTGCGATCGGCGACGCCACGCTGGCAAATACGCTGGCTACCGGTCCCATGGTTCTTGCCGCCGCGGCGATCTTCCCGTCCGCCAGTGAGACCGTGGAGACCAGCGGCCAAGGCCCCCTCGCCGCCCTGCCGCAGGCCGAGCGCTTCCTGCTGCCTCTACCGGCGTTCGCCGATCATGCCGAGGTCGGCGTCGTCAATGTTGCGACCGGACAATCGGGCTCGCCGCTCTCGGTGCCGATGCTGTTCCGGACGAGCGACAAGGTCGAGCTGTCATTCCCGTTGCGGGTTGCGGCGCGCGCGCTCGACAGGTCGCTGACGATCGCGCCGGACCATCTGATGCTCGGCGACCGCGCGGTGCCGACCGATACCGATTTCGCGCTGCCGATCACCTATTACGGCCCGCGCCGGACCATCCGCACCGTCAGCGCACAGAGTATCTTCGACGGCACGCTCAATCGCGCGGCGATCGAGAACCGGATCGTCGTGATCGGCGCCTCGGTCGCCGGCGGCGGGGATTTCTACCCGACGCCGTTCGATTCCCTGATGCCCGGCGTCGAAGTGGTGTCCACGGCGATCACCCATCTCGTCGCCGGCGACAGCATCGTGCGCGACCGCAAGGTCCACATCGCCGACGCACTCATCGCGATCCTGTTGCCGATGCTGCTGGTGGGCCTGCTCGCCTGGCGGCGCAGCGCGCTCGGCATCGTCGCTGCGGCCGCGGTGATGATCGCCTGGGCCGGCTTCAATCTGTTCGCGTTCACGCACGGCGTCTGGCTGAACGCCGCGACCACGCTCGCCGCAGCAGTGCCGCCGGTTGCGGTCTTTGCCGGCGTGCAATTGTGGGCGGGAGGCCGCCGCACGCAATATTTCGCAGCCAAGAGCCGGTCGCTCGCGCAATTCCAGGCCCCGGCGGTGCAGGAGTGGTTGGCGCGCGATCCGAATTTCCTGTCGAAACCCGTTCGGCAGGACGCAGCAATGGTCTTCATCGATCTCTCCGGCTTCACGGCGCTGAGCGAGCGGATCGATCCGGGCGAACTCCAGGATATTCTGAAGGCGTTTCACGCGCTGATCGAGAGGACCGCGGTCGATTGCGGCGGCATGATCAGCGGCTTTCTCGGCGACGGCGCCATGATCCTTTTCGGCCTGCCCGGCGCGATGCCCGACGACGCCGCACGCGCGCTGAAATGCGCAATCGACCTGCACCGTGGCGTCGAACGCTGGATCGCATCGTTGCCGCCTGCGATCAGGGATCAGCTCGGCTTCAAGATCGGCGCGCATTTCGGCCCGATCGTCGCCTCCCGCCTCGGCGAAAGTCATCAGCACATCACGGCGACAGGCGACACCGTCAACGTGGCGAGCCGGTTGATGGAGGTCGCCGCCCAGAACGGCGCGCGGCTCGCGCTTAGCGATACGCTGCTGGATGCGGCCGACTTCCAGGGCGCTCCTGACGGCATTCTGTCGGGCCCCCTGCTCACGCAGGTCCGCGGCCGCTCCGGCGTCGTGACCGTCTGGTTCTGGCGCGACCAGGACAGGCCAAATCAGGCCACGGCCAAGGCCGAGATGATCGACTGAACCCTCGTCGTCGTTCCGACGAAGAGCTACCGCGCTTCCGGCGGCGGCGAGCGGTCCAGCACGTCGCCCTTGGCGCCTTCGAGCAGATCGATGCCGTAGGTCTCGATCACGAGCGGGCCGCGCTTGCGCTGCAATTGCGCGACCTGCGTCACCTTCGCAAAGAGGTCGTGGACGGCGGGATGGCCGTCAGAGCGCAGCTCGTCGACATAGATCAGCTTGCCCTCAAGCAGCTTTGGATCGGGCTCTGGCATGTTGGCCCAGCGGATGCGCTGGTTCTGCTGCGCCACGCAGCTGCCGCGCGGCAGATAGAAGCCGAGCCAGCCCGTCGTGCCGTAGTCCGGCGCAAGCACGCAGGTCGCACCATTGCGGGCGCGCACCGCTTCGATTTCGGCAGCGAGCTCGCGCCAGCCGACGCCGACGCTGCGCACGGTCGCATCGCGGCGATAGCCGGACAGCCAGCCAGTATTGGCCTGCACGATCAGCGCGGCAAACATCACGATGCCGGTGGGTGCGGCCCAGCGCAGGCAGAAATCCGCGAGGCGCCGCTGGCGCGGCTTCCACTGCACGAGATTGGCCGCGGCGGCCGCCGCGATGACGAAAGGCGGATAGACCGGCGCGAACCAGTTGGCCTCGACGCGGGCATGCAGCGAATGCCAGACGAAATAGGCGACGATGGTCCAGAACATCGTCTCGATCAGCACGCGCGAGGCCAGCGCGCCGGCCCGGCGCCAGGTCAGCGCGTGCAGCCCCATCGCGCCGAGGATGAACACCAGCGGGGTCGCGAACGCGATCTGGGTCGGAATCAGCTCGGCGATGAAGACCGGACGAAAATCCTCGATCCTGGCGCGCCCGAGCTGCTTTGCGAACGAGACCCATTGATGATCGGCATTCCAGAGGATCACCGGCGAGAACAGCGCGAGCGCAACGAAACCGCCGAGATACGGCCAGGGCGAGAGAAACCAGTGCCGCAGTTTCGGCACGGCCGCGATCCAGATCAGGATCGCCAGCCCGAAGAACATCGCGGTGTATTTCGACAGTAGCGCCGCGCCGACGGCTGCGCCGACCGCGAGCCACCAGACGCCGCGGCCGCTCTCCAGCACCTTGGCGAGAAAGAACAGCACGAAGCTGGAGGCAACCAGAAGCGGCGCATCGGGCGTGACGATCAGCGTGCCGACCGAGGCCAGCAGCGTCACGTTGAGCAGGATGGCGCTGGTCGCCGCTACCCGCGCACCGCCGAACAGGATCGCAGCGGAGCGATAGATCGCGTAACTCATCGGCAGCGCGAGCAGGATCGAGACCAGGCGGACGCCGAGTTCGGTGTCGCCGGCGATGAGGGTGCCGGCGCGGATGACGTAGGCAACCATCGGCGGGTGGTCGTAATATCCCCCGGCGAGGTTCTGCGACCACATCCAGTAATAGGCTTCGTCGAAGGTGATCGGCGTGACGGCGGCCGCGACGAGCCGCAAGCCGACCAGCGCAAGGATCACCAGCGCCGTATTGCGGACGATCCGCGCGTCAGCCCCACCCATCGTGAGCTATTTCTTGCGCCAGACGAACAGTCCGGACATCGCGTAGTTCCACACCACGCCCATCAGCGCCCCGGCCGCACCGGCAAGCCACCAGATCGGCTCCTGGTCGTAGACCGAAAAGGCGACGCCGACATTGGCGAGCAGGCCGACGCTGCACACGATGTAGAACGCGATCAGCCCGCGCAGCAGTGCAAAGCCCTTCAGCCGCTGGTCGCGATAGGTGAGGAAGTTGTTGAGAACGAAATTGCTGGTCATCGCGACGATGGCGCCGGAGGCCTGCGCTTCCGCGAACGGCTCCTTGAACAGCTCGAGCGATATGAACAGGGTGGTGAGATGCACCACGAGGCCGATCCCGCCGACCATCGCGAACAGCAGGAAACGTAACGAGACAGCATCGTTGGTGAACTTCGCCAGCACCAGGCCGAGAAAATCCAGCGCGACCATCGAATCGAGCTTGCTTTCGCCGTGCTGGCGCTCGCCGAACGTGTAGGGAATTTCGATGGCGCGCAAGGTGCCGTTGGCGCTTGCGACGAGGTCGAGCAGGATCTTGAAGCCGTGCACGGAAAGTTTCGGCGCCAGCTGCTCGAAGCGGTCGCGGCGAACCATGAAGAAGCCGCTCATGGGATCGGCGATCTCGACCCGCAGCGCTTTCCTGGCGAGTTCCGTTGCCAGCGCGCTGGCGCCGGCGCGCTGCTTGTTGAAGCCTTCGCTCTTGTAGCCCTCGATGTAGCGGCTGCCGACCACGAGTTCGGCCTGCCCGCTCGCGAGCAGCGACAGCATCTTCGGCAGTTGCGTCTCGTCGTGCTGAAGATCGGCGTCGATCACGGCCGCATAGGGCGCGCTGGAAGCCAGGATGCCCTCGATGCAGGCCCCCGACAGGCCGCGGCGGCCGATACGGCGGACACAGCGCACGCGGCTGTCGCGCTGTGCCAGCGCGCGCACGACATCCCAGGTGCCATCAGGCGAATTATCGTCGACGAACACGACCTCCCAGGCGATGCCGGCCAGCACGGCCTCCAGCCGCCGGTACAGCACCGTGACATTGTCGCGCTCGTTGAAGGTCGGGACGACGACCGACAATTCCGGCGCCGGCGAAGCCGCCTGTGGGGTATCGGAGCCCGGTCTGATCGCTTGATTCATGACGGCAGCGTATATCCGCCGCGTCCTGTGCTGCCAAGAACTTGTGCTGCCAAGAACTTGCGCCGGCAAGCCGGGGTTTCTCTGGGGGGCGGCCCAAAAGGGGCCCTAAAATGCCAACGACCCCGGAACGGCGGGCGGCGCGTACATCCGGCGCAGCCTGTGCTATTCCAAGGTCGTTCCAGCGCCGGAGTTTTCGCTCAACGTCGCCGTTAGAAGCTAAATAGGAACGACAAAGCCGCTTTGCAAGGAGCGAAAGAGGCCCTTTTTCATGCCCTTACTGGTTGGGGACTTCCTTGATCACCGGCCCTCGCGGCACGGGCGCGGCAGGGGCCGCCGGCGCCGTAATGGCGGCCGGATCGGCCTTCGCAGGCTTGGGCGGCTTGCCGTACTGGCCGATCGGCCCGAAGACGACGGCGACCGCAAGCACGATCGCCGCGACGATCGCGCCCAAAATGCCCCCCACCGACTCAGACGACATGGAAACCCATCCCTGTTCCAGATGCGCCCAGTGATACCATGGATGAGCGCGCTGCCGGAAGGGCTTGCCGGACGCACGGGTCGATGGGCTATTTCTGCGGCGGCTTGTGCTTGACGAAGGCCGTCACGATGTCCTTCTGCGCCGCCTCCACCGCTCTGTTCGCGGTCGCGAGATGGGCGCCGGCATCGATATCCGGATATTGCGTGGTGAGATAATCGAGCAGTGCCACCCGGTAGTATTGTCGCTCTGACGGACAGGCTCCGGCGACGGAGCGGCCAAAGTCCTGTTCCGACAGGCCCTGATTGCCGTCGCGCGAATATTCCCGCGCCAGGCAATGCCAATAATCGTCGCGGCCCTGCATGGCGAGCTTCTGCGCACCCTTGGCATCGTCATCGTCGGCCATGACTGAAGATATCATGGCAGCAGATGTCATCATGACGAGCGCCGCTCCCACCACCAGCATCCGCATCTTGTTCTCCTTTTTTTGCAGATCCCGTCGCGAGCTTAGACGGGACGTCGCAACTGGCCAATCACAACTGGTTTGATTAGGATGGAGGCCCTCCTCCCGCATCCGAGATCCTCCCGTGGCCAAAGCAAAAACCGCGTCTAAAAAATCCGGCAACATCTTCATCGGCATCGGCGGCTGGACCTTCGAACCATGGCGTGGGGTGTTCTATCCGGAGAAGCTCACGCAAGCCAAGGAGCTGTCCTACGCCGCCTCGAAGCTGACCTCGATCGAGATCAACGGCACCTATTACGGCTCGCAGAAACCGGAGAGCTTTCGCAAATGGGCGAGCGAGGTGCCCGATGGTTTCGTGTTCTCGGTCAAGGGGCCGCGCTTCGCCACCAACCGGCGTGTGCTGGCCGAGGCCGGCGATTCCATCAAACGTTTCTATGATTCCGGCGTGCTGGAACTCGGCGATCATCTTGGGCCGGTGCTGTGGCAGTTCGCGCCGACCAAAAAATTCGACGGGGCCGATTTCGGCAAGTTCCTCGAGCTGTTGCCGCGCAAGCTCGACGGACGCGCGCTGCGCCACGTCGTCGAGGTCCGTCACGACAGTTTCTGCACGCCGGACTTCGTCGCGCTGATCCGCGACTTCGAGACGCCCGTCGTCTTCGCCGAGCACGGCAAATATCCAGCGATCGCCGACGTCGCCGGCGATTTCGTCTATGCCCGGCTGCAGAAGGGCAATGACGAGATCAAGACCTGCTATCCGCCGAAGCAGCTCGATGCCTGGGCCAAGCGCTTTCAGGACTGGGCCGAGGGAAGCGAACCCGACGACCTGCCGAAGGTCGACAAGGCCAAGCCGAAGAAGGAGCCGCGCGACGTGTTCGCCTATGTCATCCACGAGGGCAAGGTTCGCGCACCGGCCGGCGCGATGGAACTGATCGCGCGGGTGAGTTGAGGTGTTTCCCTGAAGGTGTCTCATGGCAAAGGCCAAAAAGCTCTTCACCATCGGCTATGAGCAGACGCCGCCCAAGGCGGTGCTCGACGAGCTGGAGCAATCCGGCGTCAAGCTCGTCGTCGACGTGCGCGCGGTGACGTCATCGCGCCGGCCCGGCTTTTCCAAGAAGCAGTTGTCCGCGGGCCTTGATGAACGCGGCATCGCCTATGTCCACCTCGCCGCGCTCGGAACGCCCAAGGAAGGCCGTCTCGCCGCCCGCAGCGGGCAATACGATGTGCTGGAGAAGATTTTCTCAAAGCACCTGAAAACGCCGGAGGCGCGGGAGCAGATGGACGAACTCTCGGCCCTGGTGAAGAAAGCAGGTCCCGTCTGCCTGCTCTGCTACGAGCGCGACCACACCCATTGCCACCGCCAGATGATCGCGGAAATCATCGAGGATCGCGATGGCGTAACGGTGAAGAACCTGGCGGGGCGGCAGGTCTGAACGACTCTCTCCGTCATGGCCGGGCTTGTCCCGCCCGGGCCTTCGCCTCGCTGAAGCGGCTTCGGCCGCGCGGGCGGGACAAGCCCGGGCATGACGATGGAATAGAGAGCTACCCCTCCCCCACCAATCGGAACATCCCTTCCATCATCTGCACGCATTGCCCGCCGACATGGGCTGAAACGATCTTGCCGTCCTGCTTGCGCACGCGCGTCAGCAAGAGGCTCGGCCGACCCATATCAAAACCCTGCCCGACGGTGAGCTTCAATTCGCCATCGCGCGTGGCATCAAGCTCGGCGAACAGCGCTGCGGCTGCGACCGTGGCGCTGCCGGTGGCGGGATCCTCGGTGAGGCCGCTGGCGCCGCGCATGAACATGCGCGCCTGCCGCTCGCACGGCGCCTCCGCTGCGGGCACATCGCGTGTATAGAACCACACCGAACGGGCGTCGTCGCGCGGCAAGACCCTGCCGAACGCGGCCGCGTCGGGCCTGGCCCGCTTCAGCGCATCGCGCGAATGCACCTCCGCCACCAGGAACGGCGTTCCGACGCCGACGACTTGCGGCGCGTGGTGATCGATCCTGATGTCATCAGCGGTCAAGGAGATGCAGGCCGCAACGTCAGCGGCGGAAACCTGCGCCAATCGCGACAGCGGCTGCGGCGCGGTGAGTTCGGTGCTGATGACCCTTCCCTGCTCCCGAAAAATGTCGACCGGCACGAGTCCGGCCTTCTCCTCGAACAAGAGGCGCGGCTTCGGCTCCTTCGCGAGGCTCGCCAGCACGAAGGAAGTGCCGATATTGGGATGGCCGGCAAAGGGAAGCTCGCTGACCGGCGTGAAGATGCGCACCTCGGCGTCATTGGCCTTGTCGCGCGGCGGCAGCACGAAGGTGGTCTCGGAATAGTTGAACTCGGTCGCGATCGCCTGCATCTGCTGTGTGGAGAGCCCGCCGGCATCGAGCACCACGGCGAGCTGGTTGCCGCCGAAGGCGCGGTCGGTGAACACGTCGACGGTGATGTAGCGGCGCTGCATCTTTCGCTTCCTCTTCACGCAAGCGCAGCCGCGGTCGGCTGCATCGCCGGCACTCTACAAGCCGGCGACATCGCCCGTCATGCCCCAAAATAGAGTGCAATCGGAGCAATCGCGGAAGACGGATCAAAAGCGGCAGAGCGAACGTGGCGATGCTAGCACTTGCGCGCGTTCACTCTGATCGACGATCAGCCCATCGATAAATCGCAGGTTCTTCGCGTAGCTTTGCGCCTTCTCGAACTGCGTGTGCGGCCAGTCGCTGCCCCAGAGCAGTCGATCAAGGCCGTACGCGTTGCGCAGCAGCGGGTAGGCCGTCTTCGCAAAATCTTCGCCGGCCGCGCCGTTGCGATACGGCGCCGAATCTACTCGGCTACCTCCAGCGCGAGATCCCGCGGAGTCCGCCATCAGCGTTCGCAACGCCGGGCTGGCGGACTTCACCGGCCCGGCTTCGTCTCTGCAGCGAGTTAGTACGCGGACGCCGTATTGGGGAGGCAAGGCGGCTGCGTGTAAGGCGCAGAGGCATACGCGCCTGCTGCGGGAGCCCTGACGCAGTCGGTCGCCACGTGAGTTGCGGCGCGGCGCGGCACGCTGTCCCGCGCCGATGCGGCCTGGCTTTGGGTGACAGCAGCGGCGATCAGGGCGGCTGCAACAAGGATCGATCGAGTCATTGGCTTTCTCCGGGTGACAAAGGGAAGCTGAGATTTTCGGCTTCCACCGTGCAAGACCCAAAAGCTACCAAGGATATTTCATCACGCGCCTTCAACGAAACGCGAGCCGCTTCAACGAAACGCGACTCACAAGTGAAGGCGCAGGAGGCGGCCCTCACCCCAGTTGAAACACCGCCACCTTCTGCTCGTAGCCGCGCACCTCGACCTCGCCGAGCGAGACCGCATCGTCGCCGTCGGCGCCCAGCGCGTCGCGGACAGACGCGGAGATCAGGAGCTGCGAGCCGAACTCCTTGTTGAGCGCCTCTAGCCGTGAGGCGAAGTTCACGGTGTCGCCGATCACAGTGTACTCCTTGCGCCGGGGCGAGCCGATATTGCCGGCGACGACCTCGCCAAAATGGATGCCGATGCCGATCTTGAGTGGCCAGCTCGTCTGCGCGTTGATGCGCTCCATCGCGGTCAGCATCTCGCGGCCCGCGGCGACTGCGCGATGCGCGGCGTCGGAGGCCTCGAGCGGCGCACCGAACAGGGCGAGAAAGCCATCGCCCAGAAACTTGTTCACGATGCCCCCCTCGCGGTCGAGAATGTCGACCAGCACGGCGAAGGCGCCGTCGAGCCGGTCGACCACCTCCTGGGGAGTACGCGACTGCGCGCCGGCGGTGAAGCCGCGGAAGTCGACGAACATCACGGCGACTCGGCGGAGGTCGCCGGCGGCACCCGTCCCCTCCGTCATCAGCCGCTCCACAACCTGCGGCGAGACGTGCTGGCCGAACAGGTTGGTCACCCGGTCGCGCGCAGTGGCTGCCGCAATGCTCGCCGCAAACTGCCGCCGCAATCGCGCGCCGACGGCGCCCGCCAGCACGCCGCAAATCAGGATGATGGTGCTGCGGACCGCGTGAAAGTAGATCAGGGGTTCACCGGACTCGCTGACCGAGTTGTAATACAGCGCGACAGCCAGGAGTTCGGCTGCGGCCACAAATCCCGTGAAGGTGGACAGCCAGAAATCAAGCCGCAGCGTCGAAAGAATGATGAAGATGAAATAGGCCAGTGGCAGCACGAACCCGAGCGCCTGGCTCGCGCCCATGCTGTGAATCTGCAGGATCAGGATGATCGTTGGCAGCGACGTTTCGATTGTTGCGCCGATATAGCGCCTTATCACCGGAAGGTCGCGATCGAGCTTGAGGTATCGCCTGATCTGGCTGTGGACCCAGACTTCGAAGAGGACGAAGCCTGCCAAGAGACCGTATTCGCGGACCAGGCCCTCCGTCCCGCGCCAGACCCGGTTCACGATGGCGGGGTCGATCAGATAGGTTGCGGTGAGAAACAGGATCATGACGCAGCCCGTGATGATCAACGCCCTCACCCGCAACAGCTCGGTCCGCAGCACCTCCCGCGTCAGCTCGCGCTCGAAGTCTTCGGACATCACGGCATGCTGCCGGGCCTTCCTGCTCGCAAAGCTGACCATTCCGCCCCCTTGATTCCAGGGGCATCTTGCCTCAATCCAGCGTGCGGCGGAAGCGCGTCACGGCGATGGTCATGGCGAGCAGCATCAGCACCGCCAGCGCCAACGCGTCGAAACGCAAATTTTGCATGCTCGCGCCCTTCAGCATGATGGCGCGGACGATGCGCAAATAATGCGTCAGCGGCAGGCACTCACCGACATATTGCGCCCAGGCCGGCATCCCGGCAAACGGGAACATGAAGCCGGACAGCAAGATGCTCGGCAGGAAGAACATCATCGACATCTGCATCGCCTGGAGCTGGTTCTGCACCAGCGTCGAGATCGTATACCCGATCGCCAGATTGGTCGTGATGAACAGCGTCGAAAGCAGCGCCAGCAGGAACAGATTGCCGAGCACGGGCACGCCGAACAGGCCGACGCCGATGCCGATGATGAGGAACGCCTGCACGAACCCGACCAGCACGTAGGGAATGATCTTGCCGAACATCACCTCGACCGGCCTGATCGGCATCGACAGCAGAGCCTCCATGGTACCGCGCTCGACTTCCCGCGTGACCGAAAGCGCGGTGAAGATCAGCATGGTCATGGTGAGGATGGTACCGACCAAGCCCGGCACGATGTTGAGGCTCGACGCGGCGGCGGGGTTGTAGCGGGCGTGCGCGCGGATCTCGAACGGCATCTCCGGGGGATCTCCGATGTAGAGATCGTGCTTGAGCGCGGTCTGCACGACCATGCCGAGCGAGCCGATCGCCGCGCTCGCCGCCACTGGATCGGTGGCGTCGGCCGCGACCAGCAGCGCCGGCTTATCGCCGCGCCGCACCGCCCGCTCGAAGCCGCGCGGGATCTCGACGCCGAACAGAACCTTGCCGGATTTCAGGAGATTATCGAAATCCTCGACGTCGTGGACTTCATAGAGGAAGCGGAAATAGGCGGTGTTCTCCAGCGCCTTCAGGATCGAGCGTGCGAGATCGGAATCCTCCTGAAGCAGCACCGCGCTCGGCAGATTGTGCGGCGTGGTGTTGATGGCGTAGCCGAACAAGAGCAGCTGCATCACCGGCAGCATCACGATCATCGCAAATGACACACGGTCCCGCTTGAGCTGGATGAACTCCTTGATCAGCATCGCATAGGAGCGCCTCCAGAAGCCGAAGCGCTCCCGGATCGCGTGCTGGGGTTCGTGACGATCGACCGCGCTCATTGGAAATTGTCCTTGGAACGACTCATCAATTCGATGAACACGTCTTCCAGTGACGGCGATGATTTGTGCCAGTGCAGTCCGCTTTTTTCGCGCCACGGCGCGATGCTGGCTTCGAGCGCGGCGACGTCGCGGCCGGAGACGTGCAGCGACGTGCCGAACGGCGCCACCATGTCGATTCCCGGCTTGCCGGTGAGCGCAGCCGTGAGCTCGTTCAGGTCCTCGCCCGTCACGGTGTAGGTCGTCAGCGCGGATTTCGCGATCACCTCGTCCACGGTGCCGTGCACGAGCAGATGGCCATAGGCGATATAAGCGATCTCGTGACAGCGCTCGGCCTCGTCCATGTAGTGGGTCGAGACCAGCACGGTGAGACCGTCGGCCGCGAGTGCATGAATCTCGTTCCAGAAATCGCGCCGCGCTTTTGGATCGACGCCGGCGGTCGGCTCGTCAAGCAGCAGCAGCTTCGGACTGGGCAATGTGCAGGCACCTAGCGCCAGCCGCTGCTTCCAGCCGCCGGAGAGTTCGCCGGCGAGCTGTTCCTCGCGCCCCGAGAGCCCGATCCGCTTGATCATGTCGCGCGCGGCGCCGCGTGCATCGCGAAGGCCGTACAGCCGCGCGACGAATTCGAGGTTTTCGCGGACAGAGAGATCCTGATAGAGGCTGAACCGCTGGGTCATGTAGCCGACCTGGCGCTTGATCTTTTCGGCATCGCGCCTGATGTCGTAGCCGAGGCAGGTGCCCTCGCCGCTGTCGGGCGTGAGCAGGCCGCAGAGGATGCGGATGGTCGTCGTTTTGCCCGAGCCGTTCGGGCCGAGGAAGCCGTAGATCGACCCCCGCTTAACCTGCATCGACAAATCGTGCACGACCTCGCGGCCGCTGAACGACTTGGTCAGGCCCTTGACGTCGATCGCGATGCCGTTGCCGCCGTTCATCGCTTGTCCGCCACCGGAGTCTTTGGATTGAGATGGACGTCGATGGGTTGTCCGACACGCAGCGCATCGGGGCGCGACGGCCGCGCCTGGATCAGATAGACGAGCTTGTTGCGCTCCTCGAGGCTGTAAATGACAGGCGGTGTGTATTCGGCCGAAGTCGCGATGAAATAGATCTTTGCGGTGAGATCGGCGGCGCAATTGTCGCACGCGATCCGCACGGTATCGCCGATCGCAAGCTTCGGCAGCTCGGTCTCCGGCACGAAGAAGCGCAGCTTCATGTTGCCGGGCGGCATGATCGAGAGCACCGGCCGCTGCGCCGCCACCATCTCGCCCTCGCGAAAATAGATCTGCTGGATGGTGCCGGCCACGGGCGCAAAGCCCTTGCGCCGCGCCATCCGCGTCTCCGAGGTCGCCACCCGCGCCTCAGCAACGCGCAGGGCGGAGACGGCCGAGTCGAGATTGGCCTGCGTGCCCGAGCCGGTCTTGCTCAGCGAGGCCGCGCGGTCATAGGTCTGCTGCGCGTTGGCAAGCGTCGCCTTGTTCTGGTTGAGATCGGCAAGCTGGAGATCGTCGTCGACGGAATAGAGGTGATCGCCGACCTTGACCTCGTCGCCCTCGCGGACGTTGAGCTTGATCACGCGGCCCGCCTCGTCCGGACTGACGAAGATCATGTCGGCCTCGACCCAGCCCTGGAAGCCGGGCTCACGCTTGTCCTTGCACCCGGCAAGCCCGGTCGCGAGGACCAGAACCGCGATCGAACAGAGGCGCGGCAAAAACTGGATCGCGCTTGGCGGCAGCCACGGCCGTCGATCCCTCACCCTGAGAAGCCGCGAAGCGGCGTCTCGAAGGGCGAAGGGCCAAAGCCGGGCCTTCATCCTTCGAGACGCGCGTGCCGCGCTTCTCAGGATGAGGTGAGGGATATTTTGGGACGACCTCATGTCGTGCTCCGTTCGCCAAAAATCAAATCGAGATGGACGCGCAGCATGTCCTGCGCGTCGAGCGGCGCGTGCCGTGCAAACAGGCTCTGCCAGATCACCGCGATCATCGCGGGGGCGACCAGGATCTGCGGGTAATGCGCCAGGTTCTTCTGGCGGATCTCGCCGCGGGCGATGCCGAGCTCGATCAGGGTGCGCATGGCGGCGATGCCGCGAGAAACCACCTCGCGGTAGTAGAAATCGGCCACGGAAGGAAACCGCGGCCCCTCGGCCACGATCAGACGCACGAGATCGCCGCGCCGCGTGCCGATGACCTCCTTCAGGAAGTTGCTGGCAAATGTCTCGACGAGATCGCGCACCGAGCCCGCCGGCGGCGGCAATGCCGTCAACCGCGTTACGACAGGCACGATCACCGTCCGCACCAGCTCCTCGAACATCGATTCCTTGTCCTTGAAGTGCAGGTAGATGGTGCCCTTGGCGACACCCGCGCGCTTGGCAATGTCGTCGAGCCGCGTGGCGGCAAAGCCGCGCGCGATGAATTCCTCCATCGCGGCGTCCACGATCGCCGCACGGCGTTCCGCCGCACGCGTGGCGCGGCTCGACGCGGGCACCGCATCGTTGCCAGCGTGCGCAGAGTCCTTTGCGTTGGCGCGAACTGCGGGCGGCGTGGCGGCTTTGGTGGGCTTTCTGGCCATCTACACGATATGACTGACCGGTCAGTCATAGTCAAGACAACACGGCAGACCCAATCTGACCAACAAATTAGTTTTGACTAATTCATTAGCATGTACTAATCTAACACTCATGATTGAAGCCGCCCCAAATCCCATGACCACCGTGATGCGCGCCCTTGCCGATCCGACCCGCCGCGCCGTGTTCGAGCGCGTGTTCGAGAGCAAGGAGATCAGCGTCGCCGAGCTCACGCGGGGAAGCGGCGTGACGCAAGGCGCGATCTCGCAACATTTGAAGTCCCTCAAGCAGGCCGGCCTCGTCGCCGAGCGTGCCGAGGGCCGCAACGTCTATTACCGTGCCGCGCCGCAAGGACTCGAACCGCTGGTCTCCTGGATGGACCATTACGGCGTGTTCTGGCGCGAGCGCTTCCAGAACCTGCGTGACCTCTTGAAGGAGATCGATCCGTGAGTGCTGCCGAATTGAAAGCCGAAACAAAGGACATCGTCATCGACGAGGTGCTCCCTCACGCGCCGGAGACGATCTGGAAGGCGCTGACCAGCGCCCAACTGATCGCGCGCTGGCTGATGCCGCCGAGCGGTTTCGAGGCTGTCGAAGGCAACACCTTCACCTATCAGACCACGCCGGGCGGCGCCTGGGATGGCGTCATCCATTGCCGCGTCCTTGAAGTCATGCCGAACCGGCGCCTCGTCTACGCCTGGAAGGGCGGGAATGAGCGCAACACCGGCTACGGTGCGCCGCTCGACACTGTCGTGACGTGGTCCCTCACCCCGGTCGAGGCCGGCACGCGGATCCGCCTGGTCCATGCGGGCTTCGTCATACCCAGGAACGAATCCGCCTACACGGGCATGAGCGGCGGCTGGAAGAAGGTCGTCCGCCAGCTCGACGAGATCAGCGGCGAAGACAAGTAAGGAGTTATCGCAATGACCAAACCGTTTACCGGCGGCTGCGCCTGCGGCGCGATCCGCTATTCGATTCTGGGCGAGCCCCTGTTCAGCAATCACTGCCAATGCCGGGACTGCCAGCGCGAAAGCGGCAGCGGCCACGGCTCGTACATGACCTTCGCACGCGCCGGCGTCACCGTGACGGGCGAAGCGAAGCATTGGGACATGGTCGGCGACAGCGGCAATTTGAAGACACGCGGATTCTGCGCCCAGTGCGGCTTGCCTGTTTACCTGACCTTCGCGGCCATGCCCGACATCTTCACCATCCGCGCCGCAAGCCTCGACGAACCCGCCCGCTACGAGCCGCAAGTGGTGACTTATGCCGCGCGCGGACATGCCTGGGATCGCCTCGATCCCGACCTGCCGAAGTTCGCAGGCATGCCCCCGGGATAAGGCGACTGATCAAGTAGATTGTTGCCGCCAGGAAGGTGCGCTCCCTCTCCCGCCTGCGGGAGAGGGTTGGGGAGAGGGTGTCTCCGCAACGGGACAATCGCCCAGAGGAGAGAGCGCTCACCCGCGCCTTCGGCGCGACCTCTCCCGCAAGCGAGGGCTTTGCTTAATTGGCCGAGCGGGAGTGAGGCTCGATATGGGGTATTTTTTTGTGCGGCCTCGGATGGCGCGCGAAC
>NZ_JBEPRY010000006.1:0-305089 GCF_040548605.1 Bradyrhizobium sp. JR4.1
GAAGAAAACCCCGTCAATCTCGACCCCCGCATGGCCAAGCTCGCCGGCGGTGTCCACCGTCTCGACGGCCAGCTCATGGTCGTCCTCGACGTCGACCGCGTCCTCGAGCTCGCGCCCGAGATGATGGCGGCCTGATACGCCGGCACATCCGCCGACGTACCTGCAATTGGAAGTGTCCCCGCAAAAGCGGGGAGAAGCAGAGGTTCACATGCGAACTTGTCTCGTCGTTGATGATTCCAGCGTCATCCGTAAGGTTGCGCGCCGGATCCTGGAGGGTCTCGACTTCCAGATCCTCGAAGCCGAGGACGGTGAGAAGGCGCTGGAGGCCTGCAAGCGCGGCCTGCCCGACGCTGTGCTGCTGGACTGGAACATGCCGGTGATGGACGGCTACGAGTTCCTCGGCCATCTCCGGCGCATGCCCGGCGGCGACCAGCCCAAGGTGGTGTTCTGCACCACCGAGAACGACGTCGCGCATATCGCGCGCGCCCTGCACGCCGGCGCCAACGAGTACATCATGAAGCCCTTCGACAAGGACATCGTGACGGCGAAATTCCAGGAAGTCGGCCTTATCTGAGCGACCGCCCGGAGGCTGAACGGCTCCTTCGGCGTTTGTTTTCAACTGACCGTTTCAGTCTGAGTTGGTGAGTAAATGAGTGTTGCGTTCGCAGGTAATTCGACCCCGGGCTCGTCGCGGGAAGCCGGGCCGTTGCGGGTGATGATCGTCGACGACTCCGTCGTCATTCGCGGTCTGATCTCGCGCTGGGTCGGTGCCGAGCATGACATGGAGGTCGCGGCCTCGCTGCGCACCGGGCTCGAGGCGGTCAACCAGATCGAACGCATCAACCCCGACGTTGCCGTGCTCGATATCGAAATGCCCGAGCTCGACGGCATCTCGGCGCTGCCGCAACTCCTGGCGAAGAAGCGCGATCTCGTCATCATCATGGCTTCGACGCTGACCCGCCGTAACGCGGAGATCAGCTTCAAGGCGCTGTCGCTCGGCGCCGCCGACTACATTCCGAAGCCGGAATCGACGCGCGAGGCGTCGGCTGCGGACATCTTCCACCACGACCTGATCCAGAAAATCCGCCACCTCGGCGCACGGCTTCGCCGCAAGCCCGCGGTTGCGAGCCCGCCGCTGGCGCCTGCGAGCCCGGCCCCGGCCGCACGTGGACCGGTTGTCGCGCGGCCTGCCGCGCCGGCTCCGGCCGTGCATGCGCCGTCGTCGTCCTCGGTGCTGTCCACGCGTCCGTTCTCGACCCAGGCACCGAAGGTGCTGCTGATCGGCTCATCGACCGGCGGTCCTCAGGCGCTGATGGCGCTCGTCGCCGAGCTTGGCGCCGTGATCGACCGCGTCCCGGTGCTGATCACCCAGCACATGCCGCCGACCTTCACCACCATTCTCGCCGAGCATCTGGCACGCACGAGCCGCAAGCCGGCGGCCGAGGCGGTCGATGGCGAGCCGGTGAAGCCGGGCCGCATCTACCTTGCGCCGGGCGGCAAGCACATGCGCGTCGTGCGCAGCGGCGCCGACGTGGCGATCGCGCTCGACGACGGTCCCGCCGTCAATTTCTGCAAGCCCGCGGTCGATCCGCTGTTCACCTCCGCCATCGACATCTGGCATGGCGCCATCCTCTCCGTGATCCTGACGGGCATGGGCTCGGACGGCATGCGTGGCGGCAAGGACGTCGTCGCCGCCGGCGGCAGCGTGATCGCGCAGGACGAAGCCTCCAGCGTGGTCTGGGGGATGCCGGGCGCAGCGGCCAATGCCGGCATCTGCGCAGCGATCCTGCCGCTCAACCAGATCGGCGCCCGGGTCAATCGCCTGTTCGCGGGAGACCGCTCGTGACGCCGGCTGACTACGACTATCTGCGCAGATTCCTGAAGGAGCGCTCCGGCCTCGATCTCTCCCCGGACAAGCAGTATCTGGTCGAGAGCCGGTTGCTGCCGCTGGCTCGCAAGGCGAGCCTTAGCGGGATTCCCGATCTCGTGCTGAAGATCAGGAACGGCGACGGGCGGCTTGCGAGCGACGTGGTCGAAGCGATGACCACCAACGAGACCTTCTTCTACCGCGACAAGATCCCGTTCGATCATTTGCGCGAAACGATCCTGCCGGGGCTGCTTCGGGCGCGCGCGGCGCGCAAGTCGCTGCGCATCTGGTCGGCGGCATCGTCGACGGGACAGGAGCCCTATTCGATCGCAATGTGCGTGAAGGAGATGGGCGCAGCCTTCGCCGGCTGGCGCATCGAGATCGTCGCTACCGATCTGTCGCAGGAGGTGCTGGAGAAATCCAAGGCCGGCGTCTACAGCCAGTTCGAGGTGCAACGCGGCCTGCCGATCCAGCACCTGATGAAATACTTCACGCAAGCGGGCGAGGTCTGGCAGCTCAACGCCGACATCCGCGCGATGGTGCAGTTCCGCCGGCTCAATCTGTTGCAGGACTTCTCCCATCTCGGCACGTTCGACGTGATCTTCTGCCGCAACGTGCTGATCTACTTCGACCAGGACACCAAGGCCGTGATCTTCGAGCGCATGGCCAAGGTTTTGGAAGCCGACGGTACGCTGCTGCTCGGCGCTGCCGAATCCGTCGTCGGCATCACCGATGCGTTCCGCCCGATCGCCGACCGTCGTGGTCTCTATCAGCTCAACCCGACGCGCTCCGGCCGCCCGATGGGCGGATTGATGCCGCCGTCGTTAAAGGTGGCAGCGGCGCGCTGAGATGCGTTCTTCTCCTCTTCCACGAGGGGAAAAGGGAAGAAGAGCGCACCTCACAAGATCGCATGCGGTAGAAATCGCGAGCCGTTGCCGGTGATCGGGCTCTCGTCCTCGCGGATCGACAGGCCGCAGGGTTCGTGATCGACCAGCCAGCTTCCCACCACCGGATAGAAGTCTGAGAAGTTCGGCAGCGGTGCGAGCGCCTGTCGCACGAAGCCTTCGGCGCCGTAGGGTCCTGCCTGCTCGTCGAGCGGCATTCCGCCTGATACCAGCGTGACGTTGGCGCCTTCGCGCGACAGCAGCGGCTTGCGCACATACGAACTGCCGAGCTCGACTGCCCGCGGATCGTCCTCGAAGAAAGCCGGCAGCAGATTGGGATGGTTCGGAAACATCTCCCATAGCAGCGGCAGGATGCCCTTGTTGGAGAGCACCGCCTTCCACGGCGGTTCGATCCAGCGTGTCTGTGCGTCCTTGAGCTTTGCGCCGAAGGCGTCGTGGAACATCCATTCCCAGGGATAGAGCTTGAAGGCGAGCGCGATGTCGCGGTTGTCGAGATCGACGAAGCCGCCGGCATCATCGCGCCAGCCGATCGCCTCGATATCGAGTAGCGTGGTCGCCAGTCCCGCCTGGCGCGCCGTGTCTTCGAGATAAGCGAGCGTGCCGGCGTCCTCCTCATTCGCCGTGGTGCCGGTGAGATGGACATGGCGGCTAGCGGCAATCTGCTTCCACGCTTCGATCAGGCGTTCGTGGATGGAGTTGAACTGGTCGGCCCGCGACGGGATGATGCGCCGTTCGATCGCCTGTTCGAGCCAGGTCCATTGAAACACCGCGGCTTCGAAAATCGAGGTCGGCGTGTCCGCGTTGTATTCGAGCAGCTTTGCCGGTCCCCTGCCGTCGAATTTCAGATCGAGCCGGCCATAGAGGCTGCGGTCGTCGCGCGCCCAGCTCTCGGCGATCAGGCTCCAGAACGCGTCCGGTATCTTCAAGCGCTGCAGATGGCGCTCGTCGCCGATCACACGGCCGGCAAGCTCCAGGCACATCGCGTCGATCTCGCCGGTCGGTGCCTCGATGCCACGCTCGATCTCGTCGAGCGTGAAGGCGTAATAGGCGCGCTCGTCCCAATAGCGCTCGCCCTCGATGGTGTGGAAGGCGAAGCCGCATTGTTCGGCGGTCTGCCGCCAGTCGTCGCGCTCGGGGCAGACGATGCGTCGCATGGGTCAGCCGCCGCCGGAGAAGCCATGGCCAAACGAGCCGAAGCCGCCGCGGCTCACGCCGCCGGAGCCTGAATCGGACGACGCTCCGGACGAGGAATGGCTCGAGGAGTCGCTGCTGAAGAAACTCGATCGCGATGAGCCGCCGCCGCCCCCGGAGGAGCTGCGGCTGCTGCTGCACGAGGTGCTCGCTTGCACCGCCGGGTCCGTGCCGACAGGGGAGGGCTCGCAATTGTGCCGCGGCATCAGCGTGTAGGCGGTGGTGCCGACCGCGATCGTGCCCATCACCAGCAGCGCGACGTGGCCGGAGCGCTTCACCGGCTGTTGTGCAGGCGGCGGTCCGGCCGCCGGCCGGCGCTTGCCGAACTCCTTTTTGGAGGGCTTGTCGGCCATGTCAGTAGATCATGCAGGCGGCGTTGAGCAGCCCCGCGGCGAGCGAGGACAGCCCGAGCCAGATGGCAGCTGCAAGTTCGCCGGCGGCGATCCGCGCCGACAGATTCGGCACCGGCACTCTCACCAGAAAGAACACGACGATCTGGACGATCAGCGCGATCATCGCCCAGATCAGGCAGTCCAGCACATTGGCCGAATGCGCGATCGCGCTGACCAGCGGCGCCACGAAGCCCAGCAGGCTGAGGCCGAGCGCGATCGCCGCAGCCGGATCGTTGTCGCGGATCAGCTGGAATTCGTTGTGCGCCGTGATGCGGGTATAGGCGAACAGATACGCCACGATCGCGATCAGCCCGGTGCAGAAATAGACCAGGAAGGCGGGCAGGCCGGCGAGTGATTGCAGGATCATCGTTCCCCCATCGTGCAGCGACCATTCGTCGGCTGGGGAAGGATAGCGGTTCAACGGCGCAAGGACGATGAGGCCGCGTTCACGTCCCCAAAAAACAAAACCCCGCCATTTGCGGCGGGGTCCAGGCTGGGAGGAGCAAGCCCGAAGGGCTCGCGCAGTAAACTGATCAGGCGGGAATGCGCTCTTCGACCTCATGCGGCTCGCGCAGCACGTAGCCGCGGCCCCACACGGTCTCGATGAAGTTGCGGCCTTCCGAGGCATTCGCGAGCTTCTTGCGGAGCTTGCAGATGAAGACGTCGATGATCTTCAGCTCGGGCTCGTCCATGCCGCCATAGAGGTGGTTGAGGAACATTTCCTTGGTGAGGGTCGTGCCCTTGCGGAGCGAGAGCAGCTCCAGCATCTGGTATTCCTTGCCGGTCAGATGCACGCGCTGGCCACCGACTTCCACCGTCTTGGTGTCGAGGTTGACGACGAGGTCACCGGTCTGGATCACCGACTGGGCATGGCCCTTGGAGCGGCGCACGATCGCGTGGATGCGGGCAACCAGCTCGTCCTTGTGGAAGGGCTTGGTCATGTAGTCGTCGGCGCCGACGCCGAGACCCTTGACCTTGTCCTCGATGCCGGCGAGGCCGGAGAGGATCAGAATTGGTGTCTTGATCTTGGAGACCCGGAGCTGCTTGAGCACGTCGTAGCCGGACATGTCGGGCAGGTTGAGGTCGAGAAGGATAATGTCGTAATCGTATAATTTACCGAGATCGACGCCTTCTTCCCCCAAATCGGTCGTGTAGACGTTGAAGCTCTCAGACTTCAACATCAGCTCGATCGACTGCGCGACGGCGCTGTCATCTTCAATCAGCAAAACGCGCATGCCAGTTCCCCATAGTCGCCGCTCCTGGGCGTCAGGTCGGCCGCATTCGCGGCACACAACAAAACGCCTTTGAACAACTGATTCGGATCCTGACAACAGATGGTTAACAAATTCTGATTCTGGAACGCAAGCCCTGTAGATGCAATTTTCGTCGAATCGCCCTAAGGTCTTGTGTGCGAAGCAGCTTTCGTTATCCGGTTGCGTTCAAGTTCCACTTTAAGAGACGGGCCTAACCGACTCCCGCGACTCAGCCTTCTTCTGAAGGGGAGCCACGCTCAGTCACAAAGACAGTGACGCAATGATTAACGATGCGGGTAAACACGAAGTTAAGCGCCGTTCAGAAATATGGCGAAACTTAAGGTTCTCGCCACGAAACCCCGGGTTATGAAGGCGATCACCTCATGAAGGCCCTCTTGTGAAGGCTCTTGCCGAACAGATCGGCGACATTGACGGCATCAATATTTATGGCCGTGTGGTCGGCGTGCGCGGCCTGATGGTCGAGGTGGCCGGCCCGATCCATGCGATGTCGGTCGGCGCGCGGCTCGTGATCGAGACCGGCGGCAACCGTTCCATCCCCTGCGAGGTGATCGGCTTCTCCGGCAACAACGCCGTCGTGATGCCGTTCGCCGGTCTCGACGGCGTGCGGCGCGGCTGCAAGGCGGTCATCGCCAATGCCGCAAATCAGGTGCGGCCTTGCGCGGCCTGGCTCGGCCGCGTCGTCAATGCGCTGGGTGAGCCGATCGACGGCAAGGGGCCGCTCCCCCAGGGGCCGGCGCCGATGCCGTACCGCAATTCGCCGCCGCCGGCGCACTCGCGCAAGCGCGTCGGCGCGCCGCTCGATCTCGGCGTGCGCGCGATGAACACGTTCCTGACCTGCTGCCGCGGCCAGCGCATGGGCATCTTCGCAGGCTCCGGCGTCGGCAAGTCGGTGCTGCTGTCGATGCTCGCGCGCAACGTCGATGCCGCGGTCAGCGTCATCGGCCTGATCGGCGAACGCGGCCGCGAGGTCCAGGAGTTCTTGCAGGACGACCTCGGCGAGGAAGGCCTGGCGCGTTCCGTCGTCGTGGTCGCGACCTCCGACGAGCCGGCGCTGATGCGCCGTCAGGCCGCGTATCTGACGCTCGCGATCGCCGAATATTTTCGCGACGAGGAGCAGGACGTCCTTTGCCTGATGGATTCGGTGACACGCTTTGCCATGGCCCAGCGCGAGATCGGTCTGTCCGCGGGCGAGCCGCCGACCGCCAAGGGCTACACGCCGACCGTGTTCACCGAACTGCCGAAGCTTCTGGAGCGCGCCGGTCCGGGCCTGGGCGAGGGCGCCATCACCGCGATCTTCACGGTGCTGGTCGATGGCGACGACCATAACGAGCCGATTGCGGATGCCGTCCGCGGCATCCTCGACGGCCACATCGTGATGCAGCGCTCGATCGCCGAGCGCGGCCGCTACCCCGCCATCAACATCCTCAAATCCGTCTCCCGCACCATGCCGAAATCGGCCGACCCGGAGTTCTGGCCGACCATCCAGAAGGCGCGGGCGGTGATGGCGACCTATGCCGACATGGAGGAATTGATCCGTCTGGGCGCCTACCGCGCCGGCTCCAGCCCGGAGGTCGACGAGGCGATCCGCCTGCACGAGCCGCTGGAGGCCTTCCTGCGCCAGCGCAAGGACGAAAATGCATCGCTGGCGGACGGCTACCGCCAGTTGGCGCAAATCCTCGGTGATTTGGAAACGGAACGCTAACTTTGTCCGGTCATCATCCCATCCCACAGAGTAGCAGAGCCGGTCTTGGCCCCAGTCGGGCCTGTGGGGAGACCGGTGTTGTCCCACGTGCAGCCAAGGGACTTCTGGGGAGTACGAGTCGATGAAGTCACGTGATACCCTCATCCGCCTGAAGAAATTTCAGGTCGACGAGAAGCGCCGCCGGGTCAGCCAGATCGAGACCATGATCGCCGACTTCCAGCGGATGTCGACCGATCTTGAACGCGAGATCTCGACCGAGCAGGAGCGCGCCGGGATCAACGATCCCTCGCACTTCGCCTATCCGACCTATGCCAAGGCTGCCATCCAGCGTCGCGAGAACCTGACCCGCTCGGCCGACGAGCTGAAGGGCCAGCTCGACGAGGCCAAGGCTGCGCTGGCCGAAGCCTTCGAGGAGCTGAAGAAGGTCGAGCTCCTCGACGAGCGCGATCAGGCCCGCGAACGCGCCGAGGAAAACGCCCGCGAGCAGGCCGATCTCGACAGCATCGGCCTGATGCGTGCCCGCATGGGCGCCGTCGCCTGAGGCGCTAGCCGCCAGACCTGCGAGAATTTGCAGAACCCGGACCTCAAAGGTCCGGGTTTTCGCATGTCCTGTCCACAGAGGGGCGCCGCGCCCCCTTGGTGGTCGGCTTTGTCGCGCGCTATGGTGGCGGAGTGCCAGGACCTGCGCGGAATGCGACGGGCCGCGCATCGGGGGGCTGAATGCTGACGCCAGCAGAGCTGGTCGGGCTGATTGGGGCAGTGGCGCAGGGCGATCAGGCCGCGTTCGAGCGCCTCTACGTCGCCACGCGCGCGAAACTCTATGGCGTCGTGCTCCGTATCTTGCGCCGACAGGATCTCGCAGAGGAGGTCATTCAGGAGACCTACGTCAAGATCTGGAACAGCGCCGGCCAGTTCAATCCCGCTCTCGCGTCGCCGATCACATGGATGGCGTCGATCGCGCGCAACCGCGCCATCGACGTCGTGCGCAAGAAGACGGAAGTCTCCATCGAGGAAGAGCCGCAGGCGATGGAAGTCGCAAGCGATAGCCCCGATCCGTTGGCGCGGCGCGAGATGACCGAGGAATTGAGGCGGCTGCTGGAATGTATCGGCCGGCTCGAGCCGGACCGTCAGAGGCTCGTGCTTCTCGCCTATTACAACGGCTGGAGCCGCGAGCAATTGGCGGAGAAATTCGCGGCGCCCGTCAACACGGTGAAGACGTGGCTTCGGCGCAGCATGATGGATATTCGCGAATGTCTCGGGCTATGAGGGCTTGGACGGTGAGGGCGAGTCTGGATCGCAAGTGATGGCCTACACGGAGGACCATATCGCGCTCGCCGCGGAATATGCGCTCGGCACGCTCGACGCCGGCGAGCGCGCGCAGGTCGAGACCATGATGGCGGTGGACAAGGCGTTCGCCGATGTCGTGCAGGCGTGGGCATTCCGGCTCGGCGTCCTCAACCAGATGGTCGGCTCGATCGAGCCGCGTCCGATCGTGTGGGAGAACATCAGGTCCGAGCTCGCGCGGACGGGCTTTGCGCAGGATCCGCCAGCGCTGCCGGACGCAGCGCCGCCACCTGTGCCGGAGTTTTCCTCGCCCGACACCGTCCCTCCGCCGGTGCCGTCGGAGACTATGCAGCAACCGGTGCCGCAGCCTCACGAAGCGGAGCAACCCGAAACGACGCCACCGGCGCCCGATGCGCTTCCCGACGTCGTGCCGATCTTCATGCCGCAGGTCCACGCGCCGGATCCGGAGGTCGTGCATGCGCCACTGCCGCCGGTTGCCGACAACAGTAACGTGATCCGGCTCGAGGGGCGCGTGAAGCGCTGGCGCACCATCGCATCCGCCGTCGGTGCGCTCGCGGCCGCGCTGCTCGTGACGCTGTCGCTTCAGATCTTCCAGCCCGAGGCGCTCCCGGGCGGTTTGCGACCGGCGCCACGCATCCAGACGGTCGAGGTGAAGACACCGGCGCCGCTCCCGGTGTCGTCGCAATATGTCGCGCTGTTGCAGGGCCAGGGCGGAGGTCCTGCCTTCATCCTCACCATCGACGGTGCGACCAAGAACTTCACCGTGCGCAAAGTGGGCGCGACACCGGAGCCCGGCAAAAGTTTCGAGCTCTGGCTGATCTCCGACAAGCTGCCGCGTCCGCGCTCGCTCGGCGTGATCGGCGCCGGCGATTTCACCGCACGACCGGTGCTCGGTTCGTACGATGCCGACGTCGTCAACAGCGCGACCTACGCGGTCACCGTCGAGCAGGCGGGCGGCTCGCCCAATGGCCAGCCGACCTCGGCGCCCATATTTTCCGGCAAGCTGATCGAGACCGTGCCGCCGTCACAGCCGCAGGCGCCCGCGAAGAAGTAGGTTTCTATTGTCGTCCTGGCGAAAGCCAGGACCCATTACCCCAAGAGCTTGTTGCAAGAGTGAGCCGTGGCCACACGGGTGAGCAACCACTCAATCCCGGGGTAATGGGTCCTGGATCGGCGCTCGCTCTGCTCGCTTGTCCAGGACGACACCGGGGGCATTGGACGCTTCAACATCGTCGTGGCAATGCCTGATCGGTTTCTGTCGCCACGGTCCGCCCCGCCGTCGCATCCCGACAACTCCCGCCGAATCCTCCCCCGATTTGAACCTCCATCCGTTTCGTGGCGTCAAATGCCCGGAATTTGCAGTCGGCGCCCCCAAGCATGGCGCCGGAGAGGGGCGAGAAATCAGATGGATGCAGCGAAAACGTCGGGCATCTTCATTCACCAATATGCGGGGCTGCCACACGGCCAGGCCTTCGAACATTGGCGCGAGCGGACTTTCGGGGCCTGCGGCCTGGATATCGGGCCGAGCCGGGGCGACAGCATCGATTGCCGGCTCCAAGTCAGCGTGGTCGACAATATCGCACTCGCCATTCCCGAAGGCGCCTCCGCGCAATATTCACGCACCCAGAGCCACCTTGCCGACGGCAGCGACGATCTCGTCCTGATCGCGGCACACGCGGGTCTCGTCCGCGTTGGGCAGAACGGCCATGCCGTGGAGCTTGCGCCCGCGCAGATGGTGCTCGTCGACATGGGCATCACCGGCACCGTGGGCCACACCGAGGAAGATCGGTTCACCACCATCCGCATGCCGCGCCGCGCACTCCTCGACATCAGTCCACGCGCCGAGGACAAGCTGTCGCAAGTGCTCTCGGACGGCGCGGTCGCCGAGACGATCTTCCGCTACCACTCCCTTGCGGCCCATCACGCGCCGCATCTCGACGCCGTCGGCCAGCGCCTCACCGCGCAGCACATGGTCGATCTCGTCGGGCTCCTGCTCGGCACTGACGCCGAGCATGCAAGTCTTGCGCGCGGGCGAGGTCATGCGGCGGCCCGTCTCGATCTCATGCGCGCCGACGTGATGGCTGCACTTGGCCGCAACGATCTCTGCCTGTCCGAGATTGCCACGCGCTCGGGCCTGAGCCCGCGCCAGGCACAGCGCCTGTTCGAGCAGGCCGGAACGACCTTCACCGAATTCGTTCTGGAGCAGCGCCTGCTGCAGGCGCGCAAGCTGCTCAGCGATCCTCGCGCCAGGACCCGCAAGATCAGCGACATCGCGCATTCGTCGGGCTTCTCCGATCTGTCCTATTTCAACCGCGCCTTCCGCAAGCGCTTTGCCGCGACGCCGTCGGAACTGCGCGAGGCCTGAGCCGCGCCGCGTAGGCGTAGCCCCGGGTGAGCGAAGCGACACCCGGGGTCGCTCGCGGAGACATCCCGGACATCGCTGCGCTCATCCGGGCTACAAGATATCGCGTTGCCCGTCGGGCAAAACACCCTAATTGTCGGTCAACGCGTGCCGCGGAAAATATTCTACTTTACCGAAATTCGGAATTACGTATATTTCGCCTCACTCCGGCCCAAGGAAGAGGGGCGTATCGCGATCGTCACGAACGCGGGCCGGACGGCGGTGGACGTGGGCCACATCGGCGCGAAGGGTTTCGCAGGGCGGGCAACCGTGAGCGAAGCCGCCGCGCACACGACCGGTGTGATCGGCGTACGGCGAAATCGTGTGGTCCTGGCGCCCGGGGTCTGTGCGCCAAGCGTTGCGGTGATGTCGCGGCCCAACCGGGGCGCGTGCATCAGCCATCCGCAAGGCGACGGGGGCAATAGTGCATCGCTCCCCGGGGAGAGCGCGACATAAGCCGTAAAGCCACTGCGCAGGGAAGGCCGGATGTTCAGGCTTCACCTGTATGCCGCTGTGCAATGTTCTTACGACAATCTCGCACAGTGGACCGCGGGTGCCAGCCGGCACCCGGTCTTCCCTGCGCCCTCTTTCATTCGGGGGTGAGGCGACGAAGCAAAGCTCGGGCGAACAAGCCGCGAGATGGCGAAGGTGTGTCTGCGAGTGAGATGTGAATTTAAAGAGCGACGCTGCCACCCACAGATTCCGTCATTGCGAGCGCAGCGAAGCAATCCAGCCTGTCTCTGCGGAGGGATTCTGGATTGTTTCGTCGCAAGAGCTCCTCGCAATGACGGAGCTGGACGCGCGTGCGCTCACGATGACGACATACCCCAGACATGAGAAAGCGCCCGTGGGGGGCGGGCGCTTTCTGTAGTCGACTTGGGGTTGGGGTCGTCTACATATCCACGTGGCGACTTTGGGGGGCTGATAAAGAGCCGCGTGAATTCCTGAAACTCAAATCTCCTTAGCGAACGAGGGAAACGTTCGAGCTGGTGATGGCGATCGGCTTGCCCGCCTTCATGACGCGAGCGGTCTGGGTCAGGCCTTCGTCTGAACTCGTACGCGCGGTGATCCCGAGGCCCGCCACCGCGATGCCGGCAACGAGCGCGACAACCACGATCTTGAGGTGGGTCGAGCGATCTGCGCTGTAAATCGAGTGGTTCATGGAAGGCTCCTGCCGCCATCTACCCGAAGTAGTCGCCTGCGTGTTTGGGCAGGTTCATGCTTCCGGTGCCCAACAACCTAGTATTGGGGGGATTCGTTCCCAAGAGGCGATCACAAGAGCGTGACAGGACGTGAGAAGCCGCGATCAAAAACAATCCTTGATCGTGCAATTTGGCAATTATTTCAAAGCTGTAATGTGTCTGCCGGGCGCCTTGCCGGCCATTGATCGGCAAAGCGCCAGAAACTGAAAAACCATTTGCCTGTGGCCGAAAAACACACGGCTTCTTAAGGCAAATCAGATGCTTCCGACCGTTTTCAATCTCGCCCTGGGGTGGATTTCAGCTTGCGACAGCACGGTCGTCTGCGCCCGGAACCGCTCGACCAGGGAACGCACGAAGGGACGAATTGCCGCAGAGGTGACCAGCACCGGGGCCTCGCCTTCACGCGCGGCGCGCTCGAAGGCCTCGCGCACGCCGGTCATGAACTCCGACAGCTTCGAGGGCTGCATCGCGAGGCTGCGCTCCTCGCCCTGGCCGATAATGGATTCGGCAAAGGCTTGTTCCCACCGCGCCGAGAGCGCGATCAGCGGCAGATAACCGCTGTAGGAGGTGTTCTGCGCACAGATCTGCCGCGCCAGGCGGGCGCGGACGTGCTCCACCATGGTGGCCGGATTGCGCGAGAAGGCGAGCGAGTCCGCGATGCCTTCCAGAATGGTCGAGAGGTCGCGGATCGAGATGCGCTCGGCGAGCAGCAGCTGCAGCACGCGCTGGATGCCGGAGACGGTGACCTGTCCGGGCACGATGTCCTTGACCAGCTCCCCCTGCTCCTTCGGCAGCTCCTTGAGCAGCTTCTGCACCTCGCCATAGGAGAGCAGGTCCGACATGTTGGCCTTGAGCAGCTCGGTGAGGTGGGTCGAGAGCACGGTCGCGGCATCGACGACGGTGTAGCCCTTGAGCGAGGCTTCCTCCTTGAGGCTGGCATCAACCCAGGTCGCGGGCAGGCCGAAGGTCGGCTCGGTGGTGTGGATGCCGGGCACCTGCACCTGGCTGCCGCCGGGGTCCATGACCATGAACTGGTTCGGCCAGATCTTGCCGGTGCCGGCGTCGACCTCCTTGATCTTGATGATGTAGGTGT
Source organism: Bradyrhizobium sp. JR4.1 (assembly GCF_040548605.1). Lineage (NCBI taxonomy): Bacteria > Pseudomonadati > Pseudomonadota > Alphaproteobacteria > Hyphomicrobiales > Nitrobacteraceae > Bradyrhizobium > Bradyrhizobium sp. JR4.1. The sequence continues at coordinate 13,333 of NZ_JBEPRY010000006.1, forward strand.
TGGCTTCGAGCTGGACGTTGTCGAGGATGCGCACGGCCGGCATCACAAAACCCATCTCGATCGCGAGCGAGCGGCGCAGCGCCTTGATCTGCTCGGTGAGGCGGTCGGTGCCGTCGGGGCCGTTGACCAGCGGCAGCAGGGCATAGCCGAGCTCGATCTTGAGGTCGTCGATCTTCAGCGCCGCGGAGATCGGCTCCTCCGCCGCAGCGGAGCCGGCTGCGCCCGGCGTTCCCGGCGCAGGTGCGGTCTTTGCAACTTCGGCAGCCCTGGCAGTCGCCCGATTGCGGTTGCGGGCGTGCCAGGCGAGCGCGCCGGCACCGGAACCGAGCGCCAGGAAGGGGATGGTCGGGATGCCCGGCAGGGCCGCCAGCACCAGCATGACCGCCGCGGACATCGCGAGCGCCTGCGGATATCCGGAGAACTGCTTCATCAGCGCCTTGTCGGCGGCGCCGGACACGCCGGCCTTGGAGACCAGCAGGCCGGCCGCGGTCGAAACGATCAGCGCCGGCACCTGAGTGACGAGGCCGTCACCGACGGTCAGCAGCGTGTAGCTGCGGCCGGCGTCGGCGAAGGACAGGCCCTGCTGCGCCACGCCGATGATCATGCCGCCGACGACGTTGATGAAGACGATCAGAAGGCCGGCAATGGCGTCGCCGCGGACGAATTTGGAGGCACCGTCCATGGCGCCGAAGAAGCCGCTCTCGTCCTCCAGATCCTTGCGCCGCTGCTTGGCGACCGCCTCGTCGATCAGTCCGGCGGAGAGGTCGGCGTCGATCGCCATCTGCTTGCCGGGCATGGCGTCGAGGTGGAAGCGGGCGGCGACTTCGGCGATGCGGCCCGAACCCTTGGTGATGACGACGAAGTTGACGATGATCAGGATGGCGAAGACGATGATGCCGATGACGAAATTGCCGCCCATCACGAAGCTGCCGAAGGCCTCGATGACGTGACCGGCGGCATCCGTGCCCTCGTGCCCGTGCGACAGGATCAGGCGGGTCGAGGCCATGTTGAGCGACAGCCGCAGCATGGTCGAGATCAGCAGGACGGTCGGGAAAGCGGAGAATTCCAGCGGCGCCTGGATGAACAGCGACGTCATCAGGATCAGGATCGAGAGCGTGATTGAAATCGCCAGGAACAGGTCCAGCACGATCGCGGGCAGCGGAAGGATCAGTACCACCAGGATGGTGAGGACGCCGAGCGCCAGCGCGATATCGCCGCGTTTGAGGATGTTGCCGATCTCGGCAAGGGTGGGGAAACCGGCGTTTGTGCCGCCTACGCCCTGTCCCGCGGTGACGTCGACCATAGTAGCTGCCCCTCCGCGCGACTGCCGTCCGCGCGCCCCAAACGTCTGCCCGACGGCCGAAGGGCCGCCGTTCCGAAAGTGAGGCACCGCACTGGCGTCCACAGGGCACCCCCCGTTCTACGCGGCTGACGACACTCGACTCCACTGGGCAATTCTTGCCGGGTGTATGGTTAGCAAAGGGTTAATGTCGGGTGCGGCATGGGGGCTGACCGGGGTATTTCGGGCTCTAACGCCGTCATTCCGGGGCGCGCGAAGCGGGAGCCCGGAATCCATCGTGCCGCAGGCGTCGTGGGGAAATGGATTCTCAGATGCGCAATTGCGCATCATAGCTCGCGCCAAGAGGCGCGCCCCGGAATGACCATTGTGGAGGCAGCCTACTTCGCCTTCTCCATCCGGGTCACCATGTACCCCGAAGCCGCCTCCTCGGCTTCGAAAGTCACCTTGTCGCCGACCTTCACCTGCTTGAGCACGGCCGGGTCCTTGACGCGGTAGACCATGGTCATGGGTTCATCCATGCCGAGGTTCTTCGCGGCCGCGTGCTTGAGCGTGATCTTGCCGGCGCCCTCGTCGATCTTCTTGACCTCGCCGCTGATCGCGGCGCCCTGGGCCGCGAAGGCACCTGTGCCAAGGCCGACGGTCAGCGCCAGCGCTGCGGCGATACGAATGATGCGGTTCATGGGACTCTCCTTTATTGCTTCACGGTGACGTGGCCGACCATGCCGTAGTCGCGGTGGTCGGGAATCAGGCAGGAAAATTCGAACGTGCCGGCCTTGCTGAACTTCCAGAGGATCTCGGCTGTCTTGCTCGGCGCGAGCCTGACACCGTTGGGATCGTCGTGCTCCATGTGCGGATGCTTCTTCATCTCCACCGCATGCGCGAGATTCTCTTTGGTGGTGGCGAGCAGGAATTCATGGTCCTCCTTGCCGACATTGCGCAGCACGAAGCGGATCTGCTCGCCGCGTTTGACCTCGATCCTCGCGGGGGTGTAGTCCATCTCGTTCAGCAGGATCTCGATGGTGCGCGCGGGCTTTTTGGAATCGCCGGGCTCGCCGGCCGAAAAGGTGCCGTGCCCGTGCTGGTCGTGGGCAAAGGCCGGCGCGGTGGAAAGCGCGGCCAGCGCCAGACCGAGCTTGATCGTCGTCTTCATTGGTATCTCCAGTTGGTGGTGGTTCATCGAAACGCTCACATCTTCATGTTCTTCATCGGCGGCCCGCCTGGTTGTTGGCGCACGGGCTCCGGGGCCGGCGGCGTGACCTCGTAGGCGACGGTGCCTTGCGGGAATTGGTAGGGGCCGGGATCGCGATAATCGTCGCGCGCGAGGCCTTCGCGGATCTTCATCACCGTGAACATGCCGCCCATCTCGATCGGGCCGAACTGGCCGGTGCCGGTCATCATCGGCAGCGTGTTGTCGGGCGCGGGCATCTCCATGTTGCCCATCGCCATGCCGGTCGAGCCCATCGCCATGCCGTCAGGCGCGAGCTTGCCGACGGCCCTGGCGAGATCCTTGCGCGACACCCCGATCATGTTGCGCATGTCGTGTCCCATCGCATTCATGGTGTGATGCGACTTGTGGCAGTGGAACGCCCAGTCGCCGGGGTTGTCGGCGAGCACGTCGAACACCCTGACAGCGCCGACCGGTACGTCCGTGGTTGTCTCCGGATATTGCGCGCTCTCCGGAATCCAGCCGCCGTCGGTGCAGGTCACTGCAAAGCTGTGGCCGTGCAAATGGATCGGATGGTTGGTCATGCTGAGATTGCCGATGCGCACGCGCACCTTGTCGCCGAGTCTGACCGGCAGCGGATCGATGCCGGGAAACACGCGCGCGTTCCAGGTCCACATGTTGAAGTCGGTCATCTCGTTGACCTGCGGCAGATAGGTGCCGGGATCGACGCGATAGGTGCTCATGACGAAGACGAAGTCGCGGTCCACGGCCCGAAAGTTCGGGTCGCGCGGATGCACGACGACCATGCCCATCATGCCCATCGCCATCTGCACCATCTCGTCGGAATGCGGGTGGTACATGAAGGTCCCGCTCTTCTTCATCTCGAACTCGTAGACGAAGGTTTTTCCCGGCTGGATGTGAGGCTGCGTCAGCCCGCCGACACCGTCCATGCCGCTGGGAATGATCATGCCGTGCCAGTGCACGGTGGTGTATTCGGGCAGTCTGTTGGTCACGAAGATGCGGACCTTGTCGCCCTCCACGGCCTCGATCGTCGGTCCCGGCGACTGGCCGTTATAGCCCCACAGATTCACCTTCATGCCCTCGGCGAATTCGCGCACCACGGGCTCAGCAACGAGATGGAATTCCTTCCAGTCGCCGTTCATCCGAAACGGAAGCGACCAGCCGTTCAGCGTGACCACGGGGCGATAGTCCGGCCCACCGGCGGGATGCAGCGGCGCTTGCATCACCGCCTTGTCCATGTGCGGGGCTTCCGGAATCGAGGCGGCCTGCGCGCGGCCGCTGACGACGGATGCGCCGGCGAGCGCGGCGCTGCCCAGAAATCCTCGGCGGGAAAACATGTTGGCCTCCATGTCAATGGCCGCCATCGGCAGGCGCTGCCGCGGCGATAGTGGTTGAGCTGTCGCTGTCAGCAGGCGCGCCGCCGCCATTGACGGCGGTCTGCAAGTCGGACTGGGCAAGGAAAAATCTTTGCTTCGCATCGATTGCACCGCGCAGCGACGCAAGTCGCTGCCGCGCCTCGTTGAGCAGCGCGAAGATATCGACCTGCATGCTGGAGAAGCGGAGCTGCATCTCCTCGGTGATGATCTTTCGCAAGGGGATGATCTCGCGCTGATAGTGGCTGGCGATGTCGTAGCCCGAGCGATAGATCCGGTAAGCATCGCGCGCCTCGGAGCGTACGTTCACGGCGCGCTCGGTCAGCCGATTGAAGGCGAAATTGTAGGTCTCCGCCGCCTGCCGCACCCGCACCTCGCCGCCGTCGAAGATCGGGATCTGGAACTGCACGTCGAAGCCGCGTTCGCGGAACGGCGCGCCTTCCGGATCCCGGGTGCGGCGGGAGATGCCGGCGAGATCGAGCAGCGTCACGAGGCGCGTCGCCTCCGTGAGGTTCAGCGACTTCGCGAGCGCGGTCAGCTCGAGCCGCGCGATCTGAAGGTCGATGCGATGGGCGACCGCGTCGGCTTCAATCGACGGCAAAGCCTGCGGCCGGCGCGGCAGCGGCGGCAGCTGGTTGGGCAGGCGGAAGTCGAGGCCGCCGTCCCAAAGTCCCATCAGGCGCGCCAGCTTTTCGCGCGCGCTCGTCGCCGTCTGTCGCGCGGTGGCAAGGTCGGCGGTGGTTTCGGCGTAAAACACCTGTTCACGAGCCTGATCGAGCTTGTTGATCGAGCCCGTTTCGCCGAGCTTGACCGCGAGCTGTGCGGTCGATTCCGCCGTCGCCTTCGCATCCGTCAGCAACGCCACCATCTCGTTGCCGCCCACGGCGCGCCAATAGACGCGGCGGACATCGGCGGCAAGCCGCAACGTCGCCAGACCCGCGCGCAATTGCGCCTGACGAAAACGGTCGCGGGCGATCTCCGAACGAAACGGCAGCGTGGCGAGCGCGAGGATGTCGCCGACGACCTGACGCTCGATTTCGCTGGCGCCGTTGCCCGAGATCCGCGAGACCGAGAACACGGGATTGGGCGGCAGGCTCTGCTCGACGAGATCGGTCTCGGCCAGCGCCAGCTCGTTATAGGCGGCCTGAAGCCCCTTGTTGTTGAGCAGGGCGATCTGCACGGCGGTCTCGGGGTTGAGTGTTCGCGACAGCAGTTGGCGAACGCGCGCGTCGACCGCGCCGGCTCCCTCGGCCGTCCGCACGAAGGCGACATCCTTTTTGAGGGTCTGGCTCGTCAGCTCCGAGACGGCATTCATGCCGCTGTCGGGCGAGAAGGCGGCACAGCCCGACAAGCCGAGCGAGGCAAGAGCGAGCAGGCTTGGCGCGAGACGGTGTGTCATGACGCGCTCCTACCGGTCTTGCTTCGGTTGCGGCGCGACGTTCTCGTTGCGCTCGCGCCATGGTGCCGGCGTCGCAGGCCGCAGGCTGGTGTAGGGCGCAATCGTCGAATGATAGCCGGCGCGCGCGACCTTGGTCGCGGGATCGGCAGGATCAGCGCCCGCGACTTGTGTCGTTGCCGGCACGCAGCCGGACAGCGCCAATGCCGTCGCGGCCAGCAGCGGCCAATGGAATCGAAAGCGTCGTCCCCGCGCCGCGGATGCAGCGGCGGACTTCGCCCCGGTAAGCGTAAGCATGAGTCATCCCTGATCTGTCTGGAGACCACAGGTTCGGGCGCGCGGGTGCGCGCTCGGCCTGACGTCGTCGCGCGTCAGATCAGACGATGGGAGGGCGGTAGTGCAGGGGCGGCGCCGCGCTGTGCAGGCTGGCCACGATCTCGGGCGAGCAGGCGGAAACCGGCTGAAGCGGCTTTACGACGCTGGGCAGGTCGGCCGGCAGCGCGCTAACGCACATCATCGCGCAGCACGGTCCCGGCGTACCCTTGCCGTCGTGATGATGAGGGACGGCGGGCGCGTCCTGCGCGGCGGTCTGGTGATGCGCATGCGGCCCGGCGTGGTCATGCGAGGCGCCGTCATGCGTGTGGCCGGCCTGCATCTGGTGATGCACCGGCACGAGATCGGCGAGGAGCGCGTCGTCGAGGCACGGTGCTGGACCGCTACCCCAGGCGAGGCTTGCGGCCGGCGCGAGCACGCAGAACAAATAGGCAAGGGCAATCACACGCCCCACCCTGATCCGCATCGATCGTGTCAATCGCAGCAACATTCCGCCGACATGCCCTTCGCGCGGCGATGTTGCACGCGCTGATTTGCAAAATAATGACAAAACGCGCGTTCGCCAAGCTCCTTCTTACCGCAGTGCACCGTGCATGCCCAATATCGCGCCACAATGGTTGACCCTGTGGCGATCCGCGGGCCATGGTCCCGCCCGTGCACGCGCCAAATCAATCGGGACAAACACCTGAAACATTCACCCCTGATTCGCGTCAGGCCTGGATGCGCCTCGTCATTGCGCTTCTGATCGGTTCGATCGGCGGCGTCGGCATGTGGGCGATCGTCGTGATGATTCCCGCGGTGCAGGCCGAATTCTCCGCGACGCGCGGCGCGGTGTCGCTGGCTTTCACGCTGATGATGTTCGGCTTCGGGCTTGGCGGCGTCATCGCCGGCAGGATCACCGACCGGTTCGGCATCGTGGCGGCGATGGCGATCAGCATTGCCTTCCTCGGCGTCGCCAATGTGCTGGCGGGTCTATCGACCCAACTCTGGCAGTTCGTGGCGGCGTATTTCCTGATCGGACTCGGCACGTCGGCGACCTTCGCGCCGCTGATGGCGGAGGCCTCCCACTGGTTCGAGCGCTATCGCGGCCTGGCCGTGACCATCGTCGCGAGCGGTAATTATGTCGCCGGCACGATGTGGCCGCCGCTCGTGAGCACGGGCATGCAGACGATCGGCTGGCGCTTCACTCACATCGGCATTGGCCTCGTCTGCGTCAGCCTGATGACCATCCTGGTGCTGGTCCTGCGCGCGCAGATGGGCGACGACAAGGTTCACGATCATGCCAATGCAGCGCCGCCGCGGGTCGACCTCAAGCTCTCGACCAATACGCTGACGGTGCTGCTCTCGATCGCCAGCATCTCCTGCTGCGTCGCCATGGCAATGCCGCAGGTGCATATCGTCGCTTATTGCGGCGATCTCGGATATGGCGTGGCGCGTGGCGCCGAGATGTTGTCGCTGATGATGGCCTGCGGCATCGTCAGTCGGATCGGCTCGGGCTACCTCGCCGACAAGATCGGCGGCATCCCGACGCTTCTGATCGGCGCCCTGGCGCAAGGCTTTGCGCTCGTATTCTACCTGTTCTTCGACAGCCTGACCTCGCTCTATTTGATCTCCGCGATGTTCGGCCTGTTCCAGGGCGGCATCGTGCCGAGCTATGCCATCATCGTGCGCGAGGCGATGCCGGCGAGCGAGGCCGCAACCCGCGTCGGCATCGTGATCTTCGCCTCCGTGTTCGGCATGTCGTTCGGCGGCTGGGTCTCGGGCGTCATCTTCGACGCGACAGGTTCCTATGCAGCGGCGTTCGCCAACGGCGTGGCGTGGAACGCGCTCAATATCGGCATCGTCTTGACGCTGCTGATCCGCTCGCGGATGAATGCAGTCAGGACCGGTCCGGGTTTTGCGACCTAGACTGCCTGTCCCGCCTTCAGCAGCGAACAACCCGTGATCTTGTAGCTGCCGTCTGCCTGCTGCTCGAGCGTGTAGAGCGCTTCCCAGGCCTCGCCATTGGCATCGATGATATGGACGTGCTGGGCAATGCGGCTGCCCTCGCTCTTGCTGTCGCCGAATTCAAAGCTCTTGTGCCGATAGACCGGCGGGTAGCCGTTTTGCACCATGGACATGAAGATGTCGGGCGCGGGGAAGATCTCCCGGATCGCCGGTGCGGCGTAGGAATAGGCCGCGCGCGCGTCGTCGCGGCCGAATGCCTGCTCCTGGGCGCGGATGATATCCTGTGCCGTCGCGACATCGTCGGCACGCGCCGAGATCGGACCGAAGGCGACACTGAGAAAGACCAGCAAGGCGGCGATGCGCATGACAGGCTCCGCGTTGAAATCCCGGGCGGCGCCGATCCTAGCACATCTCGCGGGCTATCGCTTCCGCTTTGCAGCCGGCTTCGCGGGCCTGGCGGCCACGCGGACCCTGGCTTTCACGACAGGCTGCACCCGCAAACCGTCAACGAACACGTCGAGCATCCGCAGCACCGAGGATTGCCAGCCGGGCTGGTCGTGCATGTAGCACATGCCGAAGAACGCGCGCAGCAAGTCCTCGGGGCTGACGTCCGCGCGCATCGCGCCGGCCGCGGCTGCCCGATCGAGCAGCGAGCCGATCGCCTTGCTCAGGCGCTCAAAGGAAAAGGCATGCAACTCCGACCCGCTCTGCACCGCGAGTGCCAAGGCTGCCACCATGCCCTTTTTGGTGGCAACGAATTCGACACCTGAGCGCAGCCAGCGCCGCAGCGCATCCACCGGGTCCTTCGCATTCTTCAACTGCTCGGCGAGTTCGCTGAGCTGCTCGACCTCGCGCCGGTACACCGCCTCGAACAAATCCTCGCGCGTCGGGAAATGCCGATAGAGCGTGCCGATGCCGACGCCGGCGCGTTTTGCCACCGCCTCCAGGCTCGCCTCCGGCCCGCCCGCGTTGAACACGGCTTTCGCCGCCTCGAGCACGCGCTCGCGATTGCGCACGGCATCGGCACGCGGCTTGCGGATCTGATCGGTGTGGTCGTCCATGCCGGCACTGTAGATCACGAATTGGTTAGATTGAACCCTTGTGGGGCTGCATCGCGTTGATGCGCACGGGCTTTTGACGAATTCCAAAATTTTTCGGCGGCCCTTGTTAAGCGGAGGCTGCCTCCGTATCTTCGCTGAAGACGTTGGCTCGGATGATATTCGGGCGGCGCGGAATCGACGGCGGCCACGGCGGTGGCGCGCTGCGCGACGACTCATGTCCATATCTGATCGGAGCCTTATATGAACCACTCCATCAGCCTCACCGTGAACGGTGCGCGGCGCGACTTCGTCCTCGACGATGCGCGCGTCACGTTGCTCGATCTCCTGCGTGAGCGCCTCCACCTGACCGGAACCAAGAAGGGATGCGACCGCGGTCAATGCGGCGCCTGCACCATTCTCGTCGACGGCAAGCGGATCAACTCCTGCCTCGCGCTGGCCATTAGCCATGACGGTGCCGACATTCTCACCATCGAGGGCGTGGCGCGCGGCGACCAGCTTCACCCCGTGCAGGCCGCCTTCATCGCCCATGACGGCTTTCAGTGCGGCTTCTGCACGCCCGGCCAGATCATGAGCGCGATCGGCATGATGAGCGAGGCACAGGCCGGCAACGATCCCGAGCGCATCCGCGAATGCATGAGCGGCAATCTATGCCGCTGCGGCGCCTATGCCGGCATCGTCGATGCCGTGCTCGACGCGCAGGCCGGGATGGACGAATCCAATCAGAGGCGCTCCGCATGAAGCAATTTGATTACGTCAGGCCGGCCACGGTCGCCGAAGCCGTCGCGGCCGCGGCGCAGCCGGGCGCGGTCTATCTCGCCGCCGGCACCAATCTGCTCGATCTGATGAAGGGCGGCGTCAGCCGTCCGGATCGTCTGGTCGACGTCACCCATCTCGACGGGCTCGATCAGATCGAGCGCCTTGCCGACGGTGGTGTGCGTATCGGCGCGTTGGTGAGCAACGCCGATCTTGCGCATGACGCCGACTTCGCCAAGGCCTACCCGGCTGTCGCCGAAGCGCTGCTCTCCGGCGCGTCGGCGCAACTGCGCAACGCCGCGACCGTCGGCGGAAATCTGCTGCAACGGACGCGTTGCGCGTATTTTTACGACACCGCCAGCCGCTGCAACAAGCGCGAGGTCGGCAGCGGTTGCGACGCGCGTGACGGCGAGAACCGCACCCACGCCGTGCTCGGCTGGAGCGAAAACTGCATCGCCACGCATCCATCCGACTTCTGCGTGCCGCTGGTCGCGCTCGACGCCATCGTCGAGATCGAGGGCAGGAGCGGGCGGCGCGAGATCGCGCTCGACGACCTGCATCGCCTGCCCGGCGATACGCCCGAGCGTGAATCGGCGCTCGAACCGGGTGATCTCATCGTCGCGGTGCGCCTGCCGCCCGCTGCGCGCGGCTTTGCGGCTCATGCGCGCTATCTCAAGGTCCGCGATAGAACGTCCTACGCGTTTGCCGTCGTCTCGGCTGCCGCTGCGCTGCGGATCGAGAACGGCAAGATCGCGGAGGCGCGGCTTGCGCTCGGCGGTGTCGCCGCAAAGCCCTGGCGTGCCCGCGCCGCGGAGGACATGCTCAGGAACGTCCCGCCCACGGTGGACGCTTTCCAGGAAGCCGCCTCGCGCGCGCTCGCCGACGCAAAACCGTCCGGCGACAACGCCTTCAAGATCGAGCTCGCGCGCCGCATCGTCGTGCGCGCGCTGAGCCTCGCCGCCGCCGGTACGCCCGTGCGCATCCCCGCGCTGCCGGCCTCTCCCTTTGCCTCGATGTCCGGAGCCATTCATGCCCGAGCTTAATCTCACCAGCGCGCCCGCTCATCTGCGGCACGGCTCGAACATCGGCCAGCCGCTGACCCGCCGCGACGGCGTGCTTAAGGTCAAAGGCCAGGCGACCTACGCCGCCGACAATCATCCGCCCGGTATGCTGTTTGCGGTGATGGCCGTTTCCAGCATCGCGCGCGGTCGCGTGACCTCGCTCGATGTCGCTGCTGCCAAGCGCCACCCCGGCGTCATCGATGTCATGACGCCAGACCACAAGCCTGAGCTCGCGATCGATCCCGAGATCAAGACCAATCCATTCGTATTCCGGATGGAGGTGCTACAGAGCAATGAGGTCCGCTACGCCAACCAGCCGATCGCCGTCGTAATCGCCGAGACGCTGGAGGCGGCGACGGAAGGCGCGGCGCTGCTGGCGCCGCACTACGAGACGCTGCCCGCGCTCATCGGTCTCGACGCGGGTGAGAGCTTCGTGCCGCCGGTCGTCGGCGTCGGCAACCCGACGGAAAATCACCGCGGCGATGTCGAGGCGGAGCTTGCGTCGGCCGAGAAGCGGATCGACGCGGTCTACGAAACGCCGCCGCAATATCACAATGCGATGGAGCCGCATGCGATCGTGGCTGCCTGGAACGGCGACAATCTGCAGATCGACATGCCGACCCAGGGCCTCATGCTGTCGCTGGCGCGCGTTGCCGAATTGTTCGGCATCGCGCACGACAAGATCCATATCCGCAGCCCGTTCCTCGGCGGCGGCTTCGGCTCGAAGGGGCTCATGGCCGGCCCTCCGGTCCTCGGCATCATGGCGGCAAAGCTCGTCGGCAAACCAGTCAAGCTGGTGCTGCGCCGTGAGCAGATGTACGGCCCGGTCGGCCATCGCGCGCCGACGCGGCAGCGGCTTCGCATCGGCACCGATGGCGAGGGGCGCCTGACCGCGCTCGAGCACCATGCGAGGACCGTGTCGAGCACGTTCGACGATTTCTACGAGCCCGCGGCCGACGCCTCGCACACGCTCTATGCGGCGCCCGCGATCCGCACCTCGCACGACGCCGTGCGCGTCAACACCGGCACGCCGTTGTTCATGCGCGCGCCCGGCGAGGCGACCGGCTCGATCGCGCTGGAGAGCGCGATCGACGAGATGGCCTGGGCCTGCGGCATCGATCCGCTCGCCTTTCGTCTGAAGAACTATGCCGAGGTCGAGCCCATCACCGGCAAGCCGTTCTCGTCCAAGGCGCTGCGCGCCTGCTACGAGCAGGGCGCGGCGCGCTTCGGCTGGGCGAAGCGACCGCTCCAGCCGCGGCAGATGCGCGACGATGCCGGCCTTCTGGTCGGCTGGGGCATGGGCACCGCGACCTTCCCGGCATTGATGTTCCAGGCCGAAGCGCGTGCCGTGCTCCGCCGCGATGGCTCCGGTGCCATGGAGATCGGCGCGCATGACATGGGGCAGGGCGCCTGGACGGCGCTGGCGCAGATCGCGGCCGACGAACTCGGGCTTGATATCGACCGCGTCGAGTTCAAGGCGGGTTCATCCGACCTGCCCGATGCCGGCATCGCCGGCGGTTCGGCACACACGGCAACCGCGGGTGCCGCGATCCACAGCGCAGGCGCGGCCGTGATTGCAAAACTCGCCGATCTCGCCACCAGCGACGAGAAGTCGCCGCTGTTCGGCGCCGGCAATGCCGGCGTGATCGCGCGCGATGGCCGGTTGATCCGGCGCGACGACGAGAGCCGCGGCGAAAGCTATTCCGAGATTCTCGCGCGCGCCGGCGTCGCCGAAATCGAGGCGCGTGGCACCGGTGCGCCGAATCCGGCGGCCATGGAGGAGTATGCGATGCACGCCCATGGCGCGGTGTTCGCGGAGGTGAAGGTCGATCCCGAGCTCGGCCAGGTCCGCGTCACCCGCATGGTCGGCGCCTTCGCCGCGGGGCGGATCGTCAATCCGCGCATGGTGCAGAGCCAGCTGTTCGGTGGCATGATCTGGGGCCTGTCCTTCGCGTTGCACGAGGAAGCCATCACCGACCGCCGCACCGGCCGGATCATGAACGCCAATCTCGGCGAGTACCATATCCCGGTGAATGCCGACGTGCCGCCGCTCGACGTGATCACGGTCGATGAGCAAGACCCGCACGTGAACGCGCTTGGCATCAAGGGTGTCGGCGAGATCGGCATCACCGGCAGTGCAGGGGCAGTCGCCAACGCCATCTGGCATGCGACTGGCGTGCGTGTTCGCCGTTTCCCGATCCGGATCGAGGAGTTGCTGACCTAGGCTTTAAGCAGCGGCGGGCGAGGCCGTCTCGCTCCGCCGCGTGCTAATGCAGCCTCTTGCGAAGAGCCTTGAGCGCTTCTCGCTGCGACTCGATGTAGTTCGCGATGGTCTTGCGCAGCTCCTCCGAATGGAGCTTGTCGCTGTCGCGCTGCACTTCATCGAGCGCAGCCTCTGCATTTGCGAGCGTGATCTTCATAGCGAGCCCTGTTACGAAGCGGCCCCGGAAAGCGGAGGCTGCTTGGCTATGGCTCGGAACATATAGAGGATCAGGCTGCGGAAATTGAGATGGCTCAAACTCCGTAAGATACCGGTGGCTCCGTAGGATTGCGGACAACTTCAAAACGTCGGAGGTGTGCAGGCCGAGATCACCTCGCACGGCTTGCCGCCGACGCAGCGGAAGCGATGCGGGCGACGGCTCTCGAAGTAGTAGGCATCGCCCGGATTGAGGATGCGGCGCTCGTCCTCGACGGTGACTTCGAGCTTGCCCGAGATCACGATGCCGCCTTCCTCGCCGTCATGGACGAGATGAACGCGCCCGGTGTCGCTGCCGGGCTCGTAGCGCTCCTTCAGGATCTGCAGGCTGCGACCGAACAGATTGTCGCCGATTTGCCGATACGAGATCGGCTTCTTGCCGACCTCGGTCAGCTCTTCACCGCGGTAGAATATCTTGCGCCGGCTCTCCGGCTCCAGCGCGAAGAACTCGGCGAGCCCCATCGGAATGCCGTCGAGGATGCGCTTGAGCGCGCCGACCGAGGGGTTCATCTGGTTGGATTCGATCAGCGAGATCGTCGAATTGGTGACGCCGGCGCGTTTGGCGAGTTCGCGCTGCGACAGCTTCTGGCGCGCCCGGATGAATCGCAGCCGTCCACCGATATCGACGCTCATGTCCCTGTCCCGTGTTGCAGGTGTTGCGGATCGCGCAAATATGGACCGGCAGCCCTAGTCAAATCAATGGCTTGCAGCCGGTCAGAAAAGGACTTGTTGCGCTTTTCAAGCCGTGCCTCTGGTAGCAGGTCAGCAAAGGAGCGTGGCCAGTGACCCTTCATCAGATTCCGAACACCATCAAGACCGACTCGTTCTGGATGCCGTTCACGGCCAACCGGCAGTTCAAGAAGGCGCCGCGCCTGTTCTCCTCGGCCGAGGGCATGCACTACACCACCGTCGACGGCCGCAAGGTGATCGACGCCTCCGCCGGCCTCTGGTGCGTCAATGCCGGCCACGGCCGCAAGCAGATCGCCGCCGCCGTCGAGCGCCAGCTGATGACGCTGGACTTCGCGCCGTCGTTCCAGATGGGCCATCCGCTGGCATTCGACTTCGCCGAGCGTCTGGCCGAGATCGCGCCGAAGGGCCTCGATCGCATCTTCTTCACCAATTCCGGCTCCGAGTCGGTCGACACCGCGCTGAAGATCGCGCTCGCCTATCACCGTGCCAACGGCCAAGCGAGCCGCACCCGCCTGATCGGCCGCGAGCGCGGCTATCACGGCGTCGGATTCGGCGGCACCTCGGTCGGCGGCATGGTCGCCAACCGCCGCGCCTTCGCGACCCTGTTGCCGGGCGTCGACCACATCCGCCATACCCACGATCTCACCCGCAACGCCTTTGCCAAGGATCAGCCCGAGCATGGCGCCGAGCTCGCCGATGATCTCGAGCGGTTGGTGGCCCTGCACGGCGCCGAGACCATCGCTGCCGTCATCGTCGAGCCGGTGCCGGGTTCGACCGCGGTGTTGCCGCCGCCGAAGGGCTATCTCCAGCGCCTGCGCGAGATCTGCGACAAGCACGGCATCCTCCTGATCTTCGACGAGGTCATCACCGGCTTCGGCCGCCTCGGCACGCCGTTCGCCGCCAACTTCTTCGGCGTCACGCCCGATATGATGACGACGGCCAAGGGCATCACCAACGGCACCATTCCCTGCGGCGCCGTGTTCGCGAGCCGCAAGGTGCATGACGGCCTGATGGTCGGCCCGGAGAACGCGATGGAGCTGTTCCACGGCTATACCTATTCGGCGCATCCGGTCGCCTGCGCCGCGGGTATCGCGACGCTCGACATCTACAAGGACGAAGGCCTGCTGACGCGCGGTGCGTCGATCTCCGAATACTGGCGCGATGCGCTGCATTCGCTGAAGGGCCTGCCCAACGTCGTCGACATCCGCAATTGCGGCCTGATGGGCGCGGTCGAGCTGTCACCCCGTGACGGTACCGTCGGCGTGCGTGGCTACGACGTCATGGTCGATTGCTTCAATCGCGGGCTGTACTTCCGCATGAGCGGCGATAGCTTTGCGCTGTCGCCTCCGCTCATCGTCGAGAAGAGCCACATCGACGATATCGTGTCGATCCTCGGCGATGCCGTCAAGCGGGTGGCCTGATAATTGCTCTCGCCGTTGCGGAGTTCCTCTTGCAGCGGCGAGCGTGATGCCGCGGGAGTTTGACCAAGCGTGAAAGTTCTGATCCTCGGCAGCGGTGTCATCGGCGTCGCCTCTGCCTACTACCTCGCGCGTGCCGGCCATGAGGTGACGGTTGTCGACCGTCAGCCGGAGCCGGCGCTCGAGACCTCCTTTGCCAATGCCGGCGAAGTGTCGCCCGGCTATTCCTCGCCTTGGGCTGGTCCCGGCGTCCCGGTGAAGGCGGTCAAATGGCTGCTGATGAAGCACGGCCCGCTGGTGATCCGGCCGAAGCTCGATCCCGTGATGTGGGTCTGGCTGCTGAAGATGCTGCGCAACTGCACCAGCGAACGCTATGCGATCAACAAGAGCCGGATGATCCCGATCGCGGAGTATAGCCGCGATTGCCTGCGCGATCTGCGCCGCGACATCGGCATCCAGTATGACGAGCGCTCCCAGGGCACGCTGCAGCTGTTCCGCTACCAGGCCCAGCTCGACGGCACCGGTGAGGACATCGCCGTGCTCAAGCAGTACGGCGTGCCCTTCGAGGTGCTGAGCCGTGAGGGCTGCATTGCGGCCGAGCCGGCGCTGGCGGGCGTGAAGGAGAAGTTCGCGGGCGGACTTCGGCTGCCGCAGGACGAGACCGGCGATTGTCACATGTTCACGCAGGCGCTGGCCAAGCATGCCGAAGCGCTCGGCGTGCGCTTTATGTTCAACACCGGCATCGACCGCATCGTCACCGACGACGCGCGCGTCAGCGGCGTCGTGACCAGCGCCGGAATGTTGCAGGCAGACGCTTACGTTCTCGCGCTCGGAAGCTGGTCGTCGCGGCTGGTCGCGCCGCTCGATATTTCGCTGCCGGTCTATCCGGTGAAGGGCTATTCGATCACGGTGCCGATCAAGGACGCTTCCGGCGCGCCGGAATCGACCGTGATGGACGAGAGCTACAAGGTGGCCATCACCCGTTTGGGAAATCGCATCCGCGTCGGCGGCACCGCCGAAATCTCCGGCTTCTCGAGCCAGCTCTACGACGCGCGCCGCGCCACGCTCGATCACTCGCTGACCGATCTGTTCCCGCGCGGCGGCGATCTCTCCAAGGCGACGTTCTGGAGCGGCCTGCGCCCGATGACCCCGGACGGCCCGCCCGTGATCGGCCCGACGCAATACGCCAACCTTCACCTCAACACCGGCCACGGCACGCTAGGCTGGACCATGTCGTGCGGCTCCGGCCGCGTACTCGCCGACATGCTGTCGGGCAAGAAGCCGGACATTGATGTGAGTGCTCTGACGGTGAACCGGTATAAGTATCGGTTCGGCTAAGACTCTATCCTCCCGTCATTGCGAGGAGCGAAGCGACGAAGCAATCCAGAGTGTCTCCGCGGTGAGAGTCTGGATTGCTTCGCTTCGCTCGCAATGACGGCTGCGCTACCCCGTCCCCGTCACGCAATTCACCCACAGCACCACGGCCTTCGCGTCATTGGCCGGATTGGAAAACCGGTGCGGCCGCCGGCTTGCAAACCGAAAACTGTCGCCCCTCTTCAGCGACCATGTCTCGCTGTCCACCGTCAGCATCATCTCGCCTTCGAGCACGAGGCCGGCTTCCTCGCCGTCATGGGTGTAGAGCTCGTCACCGGTGGAGCCGCCGGGCTCCAGATGCACCAGGAACAGGTTGAGCCGGTTGTCGGCGCTGGCGGGGCTCAACAATTGCTTCGACACGCCGGTGCGCCAGAGCTTCAGCTCGGGCCGCTGAAGCCCGCGCGTGACGACTTGGTCGGATGTGCCGTCGGCGTTTGGGCTCGCGCCGAACAGCGCGGCGATGCCGACGCCGAGCACGTCGGCGAGCGTGGCCAGCACACGTAGCGACGGCGACGACAGGCCGCGCTCGATCTGGCTGAGGAAGCCGATCGACAGATCCGTGCGCGAAGCGACCGTCTCGAGCGAGAATTGCCTGATGCGCCTGAGATCGCGGATACGGCGGCCGACCGCGATGTCCATCGCGGGATCGGTGGCTTTGGCGATAGCCTTGGTGTTGGCGTTGGCTTTCGCCTTAGCCTTTATCTGCACCTTCTTCACCGGCTTTGCGGCGGCCGGTCTGCGCATTCTTTTGCCACCGCTCACGTCAAACCGCTTCCTTCATGTGCATGAAAACCGCTTGCATGACCCGCGAAAGTGTGACCAAATTTTCATGTTGGTGAAAATAGGCCGAAACGGCTCGGCCCGCAATGTCTGCGATCACGACATCTGCGAGCGCCGCCATCGGCCGAGCCCAAAGGGGAATGCGATGGCGTTGAAGCGTTTTGTCCAGGCCGCGGTCGCGGCACTCGCGATTGCCGCAGCAGCGCCGGCTTCGGCGCAGCAGGTGCTGAAGGTTGGTTCGACGCCGACAGGCATTCCCTTCACCTTCCTCGACACCAAGACCAACACCATCCAGGGCATCATGGTCGATCTCATCACCGAGATCGGCAAGGATGCCGGCCTCAACGTGCAGATCGAGCCGATGGCGTTCTCGGCGCTGATCCCGTCGCTGACCTCCAGCAAGATCGACATCATCGCGGCCGCGATGTTCATCACCGCGCCGCGCAAGGAGGTCGTCGACTTCTCCGATCCAATCTACACTTACGGGGAAGGCCTCGTCGTGCCGAAAGGCGATACCAAGGCCTACGCCACGCAGGACGATCTGAAAGGCGAGACGGTCGGCGCCCAGGTCGGCACCGCCTTCGTCGATGCGCTGAAGAAGTCCGGCCTGTTCGCCGACGTCAAGGCCTACGATACCATTCCCGACATCCTGCGCGACGTGAACACCGGCCGCCTCAAGGCCGGTTATGCCGATTATCCGATCCTCGCCTACAATCTGAAGCAGGGCGGCTTCCCCGAGGTGCGGCTCGTCGACAGCTACAAGCCTGCTACTGTCGGCTCGGTCGGCATCGGCGTCCGCAAGGGCGAGAGCGCGCTGCTCGGCAAGATCAACGCCTCGCTCGCCAAGCTCAAGGCCAACGGCACCATCGAGAAGATCCTCGATAAATGGGGCCTGAAGGCCCAGGGTTGATCGCGAGAGGTCAATCGATGAAGGCTGATCGATGAAAGGCTTCTGGCACGACGCGGCGGAATTCTTCCCGATCCTGATGAGCGGCGTCGTGCTGACGATCGTCGTCACCATCGGCTCGCTGCTGCTGTCGACGGTGCTTGGCCTCGTCTGGGCGATGATGCGGGTCTCCGGCATCCGCGTCCTGTCGCTGCTCAGCGCCAGCCTGATCAATGTGATCCGCGGCATTCCGATCATCGTGCTGTTGTTCTACCTCTACTTCGTGATGCCGGATCTCGGCGTCACGCTGTCCGCGTTGCAGGCTGCGATCCTTGGGCTCGGCATCGCCTACTCGGCCTATCAGGCGGAAAATTTCCGCGCCGGCATCGAGGCCATCGACAAGGGGCAGATCGAGGCGGCGCAATCGATCGGCATGGGCTGGTGGCTGACCATGCGCCGCGTCGTGCTGCCGCAGGCGGTGCGAATCGTGTTGCCGCCTTACGGCAACGTCATGATCATGATGCTGAAGGATTCCTCGCAGGCCTCGACCATCACGGTCGCCGAGCTCGCGCTGCAAGGCAAGCTGATCGCGTCCTCGACCTTCAAGAACACCAACGTGTTCACGATGGTTGCGCTGATGTATCTCACCATGAGCATTCCGCTGATCCTGCTGGTCCGTCACTTCGAGAAGCGGGCCGGCAAGAAATGATCGAGCTGACCGACGTCCACAAGAGCTTTGGCGAAAACGAGGTGCTCAAGGGCATCACGGCCTCCGTGCAGAAGGGCGAGGTGGTCTGCATCGTCGGCCCCTCCGGCTCCGGCAAGTCCACCATCTTGCGCTGTATCAACGGTCTCGAAAGCTACGACCGCGGCGAGATCAGCGTCGAGGGATTGAAGGTCGACCGCGACGCGCCGTCGATCGTGCAAGTCCGCACCCAGGTCTCGATGGTGTTCCAGCGCTTCAATTTGTTTCCGCACCGAACGGTGCTGGAGAACGTGGTCGAAGGTCCGCTCTATGTGAAGAAGGAGCCGCGCGCTGCCGCATTCGAGCGTGGCCGCGCGCTGCTCGCCCAGGTGGGCCTTGCCGAGAAAGCCAACGAACATCCGCCGCAGCTCTCCGGCGGCCAGCAGCAACGCGTCGCGATCGCGCGGGCGCTGGCGATGCAGCCCAAGGCCATCCTGTTCGACGAACCGACCTCGGCGCTCGATCCTGAACTGGTCGGCGACGTTCTCGGCGTGATGCGCAAGCTTGCTGACGACGGCATGACCATGGTCGTCGTTACGCACGAGATGGGCTTTGCCCGCGACGTCGCCGACCGCGTGCTGTTCATCGACGGCGGTGTCATCGTCGAGCAGGGACCGGCGAAATCGGTGCTCAATCAACCGCAGCATGCGCGGACGCAGGATTTTTTGCGCCGCGTGCTGCATCCGCTCTGACCGGTCCTTGCCATGACCACGCGCCTGCCTCTGCCGCCGTCCCTCTATGCCGACACCGCCGTCGCGCCGGTGGCCACGCCGCCGCTCGAAATCGACAAGACGGTCTCGGTCGCCATCGTCGGCGGCGGCTACACCGGTCTGTCCACGGCGTTGCATCTGGCCGAGCAGGGCGTGGAGGCACTGGTGCTGGAGGCGCAGGAGCCGGGCTGGGGCGCATCCGGCAATAATGGCGGCCACACCAATCCGGGACTGAAGCACGCCCCCGATCAGATCGAAGCCGATTTTGGCACTGAGCTCGGCCGCCGCATGATCGACTTCTCCTACGGCACGACGAACTTCACCCACGATTTGATCCGCCGCTACCAGATCCCGTGCGAGGCGCGGCAGAACGGCACGCTGCGCGCGGCCTATAACCAGGCCAGCGCCGCCGCGATCGAGACAACCGCGCGGCAATGCACTGCCCGCGGCATGCCGGTGTCGTACCTGAACCGCGAGCAGCTGCGCGCGATGACCGGCACCGATCGCTACGTCGGCGCCATGCTGGATACCCGCGGCGGCGATCTGCATCCGCTCAGTTATGCCCGCGGTCTCGCGCGCGCCGCGATCTCCGCGGGCGCAAAGGTGCACGGCGAGACACCGGCGCTGTCGCTACGCCGCGAGGGCAGCCGCTGGCGCATCGGAACGCCGCGCGCGGTGGTGCATGCCGACAAGGTGCTGCTCGCGACCAACGGTTTTACGGACGATCTCTGGCCGGCGCTTCGCCGAACCATCGTGCCGGTGTTCTCCTCGATCGCGGCCACCGCGCCGTTGTCCGACGATGTGGCCCGTTCGATCATGCCGACGCGTCCCGTCCTTTACGAGAGCGGCCACATCACCGTCTATTACCGCGTCGATCAGCAGAACCGCCTCTTGATGGGTGGTCGTGGTCCGATGCGCTGGATCAATTCGCCGCGCGACGTCGCCTATCTCATGCGATACGCCGAGCGGCTATGGCCGCAACTCGAGGGCGTCGCCTGGACCCATGGCTGGAACAGCCGGCTCGCCATCACCGCGGATCATTACCCGCATGTGCACGAGCCCGCGGACAACATCCTGATCTCGCTCGGCTGCAACGGCCGCGGCGTCGCGCTCTCGACCGCGATGGGCGCACAGCTCGCACGACGTCTGATCGGAGGCGCCAAGGCCGAGCTCGACATGCCCGTCACCGGCATCAAGCCGATCCCGATGCACGCATTCTGGCCGGTGGGCGTGACGACGGCAGTGATCGCAGGCCGGGTGCGCGACCGGCTCGGGATCTAACGGCGCGATTAGATTTACTGTTGCCGCAGCACAGGTGCGCTCCCTCTCCCGCTTGCGGGAGAGGGCTGGGGAGAGGGTGTTTCCATACAGGGAATCCCCAAGAGGAGAGAGCCCTCACCCGCCGCGCTCGGGACGATGCTTTGCATCGCCCGGCGCGCGTCGACCTCTCCCGCAAGCGGAAGAGGTGCAGCGGTGCTCGCGGCTCAATCGGTTTTCGTTAAGCCTTAGGCTTCCGCCACCGCATCGGCCCAAGGATGAAAAATCTCGACCGCGCCGGAATTCGTGTCGCCCTGGCGCATCACTACGCTCGGGAAGGCGAACTTCATCGGCACGGCCTGTACCTGCGTCTCCTCATAGTCGAAGCGCGCGGCGAGTGCCTTGCGGACTTCCTTCGGAAGTCTGGCGTCGCCGATCACGATCGCGCCCTCGCTGGCATCGATGCGCGGCTGGTGGATCGCGGCATCGAGATCCATGCCGAAATCCATCGCAAACGACACGATCTGCATCACCGACGGCAGGATGCGGCGACCGCCGGAGGCGCCGACCGCGAGCCGCTTGCCGTCCGCGGTCTCGGCGATGACAGGCGTGTAGTTGGTGAGACAGCGCTTGCCTGGGGCGAGCGAGTTGGTGGTGCCCGGCGTCGGGTCGAACCACATGATGCCGTTGTTCATGGCGATGCCGGTGTGCGGCGTGACGTATTTCGAGCCGAAGGAGGACAGCAGCGTCTGCGTCACCGCCGCGATGTTGCCGTGGCGGTCGACCACGGAGAAGTGCGTGGTGCAGGCGGGCGCCAGATAGTCCGCGCCGAGCGAGCGCTTGCCGTCGGCATCGCCCATATCCTTGAGCCGCTCGCGATAAGCCGATTGCAGGGCGAGCGCATATTCGACATAGCCGGCCGCGTCGGGCGCGCTTCCCGGATTCAGGTTCTGCTGCAACAGGCGCAGCGCATGCGCCATTGTCGGCCCGGCTGTGAGCTCCGGCGTCGCAAACACCTTGCCGCCGCGATAGGGGATCGCCAGCGGCTCGCGCAGATGAGCTCGGAACGCGGCGAGGTCCTCCACCGACAGCGCGCCGCCGTCGGCCTTGATGTCGGATGCGATACTCCTGGCGAGATCGCCCTGGTAGAAATCGCGCGGACCGGCGTCGGCAAGGTGCGACAGCGTCGCCTTCAGAGTGTCCAGCGGCAGTCGCGTCTCGGACTTGATGCCCCACGGCGCGCTTGGCGGCAGGCCGTCCTTCAGGAACGTTGTCGCGCTCGCGGGATAGCGCCGAAGATCGGCCGCCGATGCCGCGATCGTCAGCGTGGTCCACCAGTCAACCAGCAGGCCTTCGCCGGCGAGGACCGCTGCCGGCGCGACCAGATCCTTCCAGGGCAACTTCGCGTGACGGCGATGCGCCTCCTCCATGCCGGCGACGACGCCGGGCACGGCGATCGCGCCGGGGCCGTGGATGTTGCGGTCGTCCTTCACCCGCTGCCAGGGGAACAGATCGGAAGCCGCGCCTTCGCCGCTGAGCGGATAGTCGGCGGCGCGCAGGCTTTGCGGCGCGCACATGCCGTAGTCGATCACTTCGTAGCGATTTTCCGCGGCACGGTAGAGCACCATGGCGCCGCCGCCGCCCATGCCGCTGTTCCAGGGCTCCAGAACGTTGAGCGCGAAGGTGGTGGCGACGATCGCATCCACGCAGTCGCCGCCCGCCGCCAGCACTTGCGCCCCCACTTCGGCCGCCCGCCGCGACTGCGCGGCGACGATGCCGCCTTTGGTTGTGATGGCGGGCTTGCGGACGGTTTGGGCGTGGCTGAACTGGTGCGGCATGATGATGTCTGTGTGCTGTCTTCGGTTTGGCTTCGTTGCGCTGAGCTCCGCAATCGGCGGAGTGCGCGGACAATGGCACATCGTCCCCACCGAGAATATCGAAAGGGAGGCGCGACATGGCTGGTGTGAAGCAGGCGGGGGAGGCGCCAACGCGTGAATGCCCGGGGCATAGGCGAGCGGAAGCGACGCCGTCCTTCGGACGGCTATGCCCGGGCATCACGAGTCGAGAGACCGATCAGTGGGAAGCGGAAGCCGCAGAGCTCAGCGCGCGCGATCCAGCCGGCTGGCCTGATACTTGGCGTGCCATTTCGGGCCAGGCCCGCGCATGTAGTGGAGCTCGGGCCGGTAGGGATTGCCCGCGATCCGGATCAGCGTCTGCCATTTGCCGGCGACGAAGCTCAGGGGCTGGCGGAGCAGGGTCAGTGACGCGAGCAACATGGCATCACCTCAGTGCGGCTTGCCGAGCATGGCAGTGAAGGGGAGGTCGAAGATCTCCTCGCCGTCGGAGCCGCTGACATGGATCACCCAGTCGCGCCAATCCTCAGCGCCGGGCGTCAGGATCATCGCGTTCATGATCTGGGCGGCACGGTCGCGCGCCTCGGTCAGGTTGGTCACGGCTGTGCCGCTGCGATCGATCAGCGTGCCCTCGGTATTGGAGCAGTGAAAATAGACCTGGACCATATGCGTCTCCTATTGGGAGCGATTGGGACGGCAAACCGATACCATTCCAAGCCTTCGCGAAACATTCGGGTCGAGCCCGGTAAGGGAATCTACGGAGATTGGTCGGCGCCAAGCCCCCTGCTGGTTTGATCACAAGGGGGTGTTGATCAACTGGACGGCGTTCCCGCGGCATGGAACAACCCTGGACGGAAAGTCCGGGAGGCGCCGTGAACCACCTCACATTTTGGCGTGAAAGCCGAAGCCTGCGCGCATGCGCGGGCGCCTTGGTGGTGCTCCTGACCCTCACCTCGGTAGGCTCATCAGAACCGGTCCGCAAGAGCGGCTATGCGATCGGCACGGAGACCTGCGGCAGTGCCGATCTGGCTTTTCCCAGAATCCAGATCGACATGAAGGCCGGATTTTGCGCCGGCCTCGTCGCCAGCGAGGAGGATCGGCTGAAATTCCCGCGGGCGATCATCCAGGTGCCCGGTCGTGACCTGTTCGTGGTCGCCGACATGGCGGGCTGGGGCCATACCGATGGCCGACTGCTGTTGCTCGACCCGCGCGCGCCCCAGGGACGGCGGTTCAAGGAGCTGCTCACTGCAATCGAATATCCGTTTGGCCTCGTGATCGGTCCGGACAAGAAGCTCTATGCCTCGAGCGCGGAGACGATCTTCCGGTTCGATCCGCTCGCCGACAATCCGCGCGACATGGTCGAGACCATCGTCCGTCAGATGCCGGGCCGCCGGATCACATTGCCCGACGGCACCAGGGTCGACGAGAGCGCGCACCCGCTCAAGCAGTTTGTGTTCGACAGGAACGGCCGGCTGTTCGTCAACATCGGCTCGCACAGCGACGACTGCATCACGCCGGCGCCGATCACGCGACCTTGCGCGGCGGCCGAGGGTGCTTCCGCGATGGCGTCGATCTGGCTGTTCACGCCGCCCCCGGGCGGTATCTTCCCGGCGTTGAAGCCTGGCGAACCCGACCCGCCGCACGGCGTCTATGCGCGCGGCCTGCGCAACTCGATGGCGCTGGCGCTGCACCCGAACTTTCCCGATGCGGGCTATGCCTTCCTGCAAGGCGAGAACGGCCGCGACCTGCCTGACATTTTCAAGCCGAACGAGGAGATCAACGCCATCGAGCAGGGCAGGCATTACGGTTGGCCTTATTGCTACGATTTGTCGACGCCGAGTCCCGAATTCAGGATCGTATTGCAGTCGGGGATCTACAAATCGCTGTGCACCGCCAACGCTCTCTACAAGGCGCCGTTCTCGCTGCTGCCGCCGCACGGCGCGCCGCTCGCGATGCTCTATTATCACGGCGCGAAATTTCCGGAGCTCGAGGGCAAGCTGCTGGTCGGCCTGCATGGCTATCGCCCGACCGGCAGCCGCGTCATCGTCTATGACGTCGACGACCACGGCTTCCCGAAGCCCGCCCCGGCGCCGGTCCGCTATCATGTCAGTTGCGCGGCCGATCCGACCCACAGTTTTCAGACCGAGGCCGGCGACGTCGCCGCCGCGCCGTTCGAGGAGCTGATCGCAGGCTGGCACCGCGTCAACGGCGCGCGGCCGCAGGGCGCCCCCGTCGGCATGACGGTCGCGGAGGACGGCGCAATCTGGTTGGTCGAGGACAAGAACCAGACCGTGATCCGGATCGACCGCGCCGCGGGCGATGCGCCGCCGCCGTTGCCCTGCGACATGCGTAGCCAGGCGCTGATCGACCAGCTCGCGGCCTTCGTTGCTCGGGATGCTCAGAACAGCGTCCGGCTCACCAATTTGCGCAAGGGCCTCGTCGAAGAACATTGCTTCGGCTGTCACTCGGATTTCGGCTTGAAGCCGGGCCAATCTGACGCTCAGAAGGACGCGACGGTGCTTCGCTTCATGCTGTCGCAGGATGGCTGGATCTATCCTGGTGATCCCGACTTCGGCAAGTTGCGCACGCGGCTTCGTGGGTTAGGCGCGGAGAAGCTGATGCCGCCGGGTGGCGAAGGCCTGCCGAAGGCCGAGCCTGGTTACACGCGCCTGCTCGACACGGCGGATCTGCTGGTGTCAAAAATGGTTCCAGGCATCCGGATGCGGATCAAGTCCGGCCCGCCGCAGCGCAAGTTCTTTGGCAAAACCAACAAGGAATGCGGCGAAATACCGGCTGCCAAGGTCGTCGTCGTGACACAAAGGAACGCTGTAGACAAACCCGGCTTCAGCCGCTTCTTCCGGCCGGCCGATCCCTATCTGAATGGCGAGTGCAGCGACGACGATGGCTATTACATCCGGCAGGAATTTCTGGTGCCTGTGCAGTAGCGTTGTTCTCGTCCTTGCGACGGCACCGGCACGAGCGGAAACAAAACTGTTCGAAAGCGTGCAGGTGACGCCATCAGGCGAATACACGTTTGGCATCGAAGGCCCGGCCGCCGATCTCGACGGCAATCTCTTCGTTGTCAATTTCGGCAAGCCCGGCACCATCGGCAAGCTGCCTGTCGGCGGCGCGGCGTCCGAGCCGTTCACGGCTTTGCCCGATGGCAGCGTCGGCAATGCCATCCGCTTCGCGCGCGACGGCACCATGTTCATCGCCGACTACAAGAAGCACAACATCTTCGCGATCCCGAAGGGATCGACCGAGCCCGCCATCTGGTTTCACTCCGACGAGATGAACCAGCCCAACGACATCACCATCGCCCGCGACGGCACGATCTACGCGAGTGATCCGAACTGGAAAGGTCGCGAAGGCCATATCTGGCGCATCGCGAAGGCAGCCGACGGAACGGTGCAGGGACAGCTCATGTCGGCGCCGCGCGCGATGGGCACCACCAACGGCATCGATCTCAGCCCCGATGACAAGACGCTCTATGTCGGGGAATCCAGCAGCGGCCAGATCTGGTCCTACACGATCGGCGGCAACGAGCTCACCAGTCCAAAACTCGTCAAGGCGTTTCAGCCCGACAGCGTCGATGGCCTGCGCACCGACATGGCTGGCCGCCTCTATGTCGCGCGCATCCTCAAGGGCACCATCACGTTGATGAAGGCCAATGGCGCGGTCGAGCGGGAGATCGCGCTGAGGGCCAAGGAGCCGACAAACCTTGCCTTCGGCGGTAGCGACGGCAAGACGATTTTCGTCACCCAGCGTCAGGGCGGCTTCGTCGAGTCCTTCCGCACCGACCAGCAGGGCCGCGAGCACTGCCTTCAGCGCGGGCGTTGCTGAGCTTCACGAGCGATCTGCTTCAGGCGCAGGGCGGTGTGACAGGAGCGGCATTCTTCTTGCTTGCATCTCGCCGCCGCGGGGATTTAGACATCTGTGGCACCCTCAAAGCGACCACGGAGTGTTCGAGTGAAAGCCGTCCATACCGAGCTGCATCGCAGCCACGATCCGCAATTCTTCCTGGTTCGCGGTGTCGTCAAGCGCACCACCGAGCAGCCCGAGCGTGCTGACCGCCTGCTCAAGGGGCTCAAGGACGGCAAGCATCAATTGGTCGAGCCGACCACATTCGGGCAGGGGCCGCGTGCGCGCATCCACAGTCCGGAATATCTGTCGTTCCTGAGCGAGGCCTGGGAGGCCTGGACCGCGCTGGGCGATTCCGGCCCGGAGATGATCGGCAACATCCATCCGGTGCGCCATGCCGCGACTTATCCCACTCACATCATCGGCAAGCTCGGCTGGCACACCGCCGACACCGCGGCGCCAATCGGCCCCGGCACCTGGGCCGCGGCCTGCGCCGCGACCGACGTTGCCGTCACCGCGGCACAGATGGTGATGGACGGCGAGGACGCGACCTATGCGCTCTGCCGGCCGCCCGGCCATCACGCCTATCGCGACATGGCCGGCGGCTTCTGCTTCCTCAACAACAGCGCGATCGCGGCGGCGCATCTGCGGCAGAGGCACGAGCGTGTCGTGATCCTCGACGTCGACGTCCATCACGGCAACGGCACGCAAGGAATCTTCTACGCGCGGCCGGACGTCTACACGGTCTCGATCCATGCCGATCCCGTCGCGTATTATCCTTACGTGTGGGGCTATGCGCATGAGCGCGGCGAAGGTCCCGGCCTCGGCACCAACCTCAATATCCCTCTGGCGATCGGCACGGGGGATGACGGCTACATCCAGGCGATGGACGTTGCGCGCAGGGCAATCGAGTCCTTCGCGCCCGGTGCTCTCGTCATCGCGCTCGGCCTCGACGCCTCCGAGCACGATCCGCTGAAGGGTCTCGCCGTCACCACGCCCGGCTTTCGCCGCATCGGCCAGGCCATCGCAAAGATGGGCCTGCCGACCGTGTTCGTGCAGGAGGGCGGCTATCTCTCGGATATCCTCGGCGCCAACCTGACCTCGGTGCTGGCGGGATTCGAAGAGGCGCGGTGAGGAGGACTGCCTCCCTAATCCTTGAACAGGATCTGCTCCAGCAGGTCGATCCGCCTGATCCGGATGCTGCTGCCGTCGATGGCAATGATGCGGCGGTTCTGGAAGCGCTTCAGCATCATCGTGACCCATTGCCGGGTCGAACCGACCATGGCCGCGATCTGGTCATGGGTGATCTTGCGGTTGATGAGGATGCTGTCGCCGACGGCATCACCATGAAGCTCCGATAAGGTGAGCAGGAACTGCGCTAGCCGTTCGATCACCGACCGCGTGCCGAGGATCTGCGCCATCGAGGAGTAGCATTTGCCCTTGGCGATCAGGCCGTCGATCAGTGCCAACGCGAAGCTTGGCATGGCGGTCAGTAACTTCTCGAGCACAGGCCCGGACAGCACCGTGATCTCGCAGGCGTCGATGGCGACGCCGGACCACATGTGCACGCCGCCGCCCGAAATCTCGGGGCCTCCTATGAAATGTCCTGGCGTCCAATAGGCGAGCGTGATCTCGCGCCCCGACGGCGCCGTGTAGTAAACCCGCACTTGCCCTCGACGAATGATGAAGATGCCATCGTGGCCGTCGCCCTGGCTGAACACCATCTCGCCCTGCGGTACCGTGATCGTGCGGCCGGCCGCGTGCACGCGCGCCTGCTCGGGTGCCGACAAACGACCAAGGAAATGCGCACCGGCGTTCAGCCCGTCGATCGTCTCGCTCATGAACAGCGCCGAGCTTACGGTCTTGGCGCGAGCGTTGCGGCTCGGTCGCGACTTCTCGCGGCCGGTCCAGTCGAACTGAACGCCTGGATGGGGCGGGTCGACGAAAGCGGTAGGCCCGGCCGCGGCAGCTTCCTTGAGTATGGTCATCGCAATCCGTCAGCTCTCAGATCTTTTGCGAATAGGTAAGAGCGGGGGTGGGGCGGTGTCCATCTCTTTGCGATTGTTCCAAACCAGTTAGCAAAGCTTGATATGCGTGGCGTGCGACAGCGAAACGATTCCTCTGTCGACGGCATTGTCCTGAGAAAATCCTTTGCGCCTTGCTCGACCAATCACGGCGGGAGCGGCAGCAACATCGATGCAAGTAATTGCTTCAACGCCGGCGTTACGCCTTCGATAGTCCCGTTGCGCGTTGTCGCCGGCACGGGGCCGGCCTCTGGGGACAGTTCGATGATCGATTTGAGTTCTTTGAAAATCAGTGCGGCCGTCATGGCCACTGCGATCGCCATGTTCGGACCGTCGCAGGCGGAGACCATCAGGGTCGCGGTCGGGACGCAGGATACGACCATTAACTGCGCGACCGGCGGGCTGCTCATTCGCGAGCTCAAGCTGCTGGAAAAATTTCTGCCGCGTGAGGGCAAGTACAAGGATATCACCTACGACATCCAGTGGAAGAACTTTACCAGCGGCGCGCCTCTCACCAACGAGATGGTTGCAGGCAAGCTCGATTTCGGCGCGATGGCTGATTTTCCGGGCTCGTTGAACGGCGTTGCATTCCAGAAGGCGGGGCGCCGCAGCCTCTTCATCAGCGTGTTGTCCGGCAGTACCAAGGGCAGCGGCAACGGAATCGTGGTGCCGTCGAGCTCGCCGGTGCAGTCGCTCGACGAGCTCAAGGGCAAGACCATCTCCGTTCCCTTTGCCTCGACCTCGCATGGCATGCTGCTCCGGGCCATCGAGTCCAAGGGCTGGAACCCCGAGACCGACGTCAACATCATCACGCAGGCGCCCGAAGTTGCAGGACCTGCCTTGCAGGCGGGCAAGATCGAGGCTCATGCCGACTTCGTGCCCTTCGCGGAGCTGTTTCCATGGCGCGGCTTTGCGCGAAAGATTTTCGACGGTGCGCAGGCGAACGCGCCGACGTTCCATGGCGGACTGGTCGATGCTGACTATGCCGACAAATACCCGGAGATCGTCGTCGCCTATCTGCGCGCCGCGCTGGAGGCCGATCGGCTGATCGCGGAAGAGCCGGAGAAATACAGCGAGCTGATCGCAAAGGTGACCGGCATCGAGGCCGAGGTCGATTACCTCTTCCACGGCCCGCTCGGCCTTCAGACCCGCGATGTGACCTGGAAGCCGGAATACCGTCAGGCCGTCGCGACCTCGATCAAGACGCTGAAGCTGCTCAAGCGTGCGGACAAAGATCTGGATGCCAACCAGTTCGTCACCGACAAGTTCGTCCGGATTGCGACCGCGCAGGCCGGTCGGGATTATGATGCGGAGTTGAAGAACTACGCGCAGCTTCCGCTGAAAGCCAGGGATGCGGAGACCGGCGCCGAGATCAGCGATTTCACTCGGGTCGCGCAGATATGGGTCAAGGACGAGCCTCGTGTGCGCCACTACGCCTCGCCTGAGAACGCGCTGAAGGCGCTCGCCGGGCTGGAGAAGGACGGCAAGCCCATTCGCGTCGTCTATGCACAGGATCGTGAGAGCGGCATCAAGCTGTTCGCAAGCCAGGCTTGGTTCGTGCGGTCGGCAAAGGGCGAGTTGAGCGCGTTCCTGCTCAAGGACGCGGCCGAACGCTGGTCGAAGCAGCATGGCGGCGCGGTGCTCGACTTTCCGGCTGCGCGTGAGTCGCTTGTCGCGAGCCGGTGAAGCGATGAAGAGTGCACTTCAGGGCAGCCGGCCCGCCGGCATCCGGTGGGTGGTCCGCGGCCTTTCGATCCTGACCTGCATTGCCCTGTGGCAGGTCGCTTCTACGTCGCACCTCAATCTGGGGATCGTCACTTTCCGCAACGTGCCGCCGCCGGTCGAGGTCATTCAATCCGCCGTCGCCTTACTTCGGTCTCCGAAACTCGCTGCGCATATCAGCAGCAGCTTGTGGCGGGTGTTCGCGGGCTACGCGGCCGCGGTTGTGATCGGCGTGATCCTCGGTTTCGCGATCGGCCGCTCGCGCGCCGCGAGTGACCTGTTGCTGCCGCCGCTCGAATTGCTGCGGCCGATTCCGGCGGTGGCGTGGATACCGCTCTCGATCCTGATGTTCCCGTCGTCCGAGCTGTCGATGATTTACATAACCTTCATCGGCGCCTTGTTTCCGATCGTGCTGAACACGGTCCACGGTGTTGCCAATGTCGACCGCCGGCTGGTCGCCTCCGCGCGCAGTCTCGGCGCCGGCGGTCTCGCGATTCTCAGGGAAGTGGTGCTGCCGGACGCCGCGCCGAGCATCGTCACCGGGCTCGCGATCGGCATGGGCACGTCGTGGTTCTGCCTCGTCACCGCCGAAATGATCTCTGGCCAGTTCGGCATCGGCTACTACACCTGGGAGGCGTACACGCTCCAGAATTATGCCGACATCATCGTCGGCATGCTGATCATTGGCCTGCTCGGCATGGGCTCCAGCTGGCTGCTGACGACGGCCGGGCGGCTTCTGATGCCTTGGCGCAGCACGCGGGTAGCGCGATGAACATTCGGGTCGCGGATATCGAGGCGAAGAGTGTTGGTCGCATCGACCTCGCCGATGTCTCGATCTCGCTTGGCAAAGGCGGCGATGCGTTCGAGGCGGTGAGCGGTCTTAGCATCGCGATTGCGCCGGGCGAGCTCGTGTGCATCCTGGGTCCCTCCGGCTGCGGCAAGTCCACGCTACTTGGCGCGTTGGCCGGGCATCTGCAGATCACGGCAGGTCGGCTCACGGTCGACGGGCAGTCAATCCAGCGGCCGAGTCCTGATCGGGGAATGGTGTTTCAGCAACATACGCTGTTCCCCTGGAAACGGGTCCGCGACAATGTTGCCTTCGGCCCGAAGATGCGCGGCCTGGCAAGAAGAGAACGCGATCTCGCCGCGGACTCCATCCTGAAGTTGGTCGGCCTATCCGGCTTCGAGGCGTTCTATCCAGCGCAACTGTCAGGTGGAATGCAGCAGCGCGTCGAGATCGCGCGGGTCCTGATCAACCAGCCACGGGTGCTGCTGATGGACGAGCCTTTCAGCGCGCTCGATGCGCAGACGCGCGGCATGATGCAGGAGGTCCTGCTCGACATCTGGAGCAAGATCCCGACCACCACGGTCTTCGTCACCCACGACATCGATGAAGCGTTGTTCCTCGCCGACCGCATCGTCGTGATGAGCGCAAGACCCGGTCGGGTGATCGAGGATATCGTGCTGCCGTTCGCGCGGCCGCGAAGCCACGATCTCGTCACCGAACCCGAATTCGTACGCTTGAAGCGGCATGTCATGCAGCTTCTGCGCCGACCGGAAGGCAGCGAGCCGCTGGCACGGCTCAGCCCGCTGGGCGTGACAGCCTAGAACATCCCGCTTGCCGCCAGCGCCTTGCAGACGTGCTGCATCTCGGTCTCGTCCGCGACCATGTCGAGCATGATCGTGGTCAGCCCCTTCGCGGCAAATTCCTTCAGCTTCGCGCCGATCTCCGCGTAGCTGCCGACGAGGTAGGGGCAGTCGGCCTGGAAGGTCAGGAACGGCAACAGCCAGTAGCCATTGTCCGCGAGCTCGCCGTTCTGGCTCTCGTAGAGGCGCCGTTTCCACACGGAATCGCTGTTCTCCACCGTGAGCACGAGCAGCTCGCGATCGTCGGCATTATCGCGGAAACGCGCCTTTGCGGCTTGCCGTGCCTCGTCGCGTCCCTCGCGAGCGAAAATTCCAAAATTCACGCCCGGCGCATCGAGGCCACGGTCAAGATCGGGCGGCAACATCTGCATCTTGATGCAGCCGGTCTCCTTTGCGACGCGCTGTGCCGGCTCGGACTGGCCCGCGACCAGAAATTCCGGCATCAGCTCCGGCGGCAGGCGCGGCCGCAGTTGCAAATTGCTCGCGCGGTAGAACCGGCCCTCGAAAGTCGCCGGCCGCGGGCTTGCCAGCAACTGGCGCATCAGCGCAACGAATTCGCCGAGCCGGACATAGCGGTCGGCATGCGACTGCTCGTCGTCCAGCCCCTGCAAATCGCTGAGCGCCGTCCCCGTGATCATGTTAAGATAGACCTTGCGGCCGTGGAGTTGCGCAAAGGACGAGACGAATTTTGCCGCCGTGAACGGGTGCATGTAGACCGGATTGACCGCGATCAGCGGCGAGGATCGGGTCGTCTCGCCGATGATGTGCTGGGCCATCGCCCAGGGCTCGACGAACACGTCGTTGCCTTCGAACAGCAGGATGCCTTCGAAGCCGTTACGGTCGGCGAACTGCGCCACGCGCATCAGCTCGCCGACATATTTCTTGGGGTCGCGGTTGCGCGAGATCGCGGGAAAGACACGCAGCCGCGGCAGTGTCATTCAGCCGCCTCCTGCAGCGGCCACGCGTTGCGGGTGATGGGAAGGCCGCCGGTGGCGCGGGAGCCGTCGGCAATCGCGAGACGATGCGAAGGCGACGGCGAGAGTAGCTGGAATCGCCAGCCTTCCGGATCGTCGGCGATATCGGGCTTGAAGCTGATCTCGATGGCCTCGCGCGACACCAGCATCGCGAAGGCATCGAGCGGCAAATTGAGGCCGAAACCCCTAGCCTTCAGATAGGCCTCTTTCAGCGTCCAGTAGTCGAAGAAGCGCTCGGTCGCGGCGGGCTCCGGCAGTCCGCGTAGCGTTTCGACCTCTTCCGGCGCGAAGAACCGAAGCGCGGTCGACAGCGGCGCCACCCGACGCGAGACGGTCTCGACGTCGACGCCGACGGTCTCATGCCCCGACACGACGCAGGCGACGCAGCCGTCGGCGTGCGACAGGCTGAAATGCAGCGTGCTCGAGGTCTTGGGCGATGCGACAAACGGCCGCCCGTAACGCCCGGCCGCAAATGACCAGTCGGTGGGTGCGACATCAGGTGCGGCGTGCGAGAGCGCGAGGCGCAACATCGCATGCGCGAAAATATACTGCCGCTGGTGCCGCTCGAACATGAAGCGATCGGCTCGTGCCCGTTCGTCGACCGAGAGCAGGCGCCGGCACGTATCAACCGCATCCGGCGCGTCAAAAGTCTCGATCAGTCCGACAAACAGTTCAATTCTGTCGTCTGCCATCAATTGCGCCCATGGCGTCAGGCCGGGGCCAAATCCCCTGCCATGACGGAAGAATCAACTGAGCAAGAATCAACTAAGCGGACCGCTTCTAGCGGTCCACTCCGGCGAATCCTTGTCGATTGCTGGCCGGTTTACGGGCGCAAGCTTGTGCGAGACCCCAACTCGACAGGCGAGCGGCCAAATCTGAAAACTGAAGCCCGAAAACTGAAGCCTGAAGATTCGTGCGGCGTCCCGGCCGACGAGTCTTACGTCTTCTTCTTCTTGGACTTCTTGGAGCCGCCCAGCATCGAAATGCTGGCGTCGACGTCCTTCAGCGCGGACTGCAGCTTCTTCTTCTCGGCGCCGAGCAACTTCTGCAGGGCCTTGCGGTCCTTGTCACTCAACGAGGTGCCCTTGGTAAATTTGATGAAACCCATAACGAACTCCCCGGTTGAAAATAATCGTCCAAATCAAAACGCGAGAATAATCTTGCGCGATGGCGCCAAATAATCAAGATGCAACTTGGTCATTCACAGCTTTGACGGGTGACCCGTATTCGCCCGTGCTGTACGGCCGGTCATGCCGCCCTGCGATTGAGCAATCGGCCGAGCGGTGCGTTGGGTTGGGCGAGGGCCGCCCCGAGCAGCGCGACGAGATCCTCCATCCATTGGCCGACCGTAGCGCCGTCGAGCAGCTCGCTCTTGTAATTGCATGAACCGGTGATTCCCGTCGGTCGCTCCTTGAGCATCAGCGACAGCCAGGTCTGGTCGATCGGCAGCACCGGCTGGCCTTCGCGCGCGATGTTGCCGATCGATCCTGTCGTGAGATCAGGCAGATCGAGCGGCTGGCGCAGCGGATTTTGCAAGGTGAAATAGACCTGGAGCAGCGAGGCTGGATTGACCCCCTCCTGCTCCAGATGGTCGGCCAGGATGTTGAACGGCAGCTCCTGGCGCGCATGCGCGTCAAGCACGCTCTGGCGGACCCGGACCACGGCCTGCACGAACGACAGCTCCGGCGTGATTTTGGTGCGAACGATCACCGTGTTCTCGAACGGACCGACGATCCGGTCGGTGTCCGGCAGGGCGCGATTGGCCATGGCGGTGGCGATCGAGATGTCGTGGCGGCCGGTCCGCGCCAGCAGCACGGCTTTCAAGCCGGTCAGCAGACACATGAACAGCGTGCAATTGTGCTGGCCGGCGAAAGCCGCGAGCCGGCCGATCAGCTCACGATCCAGGCTGACGGGATGGTGCCCCCTGGACGGGCCCGGACTTGATCCGCCCTCGAAGAGGGGAGGCGCCCCGCGCAAATTCTCCGTCCAGTCGGCCGCCTGATGGCGGGCGGCATCGGTGCCGCACCACCAGCGCTGCCAGCGCGCTACGTCCGAAAAGGCCGGCGGCGGTTTCGGCAGCGGCACCGACGGATAGCCAGCCAAGGCCGCATAACAACTGGATATTTCCTCGAACAGCAGGCCGATCGACCAGCCATCGACGACGGCGTGGTGCAGCGTCAGCAGCAAGATGTGATCGCCATCGTGGAGCCGCAACAGCCGGGCGCGCAGCAGCGGCGCGCGCGTGGTGTCGATCGGGACATAGGTCTCCTGTTCGATCAGGAGATCGATCTTGCGGAGCTCCAGCGCCTTGCGCCGCTTGTTGTTGTGGGGCCGGCCGTCGCCGATCGTCTCGACACTCATGACACGGCCGAGGGCGCCGGGCGCGGCGATGCGGCTGACGGGCTCCCCGCCGCTCCAGCCAAAATGGGTCCGCAGCGATTCGTGCCGGCGCACGATGTCATCGATCGCCTGCGCCAGGGCGGTCAGATTCAGCGGCCCCTGGAGACGGAAGGCGAAAGGCAGGTTGAACAGCGGCAAACCCGAAAGATTCTGCTCGATCCGCAGCATCTGGTTCTGCGCGATCGAGAGCGTGGGAGGGCTGCCTTCGGCCAGGCTCGCTGTAGCCAGCCATGCGAAACCTGCGGCCGGCTTGCGCGGCTTTGCCGCCACGGCCTCGTCGACCCGCCGGGCAAGCTCGTCGATCGTCGGTGCCTCGAAGATGGTCTTGATCGGCAGCGAAATGCCGAGCGCCCGGGCGACGCGCGCCATGACTTGGCCCGCCAGCAGCGAGTGGCCGCCGAGGTCGAAGAAATTGTCGGTGACGCCGAGGCTCTCGATCTTCAGCAGGTCGATCCAGATGTCGGACAGCACCTTTTCGGTGAAGCGCCGCGCCGGCACGGTCGCATCCGGTCCGGACGTTTCCTGCTGCGCCGGCGCCAGCAGCGCGGTGCGGTCGATCTTGCCATGGGCATTGAGCGGCACCTCATCCAGGAACAGGAACGCGGACGGGATGGCGTGGCCCGGCAGCCGGCTCTTCAGGAAGTCGCGCAGCTCGCTGGCACTGCTCCGGCTGCCGGACCTTGCGACGATATGGGCAATCAGCCTGACATCGCCGCTTGCTTCGCGGCGCGGCTCGACGATGCCGGCGCGCACACTGGGATGGTCGGCAAGCGCGTTCTCGATCTCCTTGAGCTCGATACGGTAGCCGCGAACCTTGACCTGATGGTCGGCGCGACCGAGGCATTCGATCGTGCCGTCGGCGCGGCGGCGGGCGAGATCGCCGGTCCGGAACAGCCGGCTGCTTGCTTTGCGCGAGAACGGATCGGGCAGGAAGCGCTGCCGGTTCTGCGCGGGGTCGTTGACATAGCCGCGGCCGACACCGGCGCCGCCGATGCAGAGCTCGCCGGTCACGCCGACCGGCTGCGGCTGCAGGCTTGCGTCGAGCACGTAGAGCTGGGTATTCGGCAGCGGCGCGCCGACCGGGACGTTGCCCGTCCGGGTCGTCGGTGCCCTGGTCAGGCGATGCAGCGAGACGTCGTCGGAACATTCCGAGGCACCATAGGCGTTGATCAGCGGCACTTTCGGACAGCGGGCGAACCAGGCCTTGCAGAGATCGACGGGCAGCGGTTCGCCCGTCGAGATCAGAAGGCGCAGCCTCGCAAAGGCGCGTCGGACCTGTGCCTCGTCCATGCGATCGAGGATCACACGCAGCAGCGATGGGACGATCTCGAGCACCGTGATGCCCTCGCGCTCGATCTCGCGCGCGAGCAAGATCGGGTCCTGCACGAGCGCGGTACCGCAGACATGGACGCGCGCGCCGACCATAGGCCCCGCGAGGAACTGCCACACCGAGATGACAAAACTCTGCGGCGCGGTCTGCGCGATCACGTCCCGGCGCGAGAGGTTCAGCTCGGAGATGAGCGAGGCAAGATGGTTCGAAAGCCCGCGCTGCTCGATCATGACGCCCTTCGGCGCGCCGGAGGAGCCGGAGGTGTAGATGAGATAGGCAAGGCTCGACGCCGCGCGTCGCGCCGCGCGGGCCGGCCTGGTCGACATTGGCGCGATCGCGTCCTCGAGCTCGGCCACCTGAAGGCGCTCGACCAGCGGTTCGAGCAGCGCCTCCGCCATGGACGACTGCGCCCGTCCGGTCAGCAGCATGCGGGCGCCGCTCGATCCGAGGATGGTTGCGAGCCGTGCCGGCGGCTGGTCGGGATCGAGATTGAGGAAGGCGGCGCCCACGCGTTGCACGGCGATCATCGCGGCAAGCAGGTCGGGTCCGCGCTCCGCAAGCAAGGCGACCACGGCCTCGGCGCCGACGCCTTCGAGGGTGAGCCAGCGCGCGATCGCCTGGCTGCGGCGCGCCAGCTCGCGATAGCTCAGGGATGTGCGGCCGTCCGACACCGCGATCGCGTTCGGCGTCTTCTTGACTTGGCGGTCGAAACGTTCGCCCGGATTGCCGCGCGTGGCGAGATTGGCCGGGACGCCCCGGCCCTGCGCCAGCAGCTGCCGGCGTTCGGTCTCGGTCAGAAGTGCCAATTGAGAGATGCGCTGCTCCGGATCGGCGATGACGGATTTGAGCAGGGTTTTGAACTGAGCGGCCATGCCCTCGATCGTCGCCGCGTCGAACAGATCGGTGGCGTATTCGAAGAAGCCGGTGAAACGGCCGTCGGCCTCGACCAGTTCGAGCGTGATGTCGAATCGCGCCACTTTTGGATCGATTTCGATCCGCCGCGTCGACAGACCGGGGAAAGACGCCGCCTCGATCGAGGCGTTCTGGAGGATGAACATGATCCGGAACAGCGGATTGCCGTCGCTCCTTCGCGCGATCTGAAGCGCGCGCAGGACCTCTTCGATCGGGAGGTCCTGGTTGCGATAGGCATCGAGCGTGACCTGCCGTACCCGGCGCAACATGTCGCCGAAGCTCGGATCGCCGCCGAAATCATTGCGCAGGATCAGGGTGTTGGCGAACAGCCCGATCAGACGCTCGCTCTCGATCTGGTTGCGGTTGGCGATCAGCGATCCGGTCGCGACATCCTCGTGTCCGGTGTGACGGAACAGCAGGCACTGGAACGCTGCGAGCAGGGTCATGAAGGGCGTGACGCCCTGGTTCTGGCTCAGCGCGCGCAGGTCGGCCGACAGAGTTTTGGAGAATTCGAGATAGTGACGGGCACCGTGGCCGCTCCAGATCTCCGGCCTTGGCCGGTCGGTTCGCAGCGGCAGCGTGGTGACGCCGTCC
The DNA here is from genome assembly GCF_040548605.1 of Bradyrhizobium sp. JR4.1. NCBI lineage: Bacteria > Pseudomonadati > Pseudomonadota > Alphaproteobacteria > Hyphomicrobiales > Nitrobacteraceae > Bradyrhizobium > Bradyrhizobium sp. JR4.1. The sequence continues at coordinate 51,396 of NZ_JBEPRY010000006.1, forward strand.
AGCTGCACCCGCCAGTAATCGAGCTGCTCCTTGGCGGCCGGCGTCTGTGCCCAGCGTTGCTGCCAGAGCGCAAAGTCGCGGTATTGGAAGACGAGCGAAGACAGTGCCGCCACGTCGTTCTTGCGCGCGGCCGAATAATGGGCGGCGAGTTCTTCCCAGAACAGCCGCTGCGACCAGCCGTCGGTGACGAGGTGATGGACGTTGACCACCAGCGCATGGCTGCCCTTGTCGAACGAGAGCAGCGTGACCTTCAGCGGCGGCTCGTGCGCAAGGTCGAACGGATGTTGCGCGAGCCGGAGCGCTTCGCGCCTGACAACAGCGGCTCGCTTGTCCGCGGGGCAGGGCTTGAGCTTGATCCGCTCGAACCGCGGCGGCGATTGCAGCACAAGCTGCACCGGCTCGCCCTCGCGTTCGATGATGACCGACCGCAACGCCTCATGGCGGGCAGAGACCGCGGCAAGGCTCGCAGAAAGTGCGGCGACATCGAGCCCACCCTTGAGGAGCGCGACTTCGACGACGTTATAATTGTAGCGCGTGGGGTCGAGCCGCGAGAGCACGTACATCCGCTGCTGCTGGAACGACAGCGGCGCGTCTGCTTCGCCGGCCTGGCGCCAGGCCGGCAGCATCGTTTCGCGATGGCTTGCGGCGGTCTCGATCCGGTCCGCAAGCGCGGCGGGCGTGGCGCAATCGAAAACGTCCTCGAACGAGAAATCGACATTGAAGCGTTCGCGCAGGCGCGAGCGCATCTGCGTCACCGCGAGCGAGTCCGCACCCAGCGCAAAGACGTCCTGATCGCCCCCGACCTGTGGCAGCTCCAGCAAATTGGCCCAGATCCCGGCGAGCTCAGTCTCCAGCGCGTTGCGCGGCAGACGGGCCTCCTCCTCGCCGCCGCCCATTGTTGCGATCAGCTCGGCCAGCGCATTGCGCTTGACCTTGCCGCTGGCGCCTTTCGGCAGCGTCGCCACGCTACGGATCAGGCTCGGCACCTTGTAGGCCGCAAGCCGTTTCCGGGCGAACTGGCGCAACTGGTCCGAGGTCGCCTCGGAATTCGGCCGCAGCACCACGATTGCGGCGACGTTCTCGCCGAGCTTCGGGTGCGGGACGGCAAACACGCCGGCCTCCAGCACCGCCGGATGGCTGAGCAGGACATCTTCGACTTCCAGGGGCGAGATCTTCTGCCCGCCGCGGTTGATGACGTCCTTGATACGGCCGACGATGAAGAGATAGCCGTCGGCGTCGAGATAGCCAAGATCGCCGGTCCGGAACCAGCCGTTGCGGAAGGCGGCCTGCGTCGCCGCCTCGTCATTATAGTAGCCGCGGCTCATATTGGGACCGCGCAGCATGATCTCGCCTTGCTCGCCGCTGGCGAGCGCGCGGCCGGTCTCGTCCATGATGGCGATCTCGGGGCCCGCGGCGCGGCCGACCGATCCGACCTTGCGCAGCTCGAACGGGTTGGCCGCGATCTGCGAGGCCGCCTCCGTCATGCCGTAGGTTTCGAGCACGGGAACGCCGAACGTCGCCTCCAGTCCGTCGAGGATCGCAGGCGCAAGCGACGCCGAGGCGGAGCGGATCACGCGCAGCGAGGACGATCGGGCAAGATCCGGGTCGGCCTCCGCCGCCGTCAGCAGCGCGCGATGGATGGTCGGCACGGCCGTGTACCAGGTCGGTTGCAGCTGCCGCATCCAGCCGAAGAAGGAGGCTGCGTCGAAATCCTCGGTACAGATCACGCTGGAGCCCGCGGCCAGCGCCGTTAGCAGGCCGGAGATCAAACCATGGGCGTGAAACAGTGGCAGGACGTTGAGCAGACGATCGTGGGACGCAAGCGACAGCACGCGGCCGGCATTGTAGGCGGAGAGGCACACATTGCGATGCGTCAGCGGCACCATCTTCGGCCGCGCCGCGGTGCCCGAGGTCAGCAGGATGAACGCGTCGTCGTCGCCGCGCGAGGCGCCGCTGCTGCTCGCCGGTCCAACAGCCGGCCCGACGAACGTGCAGCCGCCGAGATCGTCTTGCGCCCCCGGCACGAAATCGATCATGGCAATATCGAGCACCTTGGCGACATCGCGGGCCGCCGAGTTCGTGTCGGCCCGGGTGACGAGCGCCGTCAGCTTCAATTCGCTGAAATAGCGTTGCAGCTCGTCCGCCGTCAGATCGGGATTGACGGGGACGCAAGCGCAGCTCGAGGCGACCGCGATCAGGGCCAGTGCGCTGTCGGCACCGCGCGGCAGCGCAACCGCAATGCGGTCGGCAGGGGCGATGCCAAACCCGCGCAGCGTGCGGACGAGATCCTGCGTCCGCGCGCCAATCCCGCCGTAGTTGAGGATCGGCCGGCCGGGGGCGAGGAGGGCGGGGGCCGCCGGCGTCTTGCGGGCATGGAAATCGAGAAGACCGCCGATATCCGCGAATATCTCCGTTTCGGCCGTCGTGCCGGCCAATTCCTGCGGCGCTGGGCGTGTGGCGTCCGACAATTCCGTTCCCTTTTGATCCGATTGGGCTATTCTTCCAAGAAGTTAGGGAACGCGTCCAGTCTGAGGTGAAGTTTTGGCCCCAAAATCTGTGGTTGCGGGGCCCTAAGCCCTTCGACGGAGTGATTGGTCGGGCGGAATCACCATGCTGGAGAATGAGCCGGGCACGGGAGCGGAAGGCGGGCTGAAGCGCTGGCTCGAGGGTATCGGTCTTAGCCACTATACCGATCTCTTCGCGCAGCACCGTCTCGATCTCGACGTCATGGGAGACCTGACCGAATCCGATCTCGTCGAGCTTGGATTGCCGCTCGGCGATCGGAAGCGGCTCCAGCGAGCCATGACCGCGTTGTTCCGGGCCGAAACCGCTGAAAAGCCCGACGCGACGGCGCGCCCGCAAGTCCGGACGGAGGTCGGCGCCGAGCGGCGTCAGCTCACCACCATGTTCTGCGACATGGTGGATTCCACCTCGCTTTCGGTGCAGTTCGATCCGGAAGACGTGCGCGACATGATCGCGAGCTTCCGCGAAACCTGTGTCCGCGTGGTGAAGCATTACGAAGGTTTTGCCGCCCGCTTCGTCGGGGACGGTATTTTGGTCTATTTCGGCTATCCGACCGCACATGAGGACGACGCCGAGCGCGCCGTGCGAGCGGGGCTGGAAATCGTCCGGGTGCTGTCGACCGCCCGCGCGATCGAGCCACGTGGTGCGCTCAGCCACTCACCCGCCGTCCGCATCGGCATCGCGACCGGTCTCGTCGTGGTTGGGGACCTCGTCGGACAGGGCACCGAAGAGCGCGACTCCGCGGTCGGAGAAACCGTCAATCTCGCCGCGCGGCTGCAAAGTCTGGCGCCGCCCAACGGCGTGGTGATTTCCACGTCGACCCAGTCGCTGCTGAAGGGGAAGTTCGACTACCGCGATCTCGGCGTCCACGCGCTGAAGGGCATCTCGGAGAAGGCCCAGGCTTGGCACGTGATGCGCGCCTCGCGGGTGGAGACCCGCTTCGCCGCCGCGATGGGCACGCGGCTGACCCCGCTCGTCAACCGCGAGGAGGAGATTGCGCTGCTGATGGGGCGCTGGCAGCAGGCCAAGGAGGGCGAGGGCCAGGTCGTGGTCAAGTTCGGCGAGCCCGGCATCGGCAAGTCGCGCATCATCCAGGAAATCTTCGAACGGATCGCCGGTGACCGCCATGGACAGGTCTCGTTCCAGTGCTCGCCCTATTACACCTCCACGGCGTTCTATCCGTTCGCCGAGCAGCTCAAATACTCTCTCGGTCTCGATCGCGAGGATGCGTCCGTGCAGTCGCTGGCGAGCCTGGAGACCGCGATCGCTGCCGCTCATGGCGACATCGAGCAGGTTGCGCCGCTGCTTGCCGCGCTGTTGTCCATTCCGACCGGTGACCGCTATCCGCCGCTGGAGCTGTCGCCGCAGCAGCAAAAGGATGCGACCGTCGCGGCGCTGGTCAATCATTTCCTCGGCCTTGCGCGCGAGCAGCCGCTGGTGATCGCATTCGAGGATCTGCACTGGATCGACCCGACGTCCCGTGAGGTGATCGATCTCCTGGTCGACCGGGCACAGAACCGGGCAATCCTGGTCATCATCACCGCGCGCACCGAATTCCAGCCGAGCTGGAACGCCCATTCGCATATCACGACCCTGGTGCTGAGCCGGTTGAGCCGGCAGTTGCGCGCGACGCTGGTCGAGCGCGTGGCGGGACGCGAGCTTCCCAAGGAAGTCATCGAGGAGATCATCGTCAAGACCGACGGCGTGCCGCTGTTCCTGGAGGAGCTGACCAAGACGGTTCTCGAATCCAACCTCCTGACCGAACGGCACGGGCGCTACGTGCTGTCGGGCCCGTGGCGGCAGCTTGCGATCCCGGCGACGCTGACGGACTCGCTGATGGCGCGGCTGGACCGGATGGGGCCGTTCAAGCGGATCGCGCAGATCGGCGCCACTATCGGCCGCGAATTCTCCTACGAGACCCTGCACGCGGTCGCCAACACGCCCGCCGAACAGATCGAGGCCGCGCTCAATCATCTGGAGGAGGCCGGGCTGATCATGCGCCGCGGCCATCCGCCCGACGCGCTCTACTCCTTCAAGCACGTGATGATCCAGAACGCCGCACATGCGAGCCTGCTGCACAGCGAGCGGCGCAAGCTGCATTCCCGGATCGCCCAGGTGCTCGCCGAGATGTATCCCGAGAAGACCGAGCGCGAACCGGAACTGCTCGCCCATCATATGACCGAATCCGGCCAGAGCGAGAGCGCCGCCAGCTTCTGGCTCAAGGCCGGCAAGCAGGCGGCCAAGAGTGGCGCCAATCTGGAGGCGATCGGGCATCTGGGCCGCGGCCTCAGCGTCGTGCAGGCCAATGCGCGCATGCAGGGCGCCGACGAGATGGAGCTCGAGCTGCGCATCGCGCTCGGCAACGCGCTGATCGCCGCCAAGGGCTATGCCGTGCAGGAGGTCGAGGAGAACTACGTTCGCGCCCTCGAACTCGGCCAGCAGCTCGACGACGACGAAAAGGCCTTCGCCGCCACGCGCGGGCTCTGGGTCTGTCATTTCATCCGCGCCGATCTGACCCGCGCGCACGATCTCAGCGTCGAGCTGTTGAAGTTCGCCAAGCGCGAGCGGCTGAACGAGGGGACACAGCCGGCGCAGCAGACCGGCTATCTGATCGAGGCGCATCGCTCGATCGCGATGACCATGCTCTATCGCGGGCGCTTTGCCGCGTCCCAGCATCATCTGCACCGCTGCATCGACCTCTACAGCCCCGACCTGCACTCCGATCTGATGGAGCGGCACGGCACCGATCCCGGCGTCGTCTCGCTGTCCTATCTCGGCTATCTGCTGTGGTTCCTCGGCCGGCCCGACGCGGCGCGCCAGCACAGCGAGCAGGCGATCGCGAACGCCGAGAAGATCCGCCACCCCTTCACGCTCGCCTTCGCGCTCGTGTTCGGCGCCTATCTCTGCCAGCATTTGCGCGATGTCGAGGGCACGCGCGACCACGCCAACCGTGCCATGATCATCGCCACCGAGCACAACTTCCTGCACTGGAAGCAGCAGGCGGCGATCCTGCGCGGCTGGGCGCTGGCGCAGCTCGGCGAGGCCGACGAAGGCCTCAGCCAGATGCGGTTCGGCCTCGACGAATACGAAGCGATGGATTCCTGGCTCGCCGGCTGCTGGTTTCGCTGCCTGCTTGCGGAGGCCTACGCCAAGGTCGGGATGCGCGATGCCGCCTTGCGCGCGCTGGACGGTGCGCTCGCGACCGCAAGACGGACCGGCGACCACTCCTACCTCGCCGAAGTCTACCGCCTGCAAGGCGAGATCACCCTGTCGGACGGGAATCCGGCCTCGGTGCAGGAGGCCGAGGACCTGTTCAACCTGTCGCTGGAGATCGCGCGCAAACAGGGCGCGCTGTCCTGGGAGCTTCGCACCGCCGTCAGCCTCGCGCGCCTGTCGCACGAAGGCGGCAAGCGCGAGCACGCTCGTCTCCTGCTCGTACCGATCCTCGGCAAGTTCAGCGAGGGCTTCTCCACGCCGGACCTGAAACAGGCGATGCAACTGATCGACGAGCTCGGCGCGGGCGCGCTTGTTCGTGAACAGGCCGATCCCTGAGATGAGCGATCTTGCCGCCGCGCGTGCGCGTTACGTGGGGCTGATCGCAAGGCGCGAGCGGATCTCTTCAACGCGCCTGCTCGAAGCCCTCGGCACTGTTCCGCGCGAAAAGTTTCTGGCGAAGGGACCGTGGCGCATCAAGAGCGAGGCGGCGCGCAACTATCGGCTGACGCCGGATGCCGATCCCGTTCATCTCCAGGACAATGTGCTGGTCGCGATCGATGCGCGCCGCAAGCTCGACACCGGACTGCCGAGCCTGTGGGCGCACTTCATCGATTTGCTCGACGTCGGGGAAAAAGACCGTGTGGTCCAGATCGGCTGCGGGCTCGGCTATTTCTCGGCCGTGCTGTCGAAGATCGTCGGCCCGAAGGGCAGGGTGCAGGCAATCGAATGCGACGAGCGGCTTGCGGCGCGAGCCGCAACCTATCTTGGCGCCTATCGCAACGTCGCGGTCGTCCATGGCGACGGATGCGAGGACATCGGCGAGCCCGCCGACGTGATCATCGTTCATGCCGGCTTCTCGCAGCCGCATCCGCTGTGGCTTCGGTCGCTTCGTCCGCGCGGCCGCCTTCTGGTGCCGCTGACCCAGCGGGACCGCGAAGGCGCCGCGCTCAAGATCACCCGCAAGGGCAAGGGGTTCGAAGCCGAGGCGGTGCAGCAGATCCGGATCTTCCCCGGTCAGGGTCGAGGTGTGACCGCGCTCGACGATCGCGTCGCCGACTGGTGGCAGCGCGCCTCCGCGCTGGCCCCGCTGCGCTTTCGCGGCATCGAGCAGGGGCTGCCGTCGGATGGTTAATGCTTCGTTTCATTTTACCTTGATTGCGAATGTAAGTATTCAACACGCCTCGGCGCCGCTATGACTACGGCCTGATCGCCATACGAGCGCGCGCCATGCATTCCGTTGCCCTGCTGACCGCCAGCTACGCCAAGGACATCGAGCGCTTTTCGCTGCTCAGCGAGAGCATCGACACCTGGTTGACGGGCTACACGCGGCATTATGTTCTCGTTAACGATGAGGATCTGCCGCTGTTCGCGCGGTTCGCTTCCGACAAGCGCGTCATCGTTCCGGCCTCGCGCTATTTGCCGAAATGGCTGTGGGCGCTGCCGCCGGCTCTGCAGTTCATCAGCAAACGGCGCGTCTGGCTGTCGCTGCTGTCGTCACCTGTTCATGGCTGGCACATCCAGCAGATCCTCAAGATCGCCGGGGTCCTCAACGCGCCCGAGCAGCGCGTCTGCATCCTGGATTCGGACAATCTGTTCTTCCGCGAATTCGACGTCGGCCAGTATGCCGGCGCCGAGAAGACGCCGCTGTTCGTCACGCGCAACGGGATCGACGCCGCCCACCCCTTGCATGTCCTGTGGCTCCGCACCGTCGATCAGCTCCTTGGCATCAAGGACCGGTCCTTCCCTGCGGACGACTATGTCGGCAACGCGCTGGTCTGGGACAAGGACACCGCGCGTGCGATGACTGAGGCGATCAAGTCGGCGACGGGACTGAACTGGGTTCTGGCACTGTGCCGGAAGAAGAAGTTCTCGGAATATCTCATGTACGGCCATTTCGTCGCGAACGCGCCCGCGCATCTGGCCGCCCATCGGGTCACCGAAGACAGCATCGCGGTCTCGCATTGGGACGACACGCGCCTCGACCGCCCGGCCATCGAAGCGATGATGCGCGCCGCTTCGCCCGACCAGGTGGCGCTGTGCATCCAGTCCTATTCGTCGACCTCGATCGACGACATCCGCGACGTGTTCCGCCTCAGCTCGCGCGACCGTCGCGGTCCGAGCCTGTCTCCGGAGGACATGGGGGACGAGGTTCAGTTCGAGGCTCCGAAGACGCGCTGAGACCCGGCGCCTTCACGCGTCCTTCGTGAATTTGCTGATCACGTTCATGAACGGCTTCGGCTTGAACTCGCCGTCGAGCGGCAAAGGACGGTTCGGCTGCTTGTCGGCCCGGGCAAAGGTGCCGTTGATCCAGCTGTAGCGGTCCGAGAGGCCCCAGGTCAGGATCGAGCGCACCGGTCCGCTGGTCGAGATCGCGGTCAGGAGGTCATTAACGCGCTTGGCTACGATGGCATCGCGCTCCGCCGGCGTCCCCGTCAGCTTCTGGTCGTCGACGTCGAGCTCGGTGACATACACCTCAAGGCCCCAGGCGCGCAGCTCGGTGACGAATTCCGCGAGCCCATGGGTGTCGATCTCGAGCTCGGCATGCAGATGCGATTGCAGTCCCACGGCGTGCAACGGCACGCCCTGGTCGAGCAGGTCCATGATGAGATGACGGTAGGCCGCGCGTTTCGCGATGAACGTGTCCTTCGCCGACTCGATGTCGTATTCGTTGATCGCGAGCTTGACGAAGGGGTCGGCCGCGGCCGCCGTGCGGAACGCCAGCGGAATCCAGCGGTTGCCCAGATGCTGCGTCCAGAACGAGTCGCGGCGGTCTTTTGGACTGCGCGGATTGTCCGGGATCGGCTCGTTGACGACGTCCCACGACGTCAGCTTGTCCTTGTAATAGGAGACGACGGTGCCGATGTGGTCGACATAGGCGCGCTCGACGCCCTTGGTATCCTTGATCTGCTTGGTCCAGTCCGGAATGTCGTGATACCAGGCGAGCGCGTGGCCGCGCATCGTCAGGTCGTTCTGCCGGGCGAAATCCAGGATCGCGTCGGCACGTTCGAACGCAAAGGTGTGCGCGTCGGGCCGCAGCATCGGCCATTTCAGCTCGAGCACCGGAACCACCTGCGTGCAATAGGTGCTGATGGCTTCGCCAAGCCTGGGATCGGCTTGCAGGTCCCAGAGCGTGGCCGCGGCACCAAATCCCCGATAGCGCTGGGCGAGTTTCGACGCCGGCGCTGCGGACGCCGATGCGGCTGCCGCGAGTGCTGCGGCGCTGCCGAGGAGAAATTCGCGTCTGTCGAGCCTGGTCACGGCATTCCTTATCGGAGCCAACGCGCCATCGTACCAAGCGACGCCTTGCAACGCCGGGGTTTTCCCTTCTTGGGTTAACTTTGCCATCTCCGAATTACGGTTCCTTTCAGTGGTCGTGCCCCCCACCAGGGAAGGGCAAATTTAACGCTAACCCGCGAAAGCGACTTCAAAGCCGCATTCGCCGCCCGATCTCCAGACTTATGTGACATTCTTGAGAGATGCTGCGGCGCAATTCGTTCGCCCCGCCATGGTCCAATTGATGAACGGCCGTCACACTCGCAACAACGTTGCCGGTCCCGTGCTCGCATGCTGAACCGCCATTTCTCGATTTATCTCGTCGCCTACATCCTGCCTGCGGCGGTGGGGTTCTTTGCCGTCACGGCCTACACGCGGCTGCTGACGCCGGCGGAGTACGGCGTCTATGTCGTCGGCATCAGCCTGGCCGGCATTCTGGGGGCGATCTTCTTCGCCTGGATCAAGCTGTCCGTGTCGCGCTATCAGGCGATGTCGGCCGAGGTGGATTTTCGCGGCACGGCAATGGTCGCCTTCGCGCTCACCGTTGCCGTCCTCTGCGCCACCACGCCGCTGGTCTTCCTGTTCCGCAGCGATCTCAGCGTTGGGCTGCTGCTTGCCAGCATGTTCGTTGCGATCATGGCGAATGCCGTCGATGTCGGCCAGGAGTTCGAGCGCGCCAAACTGCGCCCTTACAGATTCGCGGCGATCTCGATCGTGCGCAGCGTGTCGAGCGTCGGTTTCGGCCTGCTCGGCATCTGGCTCGGCTGGGGTGGACTGGGACTGCTCGCCGCATTCGGCCTGGGTTCGCTCGCCGGGATCATCCTGAACCTCGTCGGTGACCGCACCAGGATCGCGCGCTTTCAGCGCAGCCAGTTCGTGCAGCTCGCGCGCTACGGCCTGCCGCTGACGCTGGCGGGGTTGTCGGTTGCGGTCTACTCGGCCTGCGACCGGCTCATCGTGGCTTATTTGCTCGGCAAGGACGCCGCCGGCATCTTTGGCGTCGCCGCCGATCTGCCGCGACAGTTCATGGTCATGATCGCCTCCAGCGTCGCCGCGGCGACCGTGCCACTGGTGTTCCGGTCATTGTCGGACAAAAACATCGAGACGACGCGGGAGCGGCTGACCGAGAGCCTCGAGCTTCTGCTCGTCGTGGTCGCGCCCGTCGCCGTCTGGCTTGCGCTTGCGGCCGATCAGGTCGCCGGCACGCTCGTCGGCGTCGACTTCCGCACCGGCGTATCGGTATTGCTGCCAACGCTGGTGCTCGCGCGCTTATTCGGCATCGCCAATCAATTCTACGTGCAGATCAGCTTCCAGCTTGCCGAGCGACCGTTCATGCTGGCGGCGCAGTCGTTCCTGACGCTGGTCGTGAGCGTGGCTTTGATGTTCGTGCTGGTGGCCAGCCATGGTCTCTACGGCGCGGCGCTGGCGACGCTTGCGACCGAAGCGATCGGTTTCCTCGTTGCCGTCGTCCTGATGCATCGCGCCCATCCGGTCCCGTTCGACGTCCACCGCCTCGCCGGCGTTGCCGTCTCCGCCGCGGCGATGGCGGCCGCGATTCTCGTGGCACGATCCCAGGTCAATGGGATCGGCCTCGTCCCGCTCATGGTCGTGAGCCTCGCCGGCGGGCTCGCTTATGCCGCTGCCGGCTGGTTGCTGAACGTCGCAAACGTCCGGACTCTGTCGCTGCGTTTCCTGCGAACCTTCAACCGCAAGGCGCTGGGCGTTTAAGCCGCAATATCTGACGAGGCTCGGCCTCACCGTCTGAAGCTCCGAGAGCGCCGCTTGGCCTGGCGATGGCTCGGTTCCGACCGGAAGCGCTCCAGGCGGAGGGCGTTTTTGTTGCGTCCATGGCCATAACCGTGCTTCTTGGGCCGCATGTCGGGAGCAGAGCAGATATGAGCCAAGGAATACCGGAAATCCGCGCATCGGCGCAGTTGCTTGCCCACTATCGCGAGCCCGACAATGCGCGGGGTATCCTCGAACTGGCGATTACGGCGATACCGTTCGTCGTCATCTGGGCTCTGATCTGGGCCGCTCTTGACCAGGGTTATTGGTTTGCCCTCCTGCTGGAGGTGCCTGCGGCGGGTTTGCTGGTCCGCCTCTTCATGATCCAGCACGATTGCGGACACGGCTCTTTCTTCCGCGGCCGCCTTGCGAACGATTGGGTCGGCCGTGCCCTCGGCGTGATGACACTGACGCCATACGGCTACTGGCAGCGCAACCATGCAGGCCATCATGCGAACTCCGGCAATCTCGATCAAAGGGGCTTAGGCGACATCGACACGTTGACCACGCGGGAATTTCTCGGGCGGTCGCGATGGCGTCGGACGCTATATCGTTTGTATCGACATCCCCTGGTGATGTTTGGCGTCGGTCCCTCGTATTTGTTCATCTTGAAGCACCGATTGCCGGTCGGGATGATGGGTCGCGGCTGGAAACCCTGGCTGAGCACGATGGGCACGAACATCGCCCTCGCGGTTCTCGTCGTCACGATGATCCAGCTGGTCGGCTATGGGCCGTTCCTGCTCGTGCATCTGCCGATCATTGTTCTGGCGGCGTCGATCGGCGTCTGGCTGTTCTACGTCCAGCACCAGTTCGAGCACACGCATTGGGCCCACGACGAGACCTGGAATTTTCACGACGCCGCGCTGCACGGCAGCTCTCACTACCAACTGCCGGCTGTCTTGCGATGGTTCACGGCAAATATCGGCGTCCACCATATCCATCATTTGTCCAGTCGAATTCCCTACTATCGCTTGCAGGACGTGTTGCGCGACCATCCGCAGTTCGCTGGTGTCGGGCGGATTACGCTGCTCCAGAGTTTGCGGACCGTGCGGCTGACCTTGTGGGACGAGGAGCGGCAGCGGCTCGTCTCCTTTGGAGAGGCAGCCTTGTTTGGCAAGGGAGCCAAGCTTGTTTGAAAAGGCGGCCTTGGCCCCAGCGGTTTCGCTTACACCGCCCCCGCGCGGCCGCCGAATGGCGTGAATCCGCGCGATCGGAAGGCGATGGGCGTTCTGCGCCCGTTCAAGGTGGCTTCGCCGTCCGACGCCGGGCGCTGGCAGCCGTGTCACCGACCCCCGGTCATTCTGTCGCAGCGATAGACCGCCAGCTTCGGCCGCGCGCCGCCCTTCCGCCTGCGTCAACCGTCGTATATGAGATTTATCGCCGGAACGTGCCGAATGTCGCCACAGACGGAACGTAAGGCGGCTGCAATTTCTTAATTCAAAGATCGCAATCTGATCAATGACCGGCGGACTGGCATTTCGACCGAGGATGGCATGAGAAACCTGACGACAACGGCGCAATCTACCGTGGCGATGCGGCGTTGGGGGCCTCCCGGAATTGCGACCTTGGCGGCAATGCTCGCCTTTGCGGCTGTGGCCCCGGCCAATGCGGCCAAGCAGGCGCGTCAGCCGGTCGAGGCGGTGGCGCCGCGCGAGGCCGGCGAGCCGATCATGGCGATCGTGTCGATCAAAAGCCAGCAGGTCACCTTCTACGACGCCGAGGGCTGGATTTTCCGCGCGCCGGTGTCCACCGGCACCACGGGACGCGAGACGCCGGCCGGCGTCTTCGCCATCGTCGAGAAGGACAAGGACCACCACTCGACCATGTATGACGACGCCTGGATGCCGAACATGCAGCGCATCACCTGGAACGGGATCGCGCTGCATGGCGGGCCGCTGCCCGGCTACGCCGCTTCGCATGGCTGCGTGCGGATGCCGTTCGGCTTCGCGGAGGGCCTGTTCGACAAGACCAACATCGGGATGCGGGTGATCATCTCGCCGAACGACGCGGCGCCGATCGACATCGTTCATCCCGCATTGTTCATGCCGAAGCGGGACGCCATTGCGGCGGCGCCGGGCCGGATCGGCAGGCTCTCCGGCGAGGCCGAGGAGGCGACAAGGGCGGCCGACGAGGCCAAGAAGGACGCGACTTTGGCCGCGAAAGAGGCGGCATCGCTGCCGGCTTCGCTGCGCAAGCTGGAACAGCAGAAGACCCGCGCTGACGCCGAGCTCGCCTTCGCCGACAAGCAGCTCGCGGCGGCCAAGACCGATCAAGCCCGCGCCAAGGCCGAGGAGCTGAAGCAGAAGGCCGCCATCAAGGCCGCCGACGCGGCGACGCAGCTCGATGCCGCCAAGGCCGCCGCACAGCCGAAGCGCGATGCGGTCGCGGCCACGAAAGAGGCGGCCAAGGCGGCAGCAGCCAGGAAGGCCGACGCCGTGAAGGCTGCGACCGACGCAAAGCTCGCGCTTGAGCCGGTCTCGGTCTACATCAGCCGCGCGACGCAGAAGCTTTATGTGCGGCGGAACACGCACAAGCCGGCACCGGACGGCGGCGGCGAGGTGTTCGACACCAGCATCGAGGTTCCCGTCGCGATCCGCAATCCGGATCAGCCGCTCGGAACGCATATCTTCACGGCGATGGCGAAGAACGACACGGGCTTGCGCTGGAGCGTGGTCACGATCGACGACAGCGATAACGCCAGGAACGCGCTCGACCGCATCACCATCCCGCAGGAGGTGCTCGATCGTATCGCGCCAACCGCGTTGCCGCGGTCCTCGATCATCATCTCGGATGAGCCGCTGAGCAGCGAGACCAACTACCGCACCGAGTTCGTCGCGGTGCTGAGCAACCAGCCCCAGGGCGGTTTCATTACGCGCAAGCCGACCGCGCCTCCGATGGCCATGGCGAGCGACGACGGCTGGGACAATGGCGGCAACGGTTTCGGCTTCTTCTTCCAGCGCGATCCGAATCCGCAGCCGGTCAATCCGCGCCGGCGCGGCCAGTATCAATATTATCAGCCGGCACAGCCGATGCAGCGGGGCTTTTGGTAGGAGGCGGGCAGATCGAAGCCCGCCACTATCGCCGCGCCTCGATCACGATAGCCTGGATCTTGCCCTCGATCGGTCCGGACCCATGGCGCGTCCGGATCGCCTCGGCAACGATGTCGGTCGCAGCCTGAAGCTTGCTGGCATCGCGTGCCTCGATCTCACTGCGCAGCGGCGTACCCTGGCAGAGCGCGATCGCGACGTGCTCGGGTGATGGCGCGCGGCTTATTTCAGGTCGCGTTTCGATCGATATGTCACGGAAGCCTGCGCGTTCGAGGTCGGTTCTGATGACGGCCTTGTCGTGATAGCCGTGCGGCGTCCGGGCCATGAAACGGGGCGGGTCGTCGGGAAACAGCTCTTCGAGCGCGACCGTGGCTTCATGCGTCAGCACATTGTCTTCGATGCGATCCCAGACGTTGAACACGAACGTGCCATTGCCGTTGAGGACGCGCTTCACTTCCCCGTAGGCCTTGACGCGGTCCGGAAAGAACATGGCGCCGAACTGGCAGCACACCACGTCGAATTCGGCGTCGTCGAAGGGCAGGGCCGATCCGTCGGCCTGACGCCACGAGATGCGATCGTCATCCGCCTGGCGCTGCGCCGCGACGGCGAGCATCGGCTCGTTGAGGTCGGTCGCGACATAACGGACGCCGCGCGGCAGCGCCGCCGCGACCGCGCGCGTCAAAGCACCGGTGCCTGCCGCGATCTCGAGCAGCACGGAGGGAGAGCGGGCCGCGACGCGTCTCGCGATGTCGTCGGCGTAGACGGCGAAGATCAGCGGGACCAGATATTCGTCGTAGAGTTTCGGGATCGAGCCGGCGAAAACCTTGTCAGTGTTGGACATGCTTGCCTCGCTGAAGGTTCGGACACGAAGCTCACGTTACCATGGATTGCCGTCTCCCGCGCCAGCAGCGCGGTGAACCCGGCCGGTTGTTGCATCGCCTTGCCGGCCGCCGGCGTCATCGGCTCCCGCCGACCTCCCGGATCGGCCGCGTGCCGTCCCAGCTCAAAGCCGCCTGCCGGACCTTCTCAAAGAACGGCCCCTTGGTGCCGCTGATGTCGGAGATCTCGATTACGGTCCCAGGATGGGCCTGGGTGTCGAAATAGGCAAAGCGGCCCTTGTCGCCGCCGATCTGGCCCTCGTGGCCGATCCTGTAGCCGAGCCCGAGCGCCCTGTCATAGAGCGCCTGGTAGTCGTGGCTCCAGTAGGACATGTGCTGGAGGCCTTCGTGGCCGGACTCGAGGAATTCCCTGTACAGCGAGGGCGCGTCGTTGCGCTGCTGGATCAGCTCGATCTGGAGGTCGCCGGAATTGGCCAGCGCGATGCTCATCTCGACCGCGGAGTTTTCGCCGCGATGGCGAAACCAGTCGGTCTTGACGCGGTCCATGTAGTACCAGGGACCGACGCCCATCACCTCGATCCAGTGCTTCATCGCGGCGTGGATGTCCCGCACCACATATCCGTTCTGGCGCACCGCGCCGAAGATGCGGCTCATGCCAGCGCTCCTCTTGTCAGCTTGATCACTTGACCTCGATGCCCGCGTCCTTGGCAACCTGCTTCCAGGCCGCGATGTCGCGGGCGTTGATGTCACGCTGCTCGTCGCCGGGTACGAATTGCGGCGTGATGCCGAGCCCCAGCAGCTTCTCCTTGACCTCGGCATCGGCGAGCGCGTCCTTCAATGCCGCCGACAGCTTTCTTGCGATCGGTTCGGCAAGGCCCGCAGGCGCATACATCGCCCAGGACAGGCTGCGGTCGAACGGCACGCCCTGTTCCTTGTAGCTTGCGACATCCGGCAGGCTCGGCGAGCGTTCGCCGCAGGCGGCCAGCGCCTTGATCGAGCCGTCCTTCACCAGCGGAGTCGCGGTCGCCATGTCGAGTGTCGCCAGCGAGATGTGGCCGCCGAGCAAATCGCCGGCCAATTTGGCGATGCCGTTGAACGGCACGTGGTCCATCTTGATTCCGGTCTGCTGCATCAGGATTTCCGCGCAGAATTGTCCGGTCGAGCCGACGCCCCAGCTTCCGTACTGGATCGGCTCGCCCTTCCTGGCCAACGCGATCAGGCCCTTGATGTCGTCGGCCGCAAAATCCTTGGTCGCCACCAGCATGATCGAGGACGTGCCGATGCGCCCGATCGTGGTGAAATCCTTGATCGAATCGTAGGGCAGTTTCGGATAGATCGCCGGCGCCAGCACATGCGTGGTCATGCCGCCGACGGTGATAGTGTAGCCGTCATTCGCCGACGCCGCGACCATCTGGGTGCCGAGCGTGCCGGCGGCCCCGGTGTGGTTCTCGATATAGACGCTCTGTCCGAGCGTCTTGCCCATCCTGTCGCCGAGCAGCCGCCCGATCACGTCGCCGCCGCCACCGGCCGCATAAGGCAGCAGCATCCTGATCTTGTGGGTGGGATAGGCGGCCGGATCCTCGGCGCGCGCAGGCAGCATTGCCGAGGACGTTACGACCAATGACAATGTTGCGGCGCGCAGCAGACGAAAATGGACGAAGCGCGCCATGACCTGGTCTCCCCAGATTGCTCTCCGCTTCTTTTGAGAGCGGAGTTGAAGCGGTTGACTAGCGAACGATCGTTCGTTAGTCAAGCCGAATGGCTGTTCACACCACCAGCGCGGCGGAAGCGGCTGCGCCCACGACCCGCGCGCGCATCCTCGCCGAGGCGCTCGATCTGTTCGCGCAGAGCGGCTATGGCGGCGCCTCGATGCGCGAGCTCGCGCGTCGCGTCGGCATTCGCGAGAGCAGCCTCTACAATCACTTCGCCGGCAAGGCCGCGATCCTCGAGGCGATCGTCAGCGAGCACGGTCCGGCCAGCTCGGCGAGCCGGCTGGAAGAACCGCGCTACAAGCAGCTCGCGCGCCAGCCCGCCGCGTTCTGCCGCCAGTTTGCATTGGATCTGGTCGAGCAATGGTCGGATCCGCGCGAGCACCAGTTCCAGAAAGTCATCACCGCCGAGCGCAATCGCGTGCCCGGCATCCGCGCCAAATTCGCCGATCATTTCTATGCGCGCGAGCAGAGCATGATGACGGATTATTTCCGCGGTTTTGCGCTCGCCGGTCTGGTCTCGACGCCGGATCCGCGCGAGACCGCGCGGTTGTTCGCGGCCGGGCTGATCTACATCCGTCTTGAGCATTATGTGATGGGCGCGGCACCGTCGCCGCGGCCAAAGGTGATCGAGGCGATCGACCGCTATCTCGCCTTCTTCCTGTCGCTGATCGCGGCGGATCGCGGGACAAACGACAACAAGAAACGAAAAGCCAAGGGAGAGAATCGTGGCAAGGCTGCCCCTGATTGATCCGGAGACGACCAGCGGCGACATCCGCGCCTCGTTCGACCGCATGCCGGTCAAGCTGAATATTTTCCGCATGATGGCGCACGCCGAAGCCAACATGATCCCGGCGATGCGGCTGGGCAATTCGATCCTGCACAAGCAGAAGCTCAGTGCGGTCAATCGCGAGCTCCTGATCCTCCAGGCAGCCCAGCTCGAAGGCGGCGCCTATGAATGGCGCCAGCACGTGCCGATCGCGCTTGGCGTCGGCTGCACGCAAGCGCAGATCGACGCGGTCGAGCGCGCCGACTACGATGCCGCCGGCTTGAGCGAGGCCGAGCGCGCGCTGCTGAAATTCGGCCGCGAAGTGGTCGAGAACGTCCGCGTTCCCGAGGCGATCTTCGCCGCCATGCGCGAGCATTTCAGCGACCAGGAGATCGTCGAATCCATCGTCGCGCTCGGCTTCTACATGATGATGGCGCGCGTCACCGAGGCGACCGAAACCGATCTCGATCCCGCGGCCGGCATGGCGGTCTATGACGGCGGCAAGAAGCCGGGCGCCTGAGATGACGGATACCGATAGCAAGCGGGACCGCTACGTCCGCCCGCCAAGTGCGGAATCGCTGGGCGAAGCGCCGGGCAGGGGCGCCTTAAGGGGCGCCGCATCCTGATCGTCGGCGGTGGCCAGCGCGTGTTCGACGCCGCCACCGATCCGATCGGCAACGGTCGCGCTATGAGCATTCTTTGCGCGCGTGAAGGCGCGAAGGTCGCGGTTGCCGATCTCAACCGCACCTCGGCCGAGCATACCGTCATGCGTATCACCGACGAAGGCGGCGAAGCCTTTGCGATTGCTGCCGACGTCACCTCGGAGGCCGAAATCGTGCGCATGGTTGACGAGGCGCATCGCGCCATGGGCGGGCTCGACGGCATGGTGCTCAACATCGGCACCTTCGGCAAGGTCGGGCTCGACGCCGTCAGCCCCGAGGAGTGGAATGCGATCTACGACGTCAACGTTCGAGGGCCGATGCTGTGCTGCCGCGCGGGCCTGCCGAAATTCGACGACGGCGGATCGATCGTCTTCATCTCCTCCATCGCCGCGCTGAAGGCCGGCTCGCAGATGGCGGTGTATGATTCCTCGAAAGCCGCGCTCGGCGGCCTCATGCGCAACATCGCCCATCTCGGATCGCGCCGCGGCATCCGCGCCAACCTGGTCTATCCCGGCCTCGTCGACACGCCGAACGGCCGCGAGGCCGGCGCCGGCCGACCCTCGCGCGGCAAGGGCCAAATCCCGTTCGGCCGCCAGGCCACCGCCTGGGAAATCGCCTATGCTGTGCTGTTCTTCCTCTCGGACGAGAGCGTTTACGTCACCGCGCAGACGCTCGCGGTCGATAGCGGCCTGAGCGGGATGTGAGAGGGCACCTTACGCCTATGGCTCGGGCGTGCGCGCTCGGCAGATCAGGTGGTCCAGCGAGACCCGGCCCGGCCCGTAGGCCATGATGCCAAGCGCCATCGACGCCCAGGTGATGTGGATGGGCCAGCCGTCCGGCACGGTCAGCTCGACGATGACGGTCATGAACAGCAGTCCGAGCGCCGCAAACCGCGTGCCGAAGCCGAGCAGGAGGAGGACCGGAAACATGATCTCTCCGCATCCGGAGAGGAACGCCATGACCGTCGGCGCCGGATAGTGATAGGGCCCGCCCGGCAGATGCAGCATGAACTCGTCGCTGAACAACGTCACCGCGGTGTCGTTGAGCCTGAGGAAGCCTGCCCATTTGAGCATGCCGGAACGCCAGAACGGCACCGCCAGCGCGACGCGGAGCACGAGCTGAACGAGCGACGGCGACGCGATGGTCTGCACGAGATGATTGGCCTTGTCGACGAGGAGCCCGAGCGCGGGCAGGCCGCCGCCCGCCTGCATGCGTTGATCCGTGATCATCAGACGTCTCCGAAAGTGATTGAGGTGAAGGCGCCCGCCTGGATCAGGCCGGTGACGTTCGAAGCGAGGTCGAACTCGGCCGCCGCGTCCAGCGCGCGTGCAGCGGCCTCGCCGAGCGGCCGACCCGACATCAGGCTGCTCGCGAATGCCGCACCGCCGGGCGGCAGGTGCCGGACCTCGATGTCGAATTCGGCGCGCGTGACCAACGCGTCCTCCGGTGTCGCAGCGTCGATGCGCCCGACCGGCGACGTATCGCGGTTGGCCGCGAATATCGTCACCGCCGCGAATTGCGATCGCACGATTCCCGCTGCCGGGTGCGGTATGAGAACGAGATCGCCCAGCCGCTCCGGCGCAACCGCGGCAAGCTGCGCCGGCGACAGCGGTGCTGCGTCGGCGGCGTGATAGGCATCGAGCCAGGCCCGCTCGATGCGTGCGACATCTGCGAGCCATGGCATCATCTGCGCATGTTCATATTGCGCGATGAAGACGGGGAAGTCGCGGCCGTAGTCGAACAGCAGCGGTGAGATCGGCGGCGTCTGGCGAACATGGAAGCGCGCCATGGCACGGAAGAAGTCGGTGCCGGTGATGCGCTGCACCGCCGGATAGATCGCGGCGAGCGCGTCGATCAGGCTGACCGTGACATTGTTGCGGTAGACATCGTAGCGCTTGCCGGGGGCCTTGCCGTTCGGACCGGCCACGATCTCAGGCGCAGGGCGCACCGGGTCGAGCAGCGCCGGTGCAAAGGCTGCGGCAAAGCAAAGGTCAGGCTCAGGCGGCATGACGATCTCCCGTCAGCCCGACCGGGCGGTAACGATCGAGGATCGCCTGCGCAGCGGCGGCTTCCGCTTGCAGGACCGGCCAATCCGGGATCTTGCTGTCCCACTCGATCAGCGTCGGCACCGGAGCGCGGCGCTGGATGACGATCTCGTACAGCTTCCACACGGCGTCCGCGACCGGGCCGTCATGGCTGTCGATCAGCAGCAGGTCGCCTTCGTCGTCGGCCTGCTCGGCATGGCCGGCGAGATGAATCTCTCCGACGCGGGACAGCGGAAAGTCCGCGAGGTAGTCGAGCGCCGAGAACCCGTGATTGGTTGCTGATACGAAGACATTGTTGATATCGAGCAGCAGTCCGCAGCCGGTGCGTTCGGCAACAGTGCGGATGAAATCGGTCTCGCTCATGGACGATTCGCGAAAAGCGACATAGGTCGACGGGTTTTCCAGCAGTAGCGGACGACGGATCGCGTCCTGCACCTGATCGATGTGATCGCAGACATTTCGGAGCGTCGCCGCGGTATAGGGCAGTGGCAACAGGTCGTTGAAGAAGCTGGTCTCATGCGTCGACCAGGCGAGATGCTCGGATACCAGCGCGGGCTGGTAACGCGCCACCAGTCCGCGAAAGCGGGCCAGATGCGCCTTGTCGAGCGGCTGCGGTCCGCCGATCGACATGCACACGCCATGCAGCGAGACGGGATGGTCGCGGCGGATCGCTTCCAGTGCGCGATGCGGCGGTCCGCCTGCGCCCATATAGTTCTCGGCGTGGACCTCGAAGAAGCCGCGCTGCGGTTTCGTGCTCAGGATCGCCTGAAGGTGTTCGGGCTTGAAGCTCGTCCCGGCGATGCCGCCGAGGGACGCGGAATAGCGGAGGGGCACCGCAGACATGTCAGGCGCGATTGCCGTCGTCATGGTTTCTCTCCGCTCTTCCCTGTTGTGGTGGTCGCGACGCAGCGCGTCAGACCGGCTTGAGCGAGCCCTTCTTGCCGCCCGGCAGCTCGATGCTGGTGCAGGTGCCGCCCTGGACGAATTTCCAGGCATTGCCCTGGAAGTCGGCGGTCGAGGTGCCCTGGCAGGTCGTGCCTGGTCCGGCCGCGCAATCGTTCTGGCCCTTGAGGGCGACGCCGAAGCATTTTTCCTTCTTGGCGGCGACGGCCGCGTCGCCCTCGGCCTTGGTCAGCGGAGCAGCAGTGGCCAGAGTCGCCAGTGCGGTCGACATGGCGCCGGCGAGAACGAGCGTGGTCACGGCAAGTTTGGCAGACATTGAAGTTTCTCCTGTTCGAGATGGCATCGCCTGGCAGGCGAAGAGCGCCTTGTTCGGTTCGCCTCGCACCCGGCTCGCGTTACCAATCAAGTAGGTCACGAGTTCGTGAGGCGGTTAGATGGGCGCACGGGCTGTGCGCTTGGATCGGATTAGCGGGTGACTGGCCGGTCAATCCAATGCCTAGTCTCTATCGAGACCTTAGCCGGAGAGCATTGGCGGCGGGGCGCGATGGATGCCACAGGTAACGAATGCATACGCGCTGCGTAGAGCGGTAACAGGAGGTGGCCAGTCGCCGCTTTGCCGGAGAACGGAAACAGCGATGAATGTTGATCCCGGACGGCACCTGCGCGCGATCGCGAAGCTGACGGTCAGCATTCGGCTCGCCGTCTCGGCGCTGGTCCTGACCGCGATCCTTTTGACCGCGGCTCTCTCCAGCCTGTTGTGGTGGCGCACGGCCGAGGCGGCGAGCCGGCAGCTCGCATCGACCATCAACGAGCAAATCGTGGCCGCTGTCCGCAAGGAGGTCGCCGCGATCGTGGACGAGGCGCGTGCCGCGCACACTGCCATTCGGACACTGTTCCTGCAGAACGTGCTCGACACCCGCGACGCCGACAAGCGCGAATTCGTGTTCCTGTCGCAACTGCAATCGCAGGCGACGATCTCCTGGGTCGCCTTCGGCTGGCCCGACGGCTCCTTCTTCGCCGCGCACAAGCTCGGCGACCGCCGCCTCGAAATGATGGAGATCTCGCTGACCGATCATGCCGGCGAGCGCCGCATCGACGAATACGAGGTGGTGCCCGGCGACATCGAATTCGCCAATCGCCGTTTCGAGCCGACCGATTTTCGGGTCGCCGATCGCGCCTGGTTCAAGACCGGACTGGCGGCCGGGGAGCCGGAGTGGTTCAAGGTCATGGACCATCCGACCGGCGAGCGGCCGTCGATTGCCTTTGCCGGTCCGATCGACGTCTACCAGGAGCGGCAGGGCGTCCTCGCCATCGTCATCGAGTACACCCGGCTCGCGCGCTTCCTGTCGCAGCTCGAGGTCGGGCGCACCGGAACGGCCTTCATCATCGATGGCAGTGGCGAGCTGATCGCGGCACCCGACAAGGACGCCGACGAACTGCACGCCGCGAAGGGCGATACGACGCTGCTACCGCTGGCGCGGATGGCACTCGTGAAGGCGGGCGAGGATGGCCGCAAGGAAGCCTGGCGAAACCGGCTGACGTCGGCTGGTGCGGCTTACGAGGTCGCCCTCACGCCGCTGCCGTTTCCCGGCTGGTCGCTGGCGACCGTGATCCCCGAGGCCGAGTTTCTCGGTCCGGTCGAGACGACATTGCGCCGCCTGATCCTCGGCCTTGCCATCGGCGCCGTGCTCGCAGCGCTGGCCTCGGCGATGCTGGCGCGTTCCGTCATCGCCGCGCCGCTGTCGCGTGTCGTCGGCGAGCTCCGTCATGTCGAAGCCTTCGCGCTGGAGCAGGTCCGCCGCCATCCGTCGCGGCTGAAGGAGATCGCGAGCCTGTCGGGCGCGATCGCCGAGATGGCGGCCGGCCTGTCGGCGTTTCGCAAGTTCATCCCGGCCGATCTGGTCCGCTCGCTGTTGCGCCAGGGCGTCGAGGCAAGACCCGGTGGCAGCATGCAGGAGCTCAGCGTGATGTTCGTCGACATCGCCGGCTTCACCGGGCTGTCCGAGCGGCTCGGCGATCGCGTGGTGCCGTTGCTGTCGCGCTATCTCGACCTCGCCTCCGAGGCCGTTGTCGCGAATGGCGGCACCATCGACAAGTTCATCGGCGACGCCGTCATGGCGTTCTGGGGCGCGCCGCAGCCGCAGGCCGACCACGCGCTGCGCTGCTGCCGCGCGGCGCTCGGCTGTTGCAGGGCAATCTCGGCGTCGGGCCTTGCCGACGATCTCGGCCAGCCGCTCCAGATCCGGATCGGGATCAACTCCGGCCGCATGCTGGTCGGCAATATCGGCTCGGAACTGCGCTTGAACTACACCGTGATCGGGGATGCCGTGAACGTCGCAAGCCGCCTCGAGGGCGCCAACAAATCCTACGGCACGCAAATCCTCATTGGCGAAGCGACCGAACGTCTCGCACGCGGCGCCATCGTCACGCGCGAGATCGACAGCATCGCCGTGTATGGACGCGAGGAGGGGTTTGCGGTCTACGAGTTGGTCGGACTCGTCGGAGAGGACGGCGGCGAGACGCAAGATTGGATCGTCCGCTATGAACAGGGCCTCGCCAACTACCGCGCGCGCCGGTTTGCCGCCGCGCTCGCCGATTTCGAAGCCGTGCTGAACATGCGCGGCCCGGATCGTCCGGCTGAACTGATGCGCGACCGCTGTCGGCAGTTGGTTGAGAGCGCGCCTGATGTTGCGTGGCGCCCAGTCGCGGCACTGACGACGAAGTAGTCGCGAAAGATTGGCGCGCTGACGGAAGTGAGCTGGCGACGATCCTGTCTGCATGATACGCAACTGACACCCGCGCTCTTGCGCTCCCGGACCACCTCGAGACATGAAAACCACCCTGCTGAAACCCGAAGACTATACCCGCTCGCCCTGGAAGAACGGCGGCGGCATCTTCACCGATATCGCGGATGCCCATCGCGCCGATTCCAGCGTGAGGGATTGGGACAGCCTGCTGTGGCGCTTTGCTTCCACGCCGATCGTGGCGGCCGGGCCATTCTCCCATATGCCCGGCATCGACCGTTTGCAGATGGTGGTCGGCGGCCGCGGGTTGGTGCTGAAGTCGCCCACGCAGGAATTCGACGAGCGCGAGCCGTTCACCACGGTGCGTTTCACCGGCGAGCTCGAGATCGTCACCGAGCTCCAGGAAGGGCCAGTCGAAGTCGTGAATTTGATGGGCCGGCGCGGTGCGGTCGCGCTTGAGCTCGAAGCGCTCAGGGCGCCCGGTGACCGGCGATTGCCCGCCGGCACGCATCTCATCTACGCGGCGCATGGCGACTGCGACATCCGTCTCGACGGCACGGATTTTGCGATTTCGCACGAAAACACCTTGAAGGTCGAACTGACGGGGGCGTCGACGCTTGCGCTCGTCTCCGGGCTGGCCGTGCTGGGTTCTATCCACATCGTCGGCTGAACGGCGTTCCCGCCCGCCGGAGCGCTGCGCACAATCCATGCAACTGGCTAGGTTGACGCCGTCGCGCCGGAGCACGATATCTGCCCTGATGCAGACCGCCGCCCAAAGCACGACGTGGGTGGCCACGATATGAACGGGCAGATATGACCACGCCAGAGAAGAAACCCGCCACGCTGTCCGACGGCGTCGTCGACTGGTTGATCAACGGCACGCGCGACCAGCGCTTCATCGACAATATCTTTGCCGAGATGTGCATCCGGCTTCAGCAGGCCGGCATTCCGCTGGCGCGCTCAACCCTTCACGTGCTGATCCAGCACCCGCAATGGCTGGGCGCCCGCTTCATGTGGTCCGACGGCATGCGCGAGGCGGAGATTGCACGGGTCGACCATGACGTCCGCGAGCGGTCCGAGTTCATCGGCAGTCCCGCCAACGAAATGTTCGACGGCGCGACCGAGTTGCGCGAAAATCTCGAGCAGGACCCCGCGCTCGGCCGCAAGCACGCGCTCTACCGCGAGATGCGCGCGCAGGGCCTCACCGACTATGTGGCCTGGCCGCTCTATCATACGCTCGGCAAGCGCCATCTCGTCACCTTTGCGACCAACCGGCCCGGCGGCTTCGACGACACCCACGTCGCCGCCCTCAAGAACCTGTTGCCTGTGCTGGCGCTGGTCAGCGAAATCCGCGTCAAAAATCGCCTGGCGCGAACGCTGCTCGAGACTTATGTCGGCTCCCACGCCGGCGAGCTCATCCTGGCCGGCGCCACGCGGCGCGGCACCGGCACGACGGTGCGCGCCGCGATCATGATCTGCGATCTGCGCGACTTCACCAAGATTTCCGACAACTGGCCGCGCGACGACGTCATCGATCTGCTCAACGATTATTTCGACGCGATGTCGGAGCCGATCGCGCGGCATGGCGGCGAGATCCTGAAATTCATCGGTGACGGCCTGCTCGCCATCTTTCCGCTGAGCGAGCCCAAGGCCTGCGCAAACCTGCTGCATGCCGTGACCGAAGCCCGTCAGGCGATGATCGCGTTGAACGCGCGCAACGACGGCACCGGCCGAGCGCCGCTGAACTACGGCATCGGCGTCCATGTCGGCGACGTCATGTACGGCAATATCGGATCGTCCACCCGGCTCGACTTCACCGTGATCGGTCCCGCCGTCAACATGGCCTCGCGACTCGAAGCTTTGACCAAGCAATTGGGAAAGAAAGTGCTGCTGTCACGCGATTTCGCCGAGCTGGTCGAGCGAGAGTTCGAGCTGGAGCATGTCGGCAAATATGAGGTGCGCGGCTTCAGCGATCCGATCGAGCTTTTTGCGTTTTGAAGATGACGGCGGCCCCCGGCCCAGCAGCGGGCGAGCTTCGAGTCCTGTTGCCAACCCGCGATTGTGTGACTACGCTCGGTGCGACGCCGCCCAAGCGTTTCGTCCAAGCGTGTCATCGATCGGCCGCACGTTCATGCCAAAATTCCTCCGCATCGGAATCCATCAGTCGAATGTATCGGGCTACACGTCGAAGGCGTGGTGTGTCCGGCGCGTTGGCACCGCGATCCTCCTGAAATGGGGCGCCGTGGAAGTCCAGGGCGCCGGTGACGGACGAAAGGTCTACTGGACGCGTCTGCCGCAGCAGAAGACAATTCGCTGCGGCAGCGCGCAGCGGGCCCAGGATTACGCCAAGGCCGCGATCGCGCGACGCCGCAACCATCGTTATGAACCGCTGGCCGGCGCGATCTTGCTCCGGCGCCGACCGGCCGCGGGCAACATCGAGCTCAAGCGGGCCCTCGCCACGATCCTGATCGTCGATATCGTCGGCTCCACCGCAAAAGCCGCAAAGCTCGGCGATGTCCGCTGGACCAAAATCATGGGCCATTATTACGCGGCGGTCCGCAAGGAGCTGAAGAGCTCGCGCGGCAAGGAAGTCACGACGACGGGCGACGGGGTGCTGGCGACGTTCAAGACGCCGGCTGCCGGAATCAATTGCGCGGCCGCGATCCAGAAGGCCGTGCGTACGCTCGGCCTCGAGGTCAGGGTCGGCCTGCATGCCGGCGAATACACCGTGAGCGGCACCGAGGCGGTCGGCCTCGCCTTCCATATCGGCACCCGCGTCGCCGCAAAGGCGCGCGCCGGTGAAGTCTTGGTCTCCAGCGCGGTCAAGGAGCTACTGGCGCCGCAGTCCGGGATCCGTTTCAGGGACCACGGCGTGCATCAGCTCAAGGGCGTGCCCGAGCGATGGCGGCTGTGGCGGGTGGAGAGCTGAGGCGATTGGGGGGGGGCCGCATAGACGCGATCATCTCATCTGGACGACGACCTTGCCCTTGGACCGTCCCTTTTCCAGATATGCCAGCGCCTCTTTCGCCTGTGCGAACGGAAAGACCTTGTCGATCACCGGCCGGATACGCTCGGACTTGAGCAGCTCGCCGATCTCGGCGAGCTGGCTGCCGTCCGGGTGCACGAACACGAACGAATAGTCCGCGCCGATTTTGCCGGCTTGGCGAATGATCTTGCGGCTCAGCCATCCGAACAGCAGCACCATGACGAAGTTCATCCCGCGGGCGCGCGCGAACGCGGCGTCCGGCGGCCCGACCAGCGAAGCAATCCTGCTCCCCCGCTTCAGGATCCGAAGCGATGTCTCGACTGCGTCGCCCCTGAGTGTACCCAGCACCGCGTCGTAGTCCCGCAGCACCGCTTCGAATTGCTGCGTCTTGTAGTCGACCACCTCGTCAGCCCCGAGGCTGCGCACCAGATCGATATTTCCAGTGCTGGTCGTCGTCCCCACTTTCGCTCCGAGATATTTCGCGAGCTGGATCGCAAACGTGCCGATCCCGCCGGCGCCCGCGGGAATGAACACCTTCTGGCCGGGCTTGAGACGTATGCGCTCCCTAAGCGCCTGCCACGATGTCAGGCCGACCATCGGTATCGAGGCCGCCTGCACGAAGTCCAGATTCGCAGGTTTGAGCGCGGCGGCATCCTCCGGCACGATCGCGAATTCGGCGAGAGCGCCGGTGCCGAGATCGAAGATGCTGGCGAAGACGGCGTCGCCGGGCTTGAAGCGGGTCACGCGGCTTCCGACCTCGACGACGATGCCCGCAAGATCGCTGCCCAGCGTGGCCGGGAGCTGAAACTTGAGGATCGGCTTGAACGTCCCTTTCGGAATCATGTTGTCGATCGGGTTCAAGCCCGCAGCGTGAACCTGGACCAGGATTTCGTTCGGTTTGGGCGTAGGCCGCGGGATCTCGACGAACGCGATCTGGTCCGGCTTGCCGCAGCGCTTGAAGATGAGGGCTTTCATTTTTTCTCTCGGTCCGGAGGTTCTTCGCAACGGCAAGCTTGCGGCCCTCAGAAAGCCCGCGCGGTGCGGGCGGGCTGCGGCGCCGCAGTCGCATCGAGCCGCAAATCTTTTCGAAGCCCGGCATCCACCAGGGCTGCAGGCGCAAACCGCCGCAGAAACCGCAGGCGCTTCGCAAGGCTGCCGGCCGCGTATTTGAGTTGCGGGCGCGCCGCGCTTGCCGCCTTCAGCACGGTCTCGGCCACGACGCCGGGCTGTTCGGCCGTCGCCATCACCTCGTTCACCCGCTTGGTCACGCCGGCGCGCGCCTCGCGATATTCCTCGAGCGTGGCGTCGGGCTCCATGAAGTTCGCGTCGAACGGCGTCTTGGTGTAGGCGGGCTCGACCACGGAGACCCGGATGCCCCGCGTGCGCAGTTCATGGTCGAGCGATTCCGAATAGCCTGCCACCGCGTGCTTGGTCGCGGCGTAGAGCGCGCCATAAGGCATCGGCAGAAAGCCGAGCACCGAGCCGATATTGATGATGCGGCCGCTGCCTTGGCGGCGCATGTGCGGCACGACGGCGCGCGTCATCCGGATCATGCCGAAGAAGTTCGTCTCGAAAATCGCGCGCGCCTGCTCCATCGAGCTCTCTTCCGCGCCGGCAGGCGCAACGCCGAAGCCGGCGTTGTTGACGAGCAGGTCGATGCGGCCCTCGCGCCGGATCAACTCGCCGACGGCGGCTTCCACCGACGCATCGCTGGTGACGTCGAGGGCCAGCATCTCGAAGGCCTGCTTGCCAGACTGTGCGCCCCGCCTGCTGGTGCCGAACACCTTATAGCCGGCGTTCGCGAGCCGCTCCGCCGTGGCCTGGCCGATGCCTGAGGAGGCGCCGGTCACCAGCGCGATCTTCGGTGTAATCCTGTTCATAATGCCTCTCCGACGCCACTACCGGGCCTGAAATCGTTTGATTACGATCGTAACTATTGATATACATGACGATCGTAATTATAAAAGTCAAGCCCCGTATCCGAGGATCGGTCCCATGCGCGTCTCAAAGGAACAGGCCGCCAAAAATCGCGAGCATATTCTCGAGACCGCCTCGCGCCTGCTGCGGGAGCGCGGCATCGCCGGCGTCGGTGTCGACGCGCTCGCCGAGGCGGCCGGGATGACGCACGGCAGCCTGTACAGCCAGTTCGGCTCCAAGGAGCGGCTGGTCGAGGAAGCCGTGGCCCATGCGATCAAGGCCAAAGGCCAGGAATTGCCCGAGGCCTTCGCGCTCGAGGAGTATGTTTCGCAATATCTCTCGGCGGGGCATCGCGACGATCCCGCCGCCGGCTGCCCCTTCGCTGCGCTCGCCTGTGAGGTGTCACGTCAAGGCGGCGGCCTGAGGCAGCGCTTCACCGCCGGCGTGCGCGGCACGATCGCCCTGCTGAGCAGCCGGATGGCCTCCACGCTGAAGCCGCGCCAGCGCGAGGACAAGGCGCTCGCAGCGGCCGCATCCATGGTCGGCGCCCTCGTGCTCGCCCGCGCCGTGGACGATCCCAAGCTGTCGGACGATATTCTTCGCGCGACGAGGAATTCGCTGGGAGGGTGAGACCGCGTCTGGGCGGGACGCCGAAAGTCCGGAACAAAATTCCGGTGTCGACGTTCGATGTCGCGGATAGCCAATGGCAATGGCTGCCGATCTTCGACATCGACACACGTTTCGAACGCGCATGGATGATGACAGCGATCTGGTGCTCGGCATGTTGGCCCTGGCCGTCGCTGCCCTCCTATTGGTGGCGGGCGAGCTCTATCTCGTGACGCGACCGGAGCCGCCGCAAACTCACGCGCCGGCCCCACCGGTCGTAACATCGTCGGCCGAAACCATTTTTTGTCATGTCGATTTTGGAGCGTAAGCAGACAAACTCGAAGAGGTGGGCAATGGGAAGCACTGCAACTGTTCCGATGCTGTCGCCTGAGGGCGGATTGACACATTACCTGGCGGAAATTCGCAAGTTTCCGATGCTGCGGCCCGACCAGGAAATCGCCTATGCCAAGCGATGGCGCGAGCACGGCGACCGCGAGGCAGCCTATCATCTCGTCACTAGCCATCTGCGGCTCGTTGCCAGGATTGCGATGGGATATCGCGGCTACGGCCTGCCGGTTGCGGACATCATTTCCGAAGGAAACGTCGGCCTGATGCACGCCGTCAAGCGCTTCGAGCCGGAGCGCGGCTTTCGGCTTGCGACCTACGCGATGTGGTGGATCAAGGCGTCGATCCAGGAATACATCCTGCGGTCCTGGTCGCTGGTCAAGATTGCCAACAGCGGCGCGCAGAAGAAGCTGTTCTTCAAGCTTCGCAGGACCAAGGCGGAAATCTCCGCCCTGGAGGATGGTGATCTCCGCCCCGAGCACGCCAGCCAGATCGCGCGGCGGCTCGGCGTGCAGGAGAACGACGTGATCGAGATGAACCGGCGCCTCGGCGGCGACCTGTCGCTCAACGCTTTGGTGCGCGACGCCGACGGCGGCGAAGTCCAGGACTGGCTGGTCGACCCCGCATCCAGTCCTGAAGCCGAATACGCCGAGCGGGAAGAAACCAGACGGAGGCGTGACGCCCTCGCCGGCGCGCTGGCCGTCCTCAAGCCGCGCGAGCGCGACATTCTCGAG
The DNA here is from genome assembly GCF_040548605.1 of Bradyrhizobium sp. JR4.1. Lineage (NCBI taxonomy): Bacteria > Pseudomonadati > Pseudomonadota > Alphaproteobacteria > Hyphomicrobiales > Nitrobacteraceae > Bradyrhizobium > Bradyrhizobium sp. JR4.1. The sequence continues at coordinate 81,499 of NZ_JBEPRY010000006.1, forward strand.
GCGCGCTGGCTCTCCGAGCCGCCGCTGAGACTTGAGCAGCTCGCGGCACGGTATGGCGTTTCACGCGAGCGGGTGCGGCAGATCGAAATGCGCGCGTTCGAAAAGGTTCGGGCTGCCATCGGGGGGCGCTTGGCAGCCGGCTCTTGAAACCAAATCGCCGTCTCCTAATTCTTTTGGCAGCCCCGACCGAAACATCGAGCACAAGCAGATGCCTGACGAGTTGATCGTCCGGGTTTTGCAGCGCGTGCGTGGCCCTCGCCGCGCGCTGAGCTGCGCCAATCGACAACCAAGACAGGAGATAAGGAGAAACGACAATGGCACTACGTGATCTCATTCCGTGGAACAACGGCTCACGCAACATGGCCGCTCAGCGCGGCGAAGCCGGCAATCCGCTGCTTGCGCTTCACCGCGAGATGAACCGGCTGTTCGACGACGCTTTCCGCAGCTTTGATCTCGGCCCGTTCGGTTCCTCGACCGCAATGGGCTGGCCGAACGTCGAACTCGACGAGAGCGACAAGGAGGTCAAGGTTGTCGCCGAGCTTCCCGGTCTCGAACAGAAGGACGTCAACGTCGAGCTTGCAAACGGGGTGCTGACGATCAGCGGCGAGAAGAAGAGCGAAACGGAAGACAAGGAGCGTCTCTTCAGCGAGCGTTACTATGGCCGTTTCGAGCGGCGCATTCCGGTCGATGACGTCGACCAGGACAAGGTCGCGGCTTCCTTCAACAACGGCGTCCTCACCGTCACCCTGCCGAAGTCACCGGCGGCACAACAGAAGGTGAAGCGCATCGCGATCAACAGCAAGTAAGCATGGCCGCGGGCGGGAGCCGTCTCTCTCGCCCGCGTCCTGCCGGCGGCCGCATTCGCGTCCGTCGGCTCGCTGCAAAATTTTCCGGAACGCCCGGAAACTTCAATTCCGGTCTGGCGTTTTGCGGTCGGTTTCCAAGTTCTGGGAGTCGCACATGAAGAAACTTGCTTTAGTCCTGACGATGATCTCGGCCCTGTTCGTGGCGGCGGCTTCGCCGGCGGAAGCCCATGCTTGGCGCGGCGGCTGGCACGGCCATTGGGGAGGCCCGGGTATCGGCTTCGGTCTTGTTGCCGGTGCGCTTGCGGCGGGGCTCGCGGCCGATGCCTATTATGGCCCGCGCTACTATGGCCCGCCCTACGGCTACTATGGACCGCGCGTCGTGCGGCGGGCCTACTATGTGCCTTACGCCTACGCTCCTCCGCCCTACTGGGATCCCTGGTGGTGACAAGACAAGGCCCGGACCATCATCCGGGCCTTCCTGCGTGAGCGCAATCGGTCAATCGTTCGTGGCGCGCCTATTTGCGGTTCGCTCCGGTGGAGCCGGAACCTGGCATGGCCTGCTGGCCTCCTTTCGTTTGCCTTGTGTCGTTATCGCCTGGCCGCGTCGTCGACGATTTGGCCGGTGCGTTCGCGCCGCCGCCATTGTTGTCCGATGACGTGTTGAGGCTGGAGGCTCCCGCTCCCGTCGTGCCGCCGGTGCTGGAGGAGTCGATGCTCGACCCGGTCCTGGACGCACCCGTGCCGCCTTGCGCGAATGCGGAAGGGGGAAATGCGAGAGCCGCAACGAGCCCTGCGAGAACCAGCTTTTTCATGTCCGCTCCTATGCTTGACGTCGTCACATGCCGTGCCGAGGCAAAGATTTGGGGACGCACCTGTTCCTGCGGGGCAGCGCAAATCCGGCACCAGCGACGATGAAGTCATCCCGAACTCATCGCGCCCGGGGCGATCCGTTCCTGCGCTTGCGGCGTCAGCTCGTAGCGATCGTCGGCTTTCATCAGCCAGCCCGCCTCGATCATGCGTCGCGTCATGCCTGCGCTGCACAGCGGGTGGCTGCCGCCGGGATGAAACAGCGCGCCCTCGCGTTCGATCAGGTAGCCGTAGAGCCGCGCCTGTCGAAGCGGGTTTTGCATCCCTGGTGTGGGCGCCTCCATGGTCTCTCGCGCAGTCCTCCAAGACGGCCCTGAAATGACGGGCTGAGATGACGGGCCGATCCCCGTCAGGCGGCCCCGGCCTGTGGCCCGGGGGCGGGGCTTCGAGCCGAGGCCGCCATTGCCGGAATCGCAAGGACCCGGCGCGGCCCAATACGCAACGGGTCCAGGTCGTTCCTACAAAGTCGTTCCTACAAACCTGATGTCCTGGTCCTTACGCCTTGCGCGTCGGTCTTGGTCATCTGCACCTCCCTGAAAAGACCGCAACGCGCCTTGCCACAGGAAGTGCCAATCGAGGTTGGAGCGAGGCGGCTGATCGGGGCGAACATCAGGTTGGTGTTCGCGCTGGACTGAAGGTTTGCGCAATCTGACCGCCTCCACCTCGGCATCGGAGAGGCCGCCAGCCCAATATCACCGCACGCCCGTGCCCTTGCAGCGCTGGCACTTCACCACCTTGTCGCCCTTCTTGAGCAGGCCTTTGCCCTCGCAGTTCTTGCATTTCTGCTTCTTCTTGATGTTCGGGCCTTTTTCACTGGTCATGGATGGCTCCTGCCGCGGAAGGGGGGACGGGCGCCTTGTATAGGATATTGACCCCGCGAAAGCGGCAGAAATCATCAAGAGTGCTGCCCCCGTAATCCGGCGTTCGATCAGGGACGTCCGCGAATATTCGCGCCGGACGGGCCGCCGACCGTCTGGATCGGCTCACCGGCGGCGCGGTCCAGCGGTGGGTGCGGCCTGGCGAGTCCGACTGTTCCGGGAGCTGCGTCGTTGCTGACCGCAGGCATGTTGACGCGCTCCATCGTGATCGCAGATGCAACCACGATGGCAACGGCGAGGGCGATCGCACTCAAAACCAGGGTCATCCGATTCTGGTCTTCCATCGTGAGACCTCCGCGAAACGGCTCGCGGGGATAATGCCGGATCGGCGATTTAGTTGCTCTCACCCGGTTCAGGCTGCGCCGCACACCAGGTCTCCAGCTCCTATTTCGCGCTCGAGAAAGCATCCGCTGCGTAGACGACCTTGCCGCCCACGACCGTCAGCAGAGACGCCGTGGCGCCAATTTGCTCGACGGGGACGGACATGAAATCCCGATCGAGAATCGCGAAATCGGCGAGCTTGCTGGTCTCTAACGTTCCGCGCCGCGTCTCGTCGAAGCAGAACCACGCGCTTCCCACCGTGTAGAGGCGCAAGGCATCTTCGCGGCTGGGTGTTTCGTCCGGGCCGCGCGTCGACAGTCCGCCGACGGTCTTGCCGTCGAGCATCCATTGCAGCGCCACGAACGGATTGTAGGATGCGACCCGATGCGCATCCGTGCCGGCCCCGACATGGACCCCCATGCGTAACGCCGTGACGAGGGGTGGCATGCTGCGCGCGGCTTCGCCGACCTGCGCCACGATACGGTCGCCTCCGAGATACATCGCGTCCTGCATGGTCCAGCCGACCCCAAGGGCTTGCATGCGCGCCAGCGTCTCGGGCGAGGTGTTGTCGAGATGGGCGATGGACCAGCGCAACGGCGCGAGCGGCGTCTCCTTGTTGACCTCGTCATAGAGGTCCAGGAGGTGATGGACGGATTTGTCTTCCTGCCAGTGGATGGTGACGGTCAGCCCTTGTTTGGCCGCCCAGCGAATGATCTCGCGGAACTTGTCCTTGGCGGCCCCGTCGGGCGCATTGTTGTTGTACATGGCGCCGGTGATCCGCTCGCCTAGTCCGTTGAACCGCAGCATGTCGTCGCCGAATCCCATCGGCAGGAACGGCGTGAGAGCCTTGTACTCCTCGAATTCCGCGCCGACATTCTGGGCGAACAGGCTGAAGGCAACCCGAACCGAAAGTGCTTTTTCACGCCAGAGCTTTTGCAAGGCGGCGTAATGGCTGGGATAAATGCTGAAGCCGCCGGGATCCACGATCCCGGTCACGCCGAGACGATTGAGCTCCGTGAAGAACTGCCGGGTCCCGGCGACATTCTCTTCGAAATTCGGCCTCGGCAGCCGATCGAACAGCGCGGAGATACTGACAATGGAGCCGTTGAGCCAGCCCGTGGTGTCGCCCGATGCGGCGCGCTCAGACGTGATACCGGCCGGCAACTGATCCGCGGACATCCCCAGGGCTTGCTGCGCTTTTGGCGTCATCAGCACCGCCGAATAGAACAGCTGGATGTAAGCCGGATTGTCGGGAACGGCCGCCATCACCTCGGCGAGCGTCGGCCGCCGCTTCTCCGCAAATTGCAATTCGCTCCAGCCGCCGGCCACGATGATCCAGGATTCCGGCCGCGCTTTTGCCGCCTGGCGCAAGCGTTCCATGGCCTCAGGGATAGTCTTTGCGCCGATCCAGTTGACCTCGGTTGCGTAGGTGAGGCCGGCGCGCACGGCGTGAATATGGGAATCGATCAATCCCGGAATGATGGTGCGTCCACCCGCGTCGACACGGCGCGTCGCGGGCCCGGTCAGGCCTTCCATGGCATCGTTGCCGCCGATTGCGACGATCCTGCCGTCGCGGACCGCGAGAGCCTGCGCGATCGTCGATGCGGGATCCAGCGTCACGAGCTTTGCGTTCGTGACAATGAGGTCGGCCTTTTGTGCGTAAGCCAAACTGGCCCAGCACGAGATCACCAAAATCGCCAGAAGCTTTCGCATAGTCTCAATCCGGAATGAGAGAGGCCGAAGCAGCGCCACACATCCGCCGCTGGATGCGCTCGCGGACATCGCGTGTCGCAACGGGGAGTGTCGTGATCCTGACCATGTCTGGCACCAACAAAATCAGCCGGTCCACCGGAAAATTGGTGAAGGCTCGAGCATTTGATTTTACAGCCCGCCTTCGCCCGGTAGGCTTCGGCGCGGCAGCCTTCTCCCGCTTCGTTTTCATTTATGGTTTCCGGCTTGCAAAGCCGAAGCTCGCGAGCGAGCGAAGACTGGTAGGCCCGGCAGGACCTTCAACCAGACCGTTACGAGCGGTCGACGCGCAGGTTAAAAAAGCATCCCATAATCAATTGCTTAGCAGTTTGAAGTTTGTGCAAGAATGCGAATTACCATCGCTTGGTTGCTTTCGTTCATTTTCATTCCTGTTTGCTTTCGTTTCGTGCAGATAACCGCTCGGTTGAAAAGATGCGACAGTCGACAATCGTGACGGAAGTCAGGTAAGGCCGTTGGGTGTCGCAATGTCGAGCGAATCGCTGCGGTGTCGATCACAAGAAACAACCACTACGTCCCGCAATGGTATCAAGAGGGGTTCTTTGAGCCTGGCTGCTCGTCGCTTGCCTACGTCGACACGGCACCCGATCGGAAGGTCCTAGCGGACGGCCGCGTGATTACTCAAAGGGGCGCGTGGGACAGTACGCCGACCTCATTAGCATTTCGCCAGAAGGACTTGTATTCAACCTTCTTCGGAACGTCCGTCAATGACGAAATTGAGCGCCACTTGTTCGGCGATGTCGACGCCAGAGGATCGCAAGCCGTTCGCGCGTTCTTAGGCACGGACATGGGCGCATGGCACGACCATTTCCATGACTTCTTCGAGTTTCTCGATATCCAGAAAATCCGTACGCCGAAGGGCTTGGACTGGCTCAAGGCCCAATATCCCGCTCTCACGCAGAACGAACTGATGTTCGAGATGCAGGGCATCCGCATGCTGCACTGCGCGATCTGGGTCGGAGGTGTGCGCGAGATTGTCTCTGCCCAAGACTCCGAAGTGAAATTCATTACGAGCGACCATCCCGTGACGATCTACAACCACGCAGTCCCTCCCACGGATTGCGCCTGCGCGTACCCACTTGATCCGGGAATAGCGCTGCGGGGTTCGCAGACGCTTTACCCGATGGATCGCGACCACTGTTTGATCCTCACGAATCTGGAGTACGCGCAGGACCCGAGCACCGCCCCCCTCCAGAAGAGGACGTTTGCGCGCAACTACCGGCAGTCCATAACCAGGATTGACTCGTTGATCCGCGAGCGGAGGCTTACCGCGCAGGAAGTTGCGGAAATCAATTTCATCGTCAAAAAGCGCGCGCGCCGCTATATCGGCGGCGGGCGCAAGGAATGGTTATACCCGGAAAGGACCGTGACTCGCTCGTGGAGCGAGCTTCGGAAGACGCTGATGCCGTCGGAACTCGGCCTGCACCACTTCGGCGGCCAGATGTTCGTCAAGTTCGAGAGCGGCGACGTCCACTACCAGGACGAGTTCGGCCGGACCGAGAAGCAGCGAGAATTCCTGATCAAGAAGCCTCCAGACAAGCCGCTGCGGCCAGGCGACTATTGCGGATGCGGGCGCGGGATGTTGTTCAAAGAGTGCTGCCAGTCCAAGCCGGAGGCGCTGCGCCCGGCCTGGAACGAGAAGAGCATCCGGGAGCGCAACCTGATGCTCCAAAACGCGATCGTGAACGTGCTGGAGCTCCGGTCCGGGAAGGACTGGGTGCAAATTCGCCGGGAGCTGACTGACGACAAGATCAGCAAGATTTACAGTCTCTACGAAGGGCTGTGGCCGCTCGAGACCGATCTGCTTGCGTTGCTGCCCAAGCCCGACGGCGAGCCTCGCGCCGTCTACACCGGGTCCATCCACCCGTCATTAATCACGGACTTCGCCTTGGCGGCTCCTCTATACTTCGGCGAGCTGATCTTGGCGCACCCGTTCGTCCACCCTGGAATAATGAAAAAGGAGATGAGCCCGACCGGCAACCCGAAGTCTTATCGGCAGGAGTTCCTGAAGACGATTTTGTTCTTCTTGAACGTCATGCCACTCGTCGATCTTGGCTTAATCAACCTCATACCGGATCCTTGTGACTTCGACTTCAATCTTCGCCAGCAGATGATGAGCATGGCACGGGCTCGAGCTCCGCGGTTCGACCCGAAAGAGGATCCCCGCCTGCTAAAGACTATAGAAGAGGACAACCGGCGCAGCATTATGCTGATGCCGCCTGACGCTATGCTCAGGCAGCTCCGTGAACTCAAGCCGGATCTCGGTGAGGATGATGTCGAGGCGGTCATGCGAGCAAGCGTACGGATGCGCGAGGATGATCCACTGTCCGGCCTCCAGGAAGGCTCATTGGAAGGCGGAAAAGACGGCGGGCAGATGAGTATGTTCAAGCTCGCGCCCAATTTCGAGATGACGATGTATTTGGCCCAAGCGACGGGAGCCTGCATCGTCACGGATAGTCCGTTCCGCTGGAGAGAAGTCCAGCGCGCGATCCGGCGCCGTTATAAGGCCGCGACCCCCGGTCTTGCCCAGCTCGCGACTGACATTGAGCGCTCGCAATTCGCCTTCCCGCAGAGCGCGACGGACGTTGTGGCCGCAGCCTCCGGCAAGACCGGCGCGGGCTACCCGGGTTTGCTCCGAGATCTGTTCAAATACCTTTCCAATCTTGAAGAGCGCGGGGCGAAACCCAATCGCGAGGCGCAGTTGGTCAGCCGGTTCGCCAAAGCGCATGCTGCGGCGCAGCTTGAATTAAAAAGGGCGGGCGTGCCCGTGAAGGAGGGGCGTATCTCGTGCATCCTCCCTCCGGGCGGCATGCAGGACAACACCGTCAATCGCCTTCTTTTGATGTCCAGTTCGGAGAGGCATATATCGAACGTTCCGATGGCCTTCTTCATTGGGCCTGCGGATGCTCCCTTGCGTTAACATACTCGTGCCCGACTAGGACTTGGAGACATCGGCTTCGGCGTCTGCCTTCTGTTTCAAAATCTGAGCGGTCACAGTAGCCAGCCATTGTGCCATTCCCTCCAGCTCCTGCACCAGCCTAGGCAAAGCAGGACCATCGAGCACGGCAATGAGCATAACGTCTTCCACAGACTGCTCACCCGTTTGCTTCTTGTAGTCGGCTTCACTTTTCGCGATGAAAAGAAACGCGTCATCGTCAGGGAATCGCATCATCCCGAAATGAGCGACCAGATTCCGCAGAGACCGAAGTTCGGCCATCTTCTTCAATGCGAACAAGTTTGCCTCAGGCCAGAGCAACACGGTCTGCGCGAGTTCTTCTACCCTGCCCAAAGGAAGATCCTTGATCCGTCCTTTAGGAAGCAAATCTGCATCAGTCCAAGATTCGACTAACCGCCGTAGATTGATTTCGATGAAGCTGTATAAATTGATCAGTCTCCCGACGACAGCGTAGTCCTCGACGATTAGTTTTGGCCATGTGCTGAAAACTTCCGTGGGGTGCGTGTTATAAAACACGTTGCGCAGATACACGCCTCGTTCCGTTTCACTGTTAGGCGGTAGAGCCACGATCCTCTCCCTCTTGGGGGATTACGGTGACAGTGCTGGACCCGTAATCCCGCATTCGGTGTCGGTCCAGTTCGTCAAGGCGGAACGCAGGGGAGTTAGGTACGGGAAGTTGTATAACGACTCGTCGTGTGGTTCATTCCCACCCTACGCCAGTAACAAGGCCCCAATTACCGTTTGTGTTCGGCCGCCGCCAACGGGGCCTAGCCATGAGGTTCAAGGCGGCGAGGGCGTCTGGATAGCGCACGAACTTAACCTCATGGCCCTTCGGTCCGACCCAATAGCCGCCAGCACGGCGGCAAGTGAGTGGGTCAAAGCGGCTTCCATCGGCGGTTACAGGTATAGGCATGAACAATCCTTTGCAAAGCTGAAAGAGCAATATAGCGCTCGGAGCTAGGATCGCGCGTCGAATCTAGAAGAAATGTTTGGCCGTCAGACTGAGACGCCAGCGAGGAGAAGCCGTGACGAATACAATGATGCGCGCCGCGGCCACTCTTCGTGGCATTCGGAAATCGCGGCCGAAGGAGTTGCGCTGGTCCATCTATGGGGTCGTCGCGGGCGTTCTAGTCGGAGCATCCATCGGAGGAATAGGCGTAGCGATCCTTGGCGGCGCTTTTGGCATATCAGCAGCTGTTGTACTTGGCATCATCGGGGGCATGATCGGCAACCGCGTTGGCGTTGAAAAGGATAGGGCTGTTTGGGGCAAATGAAGCCGCGAACTGGAACAGCCTCATTCGCCCTCGGCCACCAATTTTATTTCCGTGACGGTGCACATCATCCGAGCCTTTCTGCCGAGTTATGGCCGAGTTAAGGTGACAGTGCACTCAATTCCGAAGGCGCGTGCGGCCGTTGCCACACTGGGTCGCGTGTCGCCCCGGTGTGACTTGCTCAGCCGTAGCCGGTGTGTCGTTCCGCCCGCCTTCGCCCGTTGGGCTCGGCGCGGCAGCCTTCGCCCGCTTCGCCTCTCGCTTGTGGCTCCGGCTTGCCGAGCCGAAGCTCGCGAAGCGAGCGAAGGCTGGTGGGCCCGGCAGGACTCGAACCTGCAACCAGACCGTTATGAGCGGCCGGCTCTAACCATTGAGCTACAGGCCCCGCCGCGAGACGGCCCGCGGGACTGCGCGGCCGGCAACGGTGCGCGGTTCGTTTACAGGGACGGAGGCGGGGGTGCAATGCTGGCTCGGGCGGATGCAACCGCCGACGCGGCAAGGTCTAAGATTTTTGAATAACCGAAATTTGCGATAGTGCCCTTATAGTCCTGTTTTGCCCGACGGCGCAAGCCCATCTCGCCGAGCCTTCGCCCCACCTTCTGGCAATCACGCCAGGGTGCTCGGTTTTTCGATTTTGTAACCCCTTGTGATCGCTCGATGTTTCTACTGTGCATGGGGTTGTTTTCGCACATTTCGTTTGGAGGGGTCTTCCGATCCCCTCCGATGTCGCGTTGGCGCGCTGCAGGCGCGCGGCAGTTCCGCAGGCCTAGTCCACCGACACGCCGGCGAACTCCACCACCTTGCGCCACTTCTCGGTCTCGTCGGTGACGAGCTTGCCGAACTCGGCCGGCGTCATCGGCTTGGGGATGCCGCCGGTCTCGGTGAGGCGCGCGACCAGCTTCGGGTCCTTCAGCGCCTCGTTGACGGCCTTGTTGAGGATCTCGATCACGTCGGCCGGCGTGCCCTTCGGCGCGGAGATGCCGTAGAAGCCGACCGATTCGAAGCCGGGCAATGTCTCGGCGATCGCGGGAACGTCAGGCACGCTCGGCCAGCGCTGCGGCGAGGTCACGCCGAGCGCACGGACATTGCCGCCCTTGGCCTGCTCCATCGCGGAGGGGAGGTTGTCGAAGATCAGCTGCACCTTGTTGGAGATGATGTCGGGGAACGCGATCGCAGATCCCCGATAGGGCACGTGCACCATGTCGCACTTGGTCATCACCTTGAACAGCTCCGCCGACATGTGCACCGAGGTGCCGTTGCCGGACGAGGCAAAGGAGATCTTGCCGGGATTGGCCTTGCAGTAGTCGATGAACTCCTGAACCGTCTTGGCCGGAAACGCGTTGGAGACGACCAGCATGTTGGTGAGCTGCATGATGCTGGCGACCGGCACGGTGTCGCGCAGGAAGTCGAACGGCAGCTTCTTGTAGAGTGAGGTCGAGATCGCGTTGTTGGGCGCGACGAACAGCAGCGTGTAGCCGTCCGGCGGCGAGGCGATCGCGGCAGCGGCCGCGATGTTGCCGCCCGAGCCGGTGCGGTTCTCGACGATGAACTGCTGGCCGAAGCGGTCGGTCAGCCACTGCGCCATGATCCGCGCCACGATGTCGACCGGGCCGCCGGCGGAGAAGCCGATGATCCAGTGCACGGGACGGTCGGGATAAGCAGCGGAGGCGGGAGGTGCGGCGCCCAACAGCGTTGAAAGGAAAACCAGCCCGAAAACACTGTTACGCAAAATTCGCAACATGACGCCTCCCATTGTTCTATTGTCGTTGGGCTGCATGCTTTCACAAAATCGGGGCGCTGCCTACATCGCCGCAAGTCGATGTTGACGCGCCCCCGCCGGGACCGACCATGAGATTCGCGATCACCCTTGTTCTCGGCGCGGCGCTGCTTTCAAGCCCCGCGGCCGCTCAAACCGGAGGCAACGCCATTCCGACCACGACACCCGGCCTGGCGATCAGCTTGGGCACCGCGACGCCCGGCGGCGGCTTTCCGCTCTATGGCAACGCCTTTGCGCAAGCGATGAACGCGGCCGATCCGCAAATCATCATCACCCCGCGCAACACCAAGGGCAGCAACGAGAACATTCCGCTGCTGGAAAAAGGCGAGCTCGATCTCGCTCTGGTCGCGGGCGAGCCGGCCTATGAAGCCTTCGCCGGCATCGGCCGCGCGAAGGTCACGCTGAAGATTCTCACCGCGATCTATTCCAACCCCGGCATGTTCGTGGTGCGCGCGGACAGTCCATACAAGACCATTCGCGATCTCGTCGGTCAGCCCGTCGCATTCGGCGCCAAAGGCTCCGGCCTGCCGATCCTGGCGCGCTACGTGCTGGATGGTCTCGGGTTGAAGCAGGACGCGGACTTCAAGGCGATCTATCTCGACCGCGCCGGCGACGGCCCCGCGATGGTCGAGGACGGCCGTGTCGCAGCACTCTGGGGCGCCGGCATCGGCTGGCCCGGTTTTGCCGCGGTGGCCTCGAGCGCGTCAGGCGCGCGCTTCATCGCGCCTGACAGCGAGGAGATCGCGCGCATCCGCGCCAAGCATGCGTTCCTCAAGCCGCTCACCGTGCCGGCCGGCAGCTATCCGAACCAGTCCGAGCCGATCGCCTCGCTGGGGTCCTGGAGTTTTGTGCTGACGCGCGAAGATCTGCCCGACGATGTCGCCTATCGCCTGGCGAAGACGCTTCACGGCGTCGAGCCGACATTCTGCAAACAGCTCGCGCAAGCCTGCGAGACCACGGCCGCGAACACCGTCGCCGCCGCGCCGAAGCCCGAGCTGATCCATCCCGGCGTGATCAAGTATTTTCGCGAGATCGGGGTGGTGAAGTGATCGCGCAGCGGTCATTCCGGGGCGGTCCGCAGGACCGAACCCGGAATCTCGAGCTTCCGGGCTCGGTGCTTTGCACCGCCCCGGAATGAGGATCGCTTTAAGCGATCCTCACTTCTTCACCATCGCACACGCTGGGTCCGGCGGACCGAACGCCTTGTCGCCCGAGATCGTCGTGAGGATCTTGTAATAGTCCCACGGATATTTGCTTTCCTCCGGCGTCTTCACCTGCACCAGCCAGAGGTCGTGCACCATCAGATTGTCCTCGCGCAGTTTGCCGTTGCGGGCGAAGAAATCCTCGATCGGCTTTTCCCGCATCTTGGCTGCGACCTTGAGCGGATCGTCGGTGCCGGTGTCCTTGATGGCGTTGAGATAGTGCATCACGCTCGAATAGACGCCGGCCTGCCACATCGACGGCATCTTGTTCATCTTGGCGAAGTAGCGCTTCGACCATTCGCGGGTCTTGTCGTCCATGTCCCAATAGAACGACGTCGTCAGCAACAGCCCTTGGGCCGCCTGCAGGCCGAGGCCGTGGATATCGGTGATCAGCGCCAGCAGCGCCGCCATCTGTTGGCCGCCCTTGAACACGCCGAACTCGGAGCCGGTCTTGATCTCGTTCATGTTGTTGGGCGGACCCGCCGCGATGCCGATGATCTTGGCCTTGGAGGCTTGCGCCTGCAGCACGAAGGAAGAGAGGTCGGGCGTTGCCAGCGGCGGCTTCACCGAGCCCAGCACCTTGCCGCCATTGGCGGTCACGACCGCCGAGGCGTCGCGCTCCAGCGAATGGCCGAACGCATAATCGTCGGTGATGAAGAACCAGCTGTCGCCGCCGCGCTTGACCACCGCGTCAGCGGTGCCGACCGCGAGCGCGCGGGTGTCGAACACCCACTGGATCGCGTAAGGCGAACAGAACTTGCCGTGGAAATCGGCGGTGCCGGTCGAGTGGGTGATGAACAGCCGCTTCTTTTCGTTGGCCATGTTCTGCACCGCGAGCCCGACCGCGGAGACCGGCACGTCGACGATCAGATCGACCTGGTCGACGTCGTACCAGCGCCGTGCAATCGCGCCGCCGATGTCGGCCTTGAGCTGGTGGTCGCCGACGACGATGCTGATCGGCTTGCCGAGCACGGTCCCGCCGAAATCGTCGATCGCCATCTGCGCTGCCGTCACCGAGCCCTGGCCGGTCGGCGCCGAGGCCGGACCGTTCATGTCGGTGAGCACGCCGATCTTGACGACGTCGTCGGACACCTGCGCCATTGCGGCGCCCGGCATCAGCGTCGCCAGGAATGTCGCTGCAAAGCCGGCAGCGACCGGCAGTCCAAATCTCGTTGGCTTCATGCTTGTCCTCCCCTGATCCGGCGCGTTGGCCGGTGTGTCCCCGGGTATGGCCCGGCTGAATTGGTTTCTTTTGCAACTATTTGGGGGCGGGCGTCAACGTCAGCCGGCGAAGCGGATTTGTCCGGCCGGGGAGGGATCGTAGCCGGTCAGCTCCGCGGCGCGCTGGAGCAACCGCTTTTCGCTGAGAAACCGGATCAGGCCCTGCATGGCGGGGCGGAAATAGCTGCGCTGCCGCATCGCGAGGTCGAAGTTCTCCCAGACCAGCGGCACGAAATCGAGGCCGGCCGAGCGCGCCGACGCACGCGTCGCGATGCCGCAATCGGCCTGTCCCGCGCGGACGATCTCGGCGAGATCAGGCCCGGTCAGGGCCGGCATCTCGATCCGGCGCAAATCGCGCGTCGAGGCGGCGGCGCGCTTGAGCAGCACATCGAGCAGCATCTGCGCGCCCGTGCCCTGTTGCCGCATCGCCATCCTGGCCCCGAGCGCGAGCACGTCGGAAAGGCCGCGCAGCCGCTTGGGATTGCCCGGCGGCAGCACGAGACCTTGCTCGCGGCGCACGAATGCGACCAGCAATGCATCATGCAGGTCCGGAGCGTCTCGCAGGACGGTTGCATTGGCATCGGCGGCAAGATTGCCGTCGGCATCGAGGCTGTGGAAGTGCATCGCCACGGCCATCACCTCGTCCCGCTGCAACCGCTCGAGCCCGCGCGCGCTGCCCTCGCTCATCGATCCCAGGCCCGAGCCGGATTCGCGCAGGCCCCAATCCAGAAGCTCGTCCTGGCTGCCGCCGACGACCGGCGGCGGCTCCGCGATCAGCATGCCGGCCGGGCGCGCCAGTCCGGACAGCACCCAGAGGTCGAGTTCGTGCCGCGGGAAGAGCCACTTTCCGGTCACCTTGGTGCAGGGGATCGCACCGGTGGTGACGAGTTCGTATAGCTTGCGTTCGCCGAGCCGAAGATAATCGGCGGCTTCGCTGGTCGTCAGGAATTCCATCCTGCATTCCTATGCAAATTCTTGCTTCTTTTTGACGGTCGACGCAGGTGGAATTCTGCATTTCAAGTTTTGTCCGCCACGACCATGCCTGATCATCTCGCTGCTTTGCAACACATCCTCACGCGCGATCTCTGCTTTGGTGAACGATCCTGAATCGCTCGCGTGGTGCCCATCTTGCGGGCTGTCGCGCGCGCAACTGCAATGGGCATATGCCGCTCCGCGTGTTGCCGAGATTTCCCGAGTCGTCGGCGCGCGGACGCGGAGGGTAAAGTCTGTGGCCGGTAGTGGCTTGACCTGCGCTCTATCTGTTGTTGTCTGCATCCGGCGCGGCAACGAGCAAACGCGTCACGAGTGCGGCGCAATCGATCATCATCATGATCGCGTCATAGCCAGTGGGAACCCGATCATGGCCGTCCGCCGCCTCTCCGTTGCACTCGTGCTTCTCTGCGGCCTTGCCGCAGGCGTTGCGGCGTCATCCGCGGAGGACCGCGCGATCGTGCTTGCCACGACCACAGCGACGCAGGAGTCCGGCCTGCTCGATTACCTGCTGCCGATCTTCCGTGAGAAGACCGGCATCGACGTGACCGTGATCGCGCGGCGCGCCGACGAGGTGCTCGAGGGGGCACGAAGGGGCGAAGTCGACGTCGTGCTGATGCATGCACGGCCGCAGGAGGAGAAATTCGTTGCCGACGGTTTTGCGGTGAAGCGCTTTGACGTGATGTACAACGACTATGTGCTGATCGGGCCGAAGAGCGATCCCGCCGGCGTGAAGGGCAAGGACATCGCGACCGCGCTGAAGGCGATCGAGGCCAAGGGCGCGCCGTTCGTGACGCGCGGCGACCGTTCGGGCACCCATGCCGCCGAGCTCGCGCTCTGGATCGTCGCCGGCATCGACATCGCGAGCACCAAAGGCGGCTGGTATCGCGAGGCCAAGCAGGGCATGGCCTCCGCCCTCGATGCAGCGCGCACAGCGAACGCCTATGTGCTGTCCGACCGCGGCAGCTGGATCGCTTTTCGGGAGCGCGGCGATCTCGACGTCGTCGTCGAAGGCGACAAGCGTCTGCTCAATCAGTACGGCGTGATGCTGGTGAACCCCGCGAAGTTTCCGAACGTGAAGAAGGAGCTGGGGCAAGACTTCGTCGACTGGCTGATCTCGCCTGACGGGCAGGCGGCGATCGCCGGATACAAGGTCGACGGACAACAACTGTTCTTCCCCAATGCGGACAAGTCGGGCGGCTGACGTTCGTATCGCCAGCGGTTGCCAAACCGGGCGATGCATGGTCCATCATGGCGCATGACCCAGCGCCTGCCGCCCTTGCTGACGCCGCTCGACGCCGCGCTCGCCGCGTTGCTGAAGGGGCTCGATCCGCTCGCGCCGGTGGAGTTGCAGCTGACTGAAGCGGCCGGCTGCATCGCGGCGGGCAATCCGCTGCTCGCGGCCCGACCATCGCGTGACGTCGCTGTCGCGGATGGCTGGGCGGTATGCGCCAATGATCTGGTCGGCGCGTCCTCCTATTCACCGCTGCCTCTCGCAACAGCGCCCGCCTGGGTCGATGCCGGCGACGCGATGCCGGCGGGATGCGACTGTGTGCTCGATGCCGACGCAGTCGAGCTATCTGGTCCGCTCGTCCAGGTGTTGGCGGAGGGCGTGCCGGGGCAGGGCGTCAGGCGTGCGGGAAGCGACATCGACGGACGAACGCCTGCCGCGGCAGAGGGGAATCCGGTCGGTCGTGCCGCTCTGTTGCTCGCGCGTGCCGCCGGACTGGACCGGCTGAGCGTGCGGCGTCCGCGACTGCGCATTGTCAATGTACCAGGTGCAACGCTGACCATGCATCTGATTGCGGACATCGCACGCACCGCAGGGCTGGATGTGCAAACGCACGAGGCCGGCGCGCGCGACGCGGGATCGATCGCGGAGGCGATCGGGGCGCCCACCTGCGATCTCCTGCTGACGATCGGCGGCAGCGGTGTCGGTCGCAGGGATGCAGCGGTCACGGCGCTGGCCCAGCGTGGTGACGTGATCGCCCATGGTCTTGCGCTCCAGCCCGGGCGCACCGCCGCGATCGGGCGGCTCGGAACCATTCCTGTCGTGGCCTTGCCCGGATCGCCGGATCATGCGCTTGCGGTCTGGCTTGCGCTCGTGCTGCCGCTCGTCGACCGGCTGTCGGCGCGGCTGCCGCGCCGACCGATAGCCTTGTCGCTCGCGCGAAAAATTGCATCCAGCGTCGGCATCGCCGAAATGGTCCTGCTGGCCGAGGAACATCATGCGTGGGTGCCACTTGCGGTAGGAGAATGGCCGCTCCAGGCAATTGCCCGCGCGGATGCATGGCTGCTTGTTCCCGCCAGTCACGAGGGATTTGCAGCGGGCGCGCCGGTCGATGCCTATCTGATGCGGGAATGATATGGGTTTAGCATGACCATGATCCCGCAATCGCAAGTCCGCAGCGCGCTCGAACAGGAACAGTTCCTCAAAATCCTTTCCCGCGAGGAGGCGCTGGCACGCTTCGAGGCCGCGCTGTTCCCGCGCGCTCTTTCGAGCGAAACGCGCAAGCTCGGTGCTGCGCTTGGCGCGTCGCTCGCTGAAGACATCACTGCGCCGATCGACGTGCCGCCGTTCGACCGTTCCAATGTCGATGGCTTTGCGGTGCGCTCTGCGGATCTTGCGACAGCCGGCGAAGGCGCGCCGGTTCGCCTCGGGCTGAATGGCGAGACCATTCACTGCGGCACCGTACCGGCGGTGCAAGTGGCGGCGGGAACGGCAACGCCGATTGCCACCGGCGGTCCGCTGCCGCGCGGTGCCGATGCCGTGATCATGGTCGAGCATACCCAGCCGGCGGGGTCCGGTGCGATCGACGTCCGTCGCGCGGCCTCGCCCGGGCAATTCATATCCTACGCAGGATCCGATATCGCGCGTGGCGAGGCGCTGCTGCGCGCCGGCACCATCATCGGCTCACGCGAGGTCGGCATGCTGGCGGCTTGTGGTATTGCCGAGGTGAGCGTCGTGCGCAAACCTCGTGTTGCCGTGATCTCCACCGGTGACGAACTGGTTCAGCCGGGCGAGGTGCTCGCGCCCGCTGCGATCTACGATACCAACGGCGCGATCGTCACTGCTGCGATCGACGAGAACGGCGGAGAGGCGGTTTTCCTTGGCGCCATTCCGGACGACGAAGCTCAGCTCGAAGCCGCCATGAGGGGTGCGCTGGCGGACGCCGACATGCTGGTGCTCTCCGGCGGCACGTCGAAAGGCGCGGGCGACCTGTCCCATCGCATCATCGGCCGGCTCGGCCAGCCCGGCATCATCGCGCATGGCATTGCGCTCAAGCCCGGCAAGCCGCTGTGCCTTGCGGTGTGTGACGGCAAGCCGGTGGTGATCCTGCCGGGTTTTCCGACTTCGGCGATGTTCACCTTTCACGACATGATCGTACCGGTGCTGCGCAAAATGGCCGGACTGCCGCCGCGTTCCGATGCCAAGGTGAACGCGACCGTGCCGGTGCGCATTGCTTCCGAGCTCGGCCGCACCGAATTCGTCATGGTCTCGCTGGTCGAAGGCAAGGACGGCTTGATCGCCTATCCCTCCGGCAAGGGGTCCGGTGCGATCACGTCATTCGCGCAGGCCGACGGCTTTCTGCGCATCGACGCACTCGCCGACAAGATGCCGGCCGGGACCGAGGCCGAGGTGACGCTGTTTACGCCGCATGTGCGGGTGCCCGATCTCGTTATCGTCGGCAGCCATTGCACCGGCCTCGATCTCGTCACGGCGCAACTCGCGCATGCCGGCCTGACCGTGCGCTCGATCGCCGTCGGCAGCCTCGGCGGACTTGCGGCGGCGCGGCGCGGTGAATGCGATCTGGCGCCGATCCATCTGCTCGACGAAAAGAGCGAGACTTACAATACGCCTTACCTCGCCGAAGGACTCGAGCTCGTGCCGGGCTGGCGGCGGATGCAGGGCATCGTGTTCCGCAAGGGCGACAAGCGTTTTGAAGGCCACAGCGCGAAGGATGCCGTGGCCGCGGCGCTCGCTGATCCCTCCTGCATCATGGTCAACCGCAACCAAGGCGCCGGCACGCGCATCCTGATCGACCGGTTGCTCGGTGGTGCGCGCCCGGAGGGCTATTGGAACCAGCCACGCTCGCACAATGCGGTGGCCGCGGCGGTCGCACAGCACCGCGCCGATTGGGGCATGACCATTGCGCCGGTCGCCAACGCGGTTGGCCTCGGTTTCATTCCGCTCGCGGAGGAACATTATGACTTCGCGCTGGTGACGGCGCGCAAGCAGCGTCCGGCAGTGCGGGCCTTTCTCGATGCGCTCGGCTCGGACGAAGCGCGCGCCGCGCTGGAGCGCGCCGGCTTCCGACCGGCGTAGTCTGGCATCGTTCGGTCAGCGCTCCGCTACGAGGTTTGGATTGTCTCCCCGCCGGTCTGTTCGCGCACGCGCTGCCGCTCCTCGGCTTCGGCAAGTGCGCGCTGCGCGGCGGGCGGCAGCGGGCCCTCAACGATTTCAGGCTTGCTCCGCCACTTCGTGTCGTCGACTGCGACCGAGCAATCGAGTGCGAAATCGATCACTTCGAAGATAACGTTCAAGAGGGGGTCCGTCATGGCTGATCCGGGCAATGTCCCGATCATTGGTCGCTCGCGTTCTCGTCTCGGTTCACGGCCCGCGAACCCAAGCTCACGCGGCCTTAAGCGGCGTCATCCAGTGCGGTCAGCCGTTCCGCTTCCGCGAGATCTTCAACGGTGTTGGCATTGAAGAACGGATCGAGCGGCTCCGTCGGCCACGTCACGGTCGCGAGCGGGTAGCGCGCGGTCCAGCGGTCGATCTTGCGGAGGTCTTCGACCACCAGCGCATGACGCAGTTCGTCGCGCAAGCCAACGCGCCACAGGCCGATCACCGGATGCGATTGATCGCCTGATGCCGCAACGGCGAGCTCGGCATTCGCCGCGATGCGTTTTTCATGCAAGCGCGCGACCAGATCGCGCGGCAGGAACGGGCAATCGCAGGCGGCACTGAGCACCCACTTCACCTCGGGCCGGTTCGCCACGGTCCAGTCGAGCGCGGCAAGGATGCCGGCGAGCGGGCCGGGAAAGCCGGGCACGTCGTCGGCGATGACCTGCAAACCGAACGCGGCGAAGCGGGCGGGATCGCCGTTGGCATTGAGGATCAGCCCGCTGCATTGGGGCGATAGGCGCGCGATCACGCGTTCCAGAATGGTGCGGCCGCCAATGGTACGCATCGGCTTGTCGCCGCCGCCCATACGCCGCGCGAGGCCGCCGGCGAGCAGCACGCCTTGCGTGGTCGGAAAGCTAGTCGTCACCACCTTCACCCTTGCGCTTGTGCTTGGCCGATTCTTCCTCGACGTAAGCGAGGTTCTGGTCGTAGACGATGCGCTCTGCCCCCGACAACGCGATGAACCGTTTGCCGCGGGCGCGGCCGACCAGCGTCAAGCCCACCTGCCGGGCGAGATCGACACCCCAGGCGGTGAAGCCGGAGCGCGACACCAGGATCGGAATGCCCATGCGGACCGTCTTGATCACCATCTCCGAGGTGAGCCGTCCCGTGGTGTAGAGGATCTTGTCGGATGCATCGACGCCGTGGCGGTACATCCAGCCCGCGATCTTGTCGACGGCGTTGTGACGGCCGACATCCTCGGTGTAGCAGAGCGGCTCGCCCTCCCTGCACAGCACGCAGCCGTGGATCGCACCAGCCTCCAGATAGAGCGAGGGCATGGTGTTGATGGTCTGAGTCATCTGGTAGAGCCAGGAGGTGCGCAGCTCGGCCTTCGGCAGCGCCACGCTCTCGACCGCCTCCAGCAGATCGCCGAAGGCGGTGCCCTGCGCGCAGCCCGAGGTCTGTGTGCGCTTCTTCAACTTGGCTTCGAAATTGGTGTGGTGCTCGGTGCGCACCACCACCACTTGGAGGTCGTCGTCGTATTCGACCTCGGTGACCGCGTCATTATACTTCAGCATATTCTGGTTGAGCAAATAGCCCAGCGCCAGATATTCCGGATAGTCGCCGATCGTCATCATGGTGACGATCTCCTGCGAATTCAGGTAGAGCGTCAGCGGGCGCTCCACCGGCACCTTGATCTCGATCCTGGCGCCGGACTGGTCGGTCCCGGTCACGCTCTCGGTGAGGCGCGGGTCCTCGGTGTCAGGGACGATCAGGGGCACGGGGGCTTTGTCGATCTTCATCATGGCCGCGACGTTAGCATGACATTCGGGTCAAGCCGATATAAGCATGCTAGCGAGAGAACGAAATGCCGCCTATTCGTCATTGCGAGCGAAGCGAAGCAATCCAGGCTGCCGCCGTGGATGCATTCCTGGATTGATTCGCTGCGCTCGCAATGACGGAGAAGAGAGTGGTTCCATCAAGGACCGGGTCGCTCGCGGAGACGGAGCTGGAATGAAAGTCATCGGCCTTGCAGGCTGGAGCGGTGCGGGCAAGACCACGCTGTTGACGCGGCTGATCCCGCATTTCAATGCGCTTGGCTTGCGCGTCTCGGTCATCAAGCATGCGCATCACCAGTTCGACGTCGACGTGCCCGGCAAGGATTCCTGGCGCCATCGCGAGGCCGGCGCGGCCGAGGTGCTGGTTGCTTCGTCAAATCGCTGGGCGCTGATGCACGAATTGCGCGGGGCGGCGGAGCCGCGTCTGCCGGAACTGTTGAGCAAATTGTCGGCGGTCGATCTCGTCGTGGTCGAGGGTTTCAAGCGCGAGCCGCATCGCAAGATCGAGGTGCATCGCGCCGCCAACGACAAGCCGTTGCTGTTTCCCGATGATCCAGGAATTTTCGGGATCGCGGCCGACGTCGCCATTGAAACCCGACTGCCGACCGTCCATCTCGACGATATCGCTGCCGCCGCGGAATTGCTGCTGCGCGCCGCGATGCCGGTCGAGGAAGCGGTCGCGAAAAGCGCTGCGATGCGCTGACGAGGCACCATGGCGCAACTGTCGGACGATTGTTTTGCCTTCGGCGGACCGATGATGTCGGTCGACGAGGCCGTTGGCCTGATCACGACGCGCGTCAACGCGATTGTCGATCTCGAAACCGTGGCGCTCATTGATGCAGATGGGCGGGTGCTGGCCCGCGATATCGCGGCACCGCTGCCGCTGCCGCCCTTCACCAATTCCGCCGTCGATGGCTACGCCGTGCGCAACGCAGATCTTCCTGATAGCGTTGAGCGGGCATTCCCGCTCGACGGCCGCATCCAGGCCGGCGGTCTGGCACTGGCGCTGATCAAGGCCGGCCACACCGCGCGCATCTTCACCGGCGCGCCGATGCCGCCGGACGCCGAAACCGTCTTCATGCAGGAAGATGTCCGCATCGACGAGGCCGGTCGAATTGTGCTGCCGCCGGGCCTGAAGCCGGGTGCGAATGTCCGTTCTGCGGGAGAGGACATTCCCCAGGGCCATATCGCGCTGCGCGCAGGCCAGCGCTTGCTGCCGCAACATGTCGCGCTCGTGGCGGCGTTCGGTCTGGCCAGGCTCGACGTCGTCAGGCGCATCCGTGTCGCGGTGTTCTCGACCGGTGACGAACTGGCCTCGCCCGGCGAGCCGCGCGCGACCTCGCAGCTGTTCGATTCCAATCGCTTCATGCTGATGGCGATGCTGCGCCGGCTCGGCTGCGAAGTCAGCGATCTCGGTATCTTGCGCGACGAGCGAACGTTGCTTGCGAATGGCTTGAAGCAAGTCGCAGGCAGCCACGATCTGATCCTCACCACCGGCGGCGTCTCGACCGGAGAGGAGGATCATGTCAAGGCGGCGGTCGAGAGCATCGGCTCGCTGGTGTTGTGGCGGATGGCGATCAAGCCGGGACGGCCCGTGGCGATGGGCATCATCGAGGGCACACCGCTGATCGGATTGCCGGGCAATCCCGTCGCGAGTTTCGTCACCTTTGTTCATGTGGTGCGGCCGACGGTGCTGGCGCTTGCGGGGAGCCTGCCGGAGCCGCTGCTGCCGATTCCGGTGCGAGCGGCATTCACCTACAAGAAGAGGGCGGGCCGACGGGAATATGTTCGCGCCTCGTTACGACGGACGCAGGACGGCGCACTTGAGGCCATCAAGTTTCCACGCGAGGGCGCTGGGCTGTTGTCCTCACTGGTCGGCACCGACGGCCTCATCGAGCTCGATGAGGAGGTCACGCGTGTCGAGCCGGGGCAGAGCGTGGGTTTCTTGTCCTATGCCGATCTGCTCTGAGTCTTGGCGTTGCGTTGGCGCTGTCCTGGCGTTGACGCCATCGGCCCCTCCCGCCATGTTGCGCCGGTGACCAGAACGACGCTCGATCTCACCGGACTGAAATGCCCGCTGCCTGCCTTGAAGACGCGCAAAGCGCTGAAGCCATTGCAGCCGGGCGATCAGCTCGAAGTGTACTGCACCGATCCCCTGTCGGTGATTGACATTCCAAACCTGATCCGGGAGACCGGCGACACGGTGGAGATCACCGAGCGCAACGAGCTGCGTATCGTGTTCTTGATTGAGAAGGCCGATCGATCGATCGAAAATATCAATGGTGCGCCGCCCAATTAGCCAGCGGTCACTCGGTTGATACCTACCTTTTGTCTATCGACATCGATCGTCACTTCTGCCCCAATTGACTTGCTCCGCCGAGACGCGGAGGTCGAGTCTTGCCTGCGATATGCGGAGCAAATGGGCCATCGAAAGAAGCCCGGCCGTGGCGTCGGGCATAGCCCCCAAGATTGGGGGTTTAACATCTCGGATGCGCGTGACGATCCTGGCGCGCGTCGATCATTGTGCGGAGCAGCAGGGACAAAGGCTGCGCTGCAGGCTGAGGAACAGGACCGTCGTGGCAGGCCGTTCAGAAGGGCGGCTTTAGGGGAGGAATGCATGTCTACCATCGAGAGCGCGGGAACACTTTCGGGTGCCGGCGCGGGTTTTCTGGATCGCGAGCGGACCATCGCGACCGCCGGGTTCAATCGCTGGCTGGTGCCGCCGGCTGCGCTGTGCATCCATCTCTGCATCGGCATGGCCTACGGCTTCTCGGTGTTCTGGCTGCCGCTGTCGCGCGCGATCGGCGTGACCGCGCCGAAGGCGTGCGCAGACATGTCGCTGTTTCAAGAGCTGTTCACGACCAGCTGCGACTGGAAGGTCGCCAGCATGGGGTGGATGTACACGCTCTTTTTCGTGCTGCTCGGTATCGCGGCTGCGGTCTGGGGCGGCTGGCTGGAGCGCGTAGGCCCGCGCAAGGCCGGCTTCGTCTCGGCGCTGTGCTGGTGCGGCGGCCTCTTCCTCGGTGCGATCGGGGTTTACACCCATCAGCTCTGGCTGTTGTGGCTGGGTTCGGGCGTGATCGGCGGCATCGGTCTCGGCCTTGGCTATATCTCGCCGGTGTCCACGCTGGTGAAATGGTTTCCGGACCGCCGCGGCATGGCGACCGGCATGGCCATCATGGGCTTCGGCGGCGGCGCCATGATCGGCGCGCCGCTGGCGAACCTCTTGATGAACTACTTCAAGACCCCGACCTCGGTCGGCGTCTGGGAGACCTTCGTCACGATGGGCGTCATCTACTTCGTGTTCATGATGATCGGCGCGTTCCGCTATCGCTTGCCGCCGCCCGGCTGGCAGCCCGAGGGCTGGACCGCGCCGTCGAAGGCCAACGCGATGATCTCAAAGGCCAACGTCCATCTCAACGACGCGCACAAGACGCCGCAGTTCTGGCTGATCTGGTGGGTGCTGTGCCTGAACGTGTCAGCCGGCATCGGCGTGATCGGCATGGCCTCGCCGATGCTCCAGGAGATCTTCGCCGGCAAGCTGATCGGCCTGCCTAACGTCGGCTTCAACGCGCTTGATGCGGGACAGAAGGCGCAGATCGCCGCGATCGCCGCGGGCTTCGCCGGATTGCTGTCGCTGTTCAACATCGGCGGCCGCTTCTTCTGGGCATCGCTGTCGGACAAGATCGGGCGCAAGAACACCTACTATACGTTCTTCATCCTCGGCATCGCGCTTTACGCGCTGGCGCCGACTTTTGCGGCGATGGGTTCGAAGCTCCTGTTCGTGCTTGGCTTCGGCATCATCCTGTCGATGTATGGCGGCGGCTTCGCCACCGTGCCGGCCTATCTCGCCGACATGTTCGGAACCCAGTTCGTCGGCGCCATCCATGGCCGGCTGCTGACGGCGTGGTCCACCGCGGGCATCATCGGCCCCGTCGTGGTGAACTACATCCGCGAGTTCCAGCTCGCGGCGGGCGTGCCGCGCGACCAGCTCTACAACACGACCATGTACATTCTCTGCGCGATGCTGATCGCCGGTCTGATCTGCAACTACCTGATCAAGCCGGTCGATTCGAAATGGCACATGAAGGAGGCCGATGTCGCCAAGTTGCAGGCGGCAAGCGCCAGCGCCGCAGCCGCGGGGCCGCACGGCTCCTACGGCATCGGTTTTGGCGGGCTTGACGCCAAGGCGGCGCTGTTCTGGGCCTTCGTCGGCGTTCCCCTGCTTTGGGGTGTCTGGAAGACATTGGAGAGCGCGGTCAAGATCTTCTGACCGCCGTCGAGACAGAAGCGGGATGCCCATCAGGCGTCCCGCTTCGTTGGCCTTTCAGACATCATCAGGAATGGGACTTAGGGGGATTGAAATGATTCGCACCCGAATTTGTATTCGAACTTGCCTTGCGGCCGTGTTGCTCGTCGCTGGCCTTCATGCCGCATCCGCGCAGACGACGACGCCGCCGGCGGCGCCTGCTGCAGCGACGGAAGCCAAGCCTGGCAAGATGAAGCTCACCATGCAGAAGCTGAAGGACATGAAGGCGAAGTGGGCGGCCAACAAGCCGAAGCTCAAGGCCTGCCGCGCCGACGTGAAAGCCAAGGGCCTCACCGGCGATGACCGCTGGTTCTACATCGAAGAGTGCATGAGCAAGACCTGAGATCGGGTTCCGTTCGACGCTTGCGTAAAGGGGCATGGCGGGCGACCGCCTGCCTCCTAAATCATTCTAGAGACGCTCTAAATTGTCTTGCATCTGGCATGCCAGAGATTAGAGTTGCGTCGAATTTGGCTTGATCGGCGGGACAAGGGAACCGGTGGTTCCGCTGATCGAATCAGGAAACGAAGGCGCATCGCTTGGCGATCCGGCCTAGACTCATCACGCATTGAAGAGAACGCGACGTCTCCATGAGCAGCAACGACGACGTTCACAAGGTTCGCGAGTTCGAGCATCCCGGCCAGGGACGGAAGCGCGCCAAGTCCACGCCCAAGGGGCGGCAGGTTGATCCCACCGCCGCGCATGAGATCGCGCAGCTGCTCGGCGACAGGCCGCGGCGTCGCGACCTGTTGATCGAATATCTGCACCTGATCCAGGACAAGTACCGCCAGATCGCGGCCGCGCATCTCGCCGCGCTCGCCGACGAGATGAAGCTCGCGTTCGCGGAGGTGTTCGAGACCGCAACCTTTTACGCGCATTTCGACGTGGTGAAGGAGGGCGAGCCCGATATCGCGCCGCTGACCATCCGCGTCTGCGATTCGCTGACCTGCGCGATGCTCGGCGGAGAGAAGCTGCTTGCCGATTTGCAGGACGCGTCGGGTCCCGGCATCCGCGTGGTGCGTGCGCCCTGCGTCGGCCGCTGCGATACGGCGCCTGCCGCGGAAGTTGGACACAACTTTGTTGACCACGCCACGGTGGCCAATGTCATGGCGGCGGCGAAGGCTGGCGACACCCACGCGCATCTGCCCAAATATGTCGGCTATGACACCTATGTCGCCGGCGGCGGCTACAAGCTGCTCAATCGCCTGCGCTCGGGCGTGCTGCCGACGGACGACCTGCTGAAGGCGCTCGACGACGCCTCGTTGCGCGGTCTCGGCGGCGCCGGCTTCCCGACGGGACGCAAATGGCGCGCGGTGCTGGGTGAACCCGGCCCGCGGCTGATGGCGATCAACGGCGACGAAGGCGAGCCGGGCACGTTCAAGGACCGCGTCTATCTCGAAAGCGATCCGCACCGCTTCCTCGAGGGCATGCTGATCGGCGCCCATGTGGTGCAGGCCTCGGACATCTACATCTACCTGCGCGATGAATATCCGGCATCGCGCGAAATCCTCGAACGCGAGATTGCAAAGCTGCCGCCGGGCGGTCCGACGCTGCACATGCGTCGCGGCGCCGGCGCCTATATCTGCGGCGAGGAATCCTCGCTGCTGGAAAGCATCGAGGGCAAGCGCGGCTTGCCCAGGCACAAGCCGCCTTATCCATTCCAGGTCGGGTTGTTCGGCCTGCCGACCTTGATCAACAACATCGAGACCTTGTGGTGGGTGCGCGACATCGTCGAGAAGGGCGCCGACTGGTGGAAGGGCCACGGCCGGCATGAGCGGCACGGCCTGCGCAGCTTCTCGGTCTCGGGCCGCGTCAAGAATCCCGGCATGAAGCTCGCGCCTGCTGGCATCACCGTGCGCGAGCTGATCGACGAATATTGTGGCGGCATGGCCGACGGCCACCAGTTCTACGCGTACCTGCCGGGTGGTGCGTCCGGCGGCATCCTGCCGGCGTCGATGGACGATATCCCGCTCGATTTCGGCACGCTTGAAAAATACGGCTGCTTCATCGGCTCTGCCGCGATCGTGATCCTGTCGCAAAAGGACAGCGTGCGCGCGGCCGCGTTGAACCTGATGAAGTTCTTCGAGGACGAGAGCTGCGGCCAGTGCACGCCGTGTCGCGTCGGAACCCAGAAGGCCGCGCTGCTGATGCAGCAACCGGTCTGGAACCGCGCTCTCCTGGACGAATTGAGCCAGGCGATGCGCGATGCCTCGATCTGCGGGCTTGGACAGGCGGCATCGAATCCGCTTGCCACCGTGATTAAATATTTCCCTGACGAGTTCAAGGAAGCGGCCGAATGACGAAGATTACGTTCGAGCTCGACGGCAAGCAGGTCGAGGCCAATGCAGGCGAGACGATCTGGCAAGTCGCAAAACGCCAGGGTCGCGAGATTCCGCATCTGTGCTACTCGCCCGCGCCGGATTATCGCCCCGACGGCAATTGCCGCGCCTGCATGGTCGAGATCGAGGGCGAGCGCGTGCTCGCGGCGTCCTGCAAGCGTACGCCATCGGTCGGCATGAAGGTGAAGACCGAGAGCGCGCGCGCTGTTTCCGCGCAAAAAATGGTCATGGAGCTGCTGGTCGCCGATCAGCCGGCGCGCGAGACCTCGCACGATCCGGACTCTAAATTCTGGCACTGGGCCGAAACAACTGGGGTCACCGAGAGTCGCTTTCCCGCCGCCGAGCGTTGGGCGACCGACGCCAGCCATCCGGCGATGCGCGTCAATCTCGATGCCTGCATCCAGTGCGGACTGTGCGTGCGCGCCTGCCGCGAAGTCCAGGTCAACGACGTCATCGGCATGGCCTATCGTAGTCACGGCTCGAAAATCGTGTTCGATTTCGACGATCCCATGGGCGAGTCCACCTGCGTCGCCTGCGGCGAATGCGTGCAGGCCTGTCCGACCGGGGCCCTGATGCCGGCCGTAATGCTGGACGAGAAGCAGACCCGCGTCACCTATGCCGACAAGAAGGTGGATTCGCTCTGTCCGTTCTGCGGCGTCGGTTGCCAGGTGACCTATGAGGTCAAGGACGAGAAGGTGATCTATGCCGAGGGCCGTGACGGCCCCGCCAATCGCAACCGTCTTTGCGTCAAGGGCCGCTTCGGCTTCGACTACATCCACCACCCGCATCGCCTGACCAAGCCGCTGGTGCGGCTGCCGAATGCGAAGAAGGATTCCAACGACCAGGTTGATCCGGCCAATCCGTTCACGCATTTCCGCGAAGCGAGCTGGGAAGAAGCGCTCGACGTCGCCGCCAAGGGCCTTGTCAAGATCCGCGACGAGAACGGCGTGAAGGCGCTGGCCGGCTTCGGCTCGGCGAAGGGCTCCAACGAGGAGGCCTATCTGTTCCAGAAGCTGGTGCGCACCGGCTTCGGCTCCAACAACGTCGACCATTGCACCCGTCTGTGCCACGCCTCGTCGGTCGCGGCGCTGTTCGAAGGTCTGAGCTCGGGCGCCGTGTCGGCGCCGTTCTCGGCTGCGATGGACGCCGAGGTCATCATCGTGATCGGCGCCAACCCGACCGTGAATCATCCGGTCGCGGCGACCTTCATCAAGAACGCGGTCAAGCAGAACGGCGCAAAGCTGTTCGTCATGGACCCGCGCCGGCAGACGTTGTCGCGCCATGCGACCAAGCATCTGCAGTTCAAGCCAGGCTCGGACGTCGCCATGCTGAACGCGATGATCCACACGATCATCACCGAGGGGCTGACCGACGATCAATACATCGCCGGCTACACCGAGGGGTTCGAGGACCTCAAGGAGAAGATCAAGGAGTTCACGCCGGAGAAGATGGAGCCGATCTGCGGCATCCCGGCGCAGATCCTGCGTGAGGTGGCGCGAACCTATGCGCGGGCAAAATCGTCGATCATCTTCTGGGGCATGGGCATCAGCCAGCATGTCCACGGCACCGACAATGCGCGCTGCCTGATTGCCCTGGCGCTGATCACCGGCCAGGTCGGCCGTCCCGGCACCGGCCTGCATCCGCTGCGCGGCCAGAACAACGTGCAGGGTGCTTCCGATGCCGGTCTGATCCCGATGTTCCTGCCGGATTATCAACCGGTCGGCCGCGATGGCATGCGCAGTGCCTTCGAGAAGGTGTGGGGCAAGGATATCGATCCCGTGCGCGGCTTGACCGTGGTCGAGATCATGAACGCAATCCATGCCGGCGAGATCAAGGGCATGTATATCGAGGGCGAAAACCCCGCGATGTCCGACCCCGATCTCCAGCATGCGCGCCATGCGCTCGCCATGCTCGATCATCTCGTGGTCCAGGATCTCTTCGTCACGGAGACCGCGTTCCACGCCGACGTCATTCTGCCGGCATCGGCGTTTGCCGAAAAGGAAGGCTCCTTCACCAACACCGATCGCCGCGTGCAGCTCGCGCGCCAGGTGATCAAGCCGCCGGGCGATGCGCGGCAGGATCTCTGGATCATCCAGGAGATCGGCAAGCGCATGGGCCTGCCGTGGAATTATGCCGGTCCTGGCGAAGTTTTCACGGAGATGGCAGAGTTGATGCCGTCGCTGAAGAACATCACCTGGGAACGCCTGGTCCGCGAGGGCGCGGTCACCTATCCCGTCGACGGTCCCGACGTGCCCGGCAACGAGATCATCTTCACCACGGGATTTCCGACCGCGAGCGGCCGCGGGAAGATCGTGCCGGCCCACGTCATCCCGCCGGATGAGATCCCCGACACCGAATACCCGATGGTGCTCTCGACCGGCCGCGTGCTGGAGCATTGGCACACCGGCTCCATGACCCGCCGCGCGCAGGTGCTTGACCAGATCGAGCCCGAGGCGGTTGCGTTCATGTCGCCGAAGGACATGCACAGGAAGAAGCTCGCACCGGGCGATTTCATTCGGCTCGAAACCCGCCGCGGCGCGGTCGAGGTCAAGGTGCGGTCGGACCGCGACGTTCCGGAGAACATGGTTTTCATGCCGTTCTGCTACGCGGAGGCGGCGGCCAATCTCCTGACTAACCCGGCGCTCGATCCGTTCGGCAAGATCCCGGAGTTCAAGTTCTGCGCGGCCAGGGCCGAACGCGCCGAGATGCGCGACGCGGCGGAGTAGGACTGCGGCGGTAGCCGGCTATTTGGCGGCACAATGCCTCCAAATATGCGGCGTCGTCCCGGCGAAGGCCGGGACCCATACCGCGAGGTGTCTCCTTAGCGGATGGTGGGCGTACCGAACGACGAGTTTTCACCAAACTCCTGCCTGTGGTTATGGGTCCCGGCGTTCGCCGGGACGACGCTGAGGCTGTGGTGCATGCGTCCACCCGTGTTGCCTTCCCTTCGCTCCTCGCAGCGGCGGTGGTAAACATCGTCCATGTCCAAAGCCACTCCAGCCACGCGAGCGCTTGAAGCCGCCGGTGTTGCCTTCACCGTCCATACCTACGACTACGATCCCGACGCCGAAAGTATCGGCCTTCAGGCGGCCGCTGCGCTCGGCGAAGATCCCGCGCTCGTGTTGAAGACGCTGATGGCGCTGGTCGACGGCAAGCCGGTCTGCGTGATCGTCCCGTCCGATCAGGAAGTCTCGATGAAGAAGCTCGCCGCTGCTGTTAGAGGCAAGTCGGCGCAGATGATGAAGCCGCCTGAGGCCGAGCGCCTCACCGGCTACAAGGTTGGCGGCATCAGCCCGTTCGGGCAGCGGAAGCCCGTGCGTACCGTGATCGAGCAGAGCGCGCTCGCACATGACCAAGTGTACGTCAATGGCGGTCAGCGTGGGCTGCAGGTGCGGCTCAGTCCAGCCGATGTGCGGCACGTGTTGAAGGCGATTGCCGCAGAACTGGTCGCCTGAGCGCGGCGCTCTGTTACTGCTTTTGCAACAGCTTCAGCCGACAGCGCAGCGCTTCGCGGATGTGTGTGCGCGCGAGCTGCTCCGCTTTGCCGCCGTCGCGAGCCGCGATGGCGTCGATGATGGCCTGGTGCTCGCCGTGGCTGGTCGAGGGGCGGCCCGATACCGTGAACGTGGTTGGACCGAGCAGGGCGATCCAGTCCTGCAATTCCCGCGAAGCGTTGTCGAGATAGCGGTTGCGCGCGGCGCGGCAGATCGCCTCGTGGAAGGCGCGGTTGAGCCGTGCCATTTCTCCCGCCATCTCGGCCGCTTCGGTCTCGGAGGCTTCGACAAAAGCCTGCTCGATATCCCTGAGTGCATCGATTTCGGGCGTCGAGGCGTGCTCGGCGGCAAGTCGGGCGCCGGCGCCCTCCATGATCTCGCGCATGGCGTAGAGTTCGAGCACCTCGGAGATGTCGAGATTGCGTACGATCAGGCCACGGCCGGCCGCAGGTTCGACGAACCCGCGTGCGGCAAGCCGCCCGAAAGCCTCCCGCACCGGCGTACGGCTGACCTTCAGCCGCTGGGCGACTTCCTCCTCGCGTAGGCGGTCGCCGGCGCGGTAGCTGCCGGCCTGCAGCGCCTCGCAAAGCGAGCGGAACACGGCTTCGCCCAGCGCCATGCCGCCGCCGCGCGCGATTGAGCCGCCTGCCTTTGTCGGGCGTCTTGCCATGCATCCTCGTGGGCCACGCGCATCCTGCCCGTGCAGGGCTGGCGCTTGCTGGATTTCTGTATATCTTTGTATACAAAGGTGCGCAATGGACTACGGATTGACCGAGGCTGCCGGCGGGCAGAATGTTTCCAACTTCGTCGCACGGGCAGACGGCATGAGCAGTAAATACGATGTGCTGGTGATCGGCGGCGGCAACGCGGCGCTGTGTGCGGCAATCAGCGCGCGACGCGGTGGGGCGTCCGTGATGGTGCTCGAAGGTGCGCCAAAATTCTATCGCGGCGGTAACACGCGCCACACCCGCAACATGCGTTGCGCCCATGACGAGGCGACCGAAATCCTCACCGGCCCCTACACCGAGGAAGAGTTTTGGGAGGATCTCCTGCGCGTCACCGGCGGCCAGACCGACGAGGTGCTCGCCCGGCACATGATCCGGGAGTCCAAGGACATTTTGAACTGGATCGTCGAGCAGGGGGTGCGCTGGCAGCCCTCGCTGGGCGGCACGCTGAGCCTCGGCCGCACCAACTCCTTCTTCCTCGGCGGCGGCCGTGCGATGTTGAACGCCCTGTATCTGACCGCCGAGCGGCTCGGCGTCGAAATCGAATACGACGCCGAGGTCACCGACCTCGTGATCGAGGATGGCATGTTTCTCGCCGCCCGCCTCAAGCGGCCGATCAAGGGCGACACCGAGATCCGCGCGACGTCGCTGGTCGCCGCCGCCGGCGGATTCGAGGCCAACATCGAATGGCTGAAGCAATATTGGGGCGAAGCCGCCGACAATTTCCTGATCCGCGGCACGCCCTATAACCGCGGCTCAATCCTGAAGATGCTGCTCGCCAAGGGCGTGCAGGAGGTCGGCGACCCCACCCAGTGCCATGCGGTCGCGATCGACGCGCGCGCGCCGAAATTCGACGGCGGCATCATCACGCGGCACGATTCCGTCGTGTTTGGCATCGTTGTCAACAAGCACGCGCAGCGCTTCTATGATGAAGGTGAGGACATCTGGCCGAAGCGTTACGCGATCTGGGGCCGGCTGGTGGCCGCGCAGCCCGACCAGATCGCCTACATCATCTTCGATTCCACCGTGGTCACGAGCTTCATGCCGACGCTGTTCCCGCCGATCGCAGGGCAGACGATTGCCGAGCTCGCCGGCAAGCTCGAGCTCGATCCGGCCGCGCTGGAAAAGACCATCACCGAATTCAATGCCGCGGTGCGGCCCGGCACCTTCGACCACACCATTCTGGACGATTGCCGCACCGAAGGCATCACACCGCCGAAGACGCATTGGGCGAGGCGGATCGAGACGCCGCCCTACCTTGCCTATCCGGTGCGGCCCGGCATCACCTTCACCTATCTCGGCACGCGCGTGACCAGGGAGGCGCGGATGCTGATGGCTGACGGCAAGCCGTCGGCCAACATGTTCGCGGCCGGCGAGATCATGGCCGGCAACGTGCTCGGCAAGGGCTATGCCGCCGGCATGGGCATGACCATCGGCAGCGTGTTCGGACGGATCGCAGGACGGGAAGCGGCACGCCACGCCAAGAACTAGGACGAAGAAAAGACACGAGGGAGGAACCATGTCACGCATTGCCATTGCCTCGACCGCGGCGCTGCTGATCGTCGGCCACGCCCACGCGGCCGAGCCGATCACGCTGCGAGACATGGGTTCGTTCCATGTCGGTGGGCGTCTTGTCGAAATCTCCGGCAAGCCGGTGAGGGAGGTCGTGTTCGCGCCCGGCGGAGTGCCGGCCAAGGTCGATCCCAACGGCACGTATCAGGTCGAGCAGATGTACGTGCAGTATTTCCTGCCGGCAAACGAGAAGGGTGCCTATCCTTTGCTGATGTGGCACGGCGGCGGATTGACCGGCGTCACCTACGAGACCACGCCTGACGGACGCGAAGGCTGGCTGAATTATTTTCTGCGCAAGGGGTGGGCGGTCTATAACTCCGACGCGGTAGAGCGCGGACGCGCGGGCTGGGCGCAGTACCCCGATATTTTCAAGAGCGAGCCGGTCTTCCTGACCACGGCCAATCCGTTCGAGCGTTTCCGCATCGGCGATGGACCGAACTCCTACGATCCCGATCCCGCCAAGCGAAAATTATTGCCGGGCAACCAATTCCCCGTCGAGGGTTACGAGAATTTCGTCAAGCAGAACGTGCCCCGCTGGACCACGACCGACGATGCGACCATCGCCGCCTATATCGCCGAGATCGATCGCGTCGGCCCCTCGGTGCTGCTGTTCCACAGCCAAGCCGGCACCTTCGGCTTCAAGGTCGCGCAAGCCCGCCCCGACAAGGTGAAGGCGCTGATTGCGATCGAGCCGGCCGGCATCGGCGATCCCGCCAAAGCGGATGTGCTGAAGAACATTCCGACCCTCATCATCTACGGCGACTATATCGAGCGCGATTCGCGCTGGCCCAAGATCCGCGCCAACGGCATCGCCTTTGCGGACGCCGTCAAGGCGGCCGGGGGCAGCGTCGGCATCGTCGATCTCCCGCAGGCCGGCATCAAGGGCAATTCGCATATGGTGATGATGGACAAGAACAACCTCGAGGTCGCAGCCCTGATCCAGAAATGGCTCGAGAGCAAAGGCCTGACGAAGTAAAGCCATGCACGGAACCAAAATTCTGGACGAAGCCGACCGCCTGATGACGGTCTGCAATTCCTGCCGTTACTGCGAGGGTCTTTGCGCGGTATTTCCCGCCATGGAGATGCGTCGCGCCTTTTCCGACGGCGACCTCAATTATCTTGCCAATCTCTGCCATGGCTGCGGCGCCTGCTACGTCGACTGCCAGTTCTCGCCGCCGCACGAATTCAACGTCAACGTTCCGCAGACGCTGGCGATCGCGCGCGCGGAATCCTACGCGGCCTATGCCTGGCCGCAGGCGCTGTCCGGTGTCTTCGCGCGTAACGGTCTCGTCATCAGCATCGTCGCCGCGCTCAGCATGGCCGCCTTCATCCTCGGCTTCGCGGCCCTGAACGACCGCACCGTGCTGTTCGGCGTGCACACCGGCCCCGGCGCTTTCTACAAGTTGATGCCGCACAACGCGATGGCGGCGTTGTTCAGCGCGGCCTTCCTTTATGCGATCTTCGCGCTGGTGATGAGCGTGCGCGCGTTCTGGCGGGATATCGGTCCACCGATCGGCGGCCGTGCGGACGGTGGCTCGATCTTTCAGGCGATGCGGGACGCTGGTGAGTTGCGCTATCTCCATGGTGGCGGCGTCGGCTGCTACAATGAGGATGACAAGCCGACCGACCGGCGCAAGCTTTTCCATCACCTGACCTTCTACGGCTTTCTGCTCTGCTTCGCCGCGACCTCGGTCGCCACGCTGTATCACTATCTGCTCGGGCGCGAGGCGCCGTATCCGTGGTGGGATCTGCCGGTGGTGCTCGGCACGCTCGGTGGCATCGGTCTGATCATCGGGCCGATCGGCCTGTTCGTCGCCAAGATGCGGCGCGATCCGGCGCTGCTCGACGAGCAGCGCTACGGCATGGATGTCGGCTTCATCGCCATGCTGTTCCTGACCGGCTTCACCGGCATGCTGCTTCTGATTCTGCGCGAGACTGCAGCCATGGGGCCGCTGCTGGCGCTGCATTTGGGTGCAGTGTTCGCGCTGTTCGTCACCATGCCGTACGGCAAGTTCGTGCACGGCATCTATCGCTTCGCGGCGCTGGTGCGTTACGCGCAGGAGCGACGCAGCGATGCCGGTTCTTGATTCAGATGGTGCGGAAGCGGCCGTCGCGCAGGAAAGCGATGGTCTGTTCGATGGCGGCGGCGTGACGCGGAAGTCCGGTATGGGACGCCTTCACGACGATATGGTCGGCCATGCCGGCGACCATCGCGCTTTGCACTGAGACCCGTCCGTCATTTGGCTTCGGCAGAACCAAGAGGCCGGCGACGGGATCGATGAAGCGGTTTCCCGCGATCACGCCGACGGGATAGTCCACCGCGGGCAGGGCGTCAGACCGGGGCGTGGACGTGGTGGTGAGCTCGAGTCCGGCGGGTCCGTAGAATGCGCTGTAGAGGCGATATCCGCTCAGGAGATCGGCGACCTCGCTGCCGCCGTTTGGCGTGCCCAGCATCACCACGCCGGCAAGCCGGTCCGGACGATATTTCGCGATATAGGCGCGCGTCACCAGACCGCCCATCGAATGCGCGACGAAATGCAGCGGCGCCTCACGCTCGGCGAAGCGGGCGACTTCCAGGTGAATATCGTCCGCGAGCGCCGTGATCGTCTTGCGGCGGCTGGCATAGTCGATGTTGAGCGTTGCAAAGCCGCTGGCCCGGAGCGCCCGTTCCAGTCTGATCAGGGACGCCGAGGTGCGCGCGATGCCGTGAAGCAGAACCACTCCAGGGCATCGCGCCTCGCTTGATTGAGACGCCTCGTGCATCTCTCTTACGCCACCTCGCGCTCCGGCGCGGATGCCTGCTCGCGGGCCATCGTCGTTGCGGTGACGTAGTCGGTCTTGCCGGTGCCGAGCAATGGCACCTTGTCGACCACCATGATCGCTGCGGGAACGGTCAGCTCGGACGCGCCGATCGTCTTTGCGTGGCCCTGCATGGCGCTACGCTCGGCGTTCTTTTCCGTCGTCAGCAGCACGATGCGCTCGCCCTTGCGCGGGTCCGGGATCGACACCGCGACCGATGCGGCCTGCGGCCACAGGGTCGTTGCGATGTTCTCGACCGCCGACAGCGAGACCATTTCGCCGGCGATCTTGGCAAAGCGCTTGGCGCGTCCCTTGATGGTGATGAAGCCGGCCGGGTCGATCGCGACGATGTCGCCGGTGTCGTGCCAACCCTCGGCGAGCGGTTCGAGAACGCCCGGATTTTCGGCCCGCAAGTATCCGAGCATCACGTTCGGTCCGCGCACCGACAGGCGTCCACCTTCCTCGATGCCGGGGACCGGGTCGAGGCGGCTTTCCATCAGCGGCGACAGGCGCCCGACCGTGCCGGGGCGGTTGGCCATCGGCGTGTTCATCGCCAGCACCGGCGCCGTCTCGGTGACGCCGTAGCCTTCGAGGATGCGGATGCCGTAGCGCTCCATGAAGACCTGCCGGGTGCGATCCTTGACCGCCTCGGCGCCGGCGATCACCAGGCGCAGCGTACGGAAGTCGTAGGCGTGCGCCGAGCGGGCGTAGCCGGTGAGGAACGTGTCGGTGCCGAACAGGATCGTGGCGCCGGTCTGGTAGATAAGCTCGGGCACGATCCGATAGTGCAGCGGCGAGGGGTACATGTAGATCGGAATGCCCGCGAGCAGCGGCATCATCATTCCACCGGTCAGCCCGAAGGAGTGGAACACCGGCAGCACGTTGAACACCTTGTCATTGGCGTTGGCATCGACCCGCGCCAGCGCCTGTGCGGCGTTGGCAAGGATATTGCGGTGGGACAGCACAACGCCCTTGGGCGTGCCTTCCGAGCCCGACGTGAACAGCACGACGGCCGGATCGCCCGCCTGGCGGACGACGCGCGGCGCAGTGCCGGCGAGCAGGCCCTTGATCTTGTCGGCCGTGCCGATCGAAGCACGGACATCCTCGAGATAGACCATTCGGGCCTCTGCGGAGATCGCGGCCATCAACTTGTCGAGCTTGCCCTTCTCGATGAAGGCTTTCGACGTCAGCACGGTCTTGACCTGCGCGGCTTTCATGGCGGCGAGCACGTTGACCGGGCCGGCCGAGAAGTTCAGCATCGCCGGCACCCGGCCGATATTCTGCAGCGCCATGAAGACGACGGCGACTCCTGCGGAATTCGGCAGCAGCACGCCGACATTCTCACCGACAGCGGTGCCGTTCTCCAGCTTGCGGCTCAAGACCTGGGCGCCCAGGATCAGCTTGCGATAGGTCAGCTTGGTGCCGAGCGCGTCCTCGACGATGACCTTGCCGGTGTCGCGGTCGCGATAGGCGTGTCCGAGCGCTTCGAAGAGAGTGTGATCGAGCATGGCGTTCTTCACCATGGCGTCGATCATCACGTCCTGAAGTGCTGCGCCCGCGGCATTGCGGCGCGTCTTGCCCTTGAGCGACGGATCGACCGGCAGCTTAACCGGCGGCAGGATGGTGACGGTCACCCGCGGAAACCACGTGCGCTTGATCTGGCTGCCGTTGAGATAGCTGAGATGCGAGCGTTGGGCGCCTTCGATGCGGATCGGGACGACGACCGCGTCGGCCTTGTCCGCGATCATCGCGGTGCCGTCATAGACCTTCATCAGCGAGCCGGAGACGGTGATGCGTCCCTCCGGGAAGATCACCACCGGCTCTCCGGCGGCGACGAGCTTGATGAGGTCGCGCGCGGCCAGCGGCTTGCTGGGGTCCATGGTGTAGTGCTTGACCACCCGCAGGAACGGCTTGGCCCACCAGGCCTTGGCGATGTCGGTATCAACCGCGAAGCTCGCGTCGATCGGCAGCACGGCGTGCAGCAGCGGGCCGTCGATCAGGCTGACATGGTTGGGCGCGATCAGCATGCGCGTGCCAGCAGGCGGCAGGTTCTCCAGCCCGCGGACCTCGGTGCGGAACAGCGCGCGGAACAGCAGCCCGCCAAAGTCGCGAACGCCTTCCTTGCCCCACTTCGTCAGCACGAACCAGACTGCGCCGAAGCTGGCGACGCCGAGGCCGAAGAAAATCCAGCCGATGTGCAATCCGCCGGCCTGCAACAGCGCGACGAACAGCGAGCCGGCTACCATGAAGGCGGCCTGCAGCACGTTTCCGGCGGCGATGATGCGGGCGCGCTCGGAGGGGGCGGACCAGGCCTGGACGGCGGCGAAGGAAGGCACGACGAACAGCCCGCCGCCGAATGCGAAGGCGACGAAATCGACCAGCATGCGCAGGCCCGCGAACGAGGTCGCGAAGTCGGCGGCGGTGATGTCCTGGCCCTTGGCGGTCACGCCGATCGCCCAGGCGAGGTCGAGGCCGGCAAACCCCATCATGATGGCGCCGATCGGCACCAGCGCGAGGTTCGGGCGAACATGGCTCAGATTCGCGGCGAACAGCGAGCCGATGGCAATGCCGATTGCGAAGATCGCGAGACACAACGTCACCACGCCCTCGGTGCCACCGATGACCTCCTTGACCAGCGCCGGCAGCAGCGAGAGCACGATGGCGCCCACCAGCCAGAACCAGGAGACGATCACGGTGCCGTCCCACAGCCGATGGTCGGCGTGCAAGGTCTTCAACAGGCCGAGCGTCGAGGTCCAGGGATTGCCGTTGACCGGCAGATCGGGTGCGGACGGCGTCGTCGCGGGAATGCGGGAGGCGAAGGCCCAGGACAGCAGGGCCAGCACGACCACGGCCGATGCGACCCAGCCCATATGCGCGGAGCCGGCCACGAACTGGCCGCCGGCAACGGTGCCGAGCAGGATGGCCATGAAGGTCGCGCCTTCGACCAGCGCGTTGCCGGTCGCGAGCTCGCCGAGCTCGAGCTGGTCCGGCAGCATCGAATATTTCACGGGACCGAACAGCGCGGCGATGACGCCGAACAGTGCGAGCGCTGCGAACAGCAGCGGCACCGAGTGCAGGAAGAAACCGGCCGCGGCAAAGCCCGCGGCAAAGATCTCGGCGAATTTGAGCCGCCTTGCGACGACGGATTTGACATATTTGTCGGCGAGCTGGCCGCCGAGCCCGGACAGGATGAAGTAGGGGAAGATGAAGACGGCGCCCGCGACCGTCACCAGCGCATCTCCGTGGCCGGTCGCGGCACTGTAAAGCAGGATGATGACGAGTGCGTTCTTGAGCACGTTGTCGTTCAGCGCCGAGAAGAATTGCGCCCAGAACAGCGGCGCGAAGCGGCGTGACGACATCAAATCCCTGATCATGACTAGTCCTGTTTTGGAAACGCTGTCTGAGGTTGTTTCATTGTCCGATGGGCGTCGGGACCGGAGGAGATGCGACGGGCATTTGCGGGTTGACGACGATCGTCCCCGGCCTGCTCTACGCCTTTGCCTTCCGATCCTGTTGGTCTCCGCGTGGCGACATTTGGTTCGCAAATGGTTGGTCGCGGCTCTATCACGCTCCGGCAAGGAGGCGTGCGCGCCTCAGGTGAGATGGGCGAGGCGGCGAAAGGGCGAGAGGCGGCCGAGCAGGTTAAAGCGGCGGCCCTCACGACGAACGCGGCGGTTGGCCCGCCACATCCGGAAGGTCGCGCGGCGCTCGGTCAGGACGCCGGCAATGTCGCAGGCATTTGCGATGCGATCGATCGGCCCCATTGCGAGCCGCAGGAGGGCGCGGCCAAATCCGGTCACGAGAGCTGTGGCGTCATCGACGAAGGTGGAGGCGATATCAACAGCGAGGGTTTGCATTTTGAAGGTCTCCGGGCTAACTTGAACATTGTTCAGATGAGTAGCCTGAAAATGAACAATGTTCAAGACGAATCGTTGCGAGACCGAAAAAAATCTCGACGGCGGCAGCAGATCGTGGAGATCGCTCGCAGCATTATTGCCACTAAAGGGCTGAAATCGTTGAAAGTCCGGGACGTCGCTGACGCCGCCGGCTGCTCGGTTGGAAGTGTCTATAACGAGTTCGGCGACTTCGACGGCGTAATCCTGACCGTGAATCGGGAGACCGTTAATGCCCTAACGGTGCGGCTGGGCCAAGTTCCAGCCGAGGATCCGGTTCGCCAGCTCTATGGGCTGGCTGCGACCTACCTCGAATTCTTCGCGGAGCACGCCAATCTGCTGCGCTCGCTGTTCGAACATCGGATGGAGGACGACCGCCCTTACCCCGATGACATCCTTCAGATGGTGATGGAGGCCTTCGCGCTGATGCATGCGCCCCTGGTGCGGCTGCTTCCGAAGGCAGACGACGTGCAGATCGCGCTGCTGTCACGCACCCTGTTTTCCGCCGTGCACGGGATCATCTCGCTCGGCCTCGAAGAGCGCATGGTGGCCGTACCGCCGCAGATGCTGCGCCAGCAGGTCGAACAATTTCTGGATGCGCATCTCGCGGGGCTCGGGATTCTGCCAATGCGATAACGTGCTGAGCGCTGCTATGCGCTGGCGGCCTTGCGCTGCCGCGAGGTGACGACGACGACGTCCGTCGTCCCGTTGTCGACCTGAACACGGTTGCGTCCGTTCTCCTTGGCGCGATAGCAGGCGGCATCCGCGCGCCGCATCGCGTCCTCGAGCGTGGCGTTGCCGTCGGTGATGCAGGCAACGCCGATACTGGCCGTCACTGCAAAGCAACGATCGTCCCAGGCGAAGACGGATAGCTCGAGCGACCGGCGCAGCCGTTCGGCGATATCCACGGCGTCGTACGGCGTGCATCGGGGAAGGATTAAGCCGAATTCGTCACCGCCGAGCCGGGCCACCAGGTCATGCGGCCGCCGCTCCTGTAGCAGGAGGCGCGAAATCTGGCGGAGCAGACGGTCGCCGGCGAGGTGACCGCAACTGTCGTTGACGTCCTTGAACTGGTCGAGATCGAGCAGGATCAGGCCCACCGAACCCGCCGCGGTGTCGTCCAACTCGCTTTGCAGGCGGGCCTCGAAGGCGCGACGGTTGGACAGGCCGGTCAGCCAGTCGTGCGACGCCTGCCAGGCCAGGCGCTCTTTCTCGGCATGCAGGGCATCCTCGAACGCCTGTCGTTGCAGCACCAATCGCCGCGTGTGCCAGATCAGGAGCAGGATCAGCGTCGCGGCTGTGACGATATTGACGCCAGTCAGCGTCATCTTGATGGCGCGCGAGCCTTCACCGAGAACGGTGGAGAACCGCTTGGCGTGCACCGTGAACTGAGTGTTGAGCTCCGACAGCCGCGACGACAACAATTGCCGGCGCTTGCCGTCCTGAACCGGCCCGTTCTTCGACTCTGACCGGATGACCTCGCCGAACACGCTCAGCTCCAGCAGCATGGGGTCGGTGGCAGCCCACTCACGGATCGCTTCCTTGAGAAAGCTGACCTGTTTGAAGTAGCGAAACAGCCATATCAGTCCCGGCACGTCATCGGGATGGTTGCCGCCTTGCAGGAAGCCGATGCGAGCGGCCTCGACGTCGACCGGATCGCGCTCGAGCGCCCAGCGCGCGAACTCGTCGCCGATGGGAACGGCCAGCGAGGTCTGATATTGCGCAAACTGGCTGGCGTCGCCCGAATGCAGATAGAGATTGAGGAAATAGACGGCGTTCTTCTGCGAGCGCGA
Source organism: Bradyrhizobium sp. JR4.1 (assembly GCF_040548605.1). Taxonomy (NCBI): domain Bacteria; kingdom Pseudomonadati; phylum Pseudomonadota; class Alphaproteobacteria; order Hyphomicrobiales; family Nitrobacteraceae; genus Bradyrhizobium; species Bradyrhizobium sp. JR4.1. Next base: position 122,666 of record NZ_JBEPRY010000006.1, read on the forward strand.
CCATAGCGCTTCGCCCGCGACATAGGCGCGGACCGAGGACATAACCTCCAGGCTGAATCCGGCGATCGCCGCCTGCAGCAGAACGACCGTGACGAAAGGCGAGACGAGTTTGACGACGTGAAGGAAGTTGCGTCCCTTCGTTGACGGCGCTGTTCTGCGAAACACGTTGCGTTTCCCCAAGTCGCTCAACGACCCCAGCGGAGCGATCCGCTCATAACGCGGATTACGCGCGAAAGGTGCTTAACTCGACTTGAAAATGCCGGGAGACTGCGTCGCAGGGTGAAGGCGTTGTGAAGCGGATGCTGGCAGATCGTTGCAAATGCCGTCGAACCGGAACTGACGCGACATCGGCGAGCCGATGTCGCGCATTCGCCCCAAGTGGTTTACCCGATGGAGAGATTGCCCTGCCGCTAGACCAGCACCGGCTTGCGCACGCGGCCGGCGTCGCCGAAGACGCGCAAATAGCGCTCGATCTCCGAAGGCAGGCCGGTCGCCTTCTCGGGATTGTCGGAGAGCTTGACGGCCGGATGTCCGTCGACCGATGACACCTTGCAGACCAGCGAAATCGGATCGAGATTGAACGATCCGTCCGGCGTGCAGCCGACGAAATCATTGGTGAGATTGGTGCCCCAGCCGAACGAGAGCCGCACCCGGCCGGTGAAGTGGTGGTAGGTCTCCTCGATCGAGCCAACGTCCATCGCGTCGGAGAACACCAGCAGCTTGTCCCTGGGATTGCGGCCCTTCTGCTCCCACCATTTGATGATCTCCTCGCCGGCCTGGATCGGCGGCGCGCTGTCGGGGCGGAAGCCGGTCCAGTCTGCAACCCATTCCGGCGCATCGCGCAGGAACGCCTTGGTGCCAAAGGCGTCGGGCAGCGCGATCAGGAGGTTGCCGCCATAGGTCTGGCGCCACTGGTCGAGGATGCGATAGGGCGCCCAGCGCAATTCCTCGTCGTCCTTGGCGAGCGCCGCGGCGACCATCGGCAGTTCATGGGCGTTGGTGCCGATGGCTTCGAGATCGTTGTCCATCGCGAGCAGCACGTTGGAGGTGCCGATGAAGGACGGGCCGAGGCCTTCCTTCACGGCCTCCACGCACCAGCGCTGCCAAAGGAAGCCGTGGCGGCGACGGGTGCCGAAATCGGAGAGCCGCAAGCCATCCAGCTTGCGCAGCCGCTCCACCTTGGTCCACAGCTTGGCCTTGGCGCGGGCATAGAGCACGTCGAGCTCGAAGCGGCCGCGGCCCTTCATCGCTGCGCGCGAGCGCAATTCGTTGAGGATGGCGAGCGCAGGAATCTCCCACATCGTGGTATGGCTCCACGGCCCGTGGAAGTGCAGCTCGTACTGGCCTTCGACCTTGCGCAGCTCGTATTCGGGCAGCCGGAATTCGGCGAGCCAGCGGATGAAGTCCGCCGAGAACATGTGGGTCTTGCCATAGAAAGTGTTACCGGCAAGCCAGATCAGCTCTTTCTTGGTGAAGCGGATGGTGCGGGCGTGGTCGAGCTGGGCGCGCAGCTCGCCCTCGTCGATGATTTCGGCGAGCCGCACATGGCGCGATCGGTTGATGACCGAGAATGTCACCTGCTGATGCGGGTAAGATTCCCGAATCATTTGCAACATCAATAGTTTGTAGAAGTCGGTATCAAGCAGGCTGCGGATGATGGGATCCAGCCGCCAGCTGTGATTATAGGTTCGGCTCGCAATGTCGGTCACTGTCATGGGCGAATTCTAGCGTGGCTCCCGGTGCGCAACCAGTGGATTTGGCGAAGGGCAGGTCACCGCCGAGCATCCGGTTGCGCGAGGGCGGCTCGAAATCGCCCAGAGAGCCCGTTCGCGTACCGGTCTGCGGATGGCCGGGTGGCCTACCTGGCTTCGGACCCTCCCGTGAGCGTGACGCGGGGGCCGTGCCGATCGTTGCCCGTGTTGAGCGTATTCGCGATTGGAACGAGGAGAGAAAGGACCGACGGCGTTACCGAGAACAGGTTCGACGAACTGGTCGCCGACCGTTGCCGGCCGAGGAGCAGGGCGGCGTCGCCGGCATATCGAACGACCATTTGCCGGCAAATGGGAACGGGCCTTCGACACCGATGAGTGGTCCGGCGCCAAGGAAGCTCGCGCGCGTATCGCGCAATGTCGAGAGCGTTGTGGAAAAGCTGGTGATCGCCGGAAAGCCAGGCAACGCAACACCAGTGCTCGTCGCAGCCCGGACGTCCGAGCTTGAGCTCCGGGTGACGAATTCGGCAACGCGAAGGCTTGCGGCATATGCCCGCGACGGATTTCTGGCCCGTTGCGAAACAGCAGCGATCGCCGGGACTACGGAATTGTCCTGCTGTGATCGGGCCCCGGTCCAGGCAGGTTCGCTCGTCGCGCGTTCGCCTTGCGATTGCGAGCGTGCAGAGCCGTTGTCTACACTTCCCGTCGGCTCAGAAACGCCAGCCGCTCGAACAGATGCACGTCCTGCTCGTTCTTGAGCAGCGCACCGTGCAGCGGCGGGATCAGCTTGCGCGGATCGCGTTCGCGCAACTGCTCGACGCTCATGTCTTCGTTGAGCAGCAGCTTGAGCCAGTCGAGCAGCTCCGAGGTCGACGGCTTCTTCTTCAACCCGGGCACTTCGCGGACCTCGAAGAAGATGCGCAGGGCTTCCTCGACCAGCCGCTTCTTGATGCCGGGGAAGTGGACATCGACGATCCGGGTCATGGTATCGGCATCGGGGAACTTGATGTAGTGGAAGAAGCAGCGGCGCAGGAACGCGTCCGGCAGCTCCTTCTCGTTGTTGGAGGTGATCATCATGATCGGGCGCTGCTTGGCCTTGATCGTCTCGCCGGTCTCGTAGACATGGAATTCCATGCGGTCGAGCTCGAGCAAAAGATCGTTCGGGAATTCGATATCGGCCTTGTCGATCTCGTCGATCAGCAGCACCGGGCGCTGCTCGGCGGTGAAGGCATCCCACAGCTTGCCGCGCTTGATGTAGTTCTTGATGTCAGACACGCGCGCATCGCCCAGCTGGCTGTCGCGCAGGCGCGACACCGCGTCGTATTCGTAGAGGCCTTGCTGTGCCTTGGTGGTGGACTTGATGTGCCAGGTCAGAAGCGGGGCGTTCAGCGCCTTCGCCACTTCCTCCGCCAGCACCGTCTTGCCGGTGCCGGGCTCGCCCTTGATGAGCAGCGGGCGCTCCAGCACGATCGAGGCATTGACCGCGACCTTGAGATCGTCGGTCGCAACATAGTCCTTGGTGCCGGTAAATTTCATCGCGCGTCCTTGTTGGTCGTCGTCCCGGCATTGCCCCGGTCGCGACATGGGAACGGCCGCGCGTGGCGGCCGTTCCTGGTTCGGTCAGGCTTTCAGACCCGTTTTATCAGCGAAAGGATGACGAGCACAATCACCGCGCCGATCGTGGCATCCACGATGGCTCCGACCGTGCCCGTTGCGAGCTGGATATGCAGCTGAGGGAGAATCCAGCTCGCCACGAGTGCACCGATGATGCCGACGACGATGTTGCCGATCAGCCCAAATCCCGCCCCATGGACAATCTTGCCGGCAAGCCAGCCTGCGATCGCGCCAATGATGAGCGCTGCGAGAATTCCCATTGCAAACGTCCCCAAAACAACCCCGTGAGACCGCCAATTCTAGAGCAAAAACCCTCCCGGTCCAGCGCAGAGCAGTGGCCTCCGCCCCTTGACGTTCGCCCCCCGACGGGCAATCTGTCACCCATGTTCCTGCAATTCTTCACCTCTCTGCGCGACGCGCAGGTCCCCGTGACGCTGCGCGAATACCTCACGCTGATGGAGGCGCTCGATGCTGATCTGTCGGACTATTCGGTCGAGAATTTCTATTATCTGTCGCGCACCTCGCTGGTGAAGGACGAGCGCAACCTCGACAAGTTCGATCGCGTCTTCGGCACCGTGTTCAAGGGACTGGAAAGCCTGCTCGACGCCATGGAGGGGGCCGAGATCCCCGAGGAATGGCTGAAGAAGCTCGCCGAGAAATACCTGACCGACGACGAGAAGAAGCAGATCGAGGCCATGGGCTGGGACAAGCTCATGGAGACCCTGAAGAAGCGCCTCGAGGAGCAGAAGGGCCGCCATCAGGGCGGCTCGAAATGGATCGGCACGGCGGGCACCTCGCCGTTCGGCGCCCATGGCTACAATCCCGAAGGCATACGCATCGGCCAGCACAAGAACCGCAACAACCGCGCCGTGAAGGTGTGGGACAAGCGCGAGTTCAAAGACCTCGACGGCAATGTCGAGCTCGGCATCCGCAACATCAAGGTGGCGCTGCGGCGCCTGCGCAAATTCGCGCGCACCGGCGCGCCTGATGAACTCGACCTCGACACCACCATCCGCGAAACCGCCAATCACGGCTATCTCGACGTGCACATGCGGCCCGAGCGCCGCAACGCGGTGAAGCTGCTGGTGTTCTTCGACATCGGCGGCTCGATGGACGCGCATATCGAGCAGGTGGAGGAGTTGTTCTCGGCGGCGAAGAGCGAGTTCAAGCACATGGAATATTTCTACTTCCACAACTGCCTCTATGAAGGCGTGTGGAAGCAGAACAAGCGCCGCTTCACCGACCGCACCCCGACCTGGGACGTGCTGCACAAATACCCGCACGACTACAAGATCGTGTTCGTCGGTGACGCCTCGATGTCGCCTTACGAGATCATGGTACCCGGCGGCTCGGTCGAGCACGTCAACGAGGAGCCCGGCTCGGTCTGGCTCGACCGCATCATCCGCACCTATCCGCATGCGGTGTGGCTCAACCCTGTGCAGCAGAAGCATTGGGACTATTCGGAATCCACCACCATCATCAAACGCATCTTCGCCAACCGCATGTATCCGATCACGATCGAGGGGCTCGAGGGTGCGATGAAGGAATTGACGCACTAGCTGTTGTCATTCCGGGGCTCGCGCAGCGAGAACCCGGAATCCATCGGGCCGCAGCACGTGTAGACAAATGGATTCCGGGCTCGTGCTGCGCACGCCCCGGAATGACAACAAGAGGGAGAGCCACATGCCCCAGACCATCACCCGCGGCATCAAGGCGCTGATCGACGAGGCCAATGCCGAGATCGAGACGCTCACCGCCAAGGACGCCATCGAGATCTCGAAGAACGGCGACGTCGTTATCGTCGATATCCGCGATCCCCGCGAGATCGAACGCGACGGCCGCATCCCCGGCGCGTTCGCCTGCACCCGTGGCATGCTCGAATTCTGGATCGATCCGCAGAGCCCTTATGCCAAGCCGGTGTTCCAGGAGGACAAGAAGTTCGTCTTCCATTGCGCCGGCGGCCTGCGCTCCGCGCTCGCCGCCAAGACCGCGCAGGACATGGGCCTCAAGCCCGTCGCCCACATCGCCGGCGGCTACGCCGCCTGGCGCGACGCCGGCGGGCCGGTGGAGCAATGGGAGCCGAAGAAGAAGGGGTGAGGGTCCTGCGCTGCCGCTCCAATTTTCGGCGTCATTCCCCGAAGGCGGGGAATCCAGTACGCCGCGGCCTATCGATTGAAGCACAATCGTCTCGGCGTACTGGATCGCCCGTTCCTAGTGCGCAATTGCGCACTGGCCGGGCGATGACAGCGGAATTTGCCGCGCGCCGTATCAAACTCTCTCGCGCTGCGCGCGCACCGTAATGACTGCAAGGAAAAGCCAATGACCACCCCCACCGATCCCCTCGTCTCCACCGAATGGCTCGCCGCCCACATCAACGATGCCAACGTCAAGGTGCTCGACGCCAGCTTCAAGCTGCCGGGCGTGCTGCCGCTGCCGAAGGACGATTACCTCGCCGCGCATCTGCCGGGCGCGGTGTTCTTCGACGTCGATGCGGTCTCGGACCATTCCAACCCGCTGCCGCACATGTATCCGAGCGCCGAGCAGTTCGGCCGCGACGTCGGCCAACTCGGCATCTCCAATGCCGATACTGTCGTGCTCTACGATGCCGGCGGCTGGGTCGCTGCTCCCCGCGCGTGGTGGATGTTCCTGGCCTTCGGCCACGGCAATTTGCGCATTCTCAATGGCGGCCTGAAGAAGTGGCGCGCCGAGGGGCGTCCGGTCGAAAGTGGCGAGGCGAAGCCGAAGCCCGCGACGTTCAAGGCGAGCTACGATTCCAAGCGCGTGCGTAGCATGCAGCAATTGATCGCCAACGTCGAAAGCCGTGTCGAGCAGGTGATCGACGCGCGCGCCGCCGACCGGTTCGAGGGCCGGGCGCCCGAGCCGCGCGCGGGCATTCGCTCCGGCCATATCCCGGGCGCTCGCAACGTGCCCTATAACCTGCTGTTCGACGCCGCGACCGGCACGATGAAGCCGCTCGATGATCTCCGCGCGGCCTTCACGAACGCCGGCGTCAGGCTCGATGCGCCGATTGTGACGAGCTGCGGCTCCGGGGTCTCTGCCGGCGTGCTGACGCTGGCGCTTTATCGCCTCGGCATCACTGACACCGCGCTCTACGACGGCTCATGGTCGGAATGGGGCCAGGAAAAGGGACCGCCGATCGCAACGGGGCCGGCGTAACCCTACTGACGTGCGCGCGCGGTCGTCGTTGCGGCGAGGGTGGGTTGCGGCTGCCCGAACGGATCGAGTTGCTGAACCGGCGGCGGCGGACGCCGGACAATGCGGCGGCGCTTCTTCAGCCGATGCGCCCGCGGCTTGGTCGCCTTGCTCTCCGGCGAACTGCTGTCGGCCTTAGCGTCGGCCTTGGCCTTCGCCGGCGGATCCTTCCAGGCCGTGGTCGCCAGGTTATTCAATGCGGCGAACTTCGCGCTCGCCATGTCGAACGTGGACGAAGCCGAGGCTGCGCTGGGGGCGGCAGGTGTTGGTTTGCTTGTGAGAGCGATCGAAACCGGCTTGGCCTCGGCGATGGATGCGCTGGCGTCGGCCGGAGTAAGCGTGTTGCTTGAGGCCGGCGCCGCGGCGTCCGTCGTCGTCTCGGCCTTGGCCTCGACATTGGCCGGTTCGGCCGGGACGTCAGCCGGAGCTGCAACGACCTGCGGCTGACCGTCGGTCTCGGTTGTCACCACGACGACCGGCTCGGGCTCGCTCATCGGCAGCGCGATGGTCGGGACTTGATCGCGCAGCGACGGCGTCGGATCGGTGGCCGCCTCCGGCTCGGCGCGCAGGACCGCGAGCACCGGCTGGGCCGGCTCGGGAGCTTGTGCAAACACCTGCTCCTGCGGACCATTCCGCCAGGAGGGGTTGCTGACATACTGCTCGTGGCTCGCCCGCAGCAGCGCGGCGGCGCCCAGGCCGAATACCAGGATGGAGGCTGACAGCAGGATCGCGGCAAACAGAAAGCGAAAGCCGGGAAGCATCGAGGGATTGCGAATTTCCGCCCCGGCGGCGAAGTGGCCAGGGCCCATGAGCCATCTGAACGCGGTGACGGTACTGCTTGCCGCGTTCGCCACGCGGGGGATCGAAGCTCAAAGCGGCGGCGAATCAGGCTGATTCGAACATACCGCAACGATTCCGCGCCGTTCCGTAAAAAACAGAGCCGGCTAGTCCAGCAATCTCGGGCGTGGGCTGATTTTCGTCCCGTGATGCAAGGAGGCAACGGTAGTCTTGCGGATCACAAATCGGCAAATCGGGCACAAATTCGCCTGTAATGTCTTGAATGTGCCGCTATCTTCCGTCATCTGGCCGTTAACGGTCCGGACGGGGCCCGGGGACTATACAAGAGCGATGATGATCAAACATTTTCTGACGATATGCGCTGCCGCAACAGTCGCTGCGGCGGGAACCTCGCTCGCACAGGCTCAGAGCTATCCGGTCCAGCAGGCGCCGAGCTATGGCGCGCCAGCCGAATACCGGCCCGGCGACCGCGCGCCGAATTTCGACGCTATGGACGATGAAGACGATTCGATGCCGCAGGCAGCGCTGCCGCCGCCCGGCCCGGATCCGCGCTACGGCCGTCCGCCCGGCGCTCCCCCGGTGTATTCCGCCGCGCCGCCGCAGGGTCCGGTGATGTCGCCGGATGATCCCCGTTATGGCCGTCCCGCAGGTGCCCCCGTCTACTCGGCTGCGCCGCCGCAGGGTCCCGTGACGTCGCCCGACGATCCGCGCTATGGCCGCCCTGCCGGCCCGCCCGCGGTGATCTACGCCGATCGTCCGGCACAGGCGCCCGGCAGTGACGGCCTGCGTCCGCCCGAGGCGGTCGGTGGTCCCGGCGCGACCGGAACGGTCCAGGCCGGTCAGCCGCCCGTGGGTGCCGACGGCCGGCCGATGGCGATCGCCTCGCTGCCGCCCGAGGAGCAGCCTGACGCCGCTCCGGCGCAGCTGCCGCAGAACCTGCGCCGCCAGGAGGTCTCGCTGGCGACCAAGGAGCCGGCCGGAACGCTCATCGTCGATACCCCGAATACCTACCTCTATTACGTGCTCGGCAACGGTCGTGCGATCCGCTACGGCGTCCGCGTCGGCCGCGACGGTTTCACCTGGACGGGCGTGCAGAAGATCACCCGCAAGGCCGAGTGGCCGGATTGGCATCCGCCGACCGAGATGATCGAGCGACAGCCCTATCTGCCGCGCTTCATGGCCGGCGGTCCCGGCAATCCGCTCGGCGCCCGCGCGATGTATCTCGGCTCGACCGTCTACCGCATCCACGGGACCAACCAGCCCTCGACCATCGGCAAGTTCGTGTCCTCCGGCTGCATCGGCATGCTGAACGAGGACGTCTCCGACCTGTTCGATCGCGTCAAGGTCGGCACCCGCGTGGTCGTGATGCCGGGTGGTCCGCCGCCGGGAACTGCGACCGCATCCGCCGCGCCCGTGCCCGGCGCTGCCGGCCCCGCTCCGATGGCCGCGCAGGCCGGCCCGGTCGGAGGCACCCAGCCGACAGTGGTGCCGCCGCTGCCCGCACCGGTCACCGTGCGCTGAATCGGCCTCGCAAGAATTGATCTGATGACGGCGCGTGACCTTCGGTCACGCGCCGTCATCATTTGACGCATGCGCGCAAGTCCTACTTGCGCATACTTGAACGGCTCCGCACCTCGATTACGTCCGGGAGGATTGCAACGAATTGAGGAGCACAGGATGCGCATCTTTGTTGCGGGCGCGACCGGCGCGGTCGGTCGGTATCTTGTTCCGGCGCTGGTCGCCGCGGGTCATTCGGTGATCGGCACGACACGGAATGCGGCAAAAACAGATTTGGTGCGTCGATTGGGTGCAGAGCCGGTCGTCGCCGACGGCCTCGATGCCGGCAGCATGCACGCTGCGGTGATTGCGGCAAAGCCCGACGCCGTCATTCACCAGATGACGGATCTCGCGGCCGCCACGGACCTCCGGCATTTCGATCGGGCCTTCGCGCGAACCAACGAGCTCCGCACCCGCGGAACCGACATTCTGCTGAATGCCGCACGCGAGGCCGGCGCCAGGCGCTTCATCGCGCAAAGCTTCTGCGGCTGGACCTTCAGTCGCGCCGGGGGAACGGTGAAGACCGAGACCGATGAGCTCGACCCGCATCCGCCGCGAGAGCTGCGACGCACGCTTGAGGCAATCCGGTATCTGGAGCGAAGCGTCACCGCTTCGACGAAGCCGGAGGGTATCGTGCTGCGCTATGGATTCTTCTATGGACCCGGCACGGGCACGCTCTCGCCTGCGATGATCGACCAGCTGCGCCACCGGCGTGTGCCGGTGATCGGCGATGGCGGCGGCACGTGGTCGTTCATTCACACCGAAGATGCCGCCTCTGCCACGCTCGCCGCGGTCGAACGCGGACGCGCGGGCAGCATCTACAATATCGTCGACGATCATCCGGCGCAGGTGAAGGATTGGTTGCCCGCGCTGGCCGAATTGCTCGGTGCCAAGCCGCCGCGTCACATTCCCGCCTGGCTCGGGCGCCTGCTTGCGGGCGAGCATATGGTTGCGATGATGACGGAGGTGCGCGGAGCCTCCAACAGCAAGGCCAAGCGCGAGCTCGGCTGGCTGCCGGCGCATGCCTCCTGGCGCGACGGCTTTGCCGATGCGGCACGGCAGCCCACCAGCCAGCGCTCGGCGGCCTGAGGCATCACGCCAGCTTCCGCGGCAGCTCGCCGCCCTTGGTGAAGGCGTCGATCGCCTCGACCATCTGGCTGTAGTGGATGCGCAAGCCGTCCTCGGTGGCGTAGCCGAGATGCGGCGTCAGCACGAGATTGTCGAGCTTGCGGAAGGGATGCTCCGTTGGCAGCGGCTCGACCGAGAATACGTCGATGCCGGCGCCTGCAATCCTCTTCTGCTGCAACGTCTCGAGCAGCGCCTGCTCGTCCACGATCGGCCCGCGCGCGGTGTTGACGAGGAAGGCCGTCGGTTTCATCCGCGCGAGATCGGCAGCCCCGACCAGCCCGCGCGAGCGCTCGCTCAGCACCACATGGATGCTGACGATATCGGCCTTGGCGAACAGCTCCTCCTTGGTGGCGTAGCCGACGCCGGCATCCTTGCACTTCTCCGGGGTCAGGTTCGGGCTCCAGGCGATCACGTTCATGCCGAACGCCTTCGCAATGCCGGCCATCTTGCTGCCGAGCTTGCCGAGCCCGACGACGCCAAGCGTCAATCCTTCGATCTCGACGCCGGCAAAGGTCTGCCAGGGCTCGCCCGCATGCATGCGCGCGTTCTCGCGGCCGATGCCGCGGGTCAGTTCCAGGATCAGGCCCATGGTGAGGGGCGCAGTCGGATCGCGTGAATATTGCGTGCCGGCGATGGTGACGCCGCGCGCCTTGGCGGCCTCCATGTCGATCGAGGCGTTGCGCATGCCTGATGTCAGCAGCAGCTTCAGCTTTGGCAGGCTCTCGAACAGGCTCTTCGGGAACGCGGTGCGCTCGCGCATCGCGCAGACGATCTCGAAATCGGCCAGCGCGCTCGCCGCGGCCTGCTCGGAGGCGAAGGGATGGCTGAACACGGTGACGTCGATGCGGTCGGACAGGCTTTGCCAATCGGCGACTTCGAGGGCGAGATTGAAATAGTCGTCCAGAATTGCACAGCGCAGCCGCGTCATCAGCGTTCTTCCATGGCGAGAGGTGGAACCAGGCCATGGTTGCGCGCAATCAGGACCGTGCGCAAGCCGTTCGCGTCTTCAAAAATCCGACAGGTGATAAAGGCTCAGAGGTCGCGGGGCTTGAGCCGGAACGGCGCATTCATGCCGTGCTTGGCGCGCCAGGCGGGGCCGGGGCCGCGCATGTAATGCAGTTCGGGCCGGTAGGGGTTGAAAGCGGTGGCGAAGAAGCGCTTCCAGAAGCCCTTGATCTCCGAGGCAAATGCGGAGGCGCTGCCGGCTTCCGCCGGAACGGGAAGGGAATGGGTCTCGATCATGGCCATGACGCTGTCTCGCTGTGCTCCCGTTCATTCTGAGCGGGTGGCGCTGTTTCCGCGCGAAACCGAGCTTTGGCCTGATTTATTAAAAGATAGTTTCAATTGTCCGGATCGGTGGCGGGATGGTGTCCGGCCCGTATTCATCCGTGGTGAACGGAGGGAAAACATTGCCCTTTGGGGGCGGGATCGCTACATCGGCGGCAAGCAAATTTCCTCAAATCGAAGGTTTTCGGGACCGATGGCGCGCCAGTTCATCTATTTCATGCAGGGCCTGACCAAGAGCTACCCGACCCGGAAGGTGCTCGATAACATTCATCTGAGCTTCTACCCGGACGCCAAGATCGGCGTGCTCGGTGTCAACGGCTCGGGCAAGTCGACGCTGCTCAAGATCATGGCAGGCCTCGACAAGGAATATAACGGCGAGGCCTGGGTCGCCCAGGGCGCCCGCGTCGGCTATCTCGAGCAGGAGCCGCATCTCGATCCGGCACTCAGCGTACGCGAGAACGTCATGCTGGGCGTCGCCAAGCAGAAGGCTATCCTCGATCGCTACAACGAACTGGCGATGAACTACTCCGAGGAGACCGCCGACGAGATGACCAAGCTGCAGGACGAGATCGAGGCCCAGGGCCTCTGGGATCTCGACAGCAAGGTCGACCAGGCCATGGACGCGCTGCGTTGTCCGCCTGACGATGCCGACGTGTCGAAACTCTCTGGCGGTGAGCGCCGCCGAGTCGCGCTGTGCAAGCTGCTGCTCGACCAGCCTGAGTTGTTGCTGCTGGACGAGCCGACCAACCATCTCGACGCGGAATCGGTGTCGTGGCTGGAAGGCCATCTGCGCAACTATCCCGGCGCGATCCTGATCGTCACCCATGACCGCTACTTCCTCGACAACGTCACGAGCTGGATTCTCGAGCTCGATCGCGGCAAGGGCATTCCCTACGAGGGCAATTACTCGTCCTGGCTGCAGCAGAAACAGAAGCGGCTCGAGCAGGAGGGCCGCGAGGACGCTGCGCATCAGAAGACGCTGGCCCGCGAGCAGGAATGGATCGCGTCCTCGCCGAAAGCCCGCCAGGCCAAATCCAAGGCGCGCTATCAGCGCTATGACGAACTGCTGAAGCAGGCGAGCGAAAAGCAGACACAGACTGCGCAGATCACGATTCCAGTGGCCGAGCGCCTAGGTCAGAACGTGGTCGACTTCGAAGGGCTCAGCAAAGGTTTCGGCGATCGCATGCTGATCGACGATCTCACTTTCAAGCTGCCGCCCGGCGGAATCGTCGGCGTGATCGGCGCCAACGGCGCCGGCAAGACCACGCTGTTCAGGATGATCACCAAGCAGGAAGAGCCGGACAAGGGCACCATCACGGTCGGCGAGAGCGTTCATCTCGGTTACGTCGACCAGTCGCGCGACGCGCTCGATGGCAGCAAGAACGTATGGGAGGAGATCTCCGGCGGCAATGAGCTGATCCTGCTCGGCAAGAGGGAAGTCAATTCACGCGGCTATTGTTCGTCGTTCAACTTCAAGGGCGCCGACCAGCAGAAGAAAGTCGGCGCGCTCTCCGGCGGCGAACGCAACCGCGTGCACCTTGCGAAAATGCTGAAATCCGGCGCTAACGTTCTGTTGCTCGACGAGCCGACCAACGACCTCGACGTCGACACGCTGCGTGCGCTCGAAGAGGCTCTGGAGGATTTCGCCGGCTGCGCCGTCATTATCAGCCATGATCGCTGGTTCCTCGATCGCATCGCGACCCACATCCTGGCCTTCGAAGGCGACAGCCATGTCGAATGGTTCGAGGGCAACTTCCAGGACTACGAGAAGGACAAGATGCGCCGGCTCGGCCAGGACAGCATCATTCCGCATCGCGTGAAGTACAAGAAGCTGACGCGGTGATCTCAGCATGATGCGGCGGGTGCTCATAGCTGCGGTGATCGCTATCACCTGCGGCCTGTCGCCCGCCCGCGCTGCCGACGCCGCCTTCGCGCAGTTCATTGCCTCGCTGTGGCCGGACGCGGAGGCCGCCGGCGTGTCGCGCGCGACGTTCGAGCGAGAGACGCACGGGCTCGAGCCTGACTACAAGCTGCCGGATCTGATCCTGCCGGGGCGGCCCGCAACGGGGGCGCCGTCGCAGGCCGAGTTCGTGCAGGTGCCGGCCGACTATGTCAGGGAAGCCTCGATCGCGCGCCTCGCGGGCGAGGGGCAGCGGCTGCTGCAAAAATATCGTCCCGCGCTGACGGAGATCGAGAAAAGCTCCGGCGTGCCCGCCACCGTCATGCTGGCGATCTGGGGCCGCGAAACCGACTATGGCCGCTACACGCTGCCTTACGATCTCGTGCGCGTGCTGGCGACGCAGGCCTATGTCGGCCGCCGCAAGGACACCTATCGCAACGAGTTCATCCTCTCGCTGAAAATTCTCGGTGACGGCGTGGTGACACGCAAGGACATGCGCTCGTCGTGGGCCGGCGCGACCGGGCTCACGCAATTCCTGCCGTCCGAATATTACAAGCACGGCGTCGATTTCGACCGCGACGGCCGCATCGACATCTGGCATTCGGTGCCGGATGCGCTGGCCTCCGCCGCGCAGCAGCTCGTCAACAAGGGCTGGCAGAGCGGCGTACGCTGGGCTTACGAGGTGCAAGCTCCGGCCAAGGTCGATTGCACCGCCGGCGTGCCCGAGGTGACGAAGCCGATCGGCCAGTGGCTGCGCGAAGGCTTTGTGCCGGTGCGCGGACAAAAGCTCACTGCCGCCGAGCAGGCGCAGCCGGCCTCGCTGCTGCAGCCGGAAGGCATCTACGGCCCGTCCTTCCTGACCACGAAGAACTACTTCGTGATCAAGGAATACAATTTCTCCGATCTCTACGTGCTGTTCGTCGGCCATCTCGCCGACCGCATGACGAGCCCGCAGCCGTTCGCGACGCCGTGGTCTGCCTCGAAGCAATTGCGCACCAAGGATGTCGAGGCGATGCAGCGCGGGCTCACGCGCGTCGGGCTCTACAAGGACAAGATCGACGGCAAGGCGGGCATGCAGACGCGCGCTGCGCTCGGCGCCTACCAGAAGTCGGCAGGCCTCAAGGTCGATTGCTGGCCGAGCGAAGAGGTGCTGCGCTCGATCCAGGCGCGATAGCGAGCCGCAGTTCTTCGCCAAAGAAAAAGCCCGGCCGAGGTGCTCGGCCGGGCTTCGATCGCGGCGCTCATGAACGCCGTGCGATCAGATCAGTAGCAAACGCGAACCGGGCGGACGGTCCAGCCGTAGCCGTCCCAGTAGCGCTGGCGCTGCCAGTAGCAGGGCGGCGGCGGGCCGGGCTCGGCCACATAAACCGGTCCGCCATAGGCGGGACGGCTCGATGCGATGGCACCGCCGACGATTGCGCCGCCGATCAGGCCGGCTGCGATGCCGGCGCCGACGCCGTCATGGGCTTGGGCGGACGGAGTGGCGGTCACCAGCGAACCGGCGATCGTCGCAACCGTAAGGGCGGCAACTAAAGTCTTCTTCATACTCTTGGCTCTCCTGAGAGATGGATGCTCCTTGTTAGGAGCGTCCGGGGTTCAAAGGTTCACGCAGACTCTGATGGAATTGGCCTTGCAGTTAGGAAGCGCGCAAATGGTCAATCCGCGGTAAACGCACACGGAGCTGTGACGAGAAAAAGCGGTCTTTTTCAGGCCCGGAGATGAACGGCGCATCTGGAATGAATCTGCTTGGGGCGACTTCAGCCACAGACTCTGACGCGGCGGACGCGCCAGGCATAACCGTCCCAGAAGCGCTGCTTCTGCCAGACGCAGCCGTCGCCATAATAGTCGTCGGCGACGTAGCCCGGGCCCGGTGCGTAGTAGCGCGGCGGATAGTAGCCCGGGCTATATCCCGGACCATATGCGTAGCCGGGGCCGGGGCCCGGTCCGTAATAATACGGAGAGGCCAGCGCCCCGCCGACAATGGCGCCGCCGATGATTCCGGCTGCCACGCCCGCCGCGACGCCGCGTTGCGCCTGGGCTGGTGTAGCGGCGCTAAGGGCCACCGCGGCGACGGCAGCGATTGCCAGGAGCGACTTCTTCATTGGCTGACCTTTCGAACAAAGCACACGGGAACTCTTTGAGGGTAAAGTTCCATATTTCGATTGAATGATCAATGAACGGCACCTTTGCCGGGGGCGACCAATTAACATGGACCGCAGCTCAGCCGGGGGAGGGCGATGATGGGTAACGCGATGATAAATGCATTGATCGCTGCCGGGGTCGTCTTCGCGATCGGCTACGGCTGGATCACCCATCTTCAGAACCGCAGCCAGCGGCGCTCCCGCGCCGGGGCCGGCGGCAATGGCGGTGGCGACACCGCCACCGGCACGAGCGACGGCTCCTCGTTTGGGAGCTGGTTTTCCAGCGATAGTTCCGGCAGCTCGACCGACGGCGGCAGCTGTTCCAGCAGCGATAGCGGCAGTAGTGGCGGAGATTGCGGGGGCGGCGGCGATGGTGGAGGCGGCGGGGGCGACTAGATCCGCCGCAATCTTGATCCAGCGCAAGGCCCTATTTTAGAGCCGTTCTAGGCTGTTTCCGGGCTAGTTTGGAATAGCTTCAAATTCCGCTTTTTCCTTTTGCATCCGGCCGGCCCCTTAAATATCGATGATGGCGCATCACCAAAGGGCCTGCCGCTTCCATGATCGTTTGTTCCTGTAACGTGCTGAGCGATGACGACATCCGCGCCGCCGTCGCCGAGTCCGACGACGCTGTGCGCCATGCCAAGCAGGTCTATGGGTGTCTCGGCTGTAGCGCCGAATGCGGCCGCTGCGCTCGGACGATCAAGACCATTATCGACGAAGCACTCGGCCCCTGTGCCACGTCCTGCTGCTCCGGCTGTCCGCACAACCACACTGTGGCGGCCAATGACGAGACGGCCCAGCCGGCCGAGTTCGCCCTCGCGGCCTGCTGAAATCTTCCGCAACCCTGGCTGAGCATTTCACCGGCTGCGTCCCGTAGCCGGTTGCTCCAGTCTTCAAACTCATTTAGAAGCGTTCTAAATTCGGTTTACGGCCGATTTGGACTGCAAGAGCTGGAGTGAACCATGCAGGGCGACGCAAAAGTTATCGATTATCTCAACAAGGCACTGCGTCACGAGCTGACTGCAATCAACCAGTACTGGCTGCACTACCGCTTCCTCGACAATTGGGGCCTGCGGGATATGTCCAAGGTCTGGCGCAAGGAGTCCATCGAGGAGATGGAGCACGCCGACAAGCTGACCGAGCGGATCCTGTTCTTCGACGGCTTCCCGAACATGCAGGTGCTCGATCCCTTGCGTATCGGCCAGAACGTCAAGGAGATCATCGAGTGCGATCTCGCTGCCGAGATGAGCGCGCGGGCGCTCTACCAGGAAGCGGCGACCTACTGCCACAGCGTCAAGGATTATGTGACGCGCGACCTGTTCGAGAAGCTGATGAGCGACGAGGAGCACCACATCGACTTCCTCGAGACCCAGCTCGACCTGATCGGCCGCATCGGCCTCGAACTCTACACCCAGAAGCACGTTGGCGGGCTCGAGGGCGAGGGACACTAGGTCCCTTACTCCGCACTCTCCATTCGTCATGGCCGGGCTTGTCCCGGCCATCCACGTGCTACCCTGCAACGAAGACGTGGATGCCCGGGACAAGCACGGGCATGACGCCCGTGTGCGGTTCGAAAGCCGGCTACAACTGCGTCTTGTAGAGCTCTTCCACGATCTCCTGACTCTGCGGCTCACCAAGGCCGGTTTGCTCGTGGACCACCTCGACGATGCTCGGCATCACCGAGCGCGGCACCTTCTCGGACGACCACAGCTTCGAGCGCATCAGGGCCTTGCCGCAGTGGAAATAGACTTCGCTGACGGCGAGGTTCAGCACCGCGCGCGGCGGCTTGCCAAACTCCACCATCGAGGCGAGCAGGTCCGGATCGGCGGACAGCGTGCCGCGGCCGCCGACGCGCAGCGTCTCGTCGAATCCGGGGACGAAGAACAACAGATGCACGAAGCCCGAGCCCTCGACGACATTTCGAAAACTGTCGATCCGGTTGTTGCCGGAGCGATCAGGCATCAGCAGCTGGTTGGGGCCGGCGACGTGGACGAAGCCAACGCCGCCGCCGCGTGGTGAGGCATCGACGCTGCCGTCCGCTCCCGACGTCGCGAGCACGCAGAACGGTGACATCTCGATGAATTTCTTCGCATGCGCATCGATCGCGGGGCGCGCTTTCGCGATCACGCGTGGGCTCGGCTGGGCATAGATGGTGGCGAGGTCTTCGGCGCAAAGATCAGTCACGAAGGTCTCCCTGGTGGAATGCCTGAGAATATCATCTCCCGGCGCGATCGCTATCCCCCTTGTCACGCCGCCGCGGCCACTCGATCACGCCAGCGCAATACAGAGCCCGCCCGATCAGGACCGGCTGAAGCGCCAGCCGCGGCCCGTGGTAGAGCCAGCTGTTGGGGATGCGTGGAAGGTCGATGCCCTCCAGGACATGCTTGATGTTTGCCGCCCACACGCAAAGCGCATAGAGCGCAAGCGCGCGTTCTGTCGTTCACAGGAACCATCGGCCGAGCTAGCACCGCGTCGAGGCGCTATCGCGCTACACCGCATCCGCCGGCACGAAGCAACTGATGATGATGGCGCCGCGGTGATGGACGTACCACACTACGGCCTGGCCGACCGGATTGCCGCGGTCGCGGATGATGGCGCGCTCGGGCACCTCCATCCATTGTCCCTCGATCGGCACCCAATAGGCGCCGCTGCGCACGTCGTACTCAGTGCGATGGCCGTCGGAGACGTCGCAGCAGGGCACGCCGTTCGGTGCGATCACGCTCTTGAACCAGGCGCGGATGTCAGGCGGGACGTGATCATATTGCCCGTTGTCGAACGCGAACGCTGCGCCCGTCAGCGCCGCCAGCCAAACGCACAGTACGAGCCTGTGCATGCGATCCTCCTCATCGCGTGTCGTGCCATTGGCGCGCGATTGCCCCGCGCGTCGATTCGTATCGTTGATGCGATTAAGCCCGACCTGTCAGCGCAATGCATGCTCAAATAATATGCGGCGTCGAGGCGCCGCCTATGATGCATGGCGAACATGGCGGCAAGCCTGGCAATCCTACATCGTCCGCTGCGGCGCGGTTTGCAGAAACTGCCGGACCTGCTCGCTGTAGAATTTGGCGTTCCCCGTGGTGCCGTGGCCGCGCGTCTCCGTGCTTGCTGGGATGAGATACAGTTTGCCGTTCTTGACCCGCGTCATCGCAGCGTCCGTGAGGCCGGTCTCAGGCGGGTTGCGTTCGTCGTCGGCGGAATTGATCAGCAGCAGCGACGCTTCGATCGCCTCCAGCTTCTCGCGGGCATTGTAGTCATGCGAGGACTCCCACTGGTAGACGAAGTCGTTGGCATCTGCGGTGATCGCCATGGCCAGCCGCTCGTCGACGATCTTGTCGGCCTTCGCTGCCGTCGGCGCCTGCGATTGATAGGCCAGCGTTCCGCCGATGCTCGCGATGCCGTAGGCGGTGATCGCGTATTTCATCATGCGCGGCTGGCCGGTGTAATTGCCGCCATTGTAGTCGGGATCGCTGCGGATGGTGTCGAGCATGATCCGCCGCAGCATCCAGTTGCGCGACGCCATCTCGGTCGGCTGCGAGGCCATCGGGATCAGCGCGTCCATCGCCTTCGGATATTTCTCGCCCCACAACCAGGTGTGCATGCCGCCCATGGAATTGCCGATGACGAGCCGCAGGTGCTTGACGCCAAGCCCTTCCGTCACCAGGCGATACTGGGCTTCGACCATGTCCTCGTAATCGTATTTCGGGAAGCTCGTCTTCATCCCGTCGGACGGTTTTGACGATTTGCCATGGCCGATATTGTCGGGGATGATGATGTAATATTTGGAGGCATCCAGCGGCTGCCCCGCGCCGAACAGCTCGCCGGCAAAGGCTGGTGACAGCATGCTCGCGCCCGAGCCGCCGGTTCCGTGCAGCACCAGGACCGGCTGGCCGCTCGGCTCACCCACGGTGGTGTAGTGCAGCTTCAGCTCCGGCATGGTCTCGCCGGTGTGGAACTTGAAATCCCTGACGACCCAGTCGCCCTGCTTCGGTGCCGGATAATCGGCCGCCCATGCGAACGTCGAGATGGCCGACACAGAGACGGACAACAGGATGGCTGACAGCGCCGCGCAAGAAGCTTTCATGTCTATTTCCCCCGTGCGGCTCTGGTCGGCGGCCGCGTTGCGGCGGAACTTAGCAGAACTGTCCGGAAGGATGTAGGATTTCGTTTTCGCCGGTCGTCCTCGAGGGAAAGGTCAGGAGAGAGTGCATGTGCCGCAACATCAAGACGCTGTTCAACTTCGAGCCGGAGGCGACGGAGGATGAGATCCACGCCAGCGCGCTCCAGTTCGTTCGGAAACTGTCCGGCTTTAACAAGCCTTCGCAGGCCAACGAGGCGGCCTTCGATCGTGCGGTGGCGGAGGTCGCGGAGGCTGCGCGAAAACTCCTGACGTCGCTGCACACCCACGCCCCGGCACGCGACCGTGAGGCCGAGGCGGAAAAGGCCAAGGAACGTTCGCGGCTGCGCTTCGGCTAGGCGGCTCGAAGGTCCGTTCCGTGATCTGGCTCACGGTGAAAGCGGTCGCAACGCGCGATGATGTTCGCCGGGCTTTTGACACCCGGGAGCACGACCATGAGCCGCCCTCTTCTTCCGCTGAAAGCAGGTGCCGTCGTTTTCACGCTGCTGTGGACAGCGTGGATGACGTGGTGGAGCGGTTCGTTCTCGAGCGCGAACGTCGTGATCCTGGCCTTGTGCGGCGCAGCGGTCGGTTATCTCTGGTACCGCGCCATGCGCTGGCAGTTCGAGCGTATGGGCATGCTGCCGCGACGCGAGAATGGGACGAAATAGATTCGTCTGTCAGTCCTAGCCGTGCTTCTTCTTTTTCTTCTTCTTCCTGTGATTGTCGCCTTCGCTGTCCTCGTCCTCGTCACCGAGGGGCGCGTCGTCGGTCTCCTGCACGGCTGCCTCCAGCGCCTCGCGCTCGGCGGCTTCACGCTCGCGCTGGCGACGGCGCTCGTCCCAGGCGTCGAACAGTTGATCGAGCCACGGCAGCACCTGCTCGATCGACGGCAATGGGCCGGGCGGACCGGCCTCACCACGCGGGCCTTGCGGCCCCGCCGGCCCTTGCGGTCCGACAGGTCCCTGTGCACCGGCTGCCCCGCGCGGTCCGGCTTCGCCCTGCTTGCCTTGCGGGCCGGGCTTGCCCAGTGGTCCGGCCTTTCCGATCGGACCCGGCTTGCCCTGCGGCCCCGGCTTGCCACGCGCGCCATCGGGGCCCCGCTTGCCCGGATGGCCCTGTGGTCCCGGCCGCCCCGGTTCGCCCTGCCGTCCGCGCGGTCCCTGAGGTCCCTGCCGTTTTTGTTCGTCTGCCACGCCGCTGCTCCCTTGACCGGAAGCAAGCTAATTAGCGGCGTTTGACGACAGCGGCAATTCCGCCGGGCTCGCGCCTGGGCTTGATCAACACCAATCGGCCGCACGTCGCGCGCTAGTCGTGATAGGCCGGCACCTCGATGCCGGAGGCGGCGTAGAGCCTGATCTTGTTGCGCAGCGTGCGCACCGAGAGGCCGAGCACGCGCGAGGCGCGCGTGCGATTGCCGTCGCAACGGGCGAGCGTCTGCAGCACGAGCTCACGCTCGACCTCGTCGACGGTCGCGCCGATCAGCAGCGGAACGATCTGGTTCGGTGAAAGGAAATATGCGCCCGGTTCGGACGCAGCGACATGAACAGTGGTCATCGACACACTCCCCGATCAACGCCCGCCTCCCTCTTTGGAAGCGGATCGAGAACAAACGACCCCCAAGCCGTAAATCTACGGTGGGCGGGTTTGGTTAACGAAAGGTTAACCGCGGGGCGATCGCACCAATTGACCTTGGGAATGCCGCCGCACCGCCGCGATTGGCACGGATTGCATGTTCCCGCGAGCATACTCCGCATTACCAAGCAGGCATCATCCCGCTCACACCGTCCGGTATCCGCCATCCACCATCACGATCGTTCCCGTGACGTAGGCCGACATGTCCGACGCAAGGAAGATCGCGGGACCCACGATGTCCTCGGGCTTGCCGGTGCGCGCCAGCGGGGTGTGATCGACGAAGGCCTGCACAAGCGCCGGATTGGTCGCGCGCACATTGGCGTTGATGTTGGTCTCGATGAAGCCCGGCCCGATCGCATTGACGCGCACGCCCTCCTTGCCGAGCTCGACCGCGAGCGCCTTGGTGAAGCCGAGCACGCCGTGTTTCGAGGTGGTGTAGGCCGCCGAGCTCGGCGTGCGCAGATGCACGAAGGACTGAATCGAGCCGATATTGACGATGCGGCCCTTCGCTACGCGCAACGGGCTCAGGAACGCCTGCGTCATGTTGAAGACGCCGTTGAGGTTGAGCGAGATGATGTCGTTCCAGTCCTTCGCCACCGTCTCCGTCTCCGCGGTGAAGGCGTTGCGGCGAGTGATCCCGGCATTGTTGACGAGGATCGAGACCTGCCCGACCTCGTCGGCGACTTGCTTGGCGAGCGCGAAGCAGTCGTCGCGTTTGGTGACATCGAGCGCAAAGCTCTCGGCCTTGCCGCCGGACTTGCGGATTCCCTCGGCGGCTTCCGCGACCGTGTCGGCGTTGACGTCGAGCAGCACCACTTGCGCGCCCTCGCGGGCGTAGCCGGCCGCGATGGCCCGGCCGATGCCCGAACCGGCGCCCGTGACGATTGCGATGTGGTTTGCGAGCAATGCCATGACAATTTCCTCCCGATTTCTTTTCGAAGTTTCATGAAAGGCTAACTCGAAATTAAGGGGTCGGAAACGGCGGCCTTGGCATACTGGTCTTGATTGCTAAACGTTGCGCGCATGATGGAACGGCTCGAATCCTGGAAATTCGCACTCGAACGCCTGCGGTCGGTGGACGGCGCCGATTGGGCCGAGGCGGGCCGGCTGGTCGCCGAGGTCGCGCGGATGAGCACCGATACCATGCTGCGTCAGGCCGCCGAGCAGGCGCTTCCGGTGCTGCGCCAGGCCGTGGACAATGACGATCACAGCGTCACGCTGGCGGCCCGGCGCCGTCTCGGCGTGGTGCTCGACGTCGTTCACGACCTGACCGCGCCGCGCTTCGGCCGCCGCAATGCTGCGCCGAAAAAATTGTCCAGCGAGGATCGCGCCCGCAAGGTGCTCGGCCTACCGCTCGCGGTGCAGCTCACCTGCGAGGACATCAACCAGGCCTATCGTCGCGCCGCCAAGAGCATGCACCCCGACCACGGCGGCAGCGCCCAAGCGTTCATCGACCTTGCCGCCGCGCGCGATATCCTGATCCATCCCCGCGCCTACAAGGACGCGTGAGAGCTCATGTGCTATCCTGTAGCCCGGATGAGCGAAGCGACATCCGGGACGGGTCTAGCCCATGGTTCTGTATCGCAGAAATTTTCTTCCCGGCGGCACCTACTTTTTTACTGTAGCGCTCTTCGACCGCCGATCGACCATTTTGATTGAGAACGTTGACGCCCTGCGCGATGCCTTTCGGGCCGCTCGCAGGGAGCGCCCGTTCGAGGTCGATGCGATTGTGATCCTTCCGGACCATTTGCATGTCGTCATGAACCTCCCGCCGCATGACGCCGATTTCGCGGGACGTTGGCGAAGGATCAAGGGGCATTTCAGCAGCGCACTACTGCATGCGGGTATCGACGTAGCCCGCCACTCCAATGGAGAATTGGCTCTGTGGCAACGACGCTACTGGGAGCACACGGTTCGCGACGAAGATGATTTCGCCCGCCACGTGGATTACATTCACTTCAACCCAATTAAACATCGCTACGTCCAGCGCGTTTGTGATTGGCCGCATTCGTCCTTTCACCGATATGTGCGGGCGGGATTGCTCCCGGAAGATTGGGCGGGCGATGCCGGCGAAAGCGGGATTGCTTTCGGTGAGCGAGCCGAGGGAGGCTGACCGGGCGTAGGTTGAATTCCCGGATATCGCTTCGCTCATCCGGGCTACGGACGTCGGACTTGGAGTCGAGCCTCAGCTCTTGTTCACGCAGCTCGGATAGGGCGCGGCTTCGCCTGCTACGATCGGGCAGAGCTCGATCGGGCTGAGCGCGCGCAGACGGGCCTGCCAGCGGTCGTCGTTCACCGGCGGCTGGTCGGTTTCGGGGCCGCGCTCGGCCCATTGGATCGTGTAGTAGTCGCTCGTGCCCTTCAGCGTGACCAGGAGTGCGGTTTCGCTGTGCCGGGTCGGACCGCTGTCGACGCGGCCGCAGCCGATCACGGCGACGAAACCTTCGAACCGGCCGAACGTGGTGGCGCCAAGCGGCCTTGCCGCAAAGCTGTCGGGGCAGGCGGATTTGAAACCGCTTGCGATCGAGCCCGCGAATTTCTCCGGCGATGAACCTGGAGTGAGCGTCATGCCCTTCTCGCCGGTCACGGTGATCATCTCGGTCCAGCGTTCAGGCGTCTCGCCCTTCAGTACGGCCTCGCGGATGTAGTGGCCGCCCTTGGTGTTCTCGAACACCGCGGAAAAATTCGACGGCATCGCGAAGCTGACCAACTGGCCG
This sequence comes from Bradyrhizobium sp. JR4.1, assembly GCF_040548605.1. Lineage (NCBI taxonomy): Bacteria > Pseudomonadati > Pseudomonadota > Alphaproteobacteria > Hyphomicrobiales > Nitrobacteraceae > Bradyrhizobium > Bradyrhizobium sp. JR4.1. The sequence goes on from NZ_JBEPRY010000006.1 coordinate 146,479, forward strand.
AACACCGGCGAGATCACGCGGAAGGATTGCGGGGCCTGTGCGTTTGCCGTTGCGGCGATCAGCAGCGATGCGGCCAGAACCGTGGCTTTCGTCGGCGCGCGCATCGATTGGCTCCAAAGCCGCGAGGTGAAAAACAAGCGGGCAAAAACAAGCGGGCAAGGATGCTGGTTGGCGCGGGACGCTGGGAGGCGCCCCGAACAAGATGTGAGTAGGTCCGCCAGCTGGCCAGGTTCAAAGCGGGTGCGCGGAAAATGCGCGATCTCGGCCGAAAAACCAGTGGCGCGTCGAAAAGAAAAAGGCGGACCGCTCGCGCGATCCGCCCTTTGAAATCCGATCTGTCGCCTCAGGCCTAGAGCGTGCAGCGGCGCTCCCCGCGCAGCTTGATCTGGAGCTCCGAGGCGGCGGTGAAGGTCGGGAGCGGCTTGCTGACGACCTTGTAGGTCGACACGCCCCACTGGAACGGCTTGTACTTGAGGTCCTCGTTCCAGACCTGGCAGATGCCGGTGTTGTCCCAGCGGATCACGTAATAACCGACCGCCGCAGAGGCCGGCACGGCGAACACGGAGGTGGCGATGCCGGCAACGGCACAGAGGGCGAGAACGCGACGCATGAAATATCTCCTGATGGGGAACGTGAGACGGAAACTGGTGCGGCAAATCTGCGCGGCTGGCAAGCGGGGCGGCGACCGTTCACGGATAAGTCAGCCGTTGATCGGCCGTTCGAACGACCCTTATCCCTTGACTGTCGCCTGACGATCACTCGTCTACCCCTTGGCCAGCGACGCGACCGCCTCGATCTCGATCAGCATCTTCGGATCGGGCAGTGCGTGGACCACGCAGGTGGTGCGGGCAGGGTAGGGCGGCGGGCCGAAGGCGCCGGCATAGAGTGCGTTCATGGCGGCGACGTCGGAGGCGCGGGTCAGCAGCACGTTGACCTTGACGAGATCGCGGATCGCGGCGCCGGCCTCCGCCAGCACGCGCTTGATGTTGAGGACGACATTGGCGAACTGCGCCTCGAAGCCTTCGGGAAGCGCGCCGCTCGCGTCGAAGCCGGGAATGCCGGAGACGAACAGGAGATCGCCGGTGCGCGTGGCAAAGGACAGCGGCGGCGCCTTGATGTGGGGCGGGGGCGCGAAATGCTGGATCGGCATGAGATCACCTCGGATGGACGGCAGGAAGCGCAAGCGTAGCGGCAGGTTAGGGCGCCTCCAACAAAAAACGCGAAAACAACCCCATGCACAGTAGGCATCCAGCGGGAATCATTGAGCTTTCTTTTTGACTTCGGGAAAAGCAAAATAACCGTTGCTCCGTCGGGCAAAACAGGGGCAGAATGGCATGATGGCGGGTGAGCGTCTTGTCGCGCCAAACTCCGCCGTCATGCTCCGGCTTGACCGAGCATCCAGTACGCTGCGGCTTCTCGGTTCACCATTGCCCCCTCTGGAATACTGGATCGCCCGGTAGAACCGGGCGATGACAGTTGAGTGTGTTGCTACAGAACCACGACTCACGCTCACCCCATCATGTTGCCGCCCCGATCCATCGGATAGATTCCGCTCGTTCGATTCGTTGCCCTCCTTGAAGAATAGCCCCCGGAGACTCCCATGAAGTTCGCATCCACCCTTCGCGCCGCGCTGGTCGGCATTGCCGCGCTTGCCGGCCTCTCGACCTCGGCGCTGGCCGACGGCGGCACCGTGGTGCTGACGATCTACAAGGCGGGCTGGATCATCGGCGGCTCCGGCGGTTCGGGCGTCCTGAACTTCCGCGGCCGCGCCTATTCGCTCTCGACCGGCGGTCTCGACTACGGCCTCGTCTTCGGCGGCTCCAAGACCGTGCTGCGCGGCCGCGTCTCCAACATCAACCGGCCCTCCGATATCGCCGGCGTCTACGGCGCCGCCGGTGCCGGCATCGCAGTGGGCCGCGGCGCGCGTGCGATCGTGCTGACCAACCAGAAGGGCGCCGTGCTCGAGCTGTCCGGCACGCAAGTCGGCCTGATGGCGAATGCGGATCTCAGCGGCCTTGCGATCACGATGCGGTAGGGGCGATCAGCTCAATTCGTAGCCCGCATGAGCGAGAGCGACATGCGGGTCAACCCTCGGTCCCGGATGTCGCTGTCGCTCATCCGGGCTACGTTCCCGTCACCGCCGCGTGAATCCGTTCGCAATGTGCGACGAGATTTGCGTGCGCATCGACGAACGCCTTCAGCGGTGTCGGGATCGGAAAGAAGAAAATGTTGGCGATGAAGCCGTAGATGCCGGCATCGACGCTAGTCGGCGCCGCGCCGTGGACGAAGCCGGCCGCCGGCACGATCTCCGCCAGCACCTGCAGATCGGCGAGCCCCCGCGCATAGGCCTGCTCGGGCGTGTAGCGGCCGATGCCCTGGAAGTGATAACGCTGCGCATTATACGCCTTCGCCTTCTCGAACCCTGCCGCGTCGATCTGCTTGTGCTGCGCGATGAAGGCGTCGCGAAACGCGGGATAATAACGCTCGTCCTTCCAGCGCGAATACGACATCACCCAATAGAGATCGTCGAGCATGCGCGTGACGAAGTGGTTGGTCCGCCTCTGCTCCGCAGTTAGCGCGGCGTCGATGGTCAGCCGGTATTTCGCGGTCGCATGCGCGATGATGGTCTCGCTGTCGCCGATCGTCTCGCCGTCGTCCACGACGTACGGCAGCTGCCCGCGCGGCGCGGCGGAGGCATCGAATACGTGCTCATGCACGAATGGTACGCAAGCGAGCTTCAGAAAGGCATAGACCTTGAGGCCGTAGCCGTTGTTGTCGGCGACGCCGAACAGCTCTGGATAGGAGTAGAGGGTCAGCATGGGACGCTCCTCAAGCTGAAGTCGTATCGCCGCAGTGACGCCCTTGCAACAGTCTCGTGCTTTGTGCGCCGCCGCCCTCGGCGGACGATCGGCATCGTTGCTGGTTTGCCCCGACAACGCCATCCGGGATTGTTATACTCCGCATCCCCGTGACGTCAGCGATGGTGACCCTATGGCGAGAGAGTTGGAAGGCAAGGTTGCGGCCGTGACCGGGGCTGCGTCCGGCATCGGATTGGCCAGCACCGAGGCGATGCTGGCCGCCGGCGCGCGCGTGGTGATGGTTGATCGCGACGAGGCCGCGCTGAAGTCGCTCCGCGACAAGCACGGCGACGCCGTGATCCCGCTACTTGTCGACCTGCTGGACCCAAAAGACTGCGCAACGCTGCTGCCGCGCGTTCTGGAGCAGGCCGGCCAGCTCGACATCCTGCATGCGAATGCCGGCACGTATGTCGGTGGCGATCTGGTCGATGCCGACACCGTGGCGATCGACCGGATGCTGAACCTGAATGTCAACGTCGTGATGAAGAACGTGCACGACGTGCTGCCGCACATGATCGCGCGCGGGACCGGCGACATCATCGTCACGAGCTCGCTGGCGGCGCATTTTCCGACCCCATGGGAGCCGGTCTATGCATCGTCCAAATGGGCGGTCAACTGCTTCGTCCAGACAGTGCGGCGCCAGGTCTTCAAGCACGGCATCCGCGTCGGCTCGATCTCGCCAGGCCCGGTCGTCAGTGCACTGCTCGCGGACTGGCCGCCGGAGAAGCTGAAGGAAGCCAGGGACTCGGGAAGCCTGCTGGAGGCCAGCGACGTGGCTGAGGTCGTGATGTTCATGTTGACGCGGCCGCGCGGCATGACAATTCGTGACGTGGTCATGCTGCCGACCAATTTCGATCTTTAGGGCGCTAACGGTCCTGCGAACCCTTCGATGCGGCGGTGAACACCGCCAATTGCGCCTCGAATGCCCGCCTGAACGCGGGCCGCGCTTCGCCGCGGGCGACATAGGCGGCGATATCGGGATATTCGTCCAGCAGCCCCGATGTGTTCAACCGGCGCAGCACCGTCACCATCATGAGATCGCCGGCGCCGAACGCACCGTCGAGCCAGCCGGCATCGCCGAGGCGGCGGGACAATTCGCCGAGCCTGACACGGACGCGATCCTGCAGCATCGGCAGCCGCTCCGCGTACCAGCTCTTGTCGCGCTCGAACAGCATGGCCATCCCGAGCTCGACGATCGGCGGCTCCAGTGTGCTGAGCGCGGCAAACATCCACGCGATCGCGCGGGCCCGGGCGTTCGGCTCCGTCGGCAGCAACCCGGCATGACGCTCCGCGAGATGGAGTACGATCGCGCCGGACTCAAACAAGGCGAGGTCGCCGTCCTCGTAGGTTGGAATCTGCCCGAACGGATGCAGGGAGAGATGGGCGGGCGCCTTCATGTCCTTGAACGAAACCAGACGCACGTCGTAAGGCTGCCCCACCTCCTCGAGCGCCCAGCGCACCCGCATGTCGCGCGCTTGTCCACGGCCGCGGTCGGGCGAGTTTGCGAAGGCGGTGAGGGTGGGGGGCATCGGAGGTCTCCGGGGTTGATCGCGTTTTGCGTTCGGAGGACGAATGGAATGAGTGGATTCCGACAGGTTAATGGGTTTTCGTGGACCCGTAGCCCGCATGAGCGATAGCGATATGCGGGGCAGCTGCCGGCCCCGGATGTCGCTGTCGCTCATCCGGGCTACAAGAAAAACCCGCCGCCACTGTCGGATCGTTGCCTCCTGCCTCGTCCTTGGAACATCGGCGCGCCGCCGCGCGCCCGCCCGAGGCAAAAGGATATCCATTCATGACCTCCATCACGCCGTTTCTCTGGTTCGACAACAACGTGCCGGAGGCGGTCGCCTTCTACAAATCGGTGTTTCCCAATGCAAAGGTCGAGACCGTCAGCGACTTCATGGCGGTGTTCGAGCTCGAAGGCCAGCGCTTCAACGCGCTCAACGGCGGCCCGCAATACAAGTTCAACGAAGCGGTGTCGTTCTTCATCAGCGTGGAAACGCAGGCGGAAGTCGACTATTTCTGGGACAGGCTCACCGCCGCCGGCGGCGAAGAATCCCGCTGCGGCTGGCTCAAGGACAAGTTCGGGCTGTCCTGGCAGGTGATCCCATCAGCGCTCGGCCGCTACCTCGGCGACCCCGACCGCAGCAAGGCGAACCGCGTCATGCAGGCGATGATGCAGATGAGAAAGATCGTGATTGCGGATCTGGACAAGGCGTATACGGGCTGAGGGGCGGGCCGTGGTGACGGTGCCAACTCCTCATGGTGAGGAGGCGCGTAGCGCCGTCTCGAACCATGCAGGCCCACATCCCGCCGCGGCTATCCTTCGAGACGCCCGCTACGCGGTCTCCTCAGGATGAGGTCTGTGGGTGTTGAGTGTCCAGTGCAGCGACCCACGCCGCAAGCTCGCGCCACGGCTCCAGCGTCCAATGCCCGGACGCCGCACCCGACGGCGACGGCAGCACGAACACCTCGGGCAAGCTCTCATCCCGCGGCTGCCGCCCCAGCGCAATCCCGCTCGACGGCCTGCCATAAAACAAGCTCGCCGCCTTCTTGCTCGTGAATGCAATCGTCCTCGGGCGAAACTTTTCGATCTTGGCCCTGAACCCCGGCACGTCGATTGTCTCAGCCGCGATCTGGTGATCCATTCCGGCGCCCGACTTCGACAGATCAGTGAAGCCGATCCCGAGCTCGAGCAGGCTTGCGAACTCGCCCGGCTGATAGCGCCGCGGCGTGATCCCTGCCTCATCGATCGCGCGCCAGAAGCGATTGCCGGGATGGGCGTAGTAGTGCCCCAGCTCGGCCGAACGCGTCGAGGCAGCGGTGCCCACGAAGACGAGGCGGAGGTTGGGGCGGAGCTGGTCGGGGAGGAGGTGGGGGGTGGCGGCGGGCACGTCAACTATCCGGGGCTGTAGCCCGCATGAGCGGAGCGATATGCGGGACGGCAAAGACCCGGATGTCGCTGCGCTCATCCGGGCTACGTTTGCTGAGCTCATCCTACCCGGAACGGTATCTTAGACGCTTCCAAGAATACCCCATCGTAACCCATTTGTTCGAGCAGCGTACGGCCGGCCAACAAAGACGTATCGGGCTCTGCCCGGACCGGACCACAGCTTCGTAATCGGCAGGCGATCAGGAAGACTAGCGCGCCCCAAATGTTTCAATCGTTCTGAGGATATCTCCGCGGCGGCTGTGCCGAGCTTTAGCTCGACAAACGGGGCGAGTCCCGTTGATCTTGGCAAAAGTCGCACCTGTTCTTTCCAGGCTGGCCTAAAGATGATTCGCCACTCTCGTTCTTCAACAAATGCAGGGTTCTTGATCAACGGCGCGGCAGCTGTAGCGCGCCACAAAAACATATGGGCCCAATCGCGTCGATGTTCGTCGCGATCATTAGCGGGTATAGTACCCGCAACCTTCTGATACTCCGAAAGCCCCCATTGGAGCAGTTTTTGCACCAAAGCTAACTGCCGCGAGGGCTCATAGATCACTGGCGCTAATACACCATCTAGGCCCAAAACGTGGTGATTGAGCTTAACGAGATCGAAGCCGATAGAGTAGCCGCCTTCCCCGCGCCCATATGCGCGCCATTGATTAAGGCTGTTTTCCTCACTCGATAGGCAACTGACGAAATAGGGGCCGACATGCTGCGGGCCAGCGAGGGCAACGGGGTCTTTGACTTCCTTCAGCAGACAGATCCTTAGCGGGTCACTTTCAATCAAGAGAGCTTTGTCGATCTCCTGCGCAAGAAGCGATACCGCATGGAGATATTCGCTCGCATCGTTCATAAAAGCGAGATGCGTCGCGCGAAGCAGCCCGCTTTCCACAATGCCTTTTAGGCCTCCGGCATCTGTGTAGTGATATAGAGTTTGGGGCAGCTGTACGTCCCGATAAGCCTCGCTCATCAGTGTCCATACAGCTACCCGGATAGCGGAGTCCTGCTCCTGAGGAATCGGTCGTTGCGGAACGAAATCAAACATCGCGATTCTCGAAGCTAGGTCGTGATTGCCTCACAACACCCGATTGCTCTCCTTCACCTTCTCCGCATCCAGATACAAGTTCTCGCCCATCTCCTTGAACTTCGCGCTCATCTTGGCCATGCCGTCCTCGGCGGTCCCGCTCATCGACATGCCGACGCCGTTCGGATCGTTCAGCGTCGCCGCGTAGTCCCGCACGTCCTGGGTGATCTTCATCGAACAGAACTTCGGCCCGCACATCGAGCAGAAATGCGCGACCTTGTGGGCTTCCTTCGGCAGGGTCTCGTCGTGGAAGTTCTTGGCGGTCTCGGGGTCGAGGCCGAGGTTGAACTGGTCGCTCCAGCGGAAGTCGAAACGGGCGCGGGAGAGGGCGTCGTCGCGCAGCTGGGCGGCCGGGTGACCCTTGGCGAGATCGCTCGCGTGCGCGGCGATCTTGTAGGTGATGACGCCGACCTTGACGTCGTTGCGGTCGGGCAGGCCAAGATGCTCCTTCGGCGTGACGTAGCAGAGCATGGCGCAGCCGAACCAGCCGATCATGGCCGCACCGATGCCGGAGGTGACGTGGTCGTAGCCCGGCGCGATGTCGGTGGTCAGGGGCCCGAGGGTGTAGAACGGGGCTTCGCCGCACTCCTTGAGCTGCTTGTCCATGTTGATCTTGATCTTGTGCATCGGCACGTGGCCGGGGCCCTCGATCATGACCTGGCAGCCCTTGTCCCACGCGACCTTCGTGAGTTCTCCGAGCGTCTCCAGCTCGGCGAACTGCGCGCGGTCGTTGGCGTCGGCGATCGAGCCCGGACGCAGGCCGTCGCCGAGCGAGAACGAGACATCGTACTTGCGCATGAGATCGCAGATCTCGTCGAAATGGGTGTAGAGGAAGCTTTCCTTGTGATGCGCCAGGCACCACTTCGCCATGATGGAACCACCACGAGAAACAATGCCGGTGACGCGGTTGGCGGTGAGGTGGATGTATTGCAGGCGCACGCCGGCGTGGATGGTGAAATAGTCGACGCCCTGCTCGCACTGCTCGATCAGCGTATCCTTGTAGAGCTCCCAGGTCAGCTTGACCGGATCGCCGTCGCACTTCTCCAGTGCCTGATAAATCGGAACGGTGCCGATCGGCACCGGCGCGTTGCGCAGGATCCATTCACGGGTGGTGTGGATGTTGCGGCCCGTGGAGAGGTCCATCACGGTGTCGGCGCCCCAGCGGATCGCCCACACCATCTTCTCGACCTCTTCCTCGACGGATGACGTCACCGCCGAGTTGCCGATATTGGCGTTGATCTTGGTGAGAAAGTTGCGGCCGATGATCATCGGCTCGAGTTCACTGTGGTTGATGTTGCAGGGAATGATGGCGCGGCCGCGCGCGATCTCACTGCGGACGAACTCCGGGGTGATGAAGGCGGGCACTTCCGCGCCAAAACTTTCGCCGTCGGCAAGCGCTGCTTCCGCGCGCGCGAGCTGCTCCTTGCGGCCGAGATTTTCACGCGCGGCGACGTAGATCATCTCCTTGGTGATGATGCCGGCGCGGGCGAATTCGAGCTGGGTGATCTTGTGGCCGTCGAGGCCGCGCAGCGGCTGGTGATAGGCCGAGAAGGCGCGCGCGGCCTTGTCGGTGGAGACGCTGCCATTGTCCTCCGGCTTGATCTGCCGGCCCTGATATTCCTCGACGCCGCCGCGCTCCAGCACCCAGGCCTTGCGGCCGCGCGCAAGACCGGCGTTGACGTCGATGGTCACGCTCGAGTCGGTGTAGGGACCGGAGGTGTCGTACACCGGCAGGTTCGGCTCGCCGGCGCCCTCAGAGAGGATGATCTCGCGCAGGGGCACGCGCAGGTCAGGCGCGGCATCGGGCGAGGCGAAGATTTTTCGCGACGAGGGCAGCGGGCCGGTGGTGACGGCGGGAACGGTCTTGTCGGGGTTGGAGCGGATGTTCATGGGATCCTCCGGTTTAATTCTGTTGTGCGTGCGTTTGAGCGACGGCGGTGAATTCTTGCTCCGTCATTGCGAGCGCAGCGAAGCAATCCAGAATCTCTCTGCAGAGGCAGTCTGGATTGCTTCGTCGCAAGTGCTCCTCGCAATGACGGGTGGAGAGAGTGCGCATCACGCCGCCTCCGCGGACAGGCCGAGCCATTGCCGCACCCGCGCATCCGGGTCGGCATTCTGGGTGACGTCGCTGACGACGGCGATGGAATCCGCGCCGGCGGCAAAGATCTCCGCGGCGTGCTCGAACTTGATGCCGCCGATCGCGACCAGCGGGATATTGCCGATGCGCTTCTTCCACTCCGTGATCTTCGGAATGCCCTGCGGTTCGAAGCGCATCGATTTGAGCGTGGTGAAGAAGATCGGGCCCAGCGCGACATAATCGGGCTCGGCGGCGAGCGCCGTTTCAAGCTCGGCATCGTCGTGGGTTGAGACGCCGAGCGACAGGCCGGCCTCGCGGATCGCAGCGAGGTCAGCGTCGGCAAGGTCCTCCTGACCGAGATGCAGATATTTCGCGCCGGCGACGATCGCCGCGCGCCAATAGTCGTTCACGACCAACTTGGCTTGCGTGCCCGCGGTGATCGCCAGCGCATCGGTGACGATCTGCAGCGATTGCGAATCGTCGAGGTCTTTGGCGCGCAGCTGGATGGTGCCGACGCCGAGCCTGGTCAGGCGCTCGACCCAGGCGAGGCTGTCGACGACGGGATAAAAGCGATCAGGATACGGCATGCCAGAACGGTGTCCCAACGACAGGGGTGGAAGGGGAGGCGAAATCGCGGGCGTTCATCAGCCCGGCTTCGTAAGCGGTGCGGCCGGCCTCGATACCGAGGCGGAAGGCATTGGCCATGGCGACGGGATCGGCGGCTTTTGCGATTGCGGTGTTGAGCAGCACGGCGTCGTAGCCGAGCTCGAGCGCCTGCGCCGCATGCGAGGGCGCGCCGATGCCGGCGTCGACCACCAGCGTGATGTCAGGCAGCCGCTCGCGCATCAGCTTGAGCGCGTCGCGGTTGGTGATGCCTTTTGCGCTACCGATGGGCGCCGCCCAGGGCATCACCACCTTGCAGCCGGCGTCAACGAGACGGTTGGCAACCGAGAGATCCTCGGTGCAATAGGGGAACACCTCAAAGCCATCCTTGATCAGGAGGCTTGCGGCTTCCACGAGTCCGACCACATCGGGCTGCAGCGTGTCGTTGTCGGCGATGACTTCGAGCTTGATCCAGGATGTGCCAAACAATTCGCGCGCGAGCTTGGCCGTCGTCACCGCCTCGCGCACGCTGCGGCAGCCGGCGGTGTTCGGCAGCACTGTGACATCGAGCTCGCGGATCAGATTCCAGAACGCATCGCCGGTCTTGCCGCCGGCGGATTCGCGCCGCAGCGACACCGTGACGATGTTCGAGCCCGAGGCGCGGATCGCCGCCTGCATGATCGCAGGCGAGGGGTAGAGCGCGCTGCCGATCAGGAGGCGGGAGGGGAAGGTTTTGCCGTAGAAGGTCACCATGTGGTGTCTCTCCAAATGACACTGTCATCCCCGCCCAGTGCGCAAATGGCGCACGGGGGGCGGGGATCCAGTATTCCAGAGGCGGTGCGGCTAGAACCGAGACGCCGCGGCGTACTGGATCGCCCGGTCGAGCCGGGCGATGACAGCGGAATGTGTGGCGCGCGCCTAGGCGATAAATGGAGAGCCATCCTCACCCTCCCTGCCGCGGTGTGATGATCTCGATCTCGTCGCCGGCTTTCAGCGCGGTCTCGGCCCAGCGGCTCTTCGGCACGACGTCGTAGTTGAGCGCGATCGCGAAATGGTTGCCTTCGTAATCGAGCTCGCTGAGCAGCGCGTCCACGCTGGCCGAATTGATCTCGCGTTGCTCGCCGTTCACGATCACGCGCATTGCATCACCTCATTGTCGATCTGGCCGCGCTCGACAAAGCTAAGCGTCAGCTCGGCCAGAACAGGCGCGATCAGGAAGCCGTGGCGGTAGAGGCCGTTCACGCTGATCGTGTTGCCGCGGATGCCGATGCGCGGCAGATTGTCGGGGAAAGCAGGGCGCAGGCCGGAGCCGAATTCGACGATGCGGGCCTCGCCGAAGGCGGGGTGCACGGCATAGGCCGCGCCCAACAGCTCCAGCGCGGAACGCACGCTGACGCCGGTGTCTTCGGCCTCGATCGAGGTCGCGCCCAGCATGAACAGATTGTCCTCGCGCGGGATCACATAGAGCGGCCAGCGCGGATGAATCAGCCGCACCGGGCGCGCGAGCTGCACCTCGGCGGTCTCGATCAGGATCATCTCGCCCTTGACGCCGCGAAGCTCCGGCTGCTCGTCGCGCGCAGCAAGGCCGCGGCAGTCGATCACGAGGCCGTTAGGATCAAATTTTGCGAGTTCGGCCGCGGCGACGTCGCTGTCGAATTTGATGGTGCCGCCGGCGGCGCGGATGCGCTCGTGCAGTTTCGGCAGCACGCGGCGCGGCTCGACATGGCCCTCGGTCGGGAAGAACAGCGCGTCGCGGAAGCGGCCTTCGAGCGACGGCTCGAGCTCGGCAAGGCCGGCGGCATCGAGCCGGCGATGGCCCTCGGTCATCCGGGCAAAACGCTCGAAATCGTTGCGCTCGCGCGGGTGGGCGACGACCAGCGAGCCGTTGAAGGGCGTGTCGGGCAGCTCGCGCCGCCAGATGTCGAGCGAGCGCAGGCCGAGCCTGGAGATGATGGGTTCGGAAACCTCCGCCTCGCAATAGGGCGCGAGCATGCCGCCGGCCCAATGGCTGGTGGCGTCGGTCATGTCGGCGTCACCGCGCTCGTGCAAGGTGACGGCGTGGCCGGCCTGTGCGAACAGCAAGGCCTGCCAGGCGCCAGCAATGCCTGCGCCGATGATGGATACCGGGGAATCCGGTCGCTTGGTCGTCTGCAACATCCCTGTCCCTTCGCCGGCATGACCCGGATCAGGTTCAAAGGGTCACCGCGGTCCTGGGCGGATTTGCCCATTTAGCGGTATCTCAGCTCCTCCTCGGAGCACCCCTCGGAACGGCTCTAATGTATGCCAGTGACAGGCTGTGTCAACGCGTTTGGCGGGAACCGCACTTACCTGGGCGTCTGTGCCCGAGCGTTGCGAACGCGCTGGGCGAGCTTCCGGTGCGGCGCGGCGCCGAATATCGGCTGCGGATTGCCGTTCGGCTCGAGCCAAGGGGCGCTCATATTGGCCTCGTTCGTATTGGCGACTTGCACTGCCTCCTGCTGCTGCCGCTTTGCGGCGTAGTAATAGCCGCCGGCGAAATAACGAACGGCCCGGGCGTGGTCGCCATTTGCCGCGTGATAGGCGCCGGCGAGATATTTCACGGCATAGGTGAGGTTGGTGTTGGGATCGCGCAGGCCGGCGGCGTCGCCGGTGTAGCCGACCCCGCGGGCGGTCGCGAGCTTGATCTGCATCAGCCCGATGGTGCCGCCATGGCCGACCAGGCCGGGCTGATAGCGGCTTTCGCGCATGATGACCCGATGCACCAGCGCCTCCGGCACGCCGTTGGCGCGCGCGTGGGCCGCGACCATCTCGGCGTACTCCGCTTGGCCCGCGAATGCGGCCTGTGGCAACGTCAGTCCGGCCGCGAGCAGCGCGGCGATACGTAAAATTTTCATCAGATATCCCGGAGGTCCCTGAGACTGATTGAAGGCCTGCGCCCGGCTGCCGTTTAGGCCTCCCGAACGCGGCAATGATGTGACCAAACGCCGCCGTTAATTTTTTCGCGGTGCCGAGCCGCTGTGACGACTCAATGCTGGCGTCAGAGTTTCCTCAGGCGGACAACTCGCGACAGCAGGCCTGTCTATTCGCATGGGCGCACGAAAGCGAGTATGTCACGGCCAGCGAATCGGGAGAGGTGCCATGACAAAATCAACCATGGTCAAAGCCCACAGCGGCGACATGTCAGAACACGATTTGCCCAGAAACAATCCCTGTGCCCAATGCGGCACGCTGATCCCGACGCCCGACTGGGTCGAGCCGGGCGAGGGGCGCGTCTCCTATCTCTGGACTTGCCAGGCCTGCAATTATCGCTTCGAGGCGATTGCGATCTTCGACGAGGCTGCCCTCGAGCACCCGCCGCTCGCGGCCTGAACTTAGGCCGCAAGCCGCGGCTGTTGCCATACCGGCAATTGCATCCGCACGATCAGCCCATGCGGCTCGCGGTCGTGCAGCGACAGCTCGCCGCCATGGGCGAGGGCGATCGCGCGCGCGATCGACAGACCGAGGCCGAAGCCGGTGGACTCGTCCATGGTGCGGGCGTCGTCGCCGCGCACGAACGGCTCCAGCATTTCCTGCTTGCGCGCATCCGAAATGCCGGGACCGTCGTCCTCGACGTCGATGACGAGCCTGGCGGCCGAGATGTCGAGCCGGATCGTCACCTCGGCGCCGAAGCGCACTGCGTTCTCGACGAGGTTGGTGACGCCGCGATGCAGATCGTCGGGCCGCGCCACGGCGGTCGCGGATTGCGGGCCGGCATAGTGCACGACATGACCCATGTCGCCGAACTGGTCGGCGATGAGCTGCAGCGCGCTCGCGATGTCGACCAGCGTCACTGCCTCGATCTGGCGGTCGTTGCGCAATAGCGACAAAACGGATTCCAGCATCGATCGCATCTGGTCGAGATCGATCAGCATGCGCTTGCGGTTGCCTTCGTCCTCGACGAACTCGGCGCGCAGGCGCAGCCGCGTGATGGGTGTGCGCAGATCGTGGCTGATCGCGGCAAGCATCCGCGTGCGGTCCGACATCAGTCGCGCGATCCGCTCGTGCATGCGGTTGAGCGCGCGCGCGACCGAGCGGATCTCTTCCGGGCCGCGCTCGGGAAGTGGATCCGCCCCGCCGTCCAGGCTGAAATTCTCGGCAGCCCTGGCAAAGGACGACAGCGGCGCCGCCAGCGCGCGCGCCGCCCACAGGCCGAGCACGGTGACGCAGATGAAGGTGGTCATCAGCGCCATCAGCCACGGTGCGCCCCAGAACCACGGCCGCGGGCCGCCACGGACCTGGCCGGCGATCACAGTGCCGTCGGGCAGCTGTACGCCGATGCGGTGCTCGCCGGCTTGGGGGGCGAGCTGCACCACCTTGTAGCCGCGGCCGAGATGGCGGCGGATCCCGTGCAAATGTTGGCTTTCGCTGTCGTCGACGACGTTCGCGGTGCCGGGCGCGAACGTCTCGATGTTGAGCTTCGGGAAGGCGCGCGCGAGATCTGCGATGAGGCGCGGCCGCTCGGCCTGCTCAGCCGAGCCGAGCAGCACCGCGGCGTCCGCCAATTGAGGCGCGCCGTCCGGCGCCGTGTCCGGGCGGTCCGGCCGGCCGATCAGGAAGGCGGCGGTGACGACGAGATGCAGCGCGACGGTGGAAGCCAGCACCAGCGCGGCGATCTGCCCGCCGATACCCCTGAGGTGGAAGAACCCGAACGGCTTCATCGTCGGCGTTCCCTCAGCTGCTCAGGGACGCCGCGACCGCTTCAGTCCTGACCGCTTCAGTTCTTGGCGTGAACAGATAGCCGCCGGAGCGCACCGTCTTGATCATGGTCGGATCGGCCGGATTGGGCTCGATCTTGCGGCGGATGCGGCTGACCAGCACGTCGATCGAGCGCTCGAACGAGCCTGTGCTGCGCCCCTGCGTGAGGTCGAGCAGGCTGTCGCGCGAGAGCACGCGGCCGGGACGCTCGCAGAACGTCCGCAGCAGGTCGAACTCGGCGCTGGTCACCGCGACGCGCGCGCCGTCGGGATTGCGCAGCTCGCGCAGGCGCAAATCGATGCGCCAGCTTTCGAAGGCGAGCGTGCTGGCGCCCTCGATCGAGCTCGCCGCCTGCGCGGCCGCCTGGCGGCGCAGCACCGCGTTGATGCGGGCGAGCAGCTCGCGCGGGTTGAACGGTTTCGGCAGATAGTCGTCCGCGCCCATTTCGAGGCCGACGATGCGGTCGACGTCCTCGCCGCGTGCGGTCAGCATGATGATCGGCGTCTGTCCTTCCGCGCGCAGCTTGCGGCACAGGCTGAGGCCGTCCTCGCCGGGCAGCATGACGTCGAGGATGATGAGGTCGACGCGATGATCGGCCATCGCGCGCGACATCTCGCGGCCGTCGCTCACGGCGGTGACGTTGCAGGCGTTGTTGCGGAGGTATTTCGCAATCAACGTCCGGGTTTCACGGTCGTCTTCGACGACAAGGATGTTGGGATTGGGAAGGGCCATGCGCTTTGTTTGTCCAAGATTCGGGCCAAATGGCGAAGAGATTTGTTTCAGATTGTTTCCATGGCCCATGCCGCAACAGCAGGACATCACCGGGCAGGGAAGCGGCAAGGTCTCGTTAAGCGCGCTAACCATACCGTGGCTTGGTCGGCCACGAAACCCTGCAGAACTCACAGAGCCATCATGACCTCGATTTCGGCGGCCTCCGCCGGTCACCACCAGTCGCCGTTGCAGAGGCTGCAGCAGCAATTGCAATCGGACGTGTCCGCCGGCACGGTCTCGTCGTCGGACCAGTCGGCGCTTTCGACGGCGCTGACCGACATCGACACGGCGCTTCAGCAGGGCCGGTCGAGCGATCAGTCGAGCGGCGCGCGTCCCTCCAAGGATGACATCGACTCGAAGATCGACGACCTCATCTCCAACGAGGTGTCGAACGGGACGCTGACGTCAGACCAGGCCGACGAGCTGAAGAACGTATTCCAATCCGCCTTCGCCAATGGCGCCGGCGGTCCCGGTGGTGCGGGCGGTCCCGGGGGTGCGGGCGGCCCCCCGCCAGGTCCGCCGCCGGACGACAGCTCGTCGGATTCGTCGTCAACGGACGCGACCAGCAGCACGTCAACCGCCTCCACCACGGCCGAGATCCTTCAGCAGTTTCTCCAGGCGCTGCAGCAGTCGCAATCGTCGTCGTCGTCTTACGGCGCCAACGGCAGCTCATCAGGCGGCTCGGACTTCGCCGCGCTTCTGATCGACTACAGGAGCTGATCTGCGTGACGCAGATCGGCGCGTTCCTCGCTGCGGTCTTGCTTCACCCAGGGCGCACGATCGTCCGCGAGGAACAGTGCGCTGCAAAATGTTCCTGAGTGACTTAGGAACAATCGCACGCGGCTCCAATCCTCGCGCAGCACGCGACGAAATTGCAGCACGCGCGGAACTGGGACTGATCCGAGCTGTTTTCTCCGCACGAGTTTTCTGCTGAAGGAGAGGACAATATGTTGATGAAATCGATCGCGGCCGGTCTCGCCGGTACCGCACTGCTCGCAACCGTTGCGTTCGCGCAAAATCCGACCGCCACCACCGACAAGGCGCCGGCTGCCGCCGCCTCGACGACGACCACGACCGCGTCGGGACAGTGGCGTACGTCCAAGATGAACGGCATCAAGGTCTATAACGACGCCAACGAGAACATCGGCTCGATCAACGATCTGCTGATGGACAAGAGCGGCAACATCAAGATCGCCGTGATCGGCGTCGGCGGCTTCCTCGGCCTGGGCGAGCATCTGGTCGCGGTGCCCTATGAGAAGCTGAAATTCGTCAACGAGGCCGTTGCCTACACCGGCGCTGCCGGGAACAACCCGAACAGCGCGGCCAACCGGCCCGCGGCGACCACCACGACGGGTGCCGCGACCGGCACCGACAACAAGCCCGCGACGACGGCCACGTCCTCGTCGAAATGGTATCCGGACCACGCCGTGTTCAATGCGAGCAAGGACGAGCTGAAGAACATGCCCGAGTTCAAATACTCGGAGTAACGCGGTTCTGAACGGCTAAACGAAGCGCGCCCGGTTTTTGCCGGGCGCGCTGTCGTGCGTTTTTTCGTCTGCCGTCGTTGCGAGGAGCTCTTGCGACGAAGCAATCCAGGCTGTCACCGCGGATGCATTTCTGGATTGCTTCGCTTCGCGCGCAATGACGGAGAATATCCCTAATTTCCCTTCACCAGGGGGCAGCCGCCTTTGTCGAGCGGGCGGAAGGCCTCGTCGCCGGGCACGGTAGCGATCAGCTTGTAGAGGTCCCACTCGCCCTTGGATTCCTCGGGCTTCTTGACCTCGAACAGATACATATCGTGGACCATGCGGCCGTCGATGCGGATCTTGCCGTTCTTGGCGAAGAAGTCGTTGACCGGCGTTTTGCGCATCTGCTCCATCACCTTCGGTGCCTCGTCCGACTTGATGGCGTCGATCGCCTTCAAATAATGCATGGTCGCCGAATAGAGCCCCGCCTGGATCATGGTCGGCATGTGGCCGACCTTCTCGTTGAAGCGCTTGGAGAAGGCGCGCGTCTCCTCGTTGGTGTCCCAGTAGAACGCGTCGGTGATGATCAGGCCTTGCGTCGACTTGATGCCGAGCGAATGAACGTCGGTGATCTCCATGAGCAACGCGATCATCTTTTGGCCGCCCTGCGTCAGGCCGAATTCGGCCGCCTGTTTCAGGGCGTTAGTGGTGTCGCCGCCGGCATTGGCCAACGCGACCACCTTCGCCTTTGAGGCCTGGGCCTGGAGCAGGAACGAGGAGAAGTCCGACGAGTTGAGCGGATGGCGGACTTCGCCGAGCACCTTGCCGCCGCTCTCCTTGACGACGTTGGCGGCGTCGCGTTGCAGCGCCATGCCGAAGGCGTAGTCGGCGGTGACGAAGAACCAGCTGTCCTCCCCGCGCTTGACCATCGCCTTGCCGGCGACGTTCGACAGCGCATAAGTGTCGTAGGTCCAGTGCACCGTGTTGGGCGAGCAGGCGACGCCCGTGATATCGGATGAGCCGCCGCCGGAATTGATGTGGATCTTGTTCTTCTCGCGCGTCAGCGCCGAGATCGGCAGCGCCACCGACGAGGTCGGCACGTCGAAGATCGCGTCGACCTTGTCGTTGTCGTACCAGTTGCGCGCGATGTTGACGCCGACATCGGGCTTGTTCTGGTGATCGGCGGAGACCACTGCGACAGGCTTGCCCGCGACCTTGGCGCCGTAATCGGCGACCGCCATCTCCACTGCGGCAAGCGAACCCTTGCCGGTTGCGTCCGCATAGAGGCTCGACATATCCGTGAGCACGCCGATCTTGACGACGTCGTCGGAAATCTGCGCCTGCGCGGCGCCTGACGTGGCGGCGAGCGCGAGACCGGCCGCGATCGCGACGATGAGTTTTTGCATTTGTTTTTCTCCCTTGCGTTGTTGTTTGGGCGTTGTTGCGGGCACGTTCTAGCGACAAACGGACGCGGGAGCAAAGCCCGGGATGCGAGATGAGGGTTGAGAAATAAGCAGGGCGCGGCGGTGTTTTTGCCCTCTCGCCTTGTGGGCGAGGGTAGCTCGCCGCGCTAGCGGCGAGACGGGTGAGGGGTTCTCTCCGCGAGTCTCACTGTAATCGAAGGTGCGGAGAGAGACCCCTCATCCGGTGCTTCGCGCCACCTTCTCCCACAAGGGGAGAAGGAGAAGACACCGCGCGCTCACGCGCCGCCCTTGAGCCGTTCGTTGCGTCGGCGCAAGCCTTCCAGCGTGGCGAGCAGGATGACCGAGACCGTTGTCAAGATCACCGCCGCTGCCGTGATGGTCGGGCTGATGTTCTCGCGGATTCCGCTGAACATCTCGCGCGGCAGGGTGCGCTGTTCCGGACCTGCCATGAACAGCACGATCACCACCTCATCGAAGCTGGTCGCGAAGGCGAACAGGGCCCCCGATGCCACGCCGGGCAGGATCAGCGGCAGGATCACGCGGCGGAACGCCTCAAGCGGCGAGGCGCCGAGCGAGGCGGCGGCGCGGGCCAGATTGGTGTCGAAGCTTTGCAGCGTCGCGCCGACCGTGATCACGACGAAGGGCGTCGCCAACGCGGTGTGGGCCAGGATCAAGCCGAGATAACTGCCGGTCAGTCCGATCGGCGCGAAGAAGAAATAGAGACCAACCGCGGTGATGACTCCGGGCACGACGACCGGCGACAGCACGAAGGCCAGCACGAGCGGCTTGAACCGGCTCTTCCACTGCGCCAGCCCCAGCGCGGCCAGCGTGCCGAGCACCATCGACAGCAGGGTCGAGGCCACACCGATGATCATGCTGTTCTTCAGCGAATTCATCCAGCGCGGCGAATTGATGAAGTCGTCGTACCAGCGCAGGGAGAGGCCCGGCAGCGGATAGGTGAGGTACGAGCCCGAGCTGAAGGACAGCGGCATGATCGTAAGGATCGGCGCGATCAGGAAGATGAACACCAGCGTGGAGATAACGATGGTCGCGGTCCACGCGATACGCTGGCTCGGCGTGCGGATGGAGGAATTGTCGCTCAATTCTTCATCCCTCCCGTCACCTGCTGTCCCTGCACCAGCTTTCCGTAGACGAGTGCGAGCAGAATAGTGGCGAGCAGCAGCACCGCACCCAGTGCCGAAGCAAGACCCCAATTGGCCGTCTCGGTCGTGTAGAGCGCGATGAAGTAGCTGATCATTTGATCGGCGGCGCCCCCGACGAGGGCCGGGGTGATGTAATAGCCGAGCGCCAGGATGAAGACGAGCAGGCTTCCCGCGCCGATGCCGGGCAGCGTCTGAGGCAGGTAGATCCGCAGAAAGGCGGTGAGCGGCGGCGCGCCGAGCGAGGCGGCGGCGCGCATGTAAGCAGGCGAGATCGCCTTCATGCTGCTGTACAGCGGCAGGATCATGAACGGCAGCAGGACGTGGGTCATGGCCACGCAGACACCGAAGCGGTTGTAGATCAGGCGCAACGGCGCGTCGATGATGCCAAGCCAGAGCAGGCTGTCGTTCACGACGCCTTTGCTCTGCAGCAGCACGATCCAGGCGCAGGTGCGGACCAGCAGAGACGTCCAGAACGGCAGCAGGACGAAGATCATCAGCAGGTTCGACCGGCCGGGCGGCAGCGCCGCCAGCAAGTAAGCGACCGGGAAGCCGAGGATCAGGCACAGCACCGTGACACTGAGGCTGATGAGAAAGGTGCGGACGAAAACGTCGCGGTAGATGGCCTGATCCGGCGGGGCTGCGACGATCGTGCCGTCCGCGTTCCGCGTCAGATCGAGCGCCGACAAAAGATAGAAGCCGGTCATGGGACCACTGGCGTCCTTGATCGTGGTCCAGGTGGCGCGTTCGCGCCAGGCCGGGTTGATCTTGCCCAGCGTCTCCCTCGCCGTGCCGGGGTCGGGCACGGTCTTCAGATTGCGTGCGGTGCTGGTCAGGATCGTACGGAACCCGTTCAGCGCGTAATTGAGCCGCTTGGCCGCAATCGCAATGGTGCCGGAAGCGCGCGCCGCCATGATGTCGCCTGCCAGCGCCGCGTAGGCCTTTTCGTCCGGCAGATCCCTGCCGTCCCAACTGGCGAGAGCCGCGATGGTCTGAGGCAGAACCAGACGCACCTCCCGGTCATCGACGGCACGCCACAGCATGCCGGCGATGGGCCCAGCGAAGGTGAAGAGCAGGAAGACGAGAAGCGGCAGAATGAGTGCCAGCGCCTTGGTCTGGCGCGCGCGCTCCGCCTGCTTCAGCCGGCGCTTGAGCGGCACCTTGGCCAACGCGTCGGCGCCGATTGAGGAGGCTGCCGTCATCGGGAGCCCCATTGTGACTGGACATCTCTCGTCATTTTGGCTGTGGCAATCGCGTGCGGCCTTTCGGAGCGATCTGAGCAAGCGCCTCGTCCCTCGAGACGACCGCGGAGCCTGTCATCGGGCCGCGCTTTGCGCGGACCCGGTGGCGGTCTCCTCAGGATGAGGCTCTCCGAAGTCGCTGCCGCGCACGTCCTCATCCTGAGGAGCCCGCCTAAGGCGGGCGTCTCGAAGGATGGCCGCGACGAAACTGCTGTCAATGCGCGCCGCACGCCGGTTCGGCCGCGCGCTATTTCGCTGCCCATTTGTTGAAGCGCTCGGTCAGGCGGTCGATGTTCTCGAGCCAGAAGGCAACGTTGATTTCGACCGCGTTCTTGATGTTGTCAGGTGCTGTCGGCAAATCCTTCAGAACGGCAGGCGCGAGCAGAGCGGCTGCGTCCTTGTTCGAGGTGCCATAAGCAATGTTCTCCGACAGTTTCGACTGGTTCTCCGCCTTGCCGACGAAGTCCAGGAACTTGTAGGCCGCGTCCTTGTTCGGGCTGCCTTTCAGGATCACCCAGGAGTCGATGGTGAAGAGGGCTCCGTCCCACACCATGCCGAAATTCTTCTTCTCGTTCTTGTTCGCGGTGTCGATGCGGCCATTGTAGACCGAGGTCATCGCCACCTCGCCGGAGGCGAGCAATTGCGGCGGCTGGGCGCCGGCCTTCCACCAGACGATGTCGCCCTTGATGGTGTCCAGCTTCTTGAAGGCGCGCTCGACGCCCTCGTCGGTCGCCAGCACCTTGTAGACGTCCTTTGGCGCGACGCCGTCGGCCATGAGGGCGATCTCGAGCGTGGTCTTCGGGCCCTGACGCAAGGCGCGCTTGCCCGGAATCTTTTTGGTGTCGAAGAAGTCGGTCCAGCCTTTGGGAGCCTCCTTCAGCTTGTCCTTGTCGTAGCCGAGAACGAAATCGTAGAGGATGGCACCGACGCCGCAAGCGTTGACTGACGGTGGGATATAGGCGGCCTCGCCGCCGATCTTCGAATAGTCGAGCTTTTCGAACAGGCCTTCCTCGCAGCCAACCGCCAGTTCGTCGCTCTCGACCTGCACGACGTCCCAGGTGGCGGCACCACCCTGCACCTTGGCGCGCAACACGCCGACCCCGCCGTCCCAGGACTCGTCGTTCATCGCAACACCGGTCGCTTTCTTGAACGGCTCGAAATAGACCTTCTTCTGGGCATCCTGATACGCGCCGCCCCACGACACGACGGTGAGGTCACGCGCCTGCGCGACCGTGGCCAGCGCCGCGCTGGCGGCGAATGCCGCGGCGAACCCCAGTACAATCTTGCGCTTCAGCATGGTCTTTGTTCCTTCTTCTTCACGTGACTTGCGTTGAGCTTGGTCGATGTAGGTCCGCCCGCGTTGGAGCGTTGCTGCATGGTTGGATCAGACGGGATCGAGGGCGAGGCAGTCCTCCGGGCGGAAGGTGATGAACACGTCATCGCCAGGTCTCAGGCTGCCAGCTGTAAGGCTGCCAGCTCTCAGGCTGTCATGCGTCCCCGGCTGAAGCTTGACCATAAACTCCCTGTTGTCGGCGACGTCGAGCACCGCCAGCGCGTGGTCGCCGAGATAGATGGTGTTCTGCACCTTGGCCGGCAGTCGGTTCGGTTCGTCGCTGGAGGTGCCATTCGGGATAATAGCGATCCGCTCCGGCCGCACCGACAGCGAGGTCGATGCGCCCGCGCCTGATACGTTGACCGCTCGTGCGGTCACGGCGCCGCCGCCAGCCAGCGCAACGCGGCAATAATCTTTCTCGACCGTCTCGACGGTGCCGGCCAGCACATTGTTCTCGCCGATGAAATGGGCGACGAAGCTGTTCACCGGATGCTCATACAGCCTGTCGGGCTTGTCGATCTGCTGCACGATGCCGTCGTTGAATACGGCGATGCGGTCCGACATGGTGAGCGCTTCACTTTGATCGTGGGTGACGTAGACGACGGTGATGCCCATCGTCTCGTGCAGTTGCTTGATCTCCAGTTGCATCTGCTCCCGCAGGCGCTTGTCCAGGGCGCCCAGGGGTTCGTCCATCAGCACGAGTTGCGGATTGAAAACCAGGGCGCGGGCCAGCGCCACGCGCTGCTGCTGACCGCCGGACAGCTGCCCGGGCCGGCGCTGTGCCAGGTTTTCCATCTTGATCATGCGCAATGCCGCTTTGACACGATCCTGCGCTTCGGCCTTGTTCGTGCTGCGGACGGATAGCGGGAAGGCGATATTCTCCGCAATCGTCAGGTGCGGAAACAAGGCGTAGTTCTGGAACACCATGCCGATGTCGCGCTTGTGCGGCGGCACATTCTTGATCGGCCGGTCCGCGAGGTAGATCTCGCCATGGGTCGGAACCTCGAAACCCGCCAGCATCATCAGGGTGGTCGTCTTGCCCGAGCCCGACGGACCGAGCAGGGTGACGAACTCGCCCTTCCTGATGTCGAGATCGAGGTTCTTCACCACGAGGTGCTCGCCATCGTAGGTCTTCTGAATGCCGGAAAAGCGCACCAGTGCCGGCGCAGGCGTGACCATGCCGGCTTCCATGTCGTCCTCGCGTTATCAGCCACAGTGCTGTCGGCACCTCGTCCGAGTGTGCGAGGAACAGCTTAGCATCCTCCGACCAGAATGCCAGCGGCGCAAGTAACGACGCGCACGGACCCGTCGAGGAAAGGCGCGCGCTACATTCCCGACAGTTTCGTCACAGACACATTCAGCGATCCGCCAGCTTCCGCGATCACGCGCAGCGTCTTGGAGTCAAAGGCGATGTCGGCCAGCGTCAGGCTGTCGATCTTCGCCTCGACCTTGACGCCGTCCTCGCTCTTCTGGAAATCGGCGATCGCGGCTGCGATCTTCTCGCGTGCATTGGCGGCAATCGGCTTCAGATCGATCGTTGCTTTCTGCACCAGCGCCTGCTGCATCTGCGGCACCACCGCGCGCGCCGCGGCACCCAGCAGGCCGAAGGCCGCCTCGGACTCCACCGCGAGCTGGATGTCGGCGAGCCGCAGCGTCTGCTGCGCCTGGTCGAGCATCGGCCGGCCCCAGATGTGCACGGTCGCTTCGGCGCCGAGACCAAGCCAGCTCTTCTTCTCCTTGGCGCGCACCAGCAGCGAGATCAGGAGGCGCTCGCCCGACGGGATCACGTTGACGCTTTTCACAGTGACGTCCACGGGACCGGAGCCATCCTCGGGATAGGTATGGCCGACCATCTGCGCCGCGATCAGCTTGTTGATCTCGGTGAAGGGCACGTCGATGGGTACGCCGATGTTCACGCCGGTGCCGGTCGGCGGCACGATCGAGATCTTGTCGGGGAACGGGCAGTCGGGCTTGGTCGGCGTGGAGGTGACGCGCGTCTCCGCTTCCAGGCCCATCAGCAGCGTCACGGCCTGCGCGTCGACGCGCGGCTGCGCGGCGATGGCGCGGATCGGCTTCATCTCCAACCAGAGCGGCGGCAGTGCGGCCGAGGAGTCCGAGCCTTGCAGCGGGATCGAGCGGCAGGCCTTGGCCCATTGCAGCTTCGCGTTCTCCCGCAAGGTCGGATCGTTGCGCATCCGTTCGGAGACGGCGTTGATTTGTTCGCCGACGGTCTTGTCGATCAGCGGCTTTACCTGCGCCGGCACGTTGACCTTGGCACCGGAGATGTTGAGGTTGGTGTCGCCAAGGTTGACCTGGGCGCCGAGATTGGGCTCGAGATGCCAGTTGGCCGCGAGCTTCGGTCGCGAGGTGACGACGACGTTGCCCTTGATCTCGGCGCTGGCGTTCAGATTCTTGATGTTGACCGCGCCGATCTGTTTCGCGGCATTGCCGCCGAGCACGCTGCCGAGCGCCTCGCCGAGCGCGCCGGTGGCTTTCGACGACAGCGAGCCCGTCACATTCAGCTTGCCCGTGAGCGGCGTCGAGATCGTCAGCACGTCCTTGTCGCCGACAGCCGACATCGGCCCGCGCACGGCGGACCAGCCGATGTCGCCGTTCTCCAGGATTTGCGAGATCGGGTTCTCGGCCTTGCCGGCGAAATTGCGCGGAGCGGCCTTCTCGGCCTGCTCGCGGATCGCCGACAGCGCGATGGCGACCGGCGCCACCACGATCGAGCTCTTCGAGACCGGCGGCAGCGGCGGCAATTGCGCAACCGGCGGCGCGGAATTCGTCGCCCGCGGCGACAGCCAGTCCATCGCCTTGAGGCTGATGAAAAACGACGCCGCGAGCACCGCGACGGCGATCAGGACAGTTTTCAAGTTCAGCGTCAGTCGCATCAATCCCCCAGGCCGCCCCAGGGCAGAAGTCTACAGGGCAGGCGAGGAGGGCGCTAGAGCCCACCGATGGGGTGGAATTGGGGCAAACATATTAACGGCTGCGAACGCGCAATTGCCGCGCAATCGTCATGGCGCATCTAGCCGCGCTTCGGACGGCGCACCGCTCTCACATTGCCGCGATCTCCGCCACCGCAGAAGAAACGGTCGCCGCCATCGGACTCCAATCCTGACACCATCGTCCCGGCGGGCAGGTCGAGCTGCTCCAGCACCTTGCCCGTATCAGGGTCGATCCGCCTGATGTCGCTGTCCTCGCCTTCCCAAGTGCCGTGCCAGAGCTCGCCCTCGACCCAGGTCACGCCGGTGACGAAGCGCTTGCTTTCGATGGTGCGGAGAATTTTTCCCGTCTGGGGATCGACCTGATGGATCTTGCGTTCCCGATACTGCCCGACCCAGAGCGAGCCCTCGGCCCAGGCCAGTCCGGAATCGCCGCCGCCGCCAGGTGCAGGGATGGTGGCGAGCACCTTGCCGGTCGCAGCGTCAATCTTCTGGATGCGGTCCTCGGCGATCTGGAACAGGTGGCGGCCGTCGAACGCCGTTCCCGCATGCGCAGCGACATCGATGGAGCGGGTGATCTTGCCATCGGCCGGGTCGACTGCGTTCAATTTGTCGCCGGATGCGAACCACATATGGCTGCCGTCATAGGTGACGCCGTGCACGGCTTCGACGCCAGCATAGGGCCCGTATTCCCTGACGATCTCGGCGGCTGAACGTTTCATCTGCTCGGTCCCTGTAGTGTGAATCCCACTTTACGTCTTCAGGAGCGGTCCGGGGAGTAACAAGCCTGTCGGGAAACCCGGCACGGGCGGCGTCATCCAGCGCCGCGCCCGTCCGTGTCCGAAGGACTGTACCTTGTTCGATCGCGCCAGTTCTTCGAGGGCCCGCTGCACGGTGCGCGCGCTCGTTCCCAGCGCCAGCGCGAGCGCCGAGCTCGACCAGGGCTCGCCGTCGGAGAGGAAGGCGAGCACGGCGGCGTGCTTTTCCTCGACGGGCCGTGCCAGCACGAGGACGTCGCGCGTGTTGCGCGGCGTCAGCGCAAAACCTTGCCTGGTCGCGCTGACATCGGCGAGAGGCTTGAGTTTTGCGCGGAGCCGTCCGATTTCGACGCGCAGCCGGGCGCGATGCGATTCGTCGACGTGCCTTGCCTGAAACGCGCCCGTGATCAACGTTTCCCGCGAGACGTCCGCGGGCCAGGCCTGCGCCAGGATGCGGGCCAGCGCGAACAGCACCGGCCGCGTTCCGAGCGGCACGAGGATGCCCTGCCTGCGAACCGCGTGATGGAACGTGTCCACCACGAGCGCCTCCGATGTCGCGAGGTCCTCGACCTCCTCGAGCAGTAACGGCCGTTCGTGCCCGCGCGTGATCAGGCGCGCTGCGGGCGTGTCGAGCACGCGGCTCGTGCTTTCGACCTCGGCTGCAAGCGCTGCAATGCCGGCCTGCCGTGCTGCGCTCGCCGCGCGGCCGAGCGCCGCGCGCGCGTCCTTCGTTCGGAGCCGCCGGATGGCGATGCCGGCGATCACGAGTTCGCGGGCGACCTGCGCGGCCGGGGGCAGCGGCGTGGTGTTGATCTCGGCCAGCGTGCGCTCGGCCTCTTCGAGGCGCCCGAGAAGGAGAAGTCGGCGCGCCTCGATGTGACCCGCATGGGCGGCGTTGGCGAGGTCACCGTGGCTTGCGAGCGTCGCTCGCGCCGCCGCGAGCGTGTTGGCCGGCCAATTCAGGTCGCGCGAGACGAGTGCGATCTCGGCTTCCGCGACCACGCACCTGGCGCGCGCGACCGCCTCTCTCGGGCCGAATGCGCGCGCGGCGCCGCGCAGCAATGTCTTTGCCTTGGCGAGATCGCCGAGCTGCGCCATCGCGATGCCGCGCAGCGCCAGCGACGGTGCGTCGTTGCGCAGCGCAACGCGGTTCAACGCGCCGAGCGGATCGCCGGCTTCGAGCGCGCGCGCCGCGGCGGTGATCAGCGACTCCATTCAAATCCCGCCACACTTGTTACTCCCACCACGCAACCGTCCGGTGCGAGAGATCGTTGACGGCCGACAATGTGCGGCGAGGGGCGAGCGGTTCCGCATCTTGCACAGCGAGATACGGAACGGCCGCCCGGGAAAAGTTGGAGAGCCATGATGACATCAGCTGACAACGCAGGAAATAACGGACAGGCCGCCATGCAAACACCGCCGGTGGTGTCGCCGCAGGACTGGGAGGCTGCCCGTCAGCAACTGCTCGTGAAGGAAAAGGCGCATACCCGTGCCCGCGACGCCCTGGCCGCCGAGCGCCGGCGCATGCCGTGGATGGAAGTCACCAAAACCTATGCGTTCGAGGGGCCCGGCGGCAAGGTCAGTCTGCACGACCTGTTCCAGGGCCGGCGGCAGCTGATCGTCTACCGCGCCTTCTTCGAGCCGGGCGTGTTCGGCTGGCCCGATCATGCCTGCCGGGGTTGCTCCATGGTCGCCGACCAGGTCGCCCATGTCGCGCATCTCAATGCCCGCGACACCACGCTGGTGTTCGCCTCGCGCGCGCCGCAGGGCGATATCATCAGGCTGAAGCAGCGGATGGGCTGGACCATGCCATGGGTCACCGTCACCGACAGTTTCGATGCGGATTTCGGCGTCGACGAATGGCACGGGACCAACGTGTTCTTCCGCGACGGGACGCGCATCTTCCGCACCTATTTCGTCAAGAGCCGGGGCGACGAGCAGATGGGCGGCACCTGGAATTACCTCGACATCACGCCGCTGGGACGGCAGGAGGTCTGGGAGGATTCGCCGAAAGGCTATCCGCAAACGCCGACCTACAAATGGTGGAACTGGCACGACAGCTACACCGAAGGCGCGGCGCCCGACAAGAAATGGGTCGAGATCTCGACCGCCGGCGAGAAGGCGTTTCGCGAGGAGGCGGCTGAAGGACGTGACTAGCCCCGTCAGCGCAACGGCCGGCGCGAGCCGCAATGGTGTGGTGGCCGCGCGTCACCTCGCCAGATGGCTGGCGCTGGCGGCGACGCCGACCTTCGCGATCATGGCCGTGCTGACGGCCATGGTCGATGGCCCGGCGGACATGCTGTGCGGCTCCGGACATGGGGCGATGCTCGGCGGGATGGTGCCGATGTATCTGCTGATGAGCGCGTTTCATTCGGCGGCGTGGCTGAGGCTGATTGCGGAGCGGTGGAGGGCGGTTGGTCGTTAAGACGGCCGCCGCGTCACCGCGGCCGCGTCGCTTCCGTCGAAGAACATGGCCATCAGGGTCTCGTCGTAATATCGGCCATTGTATTTCAGCGCTTTCATCCCGCGGCCGTATTCGACAAATCCTGCGGCCACGTAGAGCCGCAACGCGGCCTCGTTGTCGCTGACGACGACGAGATGAAGCTGCTCGACGCGCTTTGCGGCATGCGCCGCGACCGCGTTGACGAGGAGCCTCCCTGTGCCGGACTTCCGTGCCCGCGACCGCACATACATGCCCCAGAGCACCCCCTTGTGTGCGGTCTTCGCGCCGTCCTCCCGGCGGAAGCCGGCGGTCCCCACGAGCTCGCCCGCGATGAACGCGCCGAACACGTCCGATATCGCGAGGCGCTCCTCGAACCATGCGAGTGGCTTGTCTTGTTCGCGTTCAAGCGTGCTGGTGAAAGCCTCGGGATTGCTCGCGAGCGCCTCCAGCCGGACGGGGCGGTAGAGCGCGGCGTCGGCTGGTGTCAGCAGTCTGATCATGGTTATGCGAGATGTGCCAGCGGCAGGGGTGCGCCGGCCTTGAGCGTCTGGAGTGCGATGCTGCTGCGAACCTCTCGCACGATCGACAGGTTGAGCAGCTTGTCGACGAGAAAGCGCTGGTAGTCCTCGAGCTCGGGCACGACAATTTCGAGGAGGTAGTCAGCTTCACCGGAGACGAGGTGACAGGCAACGACCTCGGGCATGGCAACGACTGTCCTTTCGAAGCTCAGCGCCTGGTCGTTGGCATGGCCGTTGATCTTGACGCCCAGAAAGGCCGAGAAGCCGAGCCCGAGGCGGCCGCGCCGGAGGGAGGCGCGGTAACCGTCGATATAGCCGTCGCGCTCCAGCCGTCGCACCCGTCGCAGGCAGGGTGACGGGGACAATCCGACCTTGTCTGCCAGTTCGATGTTGCTCAGTCGCGCGTTGGTCTGGAGTTCGGTGACGATGCGCCGGTCGATCGCATCCAGCTCGCATTTTGGCATGAACCGCATCCCGTTTGATCAAGAAGGGCGCAATGTTGCGCCGGAGGCTTCGAGATTAGCCTAGTTCGCAAGGACACGCCTCGGCTTTCCGTGGGATGGATTGCTCCGACTTTGCTGCTGATGGAGCGAGCCATGACCGAGAGCCCGAACCTTGCGCCTCTGCTGGAGGCCGTCGAACGCTACTTTGTGCTGATGTACGACAATGACGTTTCGCAATTCGACCGCGTCTTTGCACCGACTGCGCAACTCCATGGATTTCGCGACGCCGAATTGCGGATCCTGCCCGTTCGCGACTACAGGACGATGCTGGCGTCGACTGCGTCGCCCGAATCGAAGAATGCCCCGCGCCTTCAGGAGATATTGCTGGTCGATCTGGCGTCGTCAGCGCAAGCCATGGTGAAAGTTAGCATTCGGATCGATGTGCTCCAATACGTTGACTATCTGGCGTACCACTGCATCAATGGGACCTGGCTGATTACCGCGAAATCGTTCCACGTGGAGCGACGGTATGAGCCGGCGGATACGTAGCGCCACCGCGATCCTATTGGCTGCCCATCGCCTCCAGATAGGCAATCACCTTCGCCGCTTCCTCCGCCGAGACGCCGCCATAGGGCTGCATCTTGTTGCCGGATACGACTTCGTCCGGCTTGACCATGAAGCGGATGAGTTTGTCCTTGTCCCAGACGAAGCCGGCTTCTTTCATCGACGCGGAATAGTTGTAGTTCGGCAGCGAGCCGGCCTTGCGTCCGACGATTTTATTGAGGTTGGGGCCTAGACGATTGTCGCCCTCTTTCACCGAGTGGCAGGTTCGGCAGGAATTGTTGAAGGCCTGCTGGGCTGCGTCGTCGCTCGCCGGCTGTTGTGCGAGCGAAGCGGGCGCGGTCAGCAGCAGTGCCACTGCGCCAGCTCCGACGATCGCGCGCAGCCAAGTGCCTTGCGGCGTTTGCGGATTTGATTGCACTCGCGCCTCCATCGGGGATCGCGTCGCAGCACGCGCGCGCTTGGGGATGCCGAGGGCAAACGAAAACGGCCCCGGTGGGTTCCGGGGCCGTTTGCGTCACAATGTCCTGTCGCTTACCGCGTCGCGGCGCCGAGATCCGCGCGGCGTTCCGTCATCGGCAGCACGATCACCTTGGTGCCGACGTTGACGCGGGAGTAGAGGTCCGCGACATCGTCATTGGTCAGGCGAATGCAGCCGGAGGAGACGTGCTTGCCGATGGTGTCGGGCGCGTTGGTGCCGTGGATGCGGTAGATGGTGCCGCCAAGATACATGGCGCGGGCGCCGAGCGGATTGCCGGGGCCGCCGGCCATGTGGCGCGGCAGATAAGGCTGGCGGGCGATCATCTCCGGCGGCGGGGTCCAATCCGGCCACTCGGCCTTCTTGGTCACCGACTGGGTGCCGGACCAGGTGAAGCGGTCGCGGCCGACGCCGATGCCGTAGCGTATCGCCTGGCCGTTGCCGAGCACCAGATAGAGGTAGGTGTTGGGTGTATCGATGATGATGGTGCCGGGCGCCTCACGCGTTGCGTAGGAGACGGTCTGGCGACGGAAGCGGGCCGGCGTTTCGACGGCGTCCTGATCTTCGGACGGCGCGGCCTGATAGGGTGTGGCTTGATAAGGCTGGTATGGCGCCGCGATCGGCGGCAGCGGCTGGAAGAAGGGGAAGAGCTGCACAGGCGCGGCCTTGGCCGGGCCGGCGAACGCGATCGCGGTGACAGCCACTGCGCCAAACGCAACGGCGCGCGAATAAGTCTTCAACGTCTCCGGATTGATCATTGGTCGCCCCTGTTTGCGCGGTGTTTTTTGGTCACCCGGCACCGTTTCGGTGCTCTGTTGCGGAAATCACTAACGGAAAGAAGTTTCGGGACGTTTGCGCGGAAAACCGAAAACGGCTTCATGGCGGCAAGGATTGTTTCATGACGGTTTCGTGGCTGCGCGGACCCGTTAACGAACAAAACAGCGGGCCGACACTTCCATGACGTCACACGCCTGAAATATCCGTGGTTGATGGTCCAAAGCCGAGAATCATAAAAATCTCGGGATTTCCCCATGCGGGTATTAATCGCGACTGACGCCTGGCATCCGCAGGTCAACGGTGTGGTCCGGACGCTGACCTCGCTGGCTGGCGCGGCCAAGGCATTGGATGTCGAGATCGACTTCCTCACCCCGGACGGTTTTCGGTCGTGGCCGCTACCGACATATCCGGGGCTGCGCATTGCGCTGCCGAGCGGCAAGGAGATTGCGCGGCGGATCGAGAGGGCGGCGCCGGAGGCGCTGCACATCGCGACCGAAGGGCCGATCGGCTGGGCGGCGCGGGCTTATTGCCGTCGCAACCGGCTCGCCTTCACCACCTCCTACACCACGCGCTTTCCCGAGTACGTCTCGGTGCGGACCGGCATCCCCGCGAGCGTCGGCTACGCCGTGCTGCGCCACTTCCACGATGCCGCCGCCATGACCATGGTGGCGACGCCCTCGTTGCGGCAGGAGCTCTCCGAGCGCGGCTTCAAGCGGCTCGGCTTCTGGACCCGCGGCGTCAACACCGAGCTGTTTCATCCCGACTCTCCGGCGAAGCTCGATCTGCCCGAGCCGATCTTCATGACGATGGGCCGCGTGGCGGTGGAGAAGAACCTGGAAGCGTTCCTCTCGCTCGACCTGCCCGGGACCAAGGTCGTCGTCGGCGACGGCCCGCAGAAGGTTGCGCTCGAAAAGAAATATCCGGACGTTGTGTTTCTCGGCGAGAAGAAGGGTGCTGACCTTACCGCGCATCTCGCCGCCGCCGACGTGTTCGTGTTTCCGAGCCTGACCGACACGTTCGGCGTGGTGCAGCTCGAAGCGCTCGCCTGCGGCACGCCGGTTGCGGCGTTTCCGGTGACGGGTCCGAAGGACGTCATCGCGGATCACCCGATCGGCGCGATCGACCACGATTTGCGCGCCGCGTGCCTGCGCGCGCTCACCATGTCGCGCGAGACCTGCCGCAATTTCGCGCTGGAGCGCTCCTGGGAAAACAGCGCGCGCCAGTTCGTCGGCAACCTCACTTCACTTCAGCCCAGCCGTGCCTTGCGCGCCTCGCCGATCATGGCGCGTCGGCCGGTGCGCGGTTGACCCAAAACGTTTCGAACCACAGCGAGAACCTCATCGATGGCTAAGATCATGAACCTTGACGGCACCCAGCAGCTCGACCTCACCCGCGGCACGGTTGAGCAGGCCTATGACCGCTGGGCGCCGGTCTACGACCTGGTGTTCGGAGGCGTGTTCGCCAAGGGCCGGCAGGCTGCGATCGCGGCCACCAACAAGATCGGCGGCCGGGTGCTCGAAGTCGGCGTCGGCACCGGCATCTCGTTGCCGCTCTACGCGCCGCATCTGCGCATCTTCGGCACCGACATCTCGGAGGCGATGCTCGACAAGGCGCGCCAGCGCGTCGCCGAGGGCAAGCTGAACAACGTCGAAGGCCTCGCGGTGATGGATGCCGAGAAGCTCGAATTCCCCGATAATTCCTTCGACGTCGTGATGGCGCAATACGTCGTCACGGCCGTGCCGAATCCGGAAGTCGCGCTGGACGAATTCGCCCGCGTGCTGCGCCCCGGCGGCGAGCTGATCATCCTCACCCGCGTCAGCGCCGATACCGGCATGCGCCGCTTCATCGAGCAGAAGCTGCAGCCGGTGGTGCGTCCGCTCGGCTTCCGCACCGCCGAGTTCGCCTGGTCGCGTTACGCCAAATGGCTCGCCGGCGCCAACGGCATCGAGCTTGCCGAGCGCCGCCTGATCCCGCCGCTCGGTCATTTCTCGCTGGTGCGCTTCCGCAAGGTCGACGTCGCCAAGGCGGCGTAACCCAAGCTCACGCGTCGCATGCGTCACCGCGCCGCTGCACATCGCCACATGACAAAATGATGATGTCACACGGCCTACATCGAATCTCTGTAAATCCTGAACCCGAAAGCATTTGGGGGAGAGCATGATCAAGAATTATCTCGAGCAGCTGCGGATCCAGCGCTGGGACGACCATCGCTACTATCACCACAGCCGCATCAATCAGAGCCTGCACTTCGTCAGCGCGCTGAGCTTCCTGTTCGCCTATGTCTGGCTGTTCGTCGACCCCATGATCTCGGCGCTGGTCGGCTGGCTGGTCTCGATGACCTCGCGCCAGGCGGGTCACTTCTTCTTCGAGCCGCACGGCTACGACCAGATCAACCAGGCGACGCACGAGCACAAGGAAGAGATCAAGGTCGGCTACAATCTTCAGCGCAAGGTGGTGCTGATGTCGATCTGGGCGCTGTCGCCACTGGTGCTGTTGGTCGATCCCACGCTGTTCGGACTGTTCACGCCCTGGGTGGGCGCGACCGACTTCATGCGGCAGGTCGCCAAGATCTGGCTCGTGGTCGGCGGCGGCGGTCTCATGTTCCGCACGGTGCACCTGTTCTTCATCCGCGACGTCGAGACCGGCCTCGTCTGGATGACGAAGATCCTGACCGATCCCTTCCACGATCTGATGCTCTACCGCAACGCGCCGCTGGCGCTGATGCGCGGCGAGCTGATGGACCCCGGCTTGCACCTCAAGCCCGAGCACACGCTGGGCCTGATCGGCGAGCCCACGCTCGAAGAGCAGCACGCCTGAGCGCGCCGTTCTCACCAAGGCCTCCGATGTCTGATGGTTGCGTCATGCCCGGGCTCGTCCCGGGCATCCACGTGTTGGGCCCGGCCGCTGCGTTTTCTTCGCCTCGCCCAGCGTGCGGGGAAGTGGAATTGAGCGCCGCCACAGACGCCGTCATTCCGGGATGGTCCGAAGGACCAGACCCGGAATCTCGAGGTTCCGGGTTCGGCTCTTCGAGCCGCCCCGGAACGACTGTGTGTTGGAGCGGAGAATCGACCTTAGCGTCCGAAGCGCTTGGCCAGCATCTCTTTCAGGATCTGCCGCTTGATGGTCTTGTTGGTGAGGACGCCATCGTGCCACCAGAAGCCGTCGGCCTTCATCTTCTCGGCGGCGCGAACGAAACGTTCGGCGACCTCGGTGAAATCGGCATCGGTGTAGTTCAGGCTGAAGATCAGCCGGCCGGTGCCGACCCAGCTCAAGGACAGGCCTTCGGCGCGCAGATAATATTGCAGCATCCAGTTGTAGCGGGACGGGGTGGTGTATTTTACCGTCCAGATCGACGAGAAGTTGGCAAACCGCACCGGCAGGTCGGCATCGCCCATCATTTGGTTGAGCTTCTGCGCGCGGCCGTTCCAGGTCTCGTCCAATCCGTCATAGATGGCGCGGAAGTTCGGGCTGGCGAGCCGGCTCAGGAACTCGTCCATCGCCGTCATGACGTAGGGGTGCGAGTTGAAGGTGCCGCGGGCGAAGCAGACGTCGGCGGGGCGGTCGTCGCGGAAGCGGCGCATCAACTCCTTCTTGCCGCAGACCACGCCGACCGGCAGGCCACCGGCGAGGCTCTTGCCGTAGGTCACCATGTCGGCCTTGACGCCGAAATACTCCTGGGCGCCGCCTGCCGCGAGAC
The DNA here is from genome assembly GCF_040548605.1 of Bradyrhizobium sp. JR4.1. Lineage (NCBI taxonomy): Bacteria > Pseudomonadati > Pseudomonadota > Alphaproteobacteria > Hyphomicrobiales > Nitrobacteraceae > Bradyrhizobium > Bradyrhizobium sp. JR4.1. The sequence goes on from NZ_JBEPRY010000006.1 coordinate 180,764, forward strand.
GGAAGCCGACGAAGACCTCGTCGAAGATCAGCACGATGCCGCGCTGGTCGCAGACCTCGCGCAGCGTCTTGAGCCACTCGGTGTAGGCGGTGCGGTCAAAATTGCCGCCGCGAGAGGAATCAACCAGCGAGGAGTCGCCGGGCGCGTTGCCATTCGGATGCAGCCCCTGCAGCGGGTTGACCAGCACGCAGGCGATGTCCTTGCGCGTCCGCAGCACGTGCAGCGTCTTCTCCGACATCTCGGCGAGGGTGTAGGTCTCGTGCGCGGGAATCGGATTGCCGACTCCAGGCTGCACGTCGCCCCACCAGCCATGATAGGCGCCGGCGAAACGAACGAGATGGGTGCGCCTGGTGTGATAGCGCGCGAGCCGCACCGCCTGCATCACGGCCTCGGTGCCGGACATGTGGAAGGAGACTTCGTCGAGGCCCGAGATCTGGCACAGCCGCGCCACGTTCTCGAGGATGACGGGATGGTAGGGGCCGAGCACCGGTCCGAGCGCGTGCGCGCGCTTCTCGGAGCCCTCGATGCATTCCTTGTAGAAGTCGTTGCCGAAGATGTTGACGCCGTAGGACCCCGTGAGGTCGTAGGAGGTGTTGCCGTCGACATCCGTGACGGTGACGCCGCGCGACGACTCCAAGAAGGTCGAGGTGCCCAAATGCTCGCGGACGAGGCGCGAGAACTGGAACGGCACGCGGTAGGTTTCGGTGAAGTGCAGGTCGGAGATCTTTTCCGCCGCGTCCTTCGTCATCGCGCGGCCCTTGGGGTAGCGCTCGGCGTAGAGACGCGCGAGACGGAAGAAGCCGTCCTTGCGCTGGGCTGCGACGTTCGCCGGCGCGCCGTCGCAAGCGAAGTACGCATCGCCTTCGAATTCGTAGAACGGGAGCAGCTTTGCCACCCGCCGGGACATCTTGGAGTGCCCGGCGAGCGAGCGGTGCTTGGCGCGGGACAATTCGATCCGTGCCTTGATTTTCGGGAAGGCGGCGGCAGCGGACGCTGCGGCGGCCACGGACAAAGAAAGAATCGGGAGTGTCGTTTCCATGACAACAAGCGCTAATACTGCGAGCTGACAGATTCATGACAGTCAAAGCCCTGATCGCCTCTTTCACCCAGCAGGAAGACCTCAACTTCCTGCTGACCAACCGCATCCCTCGCGCGGCGCTAACCCGCTTCATGGGCTGGTTCTCGAAGATCGAGAATCCGCTGGTGCGGGACGGCTCCATCGCGCTGTGGAAGCTGTTCTCCGACCTCGATCTGTCGGAGGCGCGGAAAACGCATTTCAAGAGCCTGCACGACTGCTTCACCCGGGAGCTCAAGCCCGGCTTGCGCCCCTTTGATCCGGACCCCTCCATTGTCGCCAGCCCGTCCGACGGCATCGTCGGCGCCCATGGCCGGATCGCGGACACCGAGCTGTTCCAGGTCAAAGGCGCGCCGTACTCGCTGCTCGATCTGCTCGGCGATTCCGCCCTTGTCGATCAGCACCGCAACGGCTCCTTCGTCACCCTGCGGCTGACCTCGAGCATGTATCACCGCTTCCACGCGCCCTTTGACGCGCATATCGAGCGTGTCACGTTGATCCATGGCGACGTCTGGAACGTCAACCCGATCGCGCTGAAACGGGTCGAGCGTCTGTTTTGCAAGAACGAGCGCGCAGTGATCCGCACGCATTTGCCGACGGGCGAAGCCGTGACGCTGGTACCGGTCGCCGCGATCCTGGTCGCGAGCATCCGTCTGCATTTCCTCGACATGGTGCTGAATGCCCAGACGAGAGGGCCGGTCAATTTTCCCTGCGACGTCAACGTGAGCAAGGGCGAGGAGCTCGGCTGGTTCGAGCATGGCTCGACCATCATCATCCTCGCGCCCGGCGATTTCACCTTCTGCGACGACATCGCCGAGGGCACGCGCATTCGCGCAGGTCAAGCGCTGCTGAGAAAAAACTAGCCTTCAATCAGCCGCGTCGGCCGCCTATATCGTCCCTGGGACGTTTCTGCGACGACGGATTTGGTGATGGCACGGGCGCCGGTGATGGCGGCGGGTGGTATTGTGCTGCGGCGAGGTGCGCCGCCGCTGATCGCCGTCGTGCGCCAGCGCAAGCGCAACGAATGGGTTTTGCCCAAGGGCAAGCTCGACGACGGCGAGACGCCGAAGCAAGCCGCGCATCGCGAAGTGCTGGAAGAGACCGGTCACGAGGTCGCCATCCACGAATTTCTGGGCACGCTCGTCTATCAGTCCGGCGGGCGCTCCAAGGTCGTGCATTTCTGGCGCATGGAGGCCGGGGACGGTCCCGTCCGCAAGCTGATGAACGACATCAAGGCGGTCGACTGGTTGACGCTGGAAGACGCGCTCGCGCGCCTGTCGCGCGAGTACGAGCGCGTGTTTCTGACCCAGGTCGGCCCGATCGCGCTCGCGGCGGCAGGGCTTGCGCCGGTGGATACCGACGTCACACCGCCGCTCGCGACCGAGGATGTCGATGCGGCCTTGCAGACGCTGACGCCAGCCGAAGCGGCTTCGGACGAGTTGCGGCATGGTCTGTTGCAGAAGGTGAAGGCTTGGCTGCGCGGCGAGGCGTGAGTTCTCCTCGCGCGCAGCGTGACGGTGCACCCTCGCCCCTTGCGGGAGAGGGTGGCTTTGCGAAACAAAGCCGGGTGAGGGGTCTCTCTCCACGCGTCAAGCTGTCGATGAGTTTTCGCCGATAGAACCCCTCATCCGGCGCTTCGCGCCGCCTTCTCCCGCAAGGCGAGAAGGAAGAAAGTCACCGCCGCTCCTTCTCCTTCGGAACTGGTGCTGGCCTTCGCGGCGCTGCGGGGCGTTGCGCGGCGGGGAGGCGCTGCTGGAATCCGCCCGGGCGTTGCATGCCCGGCTGTCGAGCAGCGGGCGGCTGGCCGGGCTGCATGCCGGTGCGCGGAAGCTGCGGCTGCAGGCCCGGCTGCTGGTGCGTTCCGCCCGGCTGCGGCGGCGCGACTCCGCCGGGCTGCGTCGGAATCTGCCCACCGCGTTGCGGCCGGGTTTGCGGCGTGCCGTCAGGCTGCGTGCCTTGACCGGTGCGCGGTGGGCCTGCCGGACGTCCCGCGCCTTGCTTCTGGCCTTGCTGTTGCTGACCCTGACCCGCGCTCGGCGTACCGGGCTGGACGGCGCCGCCTTGGCCCGGCGCTTGACCCTGTCCTTGGCCCTGCCGCTGGGGCTGGGCGCCTTGGCGGCCTGGCGTGCCGGGCTGCTGCTGGCCTGGACGGTTGTTCTGACCGGGCTGACCGTTCGGCCGCTGCGGCTGTTGCGGCTGTTGTCCTGGCGCCGTATTCGGCCGCAATTGTTGCTGTTGCGGCGGCTGGAACGGCCGCGGAATGCGCGGGCTCGCGGTCGGATTGGCACGGCGGAAGTCGCGCTGCTCGGTGACGATCTGCCGGCCCGTGGTCTGCGCCAGATGCACCTGGCTGACGAAGCCGCGGTCGCGTGCGATCTGCTGTGGTGCGATCGTGATCGGCACCGCGGCAAAGCGCATGACGCCTGCCGCGGCCGCGCCCGGCCGGATCGCAAAACCGCTCGCGCCTTGCGTCAGCGCGCCGAGCCGCGTCCCGCTCGTGCGGTCGTCGACGTCGATGTGTCCGACCCGGCCGTCGGCGTCGGGATAGAGCTTGATGTTGACGTTGTTGGCGTTGTTCGCGGCCGGGCCTTCCGGCACCTCGACGACGCCGGTGGTGCCGCGGATGCCGAGCGTCGCCGTCGGCGTCGTGATCTTCATGTCGCCGGTCTTTGCCACCGCCGCCGCGACGAAGGCGACCGTGCCCTTGCCGATGTCGAAGATTCCTGCGTTCTGTTTGCCGCCGTCCTCATAGACGTAAGTGTCGATGGTGATCTTGGCGCTGGCCGAGAGGTTGAACGTGGTCGCGTCGTTGAAGGTGATGCCGAGCGAGGAGTTCGACGAAGTCTGCACGACGTCGTTGAGATAGATGTCGTCGCGTACCCGCAGCGGATAGGAATTTTTGTCGCGGATCACGGTCGCGATGCCCGTCACCGTCGCGACGTTGCCGATCGGCTCGATGGCGGCGGGCTGCGCCTCGGTCGCGGGAACGGGTGAAGCCGATGGCGTCGGCGAGGGGGCGGGCGACGGCTGCGCTTGTGGCTGCGCCTGCGCAAGCTCGATCGCATCGGATGCGAACGCAACGCTCGCGCCGGCCGGCGGCAACGCCAGCAGCACAAGCGCGAACATGAAGCGGCGCCAGGCCACGATAAATGTCACGAAGAGTCCCGGTGAGAAACGCGAGGCGAGATCGACCGATATCAGCCGGGTACAGCTGAACGGCGGATGAATGTCTATCGCACGGCGGCGGTGAACGTTCAAATCCAACTCTTTCCCCTCATGGTGAGGAGCGCGCCCTTGCGCGCGTCTCGAACCATGCAGGCCCGCTCGCGATCCGGGCCTTTGCCCTTCGAGACGCCTGCTTCGCAGGCTCCTCAGGGTGAGGGGATAAACTGAGACTGTCGCGCATGATCCCGGGTCGATGCTTCGCATCGCCCGGGATGACTATAGAATGGGACGATGGTGGTGCGTCAGCTCACGCGCTTCCAGGTCTGGCCGCCGCAGAACATGCCGCCGAAGGCGCAGCCCTGCACGCGCATTGCATTCGGGCCCTTCATCGCGATCGTCGAGTCGTAGTTGCGGCCGGAGTCGGGATCGTGGATGCGGCCGCTCCACTTCGCGCCGTCGGGCTTCATGTTGATCAGGATACGCTCGTTGGTCTTCGCGGCGTAGCCGCAGAGATTGACGCCACACTGTTCGACGCGGACATTGCCCTTGTTCTCTTCGGTCGCCCAGACGCCGATCGGCGTGTTGGCAACCGCGACAGGCGCGGCGGGCACCGGCGCCGGAGCGGGGGCCGGAGCAACCGCGACGGGCGCGGGAGCCGCAGCGGGCGCGGTCTGCGTCGTGGCGTCGTAGCCAGCGGACGGAGCAGCGGCAACCGTCGTGCTCGGTACCGCGATAGCGGGCGCTGCCGGCGCGGTCGCCTGCACGGGGGCCTGCTGCACGGGCTGCTGCTGCTGCACCGGAGCCGGCGCCGGCTGCGCGGTCGTGGCCGGAGCCGGCGTGGTGTCGACGTCATCATCCTTCGAGCCAAGGCCCTTGAGGTTGATGTTGTTCAGCTTGATCGGCTTGTCGGACAAGCCCGGCGCGACGATGGTCACGCAATTGAGCGAGGCGCAGTTGCGCGGCGTCTCGATGCGGATGTTCTGGCCTTCGATCTGGAACGAGATCGCATTGCCGGCATGCGCGGCGGCGGTGGACGCGAGGAAGAGAGCGGTGGCGGCGATGGTGAGCTTGTTCATGACAACCTCCGAAGAATGTGTGGGTCCCGATGGGACTGAAGTCGCGGGTGGATGAAGCGTGGTTCGACCCTACGCCGGGCCGGTCGGACCTTCTGTGATGGGCGTCACAACGGCTCCCCGGTGCTGGGTGACGCCGCGCACATTCAGCCGCGATTGCATCTGTGTAATGTCGTCGCCACAGAGAGGGAGGCGCCGATGATGCGGCTTGTGACTTCGCTTGGCACATTGATCGCGCTGATGGCGATTGCGCCCGCAGCCGAGGCCGGGTCCTTCGCGTTCTCGATCGGCGGTCATCGATTCCAGGTCGACTCGCCCAGCCATTGCCGATCGGCTTCCTGTGTTTCGGTTTCCTCCCATCGCAGCTTTCGGCCGGACGATGACACGACGCCGGCCCCTGCGCCGGTGCTTCCGCCGCCGCAGCCGCTCTATCCCGCGGCTCCGGTCAGGCCAGCGCAAGCGATTGCGGTAGCGCCTGCGGCGGCGCAGACGGCTCCTGTCCTTGCCTCAACGACGTCGCAGCCAATTGTCCTGCCGCAGGCGCCAAGCTCCAATCCGCCGCGGGTCGAGCTACCGCGGATGGATCCGCCGAAGACCGTCGCGCTCGATCCGCCGCGCATGGAGGCACCTGTCGTCGCGCCAAGGCCGGAGCTCGAGCAACCCGTGACGAGCCCTGAGCGTGGCGACGACGAGCCCGCCTATTTGCCGCTGGGCGAATGGGAGAGCGCAGGCGCCAAGGGCACGGTCCGCATCGAACGCTGTGGACCGGCACTGTGTGGCTTCGCGCTGACTGAAGCGTCGGCCAGGGGCGAGAGCGTGCTCGTCAACATGAAGCCGAAAACGCACGACGTCTGGACCGGCAACATCTACAGCCGCTCCAGCGGCAGTACCTATTACGCGAGGATGACGCTGAAGAGCTCCGGCAAGCTTCACGTCGAAGCCTGCGCACTGGGCCACTTCTGGTGTTCCGGAAACGACTGGACGGGAGCCGAAGAGCGGCCGGAGAAACTGATCACGACGTCGCGGCAGTGGAGCGCGCGGTCGTAAGGGAAGCGTTCGATACCTCCGGCTGAAGCCGCCTAGATCATGCCGAGCACGATGGCACCGACAAAGGCCATGGCGAGGTACGCGGTGATAACGCTCAGTCTCCCGGCGAACGTCATGATGTCGCTCCCGCTGTCGCGCCGCCTTGCGCGAGAGCGTCATGGTTAACAGAAAGTCTCTTTCCGAAAAAGTCAGCCTTGCTGTCACTCGCCACGGGCAGGTGCTCCTGCTGGCGCGAGCCGATATGGTTAAAGAACACTGAAATCAACACGTTGAAGAGTCTTTAAGTAAATTCACCGAACGTGCGTGCATGACGCGCGGAGTTCGTTTGTATCTCGTCGGCTCCATCGTCCTTGTTTCGTTAGCAGGTTGCGGACGCGGCGTCTTCCAGGCCGAACGTGAACCGTGGCGGGCCGAGGCCGAAGCCGCATGCCTGAAATCCGGCGCGGTGAAAGAGGGGCCGGATCTGGTCCGCATCGACCCGATCTCCGGGCCGGGCATGTGCGGCGCAGAGTTTCCGCTCAAGGTCGCCGCCCTCGGCGAAGGCTCGAGCAGCTACGGCTTTGCCGATGAGGAACTGCGTCCGCCCGGGAGCGTGGGCAGCCAGCCGCGCTGGCCGGTGACGCAGCCGCGATCGAATTACCCGCAGAGCCAGAACACTCCGGCATCGTCCTATCCGCAACGCTCGAACTATCCCGAGAGCGCGGTGCGTCAGCCGTCCGGCTATGGCGCTTCCCCTGGTCCAATGCCTCTGAATGCGCCCGGCGTGGCGCAGCAGGAAGACGAGATCGATTTGCCGCCCGAGGGCACCGATGCCGCGGGCGCGTCGCGCTACATGAATGCGCCGAGCTATCCGGCACGGCCGGCGCCCTACTCGCAGGCGCGCGCGCAGCAACCGCTGCCGCGCCTTGGTCCGGCACAGGGCAATCCCGTCACCGCCGTTGGCCCCGTTGCGATCAAGCCGGTTGCGACGCTGGCCTGTCCGATCGTGTCCGAGCTCGATCGTTGGCTCGCCGACACCGTGCAGCCCTCGGCGATGCGGTGGTTCGGCACCCGCGTCGCGGAGATCAAGCAGATCTCCGCTTATTCCTGCCGCGGCATGAACGGCAATTCGCACGCCCATATCTCCGAGCACGCCTTCGGCAACGCGCTCGACATCGCCGCCTTCGTGCTCGCCGACGGCCGCCGCGTCACCGTGAAGGATGGCTGGCGCGGCATGCCGGAAGAGCAGGGGTTCTTGCGCGACGTGCAGTCGGGCGCGTGTGTGCATTTCACCACGGTGCTGGCGCCGGGCTCGAACGTCTATCATTACGATCACATCCACGTCGATCTGATGCGCCGCGCCAGCCGCCGCCTGATCTGCCAGCCCGCTGCCGTCTCCGGCGAAGAGGTCGCCGCGCGGGCGGGCGGGCGCAATCCCTACGCGAATGCGCGTGATCCCTCCGTGACCGGCTCGCTGGGTACGCGCAAGAGCATGGCGCGAAAACACGAAGAGGACGAGTACGCCGACGATTGAGGCTTGCGCGTGATGCGTAGCCCAGGAGGAAAGGGGCCCGATCTCGCTCGGCCGTATCACGCCAGGCCAACTCGCGCGCATGATCGGCGCGACGCGCCTGTCCATCAGCCTGATCCTCAGCCGCCTCCAGGACGACGGCATCGTCTGGACTGGCCGACCAAGACGGCCGTCAACGATCTCGCCGCGTTGAGGAAGCAGGTGACCGACTAGAGCCCGCGCCGTAGAAAAATTTCAGGTCGAGTTCGACGGTGCTGGGACCAGTCCCATGCACAGCTGTACCTCGGCGGGGACATTGTAGGTCCGCATGATGTGGCGGCTGTCGCGCAGGCCGGTTGCCTCACGCTGCACCACGAACATCCAGAGCGCGTGGCCGGCTTCCATCACCAGCTTTCGCCTGGCCGGCTGCATCGCGGCCGGCACTTCCGAGCTTGCGTGAGCGGCGTCGAACTCGCGCAAGCGCGCCAGCGCCCGTTCGAGCGTGCGGCCCATCCGTCCGAGCGCGGAGGCCTGTTCCTGGACAATCTCGTAATGGAGGATATCGACCGGCGGGCGAAGATCACGGGACATGAGCCCCAATATAGGACCGACGGAACGGCCTGCAACGCGTGGCGCTACTTCGCCCGGTACGCCGCCAGGAACATCCGCGTCGCGCTGTCGACGACTTCGCTCATGCGCTCTTCCGACGGCGCGGGCGCGGCCTGGAAGACGAAGGGCAGGAACAGCGAGGCCTTGCACAGTTCCATGAATTGCGACGCCGCCAGATCACAATCGTCGATCGCGAGATCGCCGCAGGCGACATGGGTGTTGAGATAGTCGGAGAGGCGGTTGATGGACTTGTCCAGCACCCGCGCATAATAGCGGCGGCCGAGATCGGGCATGCGCTCGGCGATCGCCATCACGGTGCGGATCGCCGATCCGCCGCCGGGCCGGCACAGCAGACGGTTGTAGGCCCGGCCGAAATCCTTCAGCGTGGTTTCAACATCGCGGGCCGGATCGAAGTTGAACGCGACCTGACCGTGCTGGAGCGCCTCCTGCTCGAGGATGGCTTCGAACAGCGCGCATTTGTCCGCGAAGTAGACGTAAAGCGTGCCCTTCGAGACCTGCGCCGCGCGAGCGATCTCGCCCATGCTGGCACCGTCAAACCCGAGATCCATGAACACCTTGCGGGCCCCGTCCAGGATCTGGCGGCGTTTGGAGCTGTCCTCCTCCTGGATGACGTGCAGATGTTCGCGGTCGGCTACAACCATTGGTTCAGGGTCTCGGAAGGTTTTTGCATCGGTCCAGGATCATGAAACCGAAATAAAGGGTTCGGGCCAGTAGGCTCTGCCCGGGAATATTATCTATATTGACCGAACCGTTCGGTCAATGATATTTGGGATAAGCGAGAGGGACCGGGCCGCACGCGGCTGTCCCTCATCGCGCTTTTTTGTTGGGGGAGGCCTCCATGGCCGTAGTGAGAGACCAGGCTGCGCGCGTCCTTCGCCCGGACGCCGTGGAGACGCCGACGCCCGCGGGTGGTGAGGCTGCCACCGAGACGTCTGTGGCTCTCGCCGAGCAGTTGCGCTCTCATGTGGCCGAGGAAACCAAGCGCCGCCCCAGCGAGGCGCCGGAGCAGCCCGTGACCGACAAGCCGGCCGCAGCCCCAGACGCGCCCGCCGCCGGCGCGCCGAAGTCCGGCAAGCGTAAATTCGTGATGATGGGAGTAGGGTTGGTGCTGGCGCTCGCTGCCGCGAGCTATGCCGGCTATTACACGCTGGTCGGCCGCTTCTACGTCGCGACCGACGATGCCTATGTCCGCGCCAACAACACCATGCTGGGCGCGCGCGTTGCCGGCCACGTCTCCTCGATCCTCGCCGGCGACAACACGACGGTGCGCGCCGGCGACATCGTCTTCCGCATCGACGACGGCGACTACAAGATCGCGGTCGACGCCGCCGCGACCAGGATCGCGACCCAGCAGGCCACCATCGATCGCATCGGCCGCCAGGTCGCGGCGCTCGACAGCCAGGTCGCGCAGGCCAAGGCGCAACTCGTCTCCGCCGAAGCCGGCCTCAAGCGCGCCGACCTCGATTATGAGCGCCAGCAGGCGTTGAGCAACAAGGGGTTTGCCTCGCGCGCCACCTTCGAGAGCTCCGAAGCCGGGCGCGACCAGGGCGCCGCCGCCGTCAAGGCTGCGCAGGCCGCCTACGACGTCGCGCTCAGCAATGTCGACGTCGCCAAGGCGCAGCAGGCCGAAGCGCAGGCGCAACTCGCCGAGCTCAAGACCACGCTGGCCAAGGCCGAGCGCGATCTCGCCTTCACCGCGGTGCGCGCGCCGGTCGACGGCACGTTCTCGAACCGCCTCGTCAGTGCCGGCGATTTCGTCGCGGTTGGCCAGCGGCTCGGCAACGTCGTGCCGCTTGACAACGTCTATATCGACGCCAATTTCAAGGAGACCCAGCTCAAGCGCATCCGCCCCGGCCAACCGGTGACGATCAAGGTCGATGCCTACGGCATGCGCAAATTCTCCGGCGTCGTCGACAGCATCGCGGCGGGCGCGGGCTCGGTGTTCACGCTGCTGCCGCCCGACAACGCCACCGGCAACTTCACCAAGATCGTGCAGCGCGTGCCGGTCCGCATCCGCGTGCCGAAGTCGGTCGCGAAGCAAAACCTGCTCCGCGCCGGCATGTCGGTCACTGCGACCGTCGATACCAACAAGGGCGCGGCCGACGCCGACAGCGAGGTCGATCTCGACGACGCCACCATGATCCATCCGCAGTAGCGCGCCTGCGCCGCGAGGTCAGACGATGGCGAACGCCACGACCGTTTCACCTGCCATGATGGCGGACCCCGCTTCGGAGCGCATCGCGCCGAAGCGGCTGTTCGCCTTCATCATCATGGTGTTCGGGATGTTCATGTCGATCCTGGACATCCAGATCGTCTCGGCGTCCCTGAGTGAAATCCAGGCCGGCCTGTCGGCAAGCTCCAGTGAAGTCTCCTGGGTCCAGACCGCCTATCTGATCGCCGAAGTGATCGCGATTCCGCTGTCGGGATTTCTGTCGCGCGCGTTCGGCACGCGGCTGTTGTTCGCGATCTCGGCGGCCGGCTTTACCGTATCGAGCCTGCTCTGCGGCTTCGCCACCACCATCGAGGAGATGATCGTCTGGCGCGCGCTGCAAGGTTTTCTCGGCGCCGGCATGATCCCGACGGTGTTCGCTTCCGCCTACACCGTTTTCCCGCGCACCAAATTCCACATCGTCGGTCCCATCATCGGGCTCGTCGCAACGCTGGCTCCGACCATCGGGCCGACCGTCGGCGGCTACATCACCGACCTGATGTCCTGGAACTGGCTGTTCTTCATCAACATCGTGCCCGGCATCGGTATCACAATCGGCGTGCTGGCGCTGGTCGATTTCGACGAGCCGCATTTCGAATTGCTCGATCGTTTCGACTGGTGGGGGTTGCTGTTCATGGCCAGCTTCCTGGGCACGCTGGAATACGTGCTGGAGGAAGGCCCGCAATATGAATGGATGCAGGACCCCTCGGTCGCGATCTGCGCCTGGATCTGCGGCATCTCGGCGATCGCCTTCTTCTGGCGCGTCTTCACGGCGGCCGAGCCGATCGTCAATTTGCGCACCTTTTCCAATCGCAATTTCGCGATCGGCTCCGTCCTTCAGTTCTGCATCGGCATCGGCCTCTACGGCCTGACCTACATCTACCCACGTTATCTCGCCGAAGTGCGCGGCTATAGCGCGCTGATGATCGGCGATACCCTGTTCGTCTCGGGCATCACCATGTTCCTGGTTGCGCCGGTGGTCGGCCGCCTCATGGCGAAGTACGATATGCGCTACATGATCGCGTTCGGGCTCGTCGTATTCGCGCTCGGCTCCTACCAGATGACCTGGATCACGCGCGACTACGATTTCTACGAGCTGTTGATTCCGCAGATCCTGCGCGGCGTCGGCATGATGTTCGCTATGGTGCCGACCAACAACATCGCGCTCGGCACGCTCGCGCCCGACCGGGTGAAGAACGCCTCGGGGCTCTTCAACCTGATGCGCAATCTCGGCGGCGCCGTGGGCCTCGCCGTCATCAACACCGTGCTCAACGACCGCACCGACCTGCACATCTCGCGCCTGCAGGAGCGCGTGACCTGGGGCAACGCGACCGCGACCGAAACCCTGACCATGTTCATGCAGAAGTTCCAGGGGCTCGGCGATTCCACGCTGATGGCGATGAAGCAGCTGTCGCAGCTCGTGCATCGCCAGGCCGTGGTGATGGGCTTCGGCGATGCCTTTTTCATCCTGACGGTGTTCTATCTCGGCCTCACCCTGCTCGTCACGCTGTTGAAGAAGCCGGCCTCGCCGTTCGGCGCCAGCGGCGACGCGCACTAATTTGCAACACTCGTGCGTGATCTCGCGCGAGCCCCGTTGCAAATCACCAGTGACACATCTATAAAGCGCAACTCATTCCATCGAACCGGGAGGATTTGCATGATTTCGTCGCATTCGCAGATCGCACGCCCGCGCTCGATGATGTTCTGGCTCGGTATCTGCTCGGCCTCCTAGAGGCCTCTTCCGCCAGCTTCGATTGGGCTTCCAGTCCCGATCGCTCCGCTCCCCAAGTCCAAAGCCAACTTTAAGTGACGCCGTCTCGGCCCTCGCGGCCGGCCTGCGTCCATCAATGGAGCCGGCCCGCGCCAGAAGCGGCCGGATGACGCCATGACCGCTCTGTCAAAAAGGCCCGCGGCGATACGCGTGGTGCTGCCATTCGTGTTCCGGCACTGGCTGAAGCAGCCGGGGCGTACCCTCGTCGTGGCCGGCGGCTTGTTGGGCGCAACCGTCGCCGACCTGTTCATGCCGGTCTTCTCCGGACATCTGGTCGACGCCTTGACGCGCGGCCCATCCGATCCCGCCGCGCGTCACGCGGCGCTGATGGCATTGGGCGGTATCGTGGCGCTCGGCGCTGCCTCCATGGTGCTGCGGCTGACCGGCCTGCAGGCCATCGTGCCGTTCTCGCTGAAGATCATGTCCGAAGTCGCGCAGGAAGCCTTCATGCGCGTGCAACGGTTCTCGACCGACTGGCACGCCAACTCCTTCGCGGGTTCCACGGTGCGCAAGGTCACCCGCGGCATGTGGGCGCTCGACCTGTTGAACGACACCATTCTCATGGCGCTGGCGCCGTCGCTGCTGGTGCTGATCGGGTCGATGATCCTGCTCGGCATGCACTGGGCTTCTCTTGGCGCGGTGATCGCGCTCGGTGCGCTGGCCTATGTCACGATGACGGTGCTGTTCTCGACGCGCTACATCGCGCCAGCCGCGCGCATCTCCAATGCCTGGGATACCAAGGTCGGCGGCACGTTGGCGGACGCGCTGACCTGCAACGCGGTGGTGAAATCCTTCGGCGCGGAAGCGCGCGAGGATGTGCGGCTTGCCCGTGTCGTCAACCGCTGGCGCGTGCGCGTGCGGCGGACCTGGCTGCGCTACAACTACACCAATCTGGCGCAGCTCTCGGTGCTGCTGGCCCTGCGCGCCTCCGTGATCGGCGGCGCCGTGCTGCTGTGGATGTCGGGGCGGGCCTCGCCCGGCGACGTCACCTATGTGCTGACGAGCTACTACGTCATCCATGCCTATTTGCGCGACGTCGGAATGCACATCAATAACCTGCAGCGCTCGGTCAACGACATGGAGGAGCTGGTGGCGATCCACGACGAGCCGATCGGGATTGCGGATGCGCCGGACGCGCGGCCGATCGCGATCGAGCGCGGAGAGCTCCTCTTTGACGACGTCACGTTTCACTATAGCGGTCATCACGCGCCGCTCTATGACGGGTTGTCGGTCACGATCCGTGCCGGCGAGCGCGTCGGTCTCGTCGGCCGCTCCGGCTCCGGCAAGACCACCTTCGTCAAGCTGGTGCAGCGGCTCTACGACGTGACCGGCGGCCGCGTTCTGGTCGATGCGCAAGACATCGCCAAGGCCACCCAGCACTCGCTGCGCAGCCAGATCGCGATCGTGCAGCAGGACCCGATCCTGTTTCACCGCTCGCTCGCCGAGAACATCGCCTATGGCCGGCCCGGTGCCAGCCTGGAGGCGATCGAGCAGGCGGCACGGCTGGCCAACGCGCACGACTTCATCCTGCGCCTGCCCAAGGGTTACGGGACGCTGGTCGGCGAGCGCGGCGTCAAGCTCTCCGGCGGCGAGCGCCAGCGCGTGGCGCTGGCGCGCGCCTTCCTGGCCGATGCGCCGGTGCTGATCCTGGACGAAGCGACCTCGAGCCTCGATTCGGAAGCCGAGGCGCTGATCCAGCAGGCGATGGAGCGGCTGATGCGAGGCCGTACCTCGATCGTGATCGCGCATCGGCTGTCGACGGTGAAGAGCCTCGATCGCATCCTGGTGTTCGACCGCGGCGAGATCGTCGAGCAAGGCACGCATGCCAGGCTCGCGGCTAAGCCCGGCGGCATCTATCGCGGCCTGTTCGAGCGCCAGGTGGTGGAGCTCGGACATATCGCAGCAGCGGAGTGAGTGGCGCGCGGCTGGCGGGACGAAAGTCCCGCCGTCGCGCCGCCAGAGGATGAATGACATGAAAGACCTGACACGCGGCTCCATCGTGGGCCACATCCTGAGCATGGCGCCACCGATCGTGGTCGGCATGATCACGATCATGATCTGCCAGCTCGTCGACCTGTATTTCGTGTCGGAACTGGGCGATGCGGCAATCGCGGGCGTCGCCGCGGCCGGAAATGCCGGCTTTCTCGTCAATGCGCTGATGCAGGTGCTCGGAGTCGGCACCGTGGCGCTGATGGCGCACGCGGTGGGGCGCAAGGATCGCGGCGACGCCAACCTCGTCTTCAACCAGTCGGTCCTCCTGTCGGTGCTGTTCGGGCTCCTGACCTTGGGCGCGGGCTTCGCATTGTCGCGTCCATATATGCGCGCGGTCGCGGCCGATGAGGCCACGGTCGAAGCCGGCGCGATTTATCTGCTCTGGTTCATGCCGGCTTTGGCGCTGCAGTTTGCGTCGCAGGTCATGGCGTCTGCGTTGCGGGCCACGGGAATCGTGCGGCCGAGCATGCTGGTTCAAGCGCTTGCAGTGGCCATCAACATCGCGCTGGCGCCGGTCCTGATCTCGGGTTGGGGCACCGGGCACGCGCTCGGTGTTGCCGGAGCGGGCCTCGCAAGCTCGATTGCCGTCTTCATCGGTGTGCTCATGCTGCTGGTCTATTTCCTGAAACTGGAACGCTATGTCGCCTTTAATCCCGCGCAATGGCGGCCGCAGCTTCGACAGTGGAAGAGGATCCTCAATGTCGGCCTGCCTGCAGGCGGCGAGTTCGCGATGGTCTTCATCATCATGGCCGTGGGCTATTACGTGCTGAGCGTTTTCGGCTCGGCGGCACAGGCCGGATTTGGCATCGGGACGCGTCTCCTCGGCCTGATGCAGATGCCGGCGCTCGCCATCGCTCTTGCCGCAGGGCCGATCGCCGGCCAGAACTTCGGCGCGGGCAATGGCGCGCGCGTGAGGGAGACGTTTGTCAAGGCGGCGCTTGTCGCGACCGCCGTGATGATTGTTTTCTTGATCCCGGCGCAGCTCGTGCCTGGTCTGTTGCTTACCGGCTTCTCGAAGGATCAGGAGACGATGGCGGTTGCGTCGCTTTTTCTGCGCATCGTCTCGCTCAATATGGTGGCGCAGGGGCTGATCTTCACCTGCTCCAGCATGTTTCAGGGGCTCGGCAATACCAAGCCGGTGTTGTTGACCTCGGCAACGCGGGTCCTCACCTATTCCCTGCCGTCGATCTGGCTCTCGACATGGCCGGGCTTCCGGATGGAGCATGTCTGGTACCTGTCGATCGCGACGACCACGCTGCAGGCTGCCTTGAGCTTATGGCTGCTACGGCGTGAATTCAGGAAGCGCCTTGTGGTGCTTCGGCACGAGGAGTCCCCCGAGCAGGCTGCCCCCGAGCCCGTGGCGTCTCCTGTACGCGCACCCGCGTAGCGAGCGCTTGTCCCCGGATCTGGGCGGCGCGCTCTCGCGCGCCAGCCGCTTCGTCGCGCTGATCGCGTTGCTGTTGCCGAGGGCTGGATCTACGTGCTTTCCGTCGGCGTTGCCGGCGGCATAGCGCTCGCCGCGAAGACAATACGGAGTTAGTGCGTGCCCAAACTGTTCCAGACCAGGCCGAGGCCCGACAGGAACAAGAGACCGAGGACGACATCGCCGAAATGCTTGTCGCTCAGCGCGTGATAGACGCGCGCGCCGGCCCATGCGCCGATCAAGGTGCCCGGAAAGGCGACCACCGCGAGCCAGACCACCTTGAACGCGACGAGGCCCGAGGCCGTCTGCAACACCAAAGCGGTGGCGAGCACGGTGAAATTGAAGAGCTGGAAGATGCCGCGCCGCTCGTGCTTGTTCCAGCCGCGGATGTTGGCCCACAGGATCGGCAGCGGCCCCGACAATCCGGCAAGGCCACCAAGAATGCCGCCGGCGAAGCCGATCGTACCGTCGGCGATGCGACCGCCGAAGGTGATGGCGAGCGGCTTCTTGTTGAGGTACAGCGCGGTCGAGAAGATCAGCAGCAGCACGCCGACGCTCAGCTTGAACACTTTTGGATCGGCGGAGGCGACCAGCATGGTGCCCAGCGGCACGCCGATCAGTCCTCCAATCAGGAACGGCCAGACCAGCGAGAGATCAAAACTCTTCCACATCGACGGCAGCGTCGAGCTCTGCGCGATCACCGAGCAGATCAGCACCAGGGGCACCGCGAGCGAGGGCGGCAGCACGTAGAGCCAGATGCCGAGTGCCATCAGCGCGGTGCCGAATCCGGCGAGGCCCGAGACGAAGCCCCCGGCCAGTGCGCCGAGCAGCAGCAGCGCGTAGGTGAGTATTTCCAACAGATTGTCCCTGTCGCCTGGGCGATCCCGAATTGTTGATCCCCATCGCTCGCATAGCACAGCTGCGGCCGTGCAGGTCAATTTCAAAACCGCACGCAAGCGTGATCCCCAGCGGCGGGCGTTCGCGAAAGACAGGTCTAGATGATGCTCGTACTTCCACCTGGGGGCCCGCTCGACGCCATCATGCGGTCCGATCGGCCAGCATCCCGGCTGAGCATATGGAGAAGGACGATGATCCGCACGAAGATTGCCGTCGCGGCCGCGCTGGTGTCGGCGGCGGCCTTGATGCCGACGATGGCGCAGGCGCAGTTTTCCGAGCCCGCGGCCTATCAGGCTGCCCATCCCGACCGCGACGTTCTGAATGGCGGCCAGCTCACACCCGCCGCGCGCGGGGCCCGCGGCGAGTCCGTCGCG
This sequence comes from Bradyrhizobium sp. JR4.1, assembly GCF_040548605.1. NCBI lineage: Bacteria > Pseudomonadati > Pseudomonadota > Alphaproteobacteria > Hyphomicrobiales > Nitrobacteraceae > Bradyrhizobium > Bradyrhizobium sp. JR4.1. The sequence goes on from NZ_JBEPRY010000006.1 coordinate 197,909, forward strand.
CCGAGCGAAGCCTATGCGGCCTATCCGTCCCCCGTCGCACCAGTCGTTCGCTCGCGGCATCGCCGTCAGCATCGATAAGTATTGCTAGACGATCTGTCTGGTGTCGGCGGGGCTGTCCAGCGCGCTCACGAGGATGCGTAGCGCTTCCGTCAATTCCGCCCTGTTGCGCGCCGCGCCAAGCGAGACGCGTGCCGCGTGTGGCGGCGTTCCGTCGACGGTGAAGGCCTCGCCGGCGACGACGGCTAGTCCATTCCGCAGGAGATGCGCCGCGACGTCGGCGCGGCCCTCAGGCAGCCGTAGCCACAGATGGTGAGCGGCGGGTTTGGCCTGGAACTCGAATCCTTTGAGCGCCCGTTGCGCGAGCTGCTGGCGGCCGACCGCCTCGCTCCTGATGGCGGTGATGATGCGGTCGGCGATCCCGGTCTCGATCCAATGCGTCACCAGCGCGACCATCAGCGGTGCCGGCATCTGCACCGTCGCCTGCAAAGAGTTGCGCATCTCCCGCTGCGAGCTGCTGTCGGGCGTCACCAGATAGGCGACCCGTAGCGCGGGCGCGATGCATTTCGACAGCGTGGTCGCGAGATATGTCCGTTCCGGAATGAGATTGGCGATCGGCGATGCCGAGCGATCGAGCAGCCCGTAGGCGTCATCCTCGATCAGAATCGTATCGGCATCGTTGATGATTTTTGCGATGGCGCCGCGGCGCTCGGGAAGAAGCGTCGCGGTGGTCGGATTGTGCAGCGTCGGAATGAGATAGACCGCTTTCGGTCTATGCGTGCGGCAAGCTTCCGCCAGCGCGTCGGGCAGGATGCCGCCGTCATCCATGGCGACGCCGACGAGCTTGACTCCGAGCCGCGCCGCGGCGGCCTTGATGCCGGGGAAGGTGAGGGCCTCCGTCAGCACCACGTCGCCGGGCCGGGCGAGATGGGCGAGCAGGTTGAACAGAATCGTCTGCGCGCCGGGAAAAATCACGAGCCTGTCGGCATGCGCATGCGGCACGCGTGCCCGCATCCACCGCGCCGCGACCTCGCGCTCATGTGCGCTGCCGCCGGGCGGCTGGTAGTTGAGATGCGCCGTCAGACCCGATTGCGCGCGGATGGCGTCCATCCCGGCGATGATGCGCTCGTCGAGCTGCGCTTCGAGAGGCTGCGGCGGCACGTTCATCGAGAGGTCAATCGCGACGGGATGCGGCAGGTCGACCGCGCGGCGCGCGCTGGTCTCCGACACGAACGAGCCCTGGCCGACCCGGGCCTCCATGATGCCGCGGCGCCGCGCCTCGGTGTAGGCGCGCGTCACCGTGGTGAGGTCGACGCCGAGCGCCTTTGCCAGCGCCCGCTGCGTCGGCAATTGTTGGCCGCGCACCAGCCGGCCGGCGGCGATGTCGGCCTCCATGGCCTCGACGATGCGCTGATAGCGCGGCCCGCTCAGCTCCGAGATTGTAGGGGTCCAATCCATGCAATTAAGGCCTATATCCTTTGAATGTATGGATACAAGATATTATTGTATGGATCGTAGAAAAGGAAGAGGTGGGGTCATGGCGACCGGTTCAGTCTCTCTGGCAAAAGCGATGTGGCGCGGATTTCGCGGCAAGTGCCCGAACTGCGGCGAAGGCCATGCGTTCGGCCGTTTCCTGAAGGTGGCGGATACCTGTGACCATTGCGGCGAGGAGCTGTTCCACCAGCGCGCCGACGATTTTCCGGCTTATCTCGTGATGGTCGTCGTCGGCCATCTCGTGGTCCCGGCAATCCTCGCGGTGGAGACCGCCTATGCCCCAGCAGTTTGGCTGCAACTGGCGGTGTGGCTGCCGGTGACCTTGTTCGCTTCGCTCGCGCTGTTGCAGCCGACCAAGGGTGCCATCGTCGGGCTGCAATGGCAGATCGGCATGCACGGTTTTGAGACGGGCAAGCTGCGGCGCGAAGCTGGTCGGCCTGCACCCGCCCTCGTGAAGGTGACCACTCGCGCGGCTTAAGAAGCCATAGCGTTTACATCGCGCGCTCGCCCGCTACACTCCATCGTACAAACAAGAACGATGGAAACGGCGATGGCCGCACGCTCAAAAACCTTCCTGCTCTGTCACGGCGCGTGGTCTGGCGGGTGGGCCTGGAAGAAGATGCATCCGCTGATGGCGCAGGCCGGCCATCGCCTGATTGCGCCGACCTATACCGGGCTCGGCGAGCGCGCGCATCTGGCCAGTCCCGCGATCGATCTCGACACGCATATCCAGGACATTCTCAACGTCATCAGGTTCGAGGATCTCAGCGACATCGTGCTGCTCGGCCACAGCTATGGCGGCATGGTCGCCACCGGCGTCGCCGATCGCGCGCGCGAGCGGGTGACGCAATTGATCTACCTCGACGCCTTCGTGCCGCGTGACGGCCAGTCGCTGTTCGATCTCAACGAGAGCGGGCGCGAGCCGATGCGCAAGGCGGCAAGCTCAGGCGACGGCTACCGCATCCCGCCAAACCCGCCACCGCCCGATACGCCGCAGGCCGATCTCGATTGGCTCAACGCGCGCCGGATCAACATGCCGATCAAATGCTTCGAGACAAAGCTGAAGCTCGAAGGTAGCGAGCCGGCGATGCCGCGCAGCTACATCTATTGCACGCGCATTCCGCCGGGCGACGTGTTCGGGCAATTCGCGAGGCGCACGAGGAGCGAGGACGGCTGGCGTTTTGTCGAGCTCGACGCCAGCCACGCGCCGAACGTGACAGCGCCGGACGCGCTGATGGGCGTATTGCAAGAGATCGTCGGATAGTGAGCGCCCAAATGGTGAGGGGCTCGATGCGGTCAGCATCGAACCCCTCGTTGCAAGATATCAGCCGGCCTGTAAGCCGGGTTCTGTAAGGCACCGTCCGCTTGCGCGAACGATACGTGACGGCCATTCCTCTGGGACCATGTTTGCACATGGCCTCGAGCAACCTACCCGGACGGCGGGCCTGACATCGCCCCGCGGCGTTATCGCTTTCGCGAACAGCCCGCTACGCCGTCCCTATTCGGTTTTGCTCCCGGTGGGGTTTACCATGCCGGCTCCGTTGCCGCAGCCGCGGTGCGCTCTTACCGCACCTTTTCACCCTTACCTGCCTACGCAGCTTGCGCTGCGAAGGCGGGCGGTTCGTTCTCTGTGGCACTTTCCCTGGGGTCGCCCCCGCCGGACGTTATCCGGCACCGTATGTCAAGGGAGCCCGGACTTTCCTCCCCGGCGGCCTTTCGGCACCTGCCGGAGCGGCCGTCCGGCCGACTGACGGGGCAGGCATGGGGCATTTATGACGGTTCCGTCAAGCTGATATCGCCGCGCATGCGGCCTGCAAATAATTTATCCTGAAGATGTCGTTTGGTGTGTGTCCCGTTCGACTGGATGTCGGCGATCCCGCCGAACAACAGGAGTTAAGCGATGCAATATTTGCTGATGATCTACCAGAACGAAGCCGAGTACGCGAATATGCGTCCGGCGGCCGGCCAGCAGATGACGGCGGAATATCAGACCTTCACGCAAGGCATCATTCAGAGCGGCAATTTCAAGGCGGGCGACCGTTTGCAGCCGACCACGACTGCGACGACGGTCCGCGTGCGCGACGGCAAGACTCTGACGACCGACGGCCCGTTTGCCGAAACGCGCGAGCAGCTCGGCGGCTATTACCTCGTGGAGGCCAAGGATCTCGATACCGCGATCGAGATTGCATCGCGGATTCCGTCGGCGCGTATCGGTTCGATCGAGGTGCGGCCGATCTGGGTCTACGACAAGTGACGGCGCAGCCGCGCATCGGCGCATGACACTGTCCGAGATCGACAAGATTTTCCGCGACGAGGCGGGGCGGGCGCTGGCCACGCTGATCCGCCTCGTCGGCGATTTCGATCTTGCCGAGGACGCGCTCCAGGACGCCTTTGCGGTGGCACTGGAGCGCTGGCCGGCGTGCGAGGTCCCCGACAATGCGCGTGCCTGGCTGGTCAATGTCGCCAGGCACAAGGCGATCGACCGTATCAGGCGCCAGGCCGTCTTCCGCGGCAAGGAGCAGGCGCTCGTGCACGAGCTCGAGCTGAACGCGCAAGCGCCCGCCGAGCCGCCGGCGACGCTCGACGACGATATGCTGCGGCTGATCTTCACCTGCTGCCATCCTGCATTTGCGCCCGAAGTCCAGGTCGCGCTGACGCTGCGCACCGTCTGCGGGCTCTCCACGGCGCAGGTCGCGCGCGCCTTTCTCGTCAGCGAGGAGGCGATGGGGCAGCGTCTGGTCCGCGCCAAGCAGAAGATCAGGCTCGCCGGCATTCCCTATGAGGTCCCCGAGCGCGACACGCTGGTGCCGCGGCTCGACGGTGTGCTTGCCGTGATCTATCTGGTCTTCACCGAAGGCTATGTGGCGACGTCGGGTGCGGATTTGATGCGGCCCGATCTTGCGGCCGAGGCGATCCGGCTTGGCCGCTTGCTCGACCGGCTGTTGCCCGATCGCGCCGGGATCAAGGGCCTGCTGGCGCTAATGCTGCTGCACGATGCGCGCCGCGCAGGGCGCCAGACCGCCGCCGGCGACATCGTGCTGCTGGAAGAGCAGGATCGTTCGCGGTGGGACCATGCACAGATCGAGGAGGGTCTGAGCCTGGTCGACGACGCGCTGCGCGTGCCCGGCCGGCCGCAGCCCTACGCAGTACAAGCCGCGATCGCCGCGCTGCATGCGCGTGCGCCGAGCTATGAGCAGACAGACTGGCCGCAGATTGCCGGGCTCTACGAGGTCCTGCTGCGGATCAACCCATCTCCGGTGATCGAGCTTAACCACGCCGCGTCGGTGTCGATGGTCGATGGGCCGGCACTTGCGCTCGATCTCGTGGATGCGACCGCCGCACGCGGCGGGCTTCATGGTTACGAACTGTTGCCAGCGGTGCGGGCGGATTTGTTGCGGCGACTCGGCCGGAATGAGGAGGCGCGCGAGGCTTACCGCGCGGCGACAGACGCGACGCAGTTGGAGCCGCTGCGACGACTTTATGCACGAAGGATGCGGGAGATGGAGTAGTCGCCACATACTCCGTCATTGCGAGGAGCGCTTGCGACGAAGCAATCCAGACTGCTTCCGCGGAGGCAGTCTGGATTGCTTCGCTTCGCTCGCAATGACGGGGTGCGTGGCAGTCGCCGTCACTTCGACGCGACCGTCGTTCCCTCCGCCGGCAAGCTTCCCAACAGTGCCTGCAAGGTCGACAGCGTCGAGTGATCCGCGACCCCATCCAGTCGCGCCGGGCGGAAATGGCGCTGGAACGCGGTGACGACTTCCATGGTCGCGCCGTCGTATTTGCCGGTGAGGGGAACGCCGTAGCCGTATCTGGCGAGCGCCTGCTGCAGGCTCAGCACCTCGTCGCTGATGGTGCCGAGCATCAGGCTCTCGCCGCGTACGACCGGCGCGGGCGTGACCCAGTGGCCGACCCCGGAATTGGCCAGCGAATGCCACGGAAATTTTTCGCCGGGATCTTTCTTGCGCGCAGGCGCCACGTCGGAATGGCCGAGAACCCGGTGCGCGGGCACCTTGCGACGGAGCATGATGCCGCGGCACAGCGCGATCACGGCGGCGATCTGGCGCAGCGGAAACTCCGGATAGCCCCAGTCGTGGCCGCGATTGACGATCTCGATCCCGATCGAGCAGGAATTGATGTCGTCCTCGCCGGCCCAGGCGGACACGCCGGCATGCCAGGCGCGCCTGGCCTCCGGCACGCATTGCACGATGCGGCCGTCTTCCAGCACGACATAATGTGCCGACACCTCGGTGCCTGCGGAGCAGAGCCGCGCCAGCGCACCTTCGACGTCGGGCATGCCGGTGTAGTGCAGCACGATCATATCGGGCTGCCGGCCCTTGTTGCGGTCGCCGTGGTTCGGTGAGGGGATGATGTCGGAGACGGTCGAGGAGTCCGGCTCGAACGTCCGCATGTTCGCGGCGGCCTTGGGAACCGGGAGAACACGTTGACGCTTCGAATCAGATCCAGACGGCGTGGACGAACCGGACGACATAAACAGCTCGAGACAGACAGAGAGTGGGCCAAGCCCTTCTCTTTACTATTCCTTTACCCTCCACCGTGCGCAACCGCGCGACGAGGTTAACGGATGCATTTTGGCGCATGTGTGTGGATGAAGCATCACCGCCGCGTCAGCTTTTCGACTTGTCGCGATCCGATCAACGCTTTCTTAACGCTAAGGGCCGTTACTGAGAGATGAAGAGCCGACCCGCGTCCGGAGGCGGCCAAAGCGTATTTTGGCTCGAAATCCCATGGCTGCCCGACAAATTCCAAAGGGAATACTGGGTTGGTGGCCCGGGACGACCGGGCACGGTAACCATGCTGGACGGGGATTGGGTCGTGGAACCGCCGCGACGCGGAATTATTCGAGGCGTTATGAGCTTGTTCGTCCCCGATCTCACTTGGGAGTCCGGCGGGGCGATCGGCAGGCTTGGCGCATGAGCTCGGCTCCGCACATCCCCGTTCTTGGCCGTGAGGCCATCGACCACCTCGCCCCACGCGAGGGCGGCCTTTACATCGACGCGACCTTTGGCGCGGGCGGCTACAGCCGCGCGATCCTCGACATGCCGGGAACCCGGGTGATTGCCATTGATCGCGACCGTACCGCGATCGCAGGCGGCGCCGAGCTGGTCGAACGCTCGGCGGGCCGGCTGACGCTGGTTGAAGATCGCTTCTCCAACCTCGCCGAAATCTGCGCGGCTCAAGGCGTCGATGGCGTCGACGGCGTCGTGATGGACGTCGGGGTGTCCTCGATGCAGCTCGACCAGGCCGGCCGCGGCTTCTCGTTCCGCCTCGATGGTCCGCTCGACATGCGGATGGGGCAGGCGGGCCCGACGGCGGCCGATGTCGTGGCGCGCGCCTCGGAAGGCGATCTCGCCGACATCATCTATCTCCTCGGCGAAGAGCGGCAGTCGCGTCGCATCGCCCGCGCCGTCGTCGCCGACCGGCAGGAGACGCCGTTCACGACCACACGCGCGCTCGCCGATCTCATCGGCAGGGTGGTTCGTTCCAAGCCTGGCGATATTCACCCGGCGACGCGGACGTTCCAGGCCCTGCGCATCTTCGTCAATGAAGAACTCGAGGAACTCCAGAACGCGCTCATCGCTGCCGAGCGTGTGCTCAAGCCCGGTGGTCGACTCGTGGTCGTCTCGTTCCATTCGCTGGAAGACCGCATCGTCAAGAATTTCTTCGCCGAGCGCAGCAAGACGGGTGGCGGTTCACGCCATCTTCCGGAAGTGTCGCAGGCGGTGCCGAGCTTCCAGCTCCTGACGCGGCGGCCGGTGATCGCGGGCGAGGACGAAGTCGCGCATAACCCGCGGGCGCGGTCGGCAAAGCTGCGCGCCGCCGAGCGCACCTCGGCGCCTGCGCAGGACGATCGCGAGCAATCGTCCTGGCCAAAACTCTCCGACGTCATGAGAGGTGGCTAGCGCATGCGCTTCATCCACCTGCTCGTCATTGGCGCGCTGATCTTCGCGGCGGCCTATGTCTATAGGATCAAGATGGACTCCACGGCGCGCACCGAAAAGGTGCTGCGGCTGCATGCGGAGATCCGCGAGCAGCGCGATGCGATCGCGGCGCTGCGCTCCGAATGGGCGAAGCTCGATGCGCCGCTGCGCCTGCAGGGCCTGTCCGACCGGCATCTGCAGCTCAAGCCGGTCAACGGCACGCAATATGATTCACTGAAGAACTTGCCCGAGCGTCCGCCGCGGATGTTCAGGCCGGGCGAGCCGGATCCGATCGGCGCCATGCTCAATACCATCGAAGCCGCGAGCGATCCCGATAACGTGACGGGCTCCGTGCCTCAGCCCGAGGACAAGCCATGAGTGCTGTGACCCCGGCCAAACCTGTAGGAAAGCCGACCGAGCCCTGGCGGCAACGGCTGATCCGCAGTCTGCTGTACGGGCGCAACGTCGATCGCGCCGCCAAGGCGCGGGCGCGCGTCGGCCTGGCGATGCTCGCCTTCGGCGCGGTCTACGCCCTGATCGGCGGCCGGCTCGTGATGTTCGCGATCGGCGCCGACGCCCACGGCGCGCGCCGCGCCGCGGCACAGGAGGTGGTCGCGACCGCGCGGCCCGACATCGTCGATCGCAACGGCGCGATCCTCGCGACCGACGTCAAGGCGTCGAGCCTGTTCGGCGAGCCGCGCCGCATCATCGACAAGGACGAGGCGATCGAGCTTCTGACCGCCACCGTGCCCGACCTCGATGAGGCCGAGGTGCGCGAGCGCCTGAAGACGCGCAAGGGCTTCGTCTGGCTCAAGCGCGAGATTACGGCGAAGCAGCAGCAGGATATCCACAAGCTCGGCATTCCCGGCATCGGCTTCCTGCGCGAGAACAAGCGCGTCTATCCGACCGGCAACGAGGTGGCCCACCTCATCGGTCTCGTCAACATCGACAACCAGGGCATCGCCGGCATGGAGAAGTGGCTCGACAATCAGGGGCTCGCCGATCTCCACCGCGCGGGCTTTGCCACCGACCGGCTGCAAAAGCCGATCGAGCTCTCGGTCGATCTGCGCGTCGAGCACGCCCTGCGTGACGAGCTCCTGAAGGCCAAGGAGAAATACCACGCCAAGGCCGCCTCCGGCATCGTCTCCAACGTCAAGACCGGAGAGATCGTGGCGATGGTCTCCCTGCCGGACTTCGATCCCAACAATCCGAAGGAAGCGCACGACCCCGACCGCATCAATCGCCTGACCACCGGCGTCTACGAGATGGGCTCGACCTTCAAGGCGTTTACGCTGGCGATGGCGCTCGATTCCGGCAAGATTAATTTGAACTCGATGTGGGATGCACGGGGGAACCTGCACTACGGCAAGTTCACCATCCATGACAGCCACTCGCTCGGACGTTTCATCAACACCAAGGAAGTGTTCTATTACTCCTCCAACATCGGCGCCGCGCGGATCGCGCTCGGCCAGGGAGTCGAGGCGCACAAGGCGTTCCTGGCCAAGATGGGCCAGTTGACGCGGCTGCGCACCGAGCTGCCCGAGAGCGCGGCGCCGCTGGTGCCGCGCCGCTGGAGCGAGCTGAACACGGTCACCATCGCGTTCGGCCAAGGCCTGTCGGTGGCGCCGCTCCAGGCGGTGATGGGCATCAACGCGCTGATGAACGGTGGCTACTTGATTCCCCCGACATTCATGAAGCGAAGCGAAGCTGAAGCGGCGGCGATGGCCAAGCGCGTGATCAAGCAAGAGACCAGCGACAAGATGCGGTATCTGATGCGGCTCAATGCGGAGGTCGGGTCGGCGCGACAAGCGGACGTCAAGGGCTATTATGTTGGCGGCAAGACCGGCACGTCCGAGAAAGTCATCAATGGCCGCTACGCCAAGAAGCGGGTGCTCAACTCCTTCACGGCGATCATGCCCTCCGACAATCCAAAGTATCAGATCCTGGTGATGCTGGACGAGCCACAGGCCCTGCCCGAAACCCATGGTTTCATCACCTCGGGCTGGAACGCGGTGCCGACCGGCGGCAAGGTGATCGAGCGGATCGCGCCGCTTCTGGGTGTCGAGCCGCGGTTTGACCTGCCGCCGTCCGACCGCCTTATTCTTGCAGCATCCAGGACAACCCAGTAATCAACCGGGTGGGCCGTTGCCGCTGCTGAGTCGGGATTTCCCTGGAGATTCGGCGATCCGGTCCGACATGTCGACTGGAAGACCATGAAGCTGCGCGACCTCCTCGATCAGGACGTTCAGGGCAATGACGCCGCAATCGAGCCCGCGGTCGCGGCGCTCGACGTGACCGGCGTTGCCCTCGACAGCCGCGCGGTCAAGGCGGGCGATCTCTTCTTCGCACTTGCGGGCAGCAAGACTGACGGCGCGCGCTTCGTCGATGCCGCGATTGCCGCAGGCGCGGTAGCGGTTGTCGGCGACCATGCGCCTGATGGCTGCAAGGTGCCGTTCATCACAGTCGCCAATCCGCGCCGCGCGCTGGCGCTGGCCGCGGCAAGATTTTTTCCGGCGCAACCCGCCACCATTGCGGCGGTGACCGGCACCAGCGGCAAGACCTCGGTCGCCGCATTCACCCGGCAGATCTGGGAGCGGCTCGGGCACGCCTCCGCCAGCATCGGAACCATCGGCCTGGTCTCGCCCAAACGTACAGTCTACGGCGCGCTGACGACGCCCGACCCGATCGCGCTGCACCGGCAGTTGGACGAGATCGCGCGCGAGGGCGTCACGCATCTCGCGTTCGAGGCCTCTTCGCACGGGCTCGACCAATATCGCCTTGACGGCGTGCGCGTGTCCGCCGGCGGCTTCACAAATCTCTCGCGCGACCACATGGATTACCATCCGACCGTCGCGCATTATCTCGCGGCCAAGCTCAGGCTGTTCCGCGAACTTGTCCCGCCGGGGGGCGCGGCCGTGATCTCGGCCGATCATGATTGCTCGGCGGAGGCAATCGACGCCGCAAAGTCGCGCGGCTTGCGCGTGATGGCGGTCGGTCGCAAGGGCGACGGGGCAGGCGAGGGCATTCGTCTCGCCGGTGCGGAGGTCGAAGGGTTTTCGCAAGTGCTCGCGCTCGAACATCGCGGCAAGCAATATGCGATCCGGCTGCCGCTGGTCGGCGAATTCCAGATCGAGAATGCGCTGGTGTCGGCCGGTCTCGCCATCGGCACCGGCAGCGACGCCGCAAATGTGTTTGCGAGCCTCGAAGGTCTCGAAGGCGCCAAGGGGCGGCTCGAGCGCGTCGGCGAGCGCAACGGCGCGCCGATCTTCGTCGACTACGCGCACAAGCCCGATGCGCTGGCGAAGGCGCTGCAGGCGCTGCGTCCCTACGCGAAGCGCAGGTTGGTCGTCGTGTTCGGTGCCGGCGGCGACCGCGATGCCGGCAAGCGTCCGATCATGGGCGAAATCGCAGCCGGCAACGCCGACGGCATCATCATCACCGACGACAATCCGCGCAGCGAGGAGCCGGAATCGATCCGCGCCGAAATCCTCGCCGCCGCCAAGGGCGCTCGCGAAATCGGCGACCGGGCCGCGGCGATCCGTACCGCGATCGAGGAATTGGAAGATGGCGATGCGCTGCTCATCGCCGGCAAGGGCCACGAGACCGGGCAGATCGTCGGCGGAGAGGTTTTGCCCTTCAGTGATCACGAGGCGGTCGCCGCCGCACTAGCGTCGAGGATTGCATGAGCGCGCCCATATGGACGGTGGCCGAAGTGGCGCGCGCGCTGGGCGCCGCCGGATCGTTCCCGGACACGCCGATCGACTTCGTCACCCAGGACAGCCGGCTGGTGAAACCGGGCAGCCTGTTCGTCGCGCTGAGCGGCACGCCGAGCGGCGGCTTCATCTCAGCCTTCGCCAGCGCGCGTGACGGCTGGGAGTTCGCGGAAAAGGCGGAAACTTCCGGCGCAGTCGCGATGATCGTGCCGCACGAGATCGCGGGCGTCCGCGTTCCCCAGATCGTCGTCAAGGACACGCTGATCGACGGCCTCTGGGGTCTTGCCCGCGCGGCACGTGCGCGCTTCAACGGACCGGTGATCGGGCTCACCGGCAGCGCAGGCAAGACCAGCACCAAGGAATTCCTCGCGGCCTACCCCAATGCCTATGCCAGCCCGTCGAGCTTCAACAATTTCTGGGGCGTGCCGCTGACGCTATGCAATGCGCGGCCCGATGCCAGTCTCTGGGTCGTCGAGATGGGCATGAACCAGGCCGGCGAAATCGCGCGGCTCAGCGAACTGACGCGGCCGACAGTCGCGCTCGTCGTCAACGTCCAGCCGGTGCATCTGGAGAAGCTCGGCTCGCTCGAAGCCATCCGTCGCGAGAAGGTGTCGATTGCACTCGGTCTGCCCGCGGAAGGCGTGCTGGTGCTGCCCGCCGGGATCAAGGCGCCGGACTGGAAGGGCAAGGTCATACGCTTCGGCGACAAAGCCGAGGTGCACGAGGTCGCGCACGCGCCGCATGGCGACAGCTGGCAGGTCGTGGCCGCGCTCGGCAAGAAGGAGATCGCGTTCAGCCTGACGCCGGGCGCGCCGCACCGCGTGCAGAATGCGCTCGCCGCGCTCGCATCGATCCGTGCGGCGAACCTCGATGCGGCGACGCTTGCGATCAAGCTCGACCGGGTCGGCATCATGACCGGCCGTGGCGTCGAGCAGGCGGTCGGCGGTATCACCGTGATCGACGACAGCTTCAACGGCAATCCGGCCAGCGTGGCTGCCGCGCTGCAAAGCCTTCAAGCGCGCAACACGACCGGCGGCCGCCGCATTGCGGTACTCGGCGACATGCTGGAGCTGGGCGATGGCGCGCCCGGCTATCACACCGGCCTCGCCAAGCATCTCGACGGCATCGACGGCGTCTATTGCGTCGGACCCCTGATGCGTCACCTGTTCGAGGTGCTTCCAGCAGGCAAGGGTCTCGGCTGGCACGACGACCCCGTCACGCTGAAGCCGGGCGAGGTCGCAAATCTGCTGAGGGCAGGCGATGTCGTGGTTGTCAAGGGCAGCAAGAAGATGTTCTGGGTCAACAAGTTTGTGCCGGGCCTAGTGGCCGCCTTGCAGGCAAGGGCGTAAACTGCTTGGAAGGCGCTGTTCCCGAATCCCACTCTTTCCGGCGCGAAGCCGTCCGGTTTTCTTTAGAGGTCGCCCGACCCCAGGATGAAGACCAGCGAATGCGCGTGAGGCAGGTTGATGAGGCCAAGATCAAGGCGCGTGCAAAGGCGCCATAGGACCGTCTGAATGTTTTACTGGCTGATCGAGCTCTCCAACACATTTCCGGGCTTCGGTGCCGTTCGCACCTTCCTGAACGTCTTCCGCTACATCACCTTCCGCACCGGCGGAGCCGTTGTCACCGGCGCGCTGTTCGTGTTCCTGTTCGGCCCCTGGATCATCGACCATCTGCGGATCCGGCAGGGCAAGGGGCAGCCGATCCGGGCCGATGGTCCGCAATCGCATCTCGCCAAGAAAGGCACGCCCACCATGGGCGGGCTGATGATCCTGTCCGGCCTCACGGTCGGCACGGTGCTGTGGGCCAATCCGCTCAACCCTTACGTCTGGATCGTACTGGCGGTGACGCTCGGTTTCGGCTTCGTCGGCTTCTATGACGATTATCTCAAGGTGACCAAGCAGACCACGACCGGCTTCGGCAGCAAGCTTCGCCTGCTGATCGAGGCGGCGATCGCGCTGGTTGCCTGCTACGCGCTGGTACGGCTGAACCGCGATCCCGCGTCGACCGCGCTGACGATTCCGTTCCTGAAGGACACCGTGCTGCATTTCGGCTGGTTCTTCGTCGTGTTCGGTGCCTTCGTCATCGTCGGCGCCGGCAACGCGGTGAACCTGACCGACGGTCTCGACGGCCTTGCCATTGTGCCCGTGATGATCGCGACGGCGAGCTTTGCGATGATCGCCTATCTCGCCGGCAACGCGGTGTTCGCCGACTATCTCCAGATCAAATATGTCGCGGGCACCGGCGAGCTCGCCGTGCTCTGCGGCGCGCTGCTGGGCGCGGGCCTCGGCTTCCTCTGGTTCAACGCGCCGCCGGCCTCGATCTTCATGGGCGATACCGGCTCGCTCGCGCTCGGCGGCATGCTGGGCGCGATCGCGGTGGCGGTGAAGCACGAGATCGTGCTCGCGGTGATCGGTGGCCTGTTCGTGCTGGAGGCGGTCTCCGTCATCGTGCAGGTGGTGTCGTTCAAGATGACGGGAAAGCGCATCTTCCGGATGGCGCCGATTCATCACCATTTCGAGCAGCTCGGCTGGACCGAGCCGCAGATCGTGATCCGTTTCTGGATCATCTCGGTGATGCTGGCGCTCGCCGGCTTGTCGACGCTGAAGCTGCGGTGACCGGCCGATGATCCCGGTCACGTCCTTTGCCGGCAAGACGGTCGCGGTGTTCGGCCTCGGCGGTTCGGGGCTCGCCTCCTGTCACGCGTTGAAGGCGGGCGGCGCCGAGGTGATCGCCGCCGACGACAATGCCGACAACGTCGCCAAGGCCGCGCAAGCGGGCTTCATCACGGCTGATCTACGCAACGTCTCCTGGGCGAATTTCGCCGCGCTGGTGCTCGCGCCCGGCGTGCCCCTGACCCACCCTGTGCCGCATTGGAGCGTGCTGAAGGCGCGCGAGGCCGCTATCGAGGTGATCGGCGACATCGAGCTGTTCTGCCGCGAACGGCGCCGCCACGCACCGGATGCGCCGTTCGTCGCCATCACCGGCACCAATGGCAAATCGACCACGACAGCGCTGATCGCGCACCTGACGAAAGTCGCCGGCTACGACACCCAGATGGGCGGCAATATCGGCACCGCGATCCTGTCGCTGGAGCCGCCGCGCATGGGCCGCGTCCACGTCATCGAGATGTCGTCCTACCAGATCGACCTCACGCCCTCGCTCGATCCCTCCGTCGGCATTCTGCTCAATGTCAGCGAGGATCACATCGATCGCCACGGCACCATCGCGCATTACGCTGCGGTGAAGGAACGCCTCGTTGCCGGTGTGCAGGCCGGCGGCACCGCGATCGTCGGCGTCGACGACGGTTTTTGCCGCGATATCGCCGACCGGCTCGATCGCGCCGGCAAGAACGTGGTGCGCATCTCGGTCAGGAATCCGCTGGCCAGCGGCATCCATGTCGAGCATGGCACTATCATGCGCAATTCGGGCGGTGCCCGCAGCGAAGTCGCCAAGCTCGGCGGCATCGGTTCTCTGCGCGGCCTGCACAATGCACAGAACGCGGCGTGCGCGGCCGCTGCCGCGCTCGCGATGGGCATCGGCCTCGATGTCTTGCAAAGCGGCCTGCGCAGCTTTCCCGGCCTTGCACATCGCATGGAGCAGGTCGGCCGCCGCGGCAACGTGCTGTTCGTCAACGACTCCAAGGGCACCAATGCAGACGCCACCGCGCACGCGCTGTCGTCCTTTTCGGACATCTTCTGGATCGCGGGCGGCAAGCCGAAGGCCGGCGGAATCACTGGCCTCACCGGCTACTTCCCGCGCATCCGAAAAGCCTATCTGATCGGCGAGGCCGCGCAGGAATTTTCCGGCACGCTCGGCACGCAGGTGCCGCACGAGATCAGCCAGACGCTCGACGTCGCCGTCGAGCAAGCCGCACGCGACGCGGAGGCGTCAGGCATCACCGACTCGGTCGTTCTGCTGTCGCCCGCCTGCGCCTCCTTCGACCAGTACCGCAATTTCGAGATCCGCGGCACCAGGTTCCGCGATCTGGCGCAGGCGCTGCCGGGTGTGAAGCCGGTGGTGTGAGGCGCGCTGCTGGTTCTTGCTCCGCTGTCGTCGTCCGGCTTGACCGGGCGACCCAGTATTCCAGAGGCGGCGCTTGAGCCGAGGGGCTGCGGCGTACTGGATGCCCCGGTCAAGCCGGGGCATGACAGGTGTTTTGCGGCGACGGCTGAGATCATCTCCAGTCATCCGCGTTTCCTTAACCCTGCGGTAACCAACCTCGGCGACCAATGGACCGACCTCTGTCCGAAAGCGGCCGCCATGCTCTCCCGTGAAGAACGCACCCCCTTTTCCGAGTGGTGGTGGACCGTCGACAAGCCGCTGATGGGGGCCATCCTGGCGCTGATGCTGACCGGTGTGATCCTGTCGCTGGCGGCGAGCCCGCCCGTTGCGACCCGCATCGGGCTCGATCCCTTCCACTTCTTCAGCCGCCACGTGCTGTTCCTGGTGCCGTCCTGCATCGTGCTGCTCGGGGTCTCCTTCCTGTCGCCGCGCGCGATCCGCCGCAGCGCGCTGATCATCTTCGCGGTCAGCATCGTCCTGATCGTGCTGACGCTCGCGATCGGCCCCGAAGTAAAGGGCTCGCGGCGCTGGATCACGCTGCTTGGCCTCAACATCCAGGCCTCCGAAATCGCAAAACCGTCGTTCGTCGTCATGGCCGCCTGGCTGTTCGCGGAATCCACCAGGCGGCCAGAAATGCCGGCAACCTCGATGGCGCTGGTGCTGCTCTTGATGCTGGTTTCGCTTCTGGTGATGGAACCGGATTTCGGCCAGACCATGCTGATCTTGATGGTGTGGGGCTCGCTGTTCTTCATCGCGGGCATGCGGATGATCTGGGTGTTCGGGCTCGCCGGCCTCGGCGCCGCCGGACTGTTCAGCGCCTACCTTTTTGTTCCTCACGTCGCCGGCCGCATCAAGCGCTTCATGAATCCGGCCTCGGGCGACACCTTCCAGGTCGATACCGCGATGGAAGCCTTCTACAACGGCGGCTGGTTCGGGCTCGGGCCGGGCGAGGGCATCGCCAAGCGCAGCCTGCCGGACAGCCACACCGACTTCGTGTTCGCGGTTGCCGCCGAAGAGTTCGGCATCATCCTGTGCCTCGCAATGCTGGCACTGTTTGCTTTCGTCGTCATCCGCACGCTGTCGCGCGCCTATGCCAACGAAGACATGTTCTCGCGCTTCGCGGCCTCGGGGCTTGCGATCCTGTTCGGCGTGCAGGCCGCGATCAACATGTCGGTCAATCTCCAGCTCATCCCCGCCAAGGGCATGACGCTGCCCTTCATCTCCTATGGCGGCTCCTCGATCGTGTCGCTGGCCTATGGTGTCGGCATGATGCTGGCGCTGACGCGGCTGCGCCCGCGCACCGAGGTCGAGGCAAGCGGCCACGCCGAGGCGATGCGCAGCTACGCGTGATTGCTCTCGTGTCCCTGACAAGCGAAGCGCAGATCCGGGACCCAGAATGCCGCAGCCATGGGCCCCGGTTCAGCAGCGCACCACGCCGCGAAGGGCGGCGCGCTGCGCTGCGCCCGGGGCACGAGCACCGGCTCGCAATGGCGGGAAAGTCCCTGTAAAACTCCTCTCCATGGACACCTCCCCCCTGATTCTTCTCGCCGCGGGCGGCACCGGCGGCCATCTGTTTCCGGCCGAGGCGCTCGGCGTCGAGCTGATCCGGCGCGGATTCCGTGTCCGCCTCGTCACCGACGAGCGCGCGCTGCGCTACAGTGGGCTGTTCACCAAGGACATGATCGACGTCGTCTCGAGCGAGACTGCGCGTGGACGCAATCCGCTGCAGCTCGCCTATGCCGGCCTGACGCTCGCGGCCGGCACGCTGTCCGCCTACAGCTTGATCAAGCGATTGAAGCCGGTCGCTGTCGTCGGCTTCGGTGGCTATCCGACGCTGCCGCCGCTGGTCGCGGCAAAATTCGCGGGCGTGCCCGGCATCATCCATGACGCCAATGCGGTGCTCGGCCGCGCCAACCGGTTCCTGTCGAGCCGCGTCCGCGCCATCGCCACTTCATTGCCTGGCGTGCTCGATCGCGATCCGGCGCTATCAGGCAAGACCACGACGGTCGGCACGCCGATGCGTCCGGCGATTCTCGCCGCAGCTGGCGTGCCATACGCTGCGCCTGAAGTGAACGGCCCGCTGCGGCTGCTCGTCGTTGGGGGCAGCCAGGGCGCGCGCATCATGGCCGACATCGTTCCGGGCGCGATCGAGCGCCTCGAGCCCGCACTGTGGGGCCGGCTCGTCCTCACCCAGCAGGTGCGTGACGAGGACATGGCGCGCGTGCGTGCGGTCTACGACAGGCTGAAGATCAAGGCCGAGCTTGCGCCGTTTTTCACCGATCTACCGGCACGGCTGGCCTCCAACCATCTGGTGGTGTCGCGCTCAGGCGCGGGCACCGTGGCCGAACTCGCCGCGATCGGGCGGCCCTCGATCCTGGTGCCGCTACCGGGCGCGATCGACCAGGACCAGTTCGCCAATGCCGGCGTGCTGGCCAAAGTCGACGGTGCGATCCGCATTCCGCAGACCGAGTTTTCCTCCGATCGCCTCGCCGCCGAGATCTCCGCCTTCGCCGCCGAGCCCGCGCGCCTTGCCACCATGGCGCAGGCCGCCCGCGGCGCCGGCCGGCTCGATGCGGCTGAGCGGCTGGCCGATCTGGTGGCCAAAATCGCGGGAATCTGACGCGAAAAAGCCCTTGTCTTCGCCTTCTAAAGCGGGGCATCCAGTAGGAAAGGCGCGCGGCTGATTTGCCGTGACCTTCGCCAGATGCCGCCTTCTCCGGCGGCGAGGTCAGGGAATAGAGCATGAGACTGCCGCGCGAGATCGGACCCATCCACTTCGTCGGGATCGGCGGGATCGGCATGAGCGGCATCGCCGAAGTGCTGCTCAATCTCGGCTATTCCGTGCAGGGGTCCGACGCCTCCGACAATTACAATCTTGACCGCCTGCGCAAGAACGGCGCGAGGGTCTCGGTCGGCCACAAGGCGGAGAACGTCGACGGCGCCGAGGTCGTCGTGGTCTCCACCGCGATCAAGCGCGACAATCCGGAACTGACCGCGGCGCGCGAACGGCGTATCCCTGTGGTGCGCCGCGCCGAGATGCTGGCCGAGCTGATGCGGCTGAAGAGCTGCGTTGCCATCGCCGGCACCCACGGCAAGACCACCACGACCACGATGGTCGCGACGCTGCTCGACGCCGGCGGCCTCGATCCCACCGTGATCAACGGGGGCATCATCAACGCCTACGGCTCCAACGCACGTCTCGGTGCGGGCGACTGGATGGTAGTCGAAGCCGACGAGAGCGACGGCACGTTCCTGAAGCTGCCGACCGAGGTCGCGATCGTCACCAATGTCGATCCCGAGCATCTCGATCACTTCAAGACCTTCGAGGCGGTGCAGGACGCATTCCGCCATTTCGTCGAGAACCTGCCATTCTACGGCTTTGCCGTGATGTGCATCGATCATCCCGTGGTGCAGACTCTCGTCGGCAAGATCGAGGATCGGCGCATCATCAGCTATGGCGAGAATCCGCAGGCCGATGTGCGCTTCGTCGACCTCACCCCGATGGGCGGCGGATCGAAGTTCAAGGTTGCCTTCCGCGATCGCAAGACGGGCGCCGTGCACGAGATCTCCGATCTCATGCTGCCGATGCCGGGACGCCACAACGCCTCCAACGCGACGGCCGCGATTGCGGTCGCGCGCGAGCTCGGCGTGTCGGACGAGGCAATCCGCAAGGCGATCGCCGGCTTCGGCGGCGTCAAGCGCCGCTTCACCAAGACCGGAGAATGGAACGGCGTCACCGTCATCGACGATTACGGCCATCATCCGGTCGAGATCGCGGCGGTGCTGAAGGCGGCGCGGGAATCCACCAACGGCAAGATCGTCGCCGTCGTGCAGCCGCATCGCTATACCCGCCTGCAGTCGCTGTTCGAGGAATTCTGCACCTGTTTCAACGACGCGGATGTGGTGATCGTCGCCGAGGTCTATGCCGCAGGCGAGACGCCGATCGAGGGCATCGATCGCGACCATTTCGCCGCGGGCCTGCGTGCCCACGGCCACCGCGAGGTGATCCCGCTGCCGGCAGCGTCCGATCTCGCCGGCATCGTCAAGGGCGTGGCGAAGTCCGGCGATCTCGTCGTGTGCTTAGGAGCCGGCAACATCACGCAATGGGCATATGCGCTGCCCGGCGAATTGAAGGCGCTGGGGTAGGGCAGTGAGCTTCCCCGACATCACACCCGACCTCAAAGCCACGATGCCCGATCTTCGCGGCCGGCTGCTGGCGAACCAGTCGCTCGCCGAGCTCACCTGGTTTCGCGTCGGCGGTCCGGCGCAGGTGCTGTTCACGCCGGCGGACGAGGACGACCTCGCCTACTTCCTCGCGCATCTCGCAAGGGACATTCCCGTCTACGTCGTCGGCGTCGGCTCCAACCTGATCGTGCGCGACGGCGGCATTGCGGGCGTGGTGATCCGGCTGGCGCCGCGTGCCTTCGGCGAGGCGAGCGCGGGCGGCGATGTCGTCACTGCGGGCGCGGCCGCGCTCGACAAGCGCGTGGCGGAAGTCGCCGCGTCGGCCAACATCGGTGGGCTCGAATTCTACTTCGGCATTCCCGGCACGATCGGCGGCGCGTTGCGCATGAACGCGGGCGCTAATGGCGGCGAGACCAGGGACGTGTTGATCGAGGCGCGAGGCGTCGGGCGCGACGGCACCAAGCACGTCTTCTCCAATGCCGACATGAAGTTCGTCTACCGCAACAGCGGCGTCGATCCCTCCATCATCTTCACCTCCGCGCGTTTCCGCGGCGAGATCAGGGATGCCGACGCGATCCGCGCACGCATGGCGGAAGTGCAAACCCATCGCGAGACCGCGCAGCCGATCCGCGAAAAGACCGGCGGCTCGACCTTCAAGAATCCGCCCGGCCATTCCGCCTGGAAGCTGGTCGATGCTGCCGGCTGCCGCGGCCTGCGCGTCGGCGGTGCCGAGGTCTCCGAGATGCATTGCAATTTCCTGATCAACACGGGTGACGCCACCGCGCACGACATCGAGACGTTGGGCGAGACCGTGCGTGAACGGGTGAAGGCAAATTCCGGAATTGAGCTACACTGGGAAATCAAGCGGATCGGAATTCCCGCGTGAGTGTCATTCCGGGGCTCGCGAAGCGAGAGCCCGGAATCTCGAGATTCCGGGTTCGATGCTTCGCATCGCCCCCGGAATGACGAACACAGACAGGTGACGGACCAAAGAACATGCGCATCACCATCCTCTTCGGCGGCTCCAACCGCGAACGTCTGGTTTCCGTCGCGTCAGCCCAGGCGCTGCATCAGGCGCTGCCCGAGGCCGATCTCTGGTGGTGGGACGTTGAGGACAAGGTGCATGTCGTGCAGTCCAGACAGCTGCTCGAACATACCCGTCCGTTCGAGGACGAGTTCAAGCCGGGCACGTCAGGCATTCCGCTGGAGCAGGCGCTCGACCAGGCCAGGGCGGAGAACCGCGTGCTGGTGCTCAGCCTGCATGGCGGGCGTGCCGAGAACGGCGAATTGCAGGTGATGTGCGAAGCGCGCGGCGTGCCTTTCACCGGTTCGGGCTCGGCCTCCTCGCATCTCGCGTTCGACAAGTTCGCGGCCAAGCATTTCGCCACGCTTAGCGGCGTGACGCCGCCGGCCAACATTGCGCTGGACCAGATCGACGAGGCCTTCGCCGAGTACGGCCGGCTGATCGCAAAGCCTGCGAGGGATGGCTCGAGCTACGGCCTGATCTTCGTCAACGCCAGGCAGGATCTCGTCGCCGTCCGCAATGCCGCGAAGCACGAAGAGTACGTGATCGAACCTTACATCGCCGGCGTCGAGGCGACCTGCGGCGTGCTGGAGCGGCCGGACGGCACGATCATGTCGCTGCCGCCGATCGAGATCATTCCGGGCGAGGGCAGTTTCGACTACGCGGCGAAATATCTTTTGAAGTCGACCCAGGAGATCTGTCCCGGCCGCTTCGCACCCGAAATCACCGCCGCACTGAAGCAGCAGGCGATGCTGGCGCACCGGGCGATGTCGTGTACCGGCTATTCCCGTTCGGATTTCATCGTCTCGGACAAGGGGCTGATCTATCTCGAAACCAACACGCTGCCCGGGCTGACCAAGTCCTCGCTCTACCCCAAGGCGCTGAAGGCCGAGGGCATCGCGTTCGTCGACTTCCTGCGCGGCCTGGTCGAGCTCGCTGTGGCCGGTGTGCGAAAATAATTAGGACTGGTTAACGGCCGAACCGGCGAAACGGCCGGTTTTGGAACCCAAAACCGGTAAAATGCCGGATATTGCGGCATAAATGCCTCACAGGCCTGGGCAAAAAGCTCACGTCGTTAACGAACTTTACCTTTTGTTTACCAGGACGTCCGAAGGTTAACGCTGGCGGCGTATATGACGCTTTGGCTGCCGGCGCGTGGACCGTTGCGGGTGTTGTCACCTCCGGCGAACGCTCTGAAGGGGAGAGGTTTTCTTCTGCTGAAGACCAGCACCCGGCCCGGCAAGTCCGAGACGTCATGTTCGCCAGGACCCGCGCGATGTCGCGGGCAAACTGTTGACGAGCTCGTGCAATGGATGGAGCAGGAAGCCTCACTCGGTCGCTTTTCAGATCGCTGAGGCCCCAAGCTGACCTGAAGGCGGCCGCTATCGGAGCGGTCGTGCTTCTGCGCGAATGGGTGCAGGACAAGCGTCTGGAACGAGTTCACGGCGCGCGTGCTGCAGCCGAGGAAAAGATTAAAACCAAAGCCCGGGCCAAAGCCGTCATCGAACGCGAGCCTCCGCCGCGGTTGGTCGCGCTGGTCGAGCGCTATCTGCCGCGCCGGGTCGGGATCAGCATGACGGTGCTGCTCCTGATCGGAAGCTGCGGCTTCGGTATCGTCAAAGGCGGCCATCTCCAGGATTTCATCACGGCGGTCAACGACACCCGTAACGCGCTGGCCAATTCCGCCGGCTTCCGCATCACCTCCGTCGTGATCAACGGCCGCAAGCAGCTCAGCCAGGACGAGATCCTTGCGATCGGCGGCGTCAGCGGCCGATCCTCGCTGCTGTTCCTCGACGCCGACGCCGTGCGCGACAAGCTCAAGGCCAATCCCTGGATCGCGGATGCGACCGTGCTGAAGCTGTATCCCGGCCAGCTCATGATCGAGCTCACCGAGCGCAAGGCGTTCGCACTGTGGCAGGAGGCCGGCCGGCTCTCCGTCATCGCCGATGACGGCGCCGTGCTCGAACCCTATGTCTCGCGCCGCTTCCTGTCGCTGCCGCTCGTGGTCGGCAAGGGTGCCGAGACGCAGGCTCGCGATTTCCTCGCTTTGCTGGCGCGCTATCCGCAGGTCAATTCCATCACCAAGGCCGCGATCTTCGTCGGGGAGCGGCGCTGGAACCTGAGGCTTAAGGACGGCCTGGACATCCGCCTGCCCGAACAAGACGTCGGCAACGCGCTTGCGATGCTGTCCAGGCTCGACAAGGAGGACAAGCTGTTCTCCCGCGACATCGTCGCGGTCGACCTGCGCCTGCCCGATCGGCTGGTGGTGCAGCTGTCCGAGGACGCCGCCAAGGCGCGCGACGATTTGTTCAAGGACAAGAAGAAGAAAAAGGCCGGGGACGCTGCATGACCGGTCTTGATCGCACCCAGACACCGAAGACACGCCCGATGCCGCACAAGCGCGGCGGCCTCGTCGCCTGCCTCGACATCGGCACCAGCAAAATCGCCTGCATGATCGCGCGGCTGAAGCCGTCGGCGCCGAGCGAAGCCCTGCGCGACCGGACCCATGCGGTGGAGCTGATCGGCTACAGCCAGATCCAGTCCCGCGGCATGAAGGCCGGCGCCGTGATCGATCTCGGCGAATGCGAGCAGGCGGTGCGACAGGCCGTCGGGCTTGCGGAGAAAATGGCCAAGGTGCGGGTCGAGTCCGTGCTGCTGTCGGTGTCCGGCGGCCGGCTCTCCGGTCAGCTGGTCGAAGCTGCGGCCGACATCCGCGGCGGCGCCGTGACGCCGGCCGATGTCAGCCGGGTCACCTCCACCGGCATGCGCCACGCCACCGGCGAAGGCCGCACCGTGCTGCACGCGCTGCCGATCGGCTACACGCTCGACGGCGTCAAGGGCATCCGCGATCCCCGCGGGATGGTCGCGCATCAGTTCGGCATCGACATGAATGTCGTCACCTGCGACGCCACGGTGGCGCGGAACCTGATGCTGGCGGTGGAACGCTGCCACATCAACGTCGAAGCCATGGCGGCAAGTCCCTATGTGGCAGGCTTGTCGGTGCTGACCGACGACGAGGCCGACCTCGGCGCTGCCGTCGTCGAGATGGGCGCGGGCACCACCACGATCGCGGTCTTTTCCGGCGGCCGCTTCGTGCATGCCGCGGGTTTTGCGGTCGGCGGGCAACACATCACGATGGATCTGGCGCGCGGACTCTCCGCGACCATTGCCGATGCCGAGCGAATCAAGACGTTATACGGGACCGTCATCACCGGCGGATCGGACTCGCGTGAGCTGATGTCTGTACCGACAGCCGGTGACGAGCAGGATCTGCCGCAGATCGTCTCCCGCGCTACCATCGCCAACATCGTCAAGCATCGTGCCGAGGAAGTCTTCGAAATGGTTCGGGACAAGCTGAAGGATTCGCCCTTCGCCTCGGAGCCCAACGGTCGCGTCGTGCTCTCAGGCGGGGCCTCGCAGCTCACCGGTCTCGTTGAGCTCGGAACGCAGATTCTCGGCCGGCCCGTGCGGGTCGGACGTCCGCTCGGTTTCGGCCGGCTGCCCAACGAGGCGAAGAACGCCGCCTTCGCGGTGCCGGCCGGACTGCTCGTCTACCCGCAATATGTTCACCACGAACATGTCGAACCGCGGCATACGCGGCAGCAGGTCAGGACGGGGACCGGCGGGTATTTCGGAAAGGTCGGACGATGGCTACGCGAGGGCTTCTGATGACTCCTTCCCGCAATATTCGATTTTCACCAACTCCCGCGGCCGCCGGCCGGGGCGAACCCACGCGCGCGTGATCGAGAGGCAAACATGACCATCAGCATCAATGTTCCTGATATTCACGAACTGAAGCCCCGCATCACCGTGTTCGGCGTCGGCGGCGCCGGTGGTAACGCCGTCAACAATATGATCACGGCGGGCCTCCAGGGCGTCGACTTCGTGGTCGCCAACACCGACGCGCAGGCGCTGACGATGTCGAAGGCGCAGCGCATCGTGCAGATGGGCACGGCGGCCACGCAAGGGTTGGGCGCAGGTTCGCAGCCGGTCGTCGGCGCGGCCGCAGCCGAAGAGGTGATGGACGAGCTCCGCGACCATCTCTCGGGCGCCAACATGGTGTTCGTCACCGCCGGCATGGGCGGCGGCACCGGCACCGGTGCGGCTCCCGTGATCGCCAAGATCGCGCGCGAGATGGGCATCCTCACCGTCGGCGTCGTGACCAAGCCCTTCCACTTCGAGGGCGGCCGCCGCATGCGCACCGCGGAAGCGGGCATCAACGAGCTGCACAAGGTCGTCGATACGCTGCTGATCATCCCGAACCAGAACCTGTTCCGGGTCGCCAACGAGAAGACCACCTTCGCCGACGCCTTCGCGATGGCCGACCAGGTGCTCTATTCGGGCGTTGCCTGCATCACCGACCTCATGGTGAAGGAAGGCCTGATCAATCTCGACTTCGCCGACGTCCGCGCCGTCATGCGCGAGATGGGCAAGGCGATGATGGGCACGGGCGAAGCCTCCGGCGACAAGCGCGCGCTGACCGCCGCCGAAGCCGCGATCGCCAACCCGCTGATCGACGATAGCTCGATGAAGGGCGCCAAGGGCCTCCTGATCTCCATCACCGGCGGCAAGGATCTCACTTTGTTCGAGGTCGACGAAGCTGCGACCCGCATCCGCGAGGAAGTCGACCAGGACGCCAACATCATCGTCGGCGCCACCTTCGACGAAGCCCTCGACGGCCTGATCCGCGTCTCGGTCGTCGCGACCGGCATCGAACAGGCCGCGATCGCGCGCAACAGCCAGGCGACCAGCGCTCCCGTCGCGAATCCTGCTCCGCAGGCGCAGCAGGCTCCCGCTGCTCCGGCCGCGGCTGCCGAGAGCCGTCTTGCCGATCTGACCGCACGGCTGCGCGCCGACAATCAGCGCATGGCCGAGCGCGCCCAGAAGTTCGAAGCGCAGACCCCGGCCGCCGGAACGGGTCAGTTTGCCGCCGCTCCCACGGCTCCGCGTCCGAACGTGGAGCGCGCTGCGCTTGCCGCCATCGCCGCCGCCGTTGCCGACGTACCGCAGGCTCCCGCGCCGATGCAGACCTATGGCGACGTCACCGTGCGGCCGATCGCGCAGAAGCCCACGCTGTTCCCGGAGCCCGAGCAGGCGCCGATGGCCATGCATGAGCCGATGACGCCGGAAACCTTCATCCCGCCGCAGGCCGAGCGTGCGCCGGTCCGCACACCGCGGATGCCGCGGATCGAGGAACTTCCGATGCCCGCCCAGGCCGAGCTTCGCCAGGCCCGCGGCGAGGTCGAGGAAGAGACCCCGCAGAAGACCCGGCTGTCGCTGCTGCAGCGCCTCGCCAATGTCGGCCTCGGCCGTCGTGACGAAGAGAGCGAAGCGCCGATCGCGGCCCGCACCGCCGGTCCCGCGATGCCGCCGTTGCCCGATCGCCGCCCCCAGAAGACCGTGGCGCAACAAATCGCTTCCGCCGAGCCGGTGTCCGAGTATGCCCGTCGTCCCGCGCCGCAGGGCCTGGACATGCACGGCCGTCCTGCGCCTGTTGCCCCGGCGCCACAGGGAGACGACCATCTTGATATCCCGGCCTTCCTGCGGCGGCAGGCGACCTGAGGATTGTTACAATAAGGCAGACGAAAAAAGGTCCCGGCGGGAAGCTTGCCGGGACCTTTTCTTTTGCCCCGTGCATACCCGGATTGCGTAGCCAAGCAACTGATTTTAAATAATTAATTACATATTCGATGGTTCAGTAAAACTACCGAAAACGGTCCCGAACTCCGGTCCAATTTGGTTAAGCCTTGGCGCGAATACGGCGGGTTTGGGGTAACAATCGGTAAAAAAGCGTGAGTTGGCGCTGTTTGAGGCAGTGACTATGGTTTGCCGTGACTTGGGGATACGGATTCGGAAGCGAGCGGTCTCAGCCGCTCAGTCGGGTTCAGTATAAGTCGCGGTGGTCGTAGTGGGGCGGTTCCTGATGAAATTTAGCCGGCAAACAACGCTTCGTGCGCAAGCCAGTGTGGCGGGTGTCGGCGTTCATTCCGGTCTTCCCGTCACGCTCACGCTTGGACCCGCGCCTGTCGACGCGGGCTTTGTTTTTATCCGCACCGGGCTTGAGGGAAGCGACCGCGAAGTTCAGGCCACCGCCGAGCAGGTGATCGCGACCGATTTCGCCACCGTCCTCGGTGATCGCGACGGTCCGCTGGTTTCCACCGCCGAGCATGTGCTTGCTGCACTGCGGGGCATGGGCGTCGACAACGCCATCATCGAGATCGACGGGCCGGAAGTGCCGATCATGGACGGCAGCGCCGCGGCCTTCGTTGCGGCGATCGACCAGGCCGGCATCGTGACCCAGCCGGCACAGCGCCGCTTCGTTCAGGTTTTGAAGCCGATCTCGGTCAAGATCGGCGACTCCTTCGGCGAGATCCGGCCCTATGCCGACGGGTTCCGCGCCGAGGTCGAGATTAACTTCACGAATCCTGTCATCGGCCAGCAGAGCTACGCCTTCGACCTCAACCCGGAGCGTTTCCGCCGCGAAGTCGGCCGGGCCCGGACTTTCGGTCTGATGTGCGACGTTGCGCGGCTCTGGAGCGCCGGCTATGCGCTCGGCGCCTCCTTCGACAATACCGTCGTGTTCGACGAGGAGCGGCTGCTCAACACCGAAGGCCTGCGCTACGCCGACGAATGCGCCCGCCACAAGGTGCTGGACGTGATTGGTGACCTTGCTCTGGCGGGTCTGCCGCTGCTCGGCGCCTACCGCTCGGTTCGTGGCGGCCACAAGCTCAATCACGCCGTCCTGACCGCGCTGCTCGCCGACCGCACCGCCTGGCGGGTGGTCGAGGGCGAAGCAGCCCGCCGCACCACGCGTCCGGTGGCCGAAACCGGTCGCGGCATCGTCGGTGGCCGGGTCGCCGCGGTCTACGGGCCAGACGTTTCCTAAAAGAGAGACGGATCCTGAAGCGAACGTTTCCTAAAAGAGAGACGGGTCCTGAACAGACCCGTCGCCACAGGCGTTTGGCGGCGGCTTTCCCCGGGAAACTCCTGGTAACGATGATCGGCTAGGATTGCGGCGCGTTCGCCTTAATCCGGGCGGAATGCCTGCCTATCCGGGTTGGTTGAAGATCGTTTTTCGGTTACACCGGCGTGGTCGCACGGCAGGCACCACGGCTATATTTCGCGCCCAGGACGGGGTTCATGGGCTGGCGGACACCGCACCACAGGGCGTCAGGGCAATACTCATGTCGGCACAGCGTATGACGCGCGGATATCTTCAAGTCCCGTCTCGAGAAGTCTCGTCTCGAGTCCGCGGGCTGCTTCAGGTTGTCGCCCTCTTCGTGCTCGCGCTGCCGCTGGCCGGCTGCGGCACCGGCGCGCTTTGGGACAAGTTCACCGCCAAGGACGACACCTTCGTCGAGGAGCCCGCTGACAAGATCTACAATGAGGGCCTGTACCTCATGAACGAGAAGAAGGACATGAAGGCGGCGAACAAGAAGTTCGAAGAGGTCGACCGCCAGCATCCTTATTCCGACTGGGCCCGCAAATCGTTGTTGATGTCGGCCTACGCGTCCTACCAGGGCGGCGATTATGACAGTTGCATCGGCGCCGCCACCCGCTACGTCACGCTGCATCCCGGCAGCCCGGATGCGGCCTACGCGCAATATCTGATTGCCGCCTCGCATTACGACCAGATTCCGGACATCAGCCGCGACCAGACCCGCACAGAGAAGGCGATCGCCTCGCTGGAAGAGGTGGTGCGCAAATATCCGACCTCCGAATATGCGACCTCGGCCAAGGCCAAGATCGAAGGTGCGCGCGACCAGCTCGCCGGCAAGGAAATGAACGTCGGTCGTTACTACGCGCAGAAGCGCGACTACACGGCGGCGATCAACCGCTACAAGGCCGTGGTGACGCAGTACCAGACCACCCGCCATGTCGAGGAGGCGCTGTACCGCCTGACCGAGGCCTATATGGCGATCGGCATCGTCGGCGAGGCCCAGACGGCTGCCGCCGTGCTCGGGCACAATTTTCCTGACAGTCGCTGGTACAAGGACGCCTATAATCTTGTAAAATCAGGCGGTCTCGAACCGAGCGAGAATCAGGGGTCCTGGATTAGCAAGACCTTCAAGAAAATGGGTCTCGGCTAGGAAATAGAATTCCATGCTGGCGCGTCTGTCGATCCGTGACATCGTCCTGATCGAACGGCTCGATATCGAATTCGCAACCGGCCTCGCGGTTTTGACCGGCGAGACCGGTGCGGGCAAATCCATCCTGCTCGATGCCTTTGCGTTGGCGCTCGGCGGCCGCGGCGATGCCGGCCTCGTGCGCCACGGCGCCGAGCAGGGGCAGGTCACTGCCGTATTCGATATCCCCAAGAATCACCCTGCAGCGAAGATCCTCGCGGAGAACGGGCTGGAGGATACCGGCGAGATGATTCTCCGCCGGGTCCAGCTCGCCGACGGCCGCACCCGCGCCTTCATCAACGACCAGGCGATCAGCGTGCAGACGCTGAAGGCGGTCGGGGCCGCCCTGGTCGAGATCCACGGCCAGCACGACGAGCGCGCGCTGGTCGATGCCGCCACCCACCGCCGCCTGCTCGATGCCTTCGCCGGTCTCGAAAAGGACGTCTCGGCGGTCGAGGCGCTCTGGGACGCCCGCCGCACCGCCAACAATGCGCTGGAGGAGCATCGCGCCGGCATGGAGCGCGCTGCGCGCGAAGCCGATTACCTCCGTCACGCCTCCGACGAATTGAAGCAGCTCGCGCCCAGGGATGGCGAGGAGACCTCGCTGGCCTCCCGTCGGACCACGATGATGCAGGGCGAGAAGATCGCCTCCGACCTGCGCGAGGCGCAGGAGGCGGTCGGCGGCCACCATTCGCCGGTCGCCTCGCTGTCGGCGGCTGTGCGCCGGCTGGAGCGCCGCGGCGTCAACTCGCCGGCGCTGGTCGAGCCGGCGGTGAGGGCGATCGACATCGCGATCAACGCGCTGGAGGAAGCCGACCAGCATCTCCAGGCGGCGCTTGCCGCGACCGATTTCGATCCCTCAGAGCTCGAACGCATCGAGGAGCGGCTGTTCGCGTTGCGCGCCGCCTCGCGCAAATATTCGACTCCGGTCGACGGGCTCGCCGCGCTTGCCGCAAAATACGCCGCCGATGTCGTTCTGATCGATGCCGGCGCCTCACGGCTGAAGAAGCTGGAGCAGGCCGCGATCGAGGCCGATGCGCGCTATGCGGCGGCCGCCAAGAAGCTGTCGATGGCGCGGCAGAAATCGGCGGAGAAGCTCAACAAGGCGGTCAATGCCGAGCTTGCGCCGCTCAAGCTCGAACGTGCCAAGTTCATGACCCAGGTCCAGACCGACGAGGCAGCTCCAGGCCCGCAAGGGTTCGACCGCGTCGAGTTTTGGGTGCAGACCAACCCGGGCACCAAGCCAGGGCCGATGATGAAAGTCGCCTCCGGCGGCGAGCTGTCGCGTTTCCTGCTGGCGCTGAAGGTCGTGCTGTCCGATCGCGGCTCGGCGCCGACTTTGGTGTTCGACGAGATCGACACGGGCGTCGGCGGCGCGGTCGCGGACGCGATCGGCGGACGGCTGGCGCGGCTCGCCGGCAAGGTCCAGGTGATGGCCGTGACGCACGCCCCGCAGGTCGCCGCCCGTGCCGACCAGCATCTGCTGATCTCCAAGGACGCGCTGGACAAGGGTAAGCGCGTCGCCACCCGCGTCAATGCGCTCGCCGCCGACCACCGCCGCGAGGAGATCGCGCGGATGCTCGCCGGCGCCGAGATCACCGCCGAAGCCAGGGCTGCCGCGGACCGGCTGCTCAAGGCAGCGACGGCTTGATTTCGTGTCCCGGACGCGCGTAGCGCGAGCCGGGACCCAGAATGTCGCCCCGATGGGCCCCGGCTCTGCAGCGCACCGCCAAAGAAGCGCTGCGCTGCGTCCGGGGCGCGAGACCTCAACCCACCTTTACCCTCCCGCCCGCTCCATCGTATCCAAGCACCATGGCCAGAGCAGCAAAATCGAAACCAGCACCGCTTCGCGACGTCGCCGACCTCACCAAGGCGCAGGCCAAGGTCGAGCACATGCGGCTCGCGCTCGAGATCGAGGGGCATAACGAACGCTACTACCAGGACGACGCGCCCACCGTCACCGATGCCGAGTACGACGCGCTGCGCCAGCGCTTCAATGCGATCGAGAAGCGCTTTCCGGAATTCGTCAGTGCGGACTCGCCGTCGCAGAAAGTCGGTGCTGCACCGTCAGGCCGCTTTAAGAAGGTGCGGCATGCCGTCCCCATGCTGTCGCTCGACAACGCCTTTGCGGAAGAGGATCTGCGCGACTTCGTCGGCCGCATCGTGCGCTTCCTGAAGCTCGACGACGAGAAGATCGATTTCTCCGCCGAGCCGAAGATCGACGGCCTCTCGATGTCGCTGCGCTACGAGGGTGGTGAGCTCGTCACCGCCGCGACGCGCGGCGACGGCGCGGTCGGCGAGGACGTCACCGCCAACATCCGCACCCTCGAAGATGTGCCGCAAAAGCTGAAGGGCCGCAACGTGCCCGATATCTGCGAAGTGCGCGGCGAGGTCTACATGACCAAGAAGGCGTTCCTCGCGCTCAACGAGCGGCAGAAGGCGGAAGGCGGCACCATCTTCGCTAATCCGCGCAATTCGGCCGCGGGCTCGCTCCGGCAGAAGGATCCGACCATCACCGCCTCGCGCCCCCTCGGCTTCTTCGCCTATGCCTGGGGCGAGATGAGCGCGATGCCGGAGGCCACGCAGAGCGGCATGATCGGCTGGTTCGAGCGCTGCGGCTTCAAGACCAACCCGCTGACCAAGCTCTGTCACTCCGTCGAGGAGCTGCTGGCGTTTCATCGTGCGATCGAGGAGCAGCGCGCAAAACTCGACTACGACATCGACGGGGTCGTCTACAAGGTCGATCGCATCGACTGGCAGGAACGGCTCGGCTTCGTCTCGCGCACGCCGCGCTGGGGCATCGCCCACAAATTCCCGGCCGAACGCGCCATGACGGTGCTGCGCGACATCGAGATCCAGGTCGGTCGCACCGGTTCGTTCACGCCGGTCGGCAAGCTCGAACCCGTCGGCGTCGGCGGCGTGATCGTGCAGAATGTCACGCTGCACAACGAGGACTACATCAAGGGCATCGGCAACAAGGGCGAGGTGCTGCGCGAGGGCCGCGACATCAGGATCGGCGACACCGTCGTGATCCAGCGCGCCGGCGACGTCATCCCGCAGGTGGTCGACGTCGTTCTCGACAAGCGGCCGAAGGCTGCCAAGGAATTCCAGTTTCCGAAGAAGTGCCCGTGCCCGTTGCACACCGACGTCACGCGCGAGGAGACGGCGGCAGGCGAAGAGGGCTCACGCGCTCGCTGCACCGGCGAGTTCGCCTGCCCCTACCAGAAGATCGAGCATCTGAAGCTGTTCGTGTCGCGGCGCGCCTTCGACATCGACGGTCTTGGCGAGAAGCAGCTCCAGTACTTCTTCGACGAGGGTTTTGTGAAGGAGCCAGCCGACATCTTCACGCTGGAAAAGCGCAATTCGAAACTCAAGCTGGAGGACATCGAGGGTTACGGCGCAACCTCTGTGCGCAATCTGTTCGGCGCGATCGAGAGCCGTCGGAAGATTGCATTGGAGCGCTTTATCTACGCGCTCGGCATGCGCCATATCGGCGAGACCACGGCGCTGGCGTTGGCACGCGGCTACGGCTCCTGGCACGCCTTCCACGATGCCAGCCTCAAGGTCGCCAAGGGCGACGAGGAGGCGATGGCCGAGATGGACGCGCTCGACCAGATCGGCGAGACCGTGATCAAGAGCATCGCCGACTATTTCGGCGAGAGCCATAATCGCGGCATCGTCGAGCGGCTCACCAAGGAGGTCGAGATCATCGACGCCGAGAAGCCGAAGAGCAACTCCGCCGTCGCCGGCAAGACCGTGGTGTTCACGGGCTCGCTGGAGAAGATGACGCGCGACGAGGCCAAGGCCACCGCTGAGCGGCTAGGTGCAAAGGTGTCCGGATCGGTGTCCAAGAAAACCGATCTCGTCGTCGCCGGTCCAGGCGCGGGTTCGAAGCTCGCGGAAGCCAACAAGCATGGCGTCAAGGTGCTGACCGAGGACGAGTGGCTGACGCTGATCGGGGAGTGAGGGGGCGCGCTGGCGCGTCTCGCTCCGCCGTCATTCCCCGCGAAGGCGGGGAATCCAGTACTCCAGAGACAAGGGTACGGAGAAGCCGCGGCGTACTGGATCCCCGCCTTCGCGGGGATGACACCGAGAGTGTTGGAACGGCCGTCGCTCGCCATCCCTCACATCATCCCGCTCTCTTCCTCTTCCGCCTGCTCGATCAGCGTCTCGCTCACCATGACCTCGCGGCGGGGTACGACGAAGATCATCGTGCAGGCGCAGAGCAGGGAGATCGCCAGCACCGCGGCGGTGAGCGGCAGCGTGGTCGCGGAATGGCCGCCGAGATAGGCGCCGAATTGCGACATGAGCGCGCCGATGCCCTGCTGGAGAAAGCCCATCGCACCTGATGCGGTGCCGGCGGCCTCGGGACGGACGCTGATCGCGCCGGCGGCCGAGTTCGCCATCACGAAAGCATTGCCGACCATCACGATCATCTGCGTGCCGAACAGCCAGGCGGGTGCCTCGTTCCAGCCGGTGAAACTCCACAGCAGGTTCAACAGGCTGCCGCAAAGCTGGAGCGCGAGGCCGAACCAGATCAACTTCTCCAACGAGTGCCTGGGCGCGAAGCGCACGCAGAGCAGATTGCCGACGAGATAGGCAAAACCCGTCGTCGCGAACCACGCGCCGTATTCAGCGCTGGTCCTGCCCATCTGCGTCACCACGATATAGGGGCCGCCGCCGGCGAAGGTGAAGATGATCTGCGAGGCCAGCACCTGGCACATCACGTAGCCGACGAAGGCGCGGTTGCGCATCAGGATGCCGACGTCGCCGCGAAAGCCGCTGCCGGCGGCGCGGTCTCGGCGGGTCTCGGGCAGCGCGAATGCGATGCCGACGGCGACAATGATCGCGGCGACGGTGATGGCGTAGAAGATCGCGCGCCAGCCGAATGCGGTCTCGATCAGGCCGCCGGTGAGCGGGGAGACCATCTGCCCGATCATCAGCGCCGCGATGACGAGGCTGATCATCGAGGCGACGCGATCGCGCTCGTAGATGTCGCGGATGATGGCGCGGCTCACCACCATGCCGGCTGCGCCGCCCAGCGCCTGGAAAAAGCGCGCGGCGATCAGCTGCGGCAGGGTTTCCGCGAAGATGCAGGCGACGCTGGCGACCACCATCAGCGCCAGTCCTCCGAGCAGCACCGGTCGTCGCCCGAAACGGTCCGACAGCGGGCCCATGATCAGTTGCGACAGCGCGATGCCGACCATGTACAGCGAGACTGTCATCTGCGCGGCCGAGATGTCGCTGCCAAATGTCGTCGCCAGCACCGGCAGCGCCGGAACCAGCATGTAAAGCGAGATCGGCGCGATGCCGGTCATGACGACGAGCAGCAGCAAAACCACGCGCGAGGTCGCGAGGTTGTGTTGCGCCGTTTCCGGCGGCTTGCTGATCATGCCGTGCATGCGTGTCCGTCTCGCAGAAATTCGAATCGGACTGTAGCGCGCTCGCGCAAGACGCATATCGGCGTTTCGGAATGCGGCTATACGGATTCCGGGACGGTTATAATGGCGGCGCGATGAGGACGGATTTGGCGCGCTGCTCGCGTCAAAAACTCGGTATCATCGCCCGGCTTGACCGGGCGATCCAGTACGCCGCGGCGTCTCCGCATACGTTTGCTGTCTCTGGAATACTGGATTCCCCGCCTTCGCGGGGAACGACAGCGGGGGTGGAAATGAGCATTGCGCAAATCGCGTGGTGCTATGCGTCGAGACCGTGAACGACGCGCTTACGCCTTCAACTCCGCCGTGGCCTGGTCCAGCCAGGCCTTCGTCGTCGCGTCCAGCGCCGGCCGCACCTCGGTCCTGACGCGCGCGTGGTAGGCGTTGAGCCAGTCGAGTTCGTCCTTGCCCAGCATGCCGACATCGATCAGCCGGCGGTCGATCGGCGCCAGGGTCAGCGTCTCGAACGCGTTCATCGATTTTTCCGCGCCCTTGATGTCGGCAGCGACCACCAGTTCGAGGTTCTCGATGCGGATGCCGAAACCGTCGGTCTTGTAGTAGCCGGGCTCGTTGGACAGGATCATGCCGCGCTTCAGCGGCGTGGTACCGAGCTTCGATATCCGCGCCGGTCCTTCGTGCACCGAGAGATAGCTGCCGACGCCGTGGCCGGTGCCATGCTCGAAATCGACGCCGGCGGCCCAGAGATATTGCCGTGCCAGCGTGTCGAGCTGCGCACCGGTGGCGCCGTCGGGAAATATCGCCCGCGCGATCGCGATGTGACCGCGCAGCACACGCGTGAAGCGGTCGCGCATCTCGTCGGTCGGCTCGCCCACGGCCATGGTCCGGGTGACGTCGGTGGTGCCGTCTTCGTATTGTGCACCTGAATCGATCAGCAGCAGATCGCCGGGTACGATCCGCCGGTTGCTCTTGCGGGTGACGCGGTAGTGCACGATCGCGCCATTCGGGCCGGTGCCCGATATGGTCGGGAACGACACGTCCTTCAGTGCGCCGGTATCGCGGCGGAACGTCTCCAGCGCCTCGACCGCGTCGATCTCGGTGAGCTTGCCGCTTGCCGCCTCGCGGTCGATGAACGCGAGGAAGCGTGCCAGCGCTACGGCGTCGCGCCGGTGCGCCGTTTGCGTGCCCTTGATTTCGGTCGTGTTCTTGACCGCCTTGAGCAGCGCGATCGGATCGCTGCCGCGCACCGGCTTGCCGCCGGCACCCGTGATCAACCGGCTGAGGGCGTCGGCCGCGGTCGCATTGTCGAGCGCGATCGATCCACCGCTCTTGGCGAGCGCCATCAGGGTCGGCGCCATCGCATCGGGCTCGCGCACGTCGGCGGACTGTTCGAGATGGTCGCGGGTCAAATTTGAGAGCTTGCGGTGATCGATGAAGATGGTGGGACGACCGTCCTTCGGCACCAGCGCATAGGACAGCGGCAGCGGCGTATGCGCGACGTCGGCGCCGCGGATGTTGAAGGTCCAGGCCACGGCATGGCTGTCGGACAGCACCAACGCATCGACGCCAAGCTTGCCGATCTCGCTTCTGATCTGCGTCAGCTTCTCGGCTTCAGTCACGCCGGCATGTTGCATCCCGTGCACCGTGACCGGCGCAATCGGCGGCTGTGGCCGGTCCTGCCAGATCGCATCGACCGGATTGCTGTCGACGGCGACCAATTCGGCACCGGCCTTGGCGCAGGCGGCGGACAAACGCTCGGCTGCCGCAAAAGTGTGCAGCCACGGATCAAATCCTAGGCGGTCGCCGGCCTTCAGGTGTGCCGATATCCAGCTTTCCGGCGGGGGATCGATCAGAGATTCCACGGCCCACGCCCTTGAATCGACCTGCTTGGCCGCCTGGATCGTGTAGCGGCCATCGACGAACAATGCGGCCTCGTGCGTCAGCACCACCGCCAGTCCCGCCGAGCCCGTAAAACCGGTCAGCCAGGCCAAACGCTCTTCCGACGGCGGCACGTACTCATTCTGCTGCTGATCGGCGCGTGGAATCACGAAACCGGTCAGCTTGCGGCGGGCGAGTTCTTCACGGAGCGCGGCCAGCCGCGCCGTCAATGCGACGCCGGCCTCGGGCTCCTCGAATGTCTGGAAGTGCGCTTCGAACATGGTGGATCACTTTAGGATCATGCGGATCAGTCCGCAATGTAGACGCATTTGAGGTCGCATCTGGCATGGACTGTGCTTGAACAAGTTCCATTCGAATTGAGTGGAGTACAGGATGCGGCAGTTGCGCTTCGTCCGGATAACAGGGAAATTCGAGCAAGTTGTTCATCTCAACGACGAGGGGACACTCAATGCCAGCGTTCACGTTTGAGAAGATTACGCCGCCGGTGCGCCGCGCCCCGGCTCCGGCAGCACCGAAGAAACCGCGCGGCCTCATCAACCAGATGATCGACCGTTTCGCTGAACGCCGCGCGAGGCGCGCCTCGCAGGCCGAGCGCGCGATGCGCCGGGACGAGAAGGCCGCAAAGTAGCGGCACCTACGGCAGCCCCCCCGACTCACCCCATCTTCCGCAGCAACAGGCTGCTCCACCCCTCGATCCGCAAGTGCTTCAGAGGCACGAGGCCGCGCGCGCGGTAGGCGGCGATCACGGCGGGGACCTGGGGCGTCAACAGGCCGGAGAGGATGACGCGCCCGCCAGGTGCGAGGTGCCGCGTCAACGGGCCCGCCAATTGCCGTAACGGATTGGCAAGGATGTTGGCCAGCACCAGGTCGAACGGGCCGCATCTGCCGAAATCAGCCGCCGCGAAGCCGGTGGCGCGGATTGCTCGCACATGGTGACCGACCTCGTTCAACGCGGCGTTCTCGGCTGCCACCTTGACCGAGGCCGGGTCGATGTCGGAGGCCAGCACCGCGCGATGCAGCGCCTTCGCCGCCGCTATCCCGAGCACGCCGGTCCCGGTGCCGAGGTCGAGCACCCGGCCGGGCCGCGTGCTTTTCAGGACATGGTCAAGCAGGAGTAAACAGCCGCGCGTGGTACCGTGATGGCCGGTGCCGAAGGCGAGAGCCGCCTCGATCTCGATGGCGACCTTGTTCGGCGCCACGCGGTCGCGATCATGGCTGCCGTGGACGACGAAGCGTCCGGCCGGCACCGGGACGAGATCTTCCAGGCTCGCCTTGACCCAGTCCCTGGCTTCGACGGTGTCGAAGGCCAGCGTGTCCGCGATCTCATTTCCTGCTGCGGTTGCAACGAGTTCGCGCAGCCAAGCCCGGTCCGGCGCGTTCGCGAAATGCAGCGCAACGTCCCACTGTCCGTTCGGCTGCTCGAAGGCGGCGACCGCCGCATCGTCCTCGAAGAACATTTCGGTGAGGACGTCGACAATGCGCCTGGCGGCGATCTCGCCGCCGATCGAAAAACTGGCGCGATGGGTGGGGGAAGGCTGCATTCTCTGGGTTCCGTCCGGTTCAATTTTTGGAACTTTTGTTCCCGATTTTTCGCATAACTTGCAATCACGAGGTTAACCCGACCGCAGGTTGTGCCACGTAGATTTGCGGGTGTTGGGCAACCCACACAGTTCGAAATGGAATAGGAGGCGAGACTTGAAGCGCATGATTTTGAAGTTCTGGACCGACGATTCAGGTGCAACCGCAATCGAGTACGGCCTGATCGCAGCCGGTATCGCGCTGGCGATCATCACCGTGGTGAACGGCCTGGGCACCACCCTGAACGACAAGTTCACTTCGATTAGCAGCTCCTTGAAGTAATTTCCGCCTTCCATTTCCCGGCGGGGCCAATTCTCCATACGACTGCTTCCGAGCCGCGCCCGTCGGGGGAATTGCCTCCTGGCGGGCGAAGTCGTTTTTGGGAATTGGCTTGCACAGAATGCCCACAGGCTCTCCGCTGGTTTTTCCGGGCTTTGTCCACGGATTGTCCCGCCGTTCATCCCCGGCTTTTCCACCAATTTGTACCAGGCTTGGAGGGGGCGTAACCCACCGCTCCTTCACAGCTTTGCCAACAGTCTGTCCACAGCCCATCCGCAGGCTTATCCACGGCTTCCGAACAACGACCGGTGATCCCTCAGGATTGCCTGCGCGGCGTTGTGACCGGGCGCGCCGGTGACGCCGCCGCCGGGGTGGGCGCCGGAGCCGCAATGATAGAGGCCCCTCACGGGCCCGCGATAATCGGCGTGGCCCAGCATCGGCCGGGCCGAGAACAGCTGGTTCAGCGTCAGCGCTCCGTGGAAGATGTCGCCGCCGAGCAGGCCGAACTGCCGTTCGAGATCGAGCGGTGACAGGATTTGGCGGCCGAGCACGCTGGTCGCAAAACCCGGCGCGTATTTGTCCACCGTCGCGATCATGAGGTCGGCGACCTCGTCGCGATGGTCGTCCCACGACTTTCCATCGGGAAGCTCCGGCGCGACATGCTGGCAGAACAGGCTCGCGACATGTTGTCCTGCGGGCGCGAGCGTATCGTCGAGCGTCGAGGGGATCAGCATTTCCACGACGGGCTCTCGGCTCCAGCCGTGCGCGCGGGCATCGAGAAAGGCGCGGTCCATGTAGCCGAGACTGGGAGCCAGGATGATGCCGGAGGTGAGATGATCGCCGACGCCCGGCAGTGCCGTGAAGGAGGGCAGGCGGTCCAGTGCCACGTTCATGCGGAAGGTGCCGGAGCCGTTCTTCCAGTGCCGGATGCGGTCGAGAAAGTTTTGGGGAAGCGCATCGGCGGCGACCAGCCGCGTATAGAGCAGCTTCGGATTGACGTTGGATGCGACATAGCTCGCGCGGATGGTCGTGCCGTTCTCCAGCGCTACGCCGACCGCGCGGTCGCGCTCGAGGATGACCTCGCGCACGCCTGCATCGGTGTCGATCACGACGCCGCGGTCGCGTGCGGCGCGCGCCATGGCCTGCGTGATCGCGCCCATGCCGCCGATGGCGTGACCCCAGACGCCCTTCTTGCCGTTCACCTCGCCAAACGCGTGATGCAGCATCACATAGGCCGAGCCCGCGGCGTAAGGGCTGGCATAATTGCCGACGATGGCATCGAAGCCGAACAGCGCCTTGATCAGATCGTGCTCGAAACGTTCGTCCAGCATCTCGCCAGCCGAGCGGGTGAAGAGATCGAGCAGGCTGCGGCTCTGCTCCAGCGACAGCCCGCGCAGGATATTGGCGCTCTGGAATGCGTTCACGGCCTCGCGGATCGATGCCGTGCCGAAACCATCGAGCAGGTTGGGCGGCGCGCGCAGCACGAACTGCCGAAGCACGTCGGCGATATCTTCCAGCTCGCGCGAAAACCCGTCGAGCGCGTTTGCGTCGCGCGCGCTCAGCCGTGCGACGGACGCCTGCGTCCGCCCCTCGCCGGTGAGAAGATAGCTGCCGTCTGCCGCGGGCAGAAAATTCTGCGCGCGCCGTTCGACGATCCTGAGGCCCTGTTCGGCCAGCTTCAAGTCGCGGATCACCTGCGGATTGAGCAGGCTCACAGTGTAGGCCGCGACCGAATTGCGGAAGCCCGGATGAAATTCCTCCGTGACCGCGGCCCCGCCGACCACCTTGCGGCGCTCGACCACGCGCACGCGCAAGCCGGCCATCGCGAGATAGGCCGCGCAGGTGAGGCCGTTATGGCCAGCGCCGATGATGATGACGTCGGTTTCGATCATGCGGCCCTAGTGGTGTCATTCCGGGGTGCGCGAAGCCCGAACTGTGATGCGGGCTCCGCATCGGAGAATCTCGAGGTTCCGGGTTCGATGCTCCGGGCCGCGCTTCGCGGTCCCGTCGCATCGCCCCGGCACGACCGTCTTATATCAAGCATTTCCCGCTGCAACATCACGAGACCCTTTATTGCCCGTTCAGGCGCCTTGTGCTCCATTGCGCGCGCCCGGCACCCGCCGGAGTTATGCCGGAGCTTCCATGGATTCGATCGTGCAACCCGCCGCCACGGAGCAGCCGTCCTCGTCACGCAACCGGCTGCTGCTGACGGTCTACACCGCAGCGATCTTCGTCAGCGCGCTGTTGCTGTTCTCGGTGCAGCCGCTGTTCACCAAGATGGTCCTGCCGCG
This sequence comes from Bradyrhizobium sp. JR4.1, assembly GCF_040548605.1. Lineage (NCBI taxonomy): Bacteria > Pseudomonadati > Pseudomonadota > Alphaproteobacteria > Hyphomicrobiales > Nitrobacteraceae > Bradyrhizobium > Bradyrhizobium sp. JR4.1. Next base: position 237,898 of record NZ_JBEPRY010000006.1, read on the forward strand.
GCTCGGCGGCTCGCCGGCGGTGTGGTCGGTGGCGATGGTGTTCTTCCAGTCGTTGCTGCTGGCGGGCTACGCCTATGCGCATGTGTTGATGCAGGTGAGGAATCGCATCGTTCCGGTGGTGGTGCATCTCCTGCTGCTGATCGCGGCCTTCGCCACGCTGCCGCTCGGCATCGCGTCCGCCTATGGCGATCCGCCCGCTTCGGGCTACGCGATCTGGCTGCTTGGCCTGTTCGTGATCTCGATCGGACTGCCGTTCTTCGCGCTCGCCGCCAACAATCCGTTGCTGCAGGCCTGGTTCGTCCGCACCGGGCATCCTGCCGGACATGATCCCTATTTCCTCTATGCGTCCTCCAACATCGGCAGCTTCCTCGCCCTGCTGTCCTATCCATTCCTGCTGGAGCCGATGTTCACGCTGCACACGCAGAACCGGCTCTGGACCGGCGGTTACGGCATTCTGATCGTCCTGATCGCCGCCTGCGGCGTGCTGCTGTTGCGCTCGCCGAAGCTCGCCATGGTCGATGTGCGAACCGAGGATTTGAATGCGCCGGCGCCCGGTTTCGTGACGCGGCTGCGCTGGATATTCCTCGCCGGAGTGCCGTCCGGCCTGCTCATCGCCGTCACCGCGCACATCTCGACCGACGTTGCGGCAGCGCCCCTGCTGTGGGTGCTGCCGCTGTCGCTGTATCTCTTGACCTGGGTGGTGGTGTTCCAGTCGCGGCCGCTGCTGCCGCACAAATGGATGCTGATGCTCCAGCCGGTCGCGATCGCGGGCGTCGTCTTCCTGCTGGCGTTCGGCGGCGAACAGAACCTGCTGCTGACGCTCGGCGGCCATCAATTGTGCTTCTTCGTCATCGCGATGGCCTGCCACGGCGAATTGGCGCGGACCCGGCCGGCCGCGAAATATCTCACCGGATTCTATGTCGCGCTGTCGTTCGGCGGCATGGTCGGCGGCCTGTTCGCAGGGCTCGTTGCGCCGTTCACATTCTCCTGGATCGCCGAATATCCGATCCTGGTCGCGCTTGCCGCGCTGTGCCGGCCGCCCGCGAACGAGCGGCTGGCGGGCATCATCAAATGGTACTGGCTGGCGCTTGCCGCGCTCGCCGTCGTGCTCGTTGCGCCGTCCATGACGACGGGCGGGCTGTCGACCTGGTTCGAGGATCATCGCGTCTGGGTGGCCGGCGGCGTTGGCGTGCTCGCCGCCCTGCTGGCGCTGGCGGTCAACGCCGGCCGCTGGAAGATATTCGCCACCGTCGCGCTCGCGCTGGCGTTGATCCGGGTTTATCCGGCGGATGAAGGCCGCGTCACCACGGTGCGCAGCTTCTTCGGCGTGCACAAGATCGTGGTGACGCCCGGCGGCTATTTCCACGTGCTGATGCACGGCACCACGATCCACGGCGCCGAGCGCTTCCTCAACAATGACGGCACGCCGGTCACCGGACGGCCCGAGCCGATCACCTACTACCACAAGGATGGCGGCATCGGTCAGGCCGTGACCGCGATCCGGGAGCGCAAGGGCGCGCCCTTGAAGGTCGCGGCGATCGGCGTCGGATCGGGCACGCTCGCCTGCGCCGCCGAGCCTAGCGAGAGCTGGACCTTCTTCGAGATCGATCAGTCCATGGTCGACGCGGCAAGCGATCCGAAGAATTTCCGCTATATCTCGAGTTGCATGCCGGGCCTGAAGCCGGTGATCGGCGATGCTCGCCTCACCTTCGCGAAGGAGCCGGACGGCGCCTATGATCTCATCATCGTCGATGCCTATTCGTCGGATGCGATCCCGATCCATCTTGCGACCGAAGAGGCGATGAAGATCTACAAGGACAAGCTCGCTCCGCACGGCGCCGTGGTGATGCACGTGTCCAACCGCCACCTCGATCTCGAGACCGTCGTGGTCGGCATCGCCGATTCCAACGATCTCAAAAGCTGGGTCTACAACGAGGATTCGGGGCGCGATGGCGACTACATCTTCTCGACCGACGTCGTCATCTCCGCCCGCGAGGATGCCGACGTCGGCAGGCTCGCATCGTCGAAATCATGGGAGCAGACCGAAGCCGACGACCGGGTGCGGGTCTGGACCGACGATTACTCCAACATTCTGGGCGCGCTGTACCGGCGCTTGAGGGACGGGGAGTAGGCTTCGCGCCACTCATGGTCTCGTGCCCCGGGCGCTGCGCAGCACGAAGTGATGCGCTGCAGAGCCGGGGCCCATCGCAGCTTCTGGGTCCCGGCTCTGCGGAGCAGCGTTGCACGCTGCACCGCGTCCGGGACACCAAATCGAGCCTCACGGCGTCACCGGTGTCCCCGCGGGCAACGCAATTGCCTTCTCGCCCGCGACTTGCCGCAACAAATCGGGCCTGTCGGAGATGATCCCGTCGACGCCGATCTCGATCATGCGCGCCATGTCCTCAGGCTTGTTGACCGTCCAGACCACGACGTGCAGCCCGAGCGCGTGTGCCTCGGCGATCAGCGCCGCGGTCACATCGCCGAAATAGGGCGACCAGATCGCGCCGCCCGCAGCCTTGATGGTTCGCGGCAGGGAGCCGCCGTGATCGGCCGGGCTGAACCCGGCTGTCCAGCTGGTCGCCTTGTCCAGCGCCACCGTCTGGCTCGAGCCGCGCTGGAGCGTCAGGTACACCGTCGGCATCTTCGGTGCCTGCTGCTGGACGAGCAGCAGGGTCCGCCAGTCGAACGACTGTATCATGACGCGGTCGGAGAATTTTTCGGCTTCGATCAGCGCGAGCAGCCTGATGACGAAAGCTTGCGGATCGAGCGTCTCGTCCGGATGGTTCGGATCGATCTTGGTCTCGATGTTGAAGCGCACCCGATTGTTGCCGGATTTGCGCACCAGCGCGAAAAGTTCGCTCAAGGTCGGAATGCAAGTCCCGGGCACGGCGCGCTGATCGGGAAATTGCTTCGCGTATGGACTGTCCGGACGTATCTGGCCGACGTCGTAGCTCCTGACCTGCTCGAGCCGCAGCTTCGCGAAGGGCGTGCCGGGAGCCGCCACATAGGCGCCGCTCGCATCCCGCGTGATATCAGGGTTGAGCCCGCGCTCATGCGAGACGACGACTTCGCCGTCGGCAGTGATGCCGACGTCGAGCTCCAGCGTGTCCACGCCCATCGACAGCGCGTTGGCGAAGGCCGGAAGCGTGTTTTCCGGCAGCAGTGCCCGCCCGCCGCGATGGGCCTCGAGGTCGAAAGCCGAATCAGCCCCCATGGCCGGTCCCGCAATGAGAAGTGACAGTACGGTCAAGATCGTCGCAGCACGTGACGGCATGGCGGCTCGTGGGGCAAGCGGAAAGGGATATTTGAACGCATTTGGGCATGTCCGGCTCATAGTATAGGCTTTCGTGGCTGTTGAAACCTTGGGCGGTGGCTTGGGTTGCGGCCGCCGCGGGGGTATGTACTCATGGTCGGCGCCCTGGAATCCCGCCCGTGCAGCAGCAACGCGATCATCGAATTATCCGTAGCCGGCATTTTCGCCGGATGCAGCGCCGGCATTTCATCATCTTCGACGTTTTGCCCTTCGTCGGCACGCTGCTGGCGCTGGTGCTTCTGCTCTACCGCCCGATCGGCGCGGCGGAGCTTGGCCTGTTCGTCGGCTTTTGGCTGGTCACCGGCCTCGGCCTCACCGTCGGCTATCACCGGCTCTTCACCCACCGCGCCTTTGCGACCTCCACGGTGATGAGTGCGATCCTGGTCGTGATGGGATCGATGGCCGGCCGCGGTCCCATGCTGTCCTGGGCGGCAATGCACCGCCGGCACCACGAATTGTCCGATCACGACGGCGATCTGCATTCGCCGCGGCTGCACGGCGAGGGCCCGTTCGGCCGCCTGCGCGGCTTCCTGCACGCGCATTTGACCTGGATGATCGAGCACGATTATCCCAACGTTGCGCACTATGTCCCGGATCTGATGGCGGATCGCAGGCTGGTTGCCGTCAACAGCTACTACTACACTTGGGTCGGTCTCGGCCTGGTGCTGCCGGCCGCGATCGGCGGCGTCGCCACCATGAGCCTGTGGGGCGCGCTGACCGGCTTGCTCTGGGGCGGCGTGGTGCGCATGTTCGTGGTCGAGCAGACCATGTCGGCCATCAACTCCGTGATGCACAGCTTTGGCGCGCAGCCCTTCGTCACCCGCGACGACAATAGCCGCAATCTCGGTGTGATGGCCTGGCTTGCCTGGGGCGAGGGCTGGCACAACAATCACCACGCCTTTCCCTATTCCGCGGCCTTCGGCCTGCGCTGGTTCGAATTCGATCCCGGCTTCATCTTCATCCGCGCCCTGGAAGCGCTCGGATTGGCCTGGGACGTCAAGGTGCCGAGCGAGGAGAAGATTGCGCGACGCATGCTGCGGCAGCCGGGCGACGCTGCGCCCGACCTCGAAACGGGCTGAGCATCATCCGCCGGCTCACGCCGGCGATGGCGCAGCTTTGAACCGATGCTGTTCAACGACTATCCCTTCCTCCTGGTCTTCCTGCCCGCGGCGCTGCTGATCTATCGCTTGGCCGATCCTATCCGCATCTGCGCATCGGCGTGCAGGTCGCGCTTTCGCTCGCCTTCTATGCCTGGGGCAGCCCGTCCTTCATCCTGCTCCTGATCGGCTTGATCGTGATCAACTGGCTTGCCTCGGTCGCCTATGGGCGCGTGAAGTGGCCGGCGGTGCTGACGCTGGTGCTCATGCTCGATCTCGCGGTGCTGGCGTTGTTCAAATACGCCAACTTCCTTCTCGCCAATCTCGGTCTGGTGTTGGGTACGACGTTGCCGGTGCTCGATGTCGGACTGCCGCTCGGCATCTCCTTCTTCACCTTCCACCACATCATGTATCTGGTCGACTTGAAGCGCGGGAGGGCGCCGCTCTATGCACTCGACCGCTACGCGCTCTACATCACCTTCTTCCCGCAGGCGATCGCCGGCCCGCTGGCGCGCTGGTCGGAGGTGATGCATCAGTTCGGCAGGCAGATCTACGTTCCGGGCTGGCAGCGCCAGTTCTGCGTCGCGACCTGCTTCATCGCGATCGGCCTGTTCGAAAAAATCGTGATCGCCGACGGCCTTGCGCACCTGGTCGATCCCATCTACGCGCAGGCAGCGAACGGGCCGCTCGCGAGCGGTGACGCTTGGCTCGCCTTCTGCTTCTCCTTCCAGATCCTGTTCGATTTCTCCGGCTATTCCGACATCGCGATCGGCCTCGGCCTCCTGTTCGGCGTACAGCTGCCGTACAATTTCGATGCGCCGCTGCGCTCGACCAATATCCAGGATTTCTGGCAGCGCTGGCACATCACCCTGTTGCTGTTCCTGCGCGACTACGTCTTTTACCCCCTGGTCAATCTCCGCCTGCTGCCGCGGCACTGGCTACCGATCCAGTTCTTCGGCGCGATGATGATCACGATGGCGCTGTGCGGCCTCTGGCACGGCGCGAGCTGGACCTTCGTGCTGTGGGGCGTGCTGCACGGCCTTGCTTTGGTCGCCTGCACGCTGTGGCGTCGCTATGGCCCGAATTTCCCGTCATCGCTCGGCTGGGCGCTTACCGTGCTGTTCGTGCTCGCGACCGGCGTGGTCTTCCGCGCGGGGTCGGTGGAGGCGGCATGGCATGTCTTCGCCGGACTGGTTTCGCCGCTGCCGCTCGAGCGCGGAAAGCATTTGTGGCCGCTGATTGTAGCGCCGCTGTTCGCCTTCCTGCTGCCGGCGAGCCAGGACATCGTGGCGGTGCTCACGCGCCGTCCCAATCCGTGGCTCGCGGGCCTGCTCGGTCTTGGGCTGTTCGCACTGCTGCTCCACATGGGTGGTCGGGATCTGCATGACTTCGTCTACTTCAAGTTCTGAGACCGACCCCGGCTGGGGCCGGAGCTTGCTCGCGTGTCTGGGCACGCTGATCGGCGCTGCGCTGCTGGTGCTCGCACTGATGGTGGCGGTCGATCCCTATGACAGCGGCAAGCTCGGTCTGTTCGGCATCGAGGGCGTCGACAATCGTCTGACCCAGATCACGGCCGCGAGCCGCGCGAGGAATCCGGATTTCAATGCCGCGATCCTGGGTAATTCGACGGCGCAGATGATCGAGCCGGCGGAATTGTCGCGCGCGACCGGCCTGCGCTTCGTGCAGCTCTACATGACCGGTGCTTTTCCCCGCCAGGAGCTCGCAGTGCTGGACTTCTTCCTGCGGAATCACCGGGAGGTCGGCGCACTGGTGATCGTGACCGACCCTGGCTGGTGCACGCATGCACGGGCGAAGGAGGAGGGCGGCGTCCCGTTTCCCGACTGGCTCTATGACAGAAGCGTCGTCACCTACGCCGCACGGCTGATCTCCTGGCAGGCGATCGAGCACGCCTTTCAACGCATCAGCATCGGCCTTGGCCGGCGACCACGGATGAATCCTGACGGCTTTGTCAGCTACGAGGACATCTGGCCGCCGGGCCAATTCAAGGAAGTCGGCTGGCCCAGGGATCCGGTGCCGTCCTTGTCCGCGGAGATGCGGGCGACATTCCCCGAGATCGCAGCGATGGCAGATATTGTCAGGGCATTGCCGGCCGATGTGCCCGTCGTCATCATCGTGCCGCCGACCTTAGCGACCACCGTGCCGAAGTCCGGCACGGAAGCCGCCTTGGAGCGCCGCGCCTGCGACGCCGCGCTGAAGAAAGTGGTCGCGGGCCGACCGCGCAGCAATTTCATCAGCTATCGCGTCGACAACGATCTCACGCGCGACCGCACCAATTTTGCCGACTTTATCCATTATCGCCCCATCCTCGCGCGCAAGATCGAGCAGGGGATCGCTGCGAGCCTGCGCGATGGGGAGAGCGCGAAGATCGATTTCTGAACCGTCTCAGCCGAGCTGCTCGAATCCCCCATCGAGCCAGAGCTTGCGTGCCAGCTTGCGCTGGATCTTGCCGCTGGTGGTCTTCGGCAGGGTGCCGGGCCGGATCAGCGCGATGTGGCGCGCGGAGAGTTCGTGGTTGTCGGCGATGGCCTCGCGAATCCGGCCCTTGATCGCTTCGGTGTCGATTGAGTGACGCGCGGTGCGCTCGATTTCCTGGACGATGACGAGTGCCTCTTCGCCGGTCTCGTCCGGCACCGAGAACGCCGCGCCGCAATTTTCGCGCAACGCTCCATCAAGCGATTGCACGGTGCGCTCGACGTCCTGGGGATAATGGTTGATGCCGCGGACGATGATGAGGTCCTTGATCCGGCCCGTGACGAACAATTCGCCTGTCACGTCGATGAAGCCGAGGTCGCCGGTGCGCAGCCACGCCCCGGCTTCGCCGGCAATCTGCGCATTGAGCCCCTCGCGTGTCGCCTCGTCGTTGCGCCAATAGGCGCGGGCAATATTGGCCCCGTTCACCCATATCTCACCGACGCGGTCCGCGGGCAGGCGCGTCCGATTGTCCGGGTCCACGATCGCGATCCGTTCGCCGGTGAGCGCGCGCCCGCAGCCGACGGCGATCTGCGTGTCTTCGGCGCTGGAAGGCGCTTCCGCCGCATGCGCCTGAAGCGCCGTGCGGCTCAGGCTGCGTGTGACATGACCTCCGCCGCGGCGTCCGCCGGAAATCAGGAGTGTCGCTTCCGCCATTCCGTAGGCGGGATACATCGCGCGCGGATCGAAGCCGTGGGGCGCGAATGTCTGGACGAACCGCTCGATGGTTTCCGCACGCACCGGCTCTGCGCCGTTCAGCGCGATCCTGAGCGAGGACAGGTCGACGCCCTCCATCTGGTCGGCGCGATAGCGGCTGACGCAGAGATCGAAGCCGAAATTCGGGCTGCACGCCACTTCCGCGCGAAAATGCGAGATCGCGCGCAGCCAGCCGAGTGGCCGCTGCATGAACGCATTCGGTGCCATCAGCACGCAGGTCGCCCCAACATAGAGCGCCTGCAGTGCGTTCAGGATCAGCCCCATGTCGTGATAGAGCGGCACCCAATTGACGTAAGTCGATTGCCGGGTGTTGCCGAGCGCGAGCCGGATCATCTCGAGATTGGCGAGCAGATTGGCGTGGCTCACCATCACGCCTTTGGGCGCGGACGTCGAGCCGGAGGTGTATTGCAGGAAGGCGATGTCGTCCGGCGCCGGCTCGGGTAGTTCGATTGTCTCACCATCGTCCGCGGCGAGATCGACCTCGATCCAGCGAATGTTCTCATGCGCGAAGCGTGCCCGCAGATCACCACGGAGCGCGACGGCCGAATTGGTCAGCGCCACCGCCGGCGTGCAATTGGCGAGGATCGCGGCGCTGGCATCGCGCGCGCTGTTTCGCCGCGGCATCATCATCGGCACGGCGATGATGCCGGCCATCAGACAGCCGAAGAACGCCACCATGAACTCGATGCCGGGCGGAAACACCAGGATGGCGCGGTCGCCGGGACGCGCGGCCACGGTCAGTCGCAACGCGAGCGCGCCCGCGGCATCGTGCAGCTGTCGAAAGCTGAGGGCAGCTTCCTCCATCCCGCGATCGGAGACGAAGACATAGACGCGGTCGTCGGCCTGCTCCGCCGCACGCCGGGCCAGCAGTGCCACGAGCGAGCGGAAGGTTTCCATGGGTTGCGCCGGCTTCAGCCGCCTTCAGGCGGCGGGGCGGATTGCGCGCTTGTCGGCGAGAAATCGCGACAGCGCCTCAACGGTCGGATGGTCGTAGAAGTCGTCCGTCGATAGTTCGAGGTCGAGCTTCTCCTCGAGTTCCATCATCAGGTAGACCAGCATCGCCGAATCGAGCCCGAGGCGGCTGAATTTCGTGCCGATGTCGACGCGGTCGCTCGAAATTCGCAGGATATTTGCCAGGGCGGTAACGCAGAAATCCGAAATCTGCTCGCGTGTCATGTCATGTCCCAGAAACAATGGGAACGACAATACGGGCGACCCCCTGGTTGTCAATTTGGCCGGAACGCCGCCGCGTCGAAGGTTGTGGACTGTTGCTTCCTTGCGTCGGCCGGTGCCCAATCCGTGCACAGGCCGGCGCTATTTCCTGCGGTCGACTGCGGCAAGCGCCCGTCGCGGCAGCGGCTTTCTGATTTGATTGCCCGGCAACGCCGCGTCCAGATAGCGTCAGTTCTGGTAGTAATAGCCACGCGGTTGGTAAACCTGCCGGGGCTGCGGCTGATAATAGGTGCCGTTGCCCTGATTGTAATATTGCTGCGGCTGCTGCTGGTAGACCTGCGCGTCATAGAGCGGGCGGCTGCCACGCGGCGCCGGGTAGCGCGTGCCGGTGTCGCTGCCATCGGCTGGATAGATGTAATTGTCGTCCTGGGGCATGTAGCGGCGGGCGGGCTGGGCCGTCGGTGCGAGATTCACGGGGTCGCCTGATGTGGCGTACTGCTCCTCGGTCGGCTGCGGTGCGCGGGCGACAGCCGTGGGGTTGCGGCCGCGCGGGTTGCGGGCGAGCGCCACCTGCGACGAGCCGGTCAGCGTCACCGTGGTGTTGAGCACGCCCTGCTGCTGCACCAGCGCGTAGAGCGTCGAGGCGTTCTGCCGCGACAGCCGCACGCAGCCATGAGACGCCGGTGTGCCGAGCCGGCCGACCGAGTCTGTGCCGTGGATGGCGTGCCCGATCTTGGTGAAGAAGATCGAATGCGGCATCGGCGCGTCGTCGAATTCCTTGGAGTAGTGGTCCTCTTCCATGCGGAAGGCACGGAACGCGCCGTTCGGCGTCTCGCGGGAGGGGATGCCTGTCGACACCGGCCAGTGATAGCGCGCGATGCCGTCGACGGCGACGGTCATCTGCTGATTGTCCTTGTCGACGGTGATCTCGACCTTGGCCTGCGCGGCGCCCGCGCTCAAAAGCATCAGGGAGGTGAAAGCAATAAAAAACGAACGCATCTGAGTTCTGGCCTCCGGCCTGTTCACGCTAGGCGCCGCGGCTCTCCGTCCCCCGGCGTGCAATATGCCTGCAATCCGGCTTTCGTTCCAGCGGCCTGCCCGGCCATCGTTAACGTGACGGCGGGCGTTAGCAAGGCCGCTTTGTGCCGCGCCGCCCGTGGCGATGCTGACATTTTCGCGAGCGGGCACGCGTTCACAACGCCGACAATTCGTCACAAAGGCGCAACCATTTGGCCGCGCCCGGCGTTGAAGATGCCTGCCTCGACAGGCGGCGTTCGCCGCCAATTGCCCCTTACACCGTCCCTGGGACCGAAAATGAACAAAGCCCGTATCACCGCCGCGTCATTGCCGGCCGGTTTGCCCGTCCGCCTGCTGTTTGCAGCCGCCGCCATGGCGCTGGCGCTGTTGTCGCTGCCACATGCCGGGCACGCGCAGGGCATCGTGCGCGGCGCCCAGGAAGGTTCTTATGAAGGCAACCGTATCGCCGGTCCTGTCGGCGGCGTGGTCGGTGGCGCGGTCGGCGCCGGCGTTGGCGGGGCCGTGGGAGCAGTCGAGGGTGTGTTCGGCATTCCCCATCGCGGCCACCGCCGCTGCCGCGGCTATTACGACGGATACAACCGCTTCCACTGCTATCGGTAACCCCTGGCGATTCCGGGGCGCGCGCGTGCCCCCGGAATGACGGCCGGGGTCAGTTCTTCAACCGATACCCCGTGCGGAAAATCCACCAGATCACGACCAGACAGATCACCAGGAACGCCGTCGTCATGCCGATGCTCACGGATACGCTGACGTCCGCGATCTCGTAGAAGCTCCAGCGGAAGCCGGAGATCAGATAGACGACCGGATTGAGCAGCGCCACCGTGCGCCAGGCGGGCGGCAGCATATCGATGGAATAGAAGCTGCCACCGAGGAAGGTCAGCGGCGTCACCACCAGCATCGGGATCATCTGCAGCTTTTCGAACCCGTCGGCCCAGATGCCGATGATGAAGCCGAACAGGCTGAACGTCACCGCCGTCAGCACCAGGAAGGCCAGCATCCAGACCGGATGATGGATGTGCAGCGGCACGAACAGGCCGGCCGTGGCGAGGATGATCAGGCCGAGGATGATCGATTTGGTCGCAGCCGCGCCGACATAGCCGAGCACGATCTCGAAATAGGAGATCGGCGCCGACAGGATCTCGTAGATCGTGCCGGTGAATTTCGGGAAGTAGATGCCGAACGAGGCGTTGGCGATGCTCTGCGTCAGCACCGAGAGCATGATCAGGCCCGGCACGATGAAGGTGCCGTAGCTGACGCCCTCGACCTGGCTGATGCGCGAGCCGATCGCGGCGCCGAACACCACGAAATACAGCGAGGTCGAGACCACCGGCGAGACGATGCTTTGCAGCAGCGTGCGCCAGGTGCGCGCCATTTCGAACAGATAGATGGCGCGGACAGCCCGGTAGTTCATGACGCCCTCACGAGGTCGACGAAGATATCCTCGAGCGACGATTGCGTCGTGTCGAGATCGTTGAAACGGATGCCGGCGGTGCGGAGGTCGCCGAGCAGGCTGGTGATGCCGGTGCGCTCGCCCTTGGTGTCGTAGTCGTAGACCAGCGTCGCGCCGCCGTCGCAGAGGTCGAGTTCGTAATGCCTGAGGCTCTCCGGCAGCGCATCGAGCTTGCCTTGCAGATGCAGCGTCAGCCGCTTCTTGCCGAGCTTCTGCATCAAGGTCGCCTTGTCCTCGACCAGCACGATCTCGCCCTTGTTGATGACGCCGATGCGGTCGGCCATCTCCTCGGCTTCCTCGATGTAGTGCGTGGTCAGGATGATGGTGACGCCGGATTGCTGGAGCGTGCGCACCACCTCCCACATGCCCTTGCGCAGCTCGACGTCGACGCCGGCGGTGGGCTCGTCCAGGAACAGGATCTGCGGCTCGTGCGACAGCGCTTTGGCGATCATCACGCGACGCTTCATGCCACCGGAAAGCGTGATGATCTTGCTGTCCTTCTTGTCCCACAGCGAGAGGTCCTTCAGCACCTTCTCGATATGATCGGGGTTCTTCGGCTTGCCGAACAGCCCGCGGGAGAAGCTCACCGTCGCCCACACGCTCTCGAAGGCATCGGTGTGCAATTCCTGCGGCACCAGCCCGATCAGCGAGCGCGCTTTGCGATAGGAGGTCTGGATGTTCTCGCCGCCGACCAGGACCTTGCCTTCGCTCGGATTGGCGATGCCGCAGATGATCGAGATCAGCGTGGTCTTGCCGGCGCCGTTGGGGCCGAGCAACGCGAAGATTTCGCCGCGCTTGATGTCGAGATTGACGTTCTTGAGCGCCTTGAAGCCGGACCCATAGGTCTTCGACAAATTGGCGACGGAAATGATGGAGGACATGATGGCCGCAAGTCTGAGGGGGGCGAAGGCTGGGGAGGGGAGGCTGGAACCTGCCGGGAGGACGGGTCAGCGGAGCCCTGAGATAGGAATGCCCTTGCCCGGCTGCAATTAGCCGGAGAAAAATGGCCTCAAAACAGGCCCTTCCGTGGCCGGTTTCGAGCAAGTGTTGCGCGATGGTCACGGCTTGCTGCTAAGATCGTCGTTCACGCGGCTCTTTGTTGCGTCTGCGAGCAGGCCATGGCTACGATTCCGGCCGAAGCATATTCCCAGGGAAAAGATCGATGAGACCGAACGGCCGTCACACCGCCGGCACCAGCCAGTTGTCCGCCCTCCGTGCATGGGCGATGGGCCTGCTTCTGCTGTCAGCTGTTGCCATCAGCCCGACCACCGTCAAGGCGGCGCCGAGCCAGGCTGCGGTCGCGACCACGCATGTCTACCTCCTCCGCGGCGTGCTCAACATCTTCTCGCTCGGGCTCGACACGATCGGCGCCCGGCTCCAGGCGCAGGGCATCCCGGTGACCGTCGCGAATTTCGTGTCGTGGTCCTCGCTCGCGGATGAGGCCGCCACCGCCTACAAGGCCGGCCGGATCAAGACCATTGTGCTGGTCGGGCACTCCTCCGGCGCAACCGCGCTGCCGGACATGATCGCCAAGCTCAACCGTCTTGGCGTGCCCGTGAAGCTCGCGATCGGGCTCGACTCCGTGTTCAAGACCAAACTGTCGACCGGCGCCGAACGCTACATCAACATCTATATTGGCGACGGCCCCGGCGAGCCGGTGAAGCGCGCGGACGGTTTTCGCGGCAAGCTCGACAATGTCGACGTCCGCGGCTCCGGTGTCGGCCACATCTCGATCGACAAGAACGAAGCGATCCAGCGCCGCGTGATCGCCGAGATCGACGCCGCAATCATGCGCTCGCGCGCACCGGCTCCGGTTGCCGAACCCGGCGCGCCCAGGCCGGCGCGGTCGGCGGCGGCAACGGCTCCCCGGAACTAAGCCTTCGCCGCAAGCCGCTGAATTGACAATGCCGCCGTCATGCAGACGGCGGCATTGTCGTATCTGCAGAGCCAAACTCGATCACCTGCCGCGTCGGAGGAAGGGAACTCGGCACCCGATCTGGTGTTGTCACACTATGACAAGGAAACGAAACGTCGGCCCCATGGCGGTTCAGCCCGAGCGGGCGTGGGCCGGTCGCCCTGTTTCCGAAAACGTCCTTGAGAAAAAGCCGCAGCCTCAATCGAGCCAGTTGAGCGCGACGCGAGCTGGCCTGTTGAGACAGCACGCGCTGCGAACGCAGCGGGCGTTGCTCGCCGGCAACCGCGATGGTCGCAAGAGTTAAGAGTTCCTCGAACTGACAGGCCGGTGTTCCGGTGTGCCGTCTGTCTGGGGCCAGTCCACGTGAAGTTTTTTCAGTGCCCGTCATGCCGCCATCCTGTCTCGTTCGAGCACGTCGCGTGCGCGAATTGCAGCACCGAGCTGGCGTTCGATTCCTCGCGTATCGAGATGACGAAACTTGCATCCCATCAAGCTTGCCGTAACCGCGAGATCATCGGCTGCAACCGGTGTGTCGAGGGCGCGGACTGGTATTGCGGCTCGTGTCGCCTCACGCGCACGATTCCGAACCTCGGCAGCACCAGAAACGTCATGCTCTGGCGCCGCATGGAGGAAGCCAAGCGCCGTCTTCTCTATGATCTCAGCCGCCTCAGGCTTCCGCTCGCATCGCGCAGCGGCGAACCATTGGCTTTCGACATTCTCTCGGACGAGGTCAGTCCGATCCTGACCGGGCATCTCTCGGGCCTGATCACGCTCAACCTTGCCGAGGCCGACGATGTCGAACGAGAATCTCGCCGCGTGGCATTCCGGGAGCCGTACCGCACGCTGCTCGGACATTTCCGGCACGAGATCGGTCACTTCTATTGGGACCTGCTCGTTGACGGCACGACATTCCAGGCCCCGTTCAAGCTGATCTTCGGTGACCAGGCGCAGGACTATCAGGCCGCGATCAACTCCTATTACAGCCGCGCCGACCGTTCATACGACCGGAGCGGCTTCATCAGCGAGTACGCCACGTCCCACCCCTGGGAGGATTGGGCGGAAACGTTCGCGCATTTCCTGCACATTGTGTCGACGCTCGACTCGCTGGCAGGTTTGCCGTTGTCGCTGGACGAGCGCGCCCGCCAGACCCTGACGGATCCCTATCTCGAGAGCGACTTCGGGGCACTCCTGGCCCTGTGGATGCCGCTTGCCCGCAGCATCAACGAACTCAACCGCTCGCTTGGGATGAGCGACGCATATCCCTTCGACATATCGCCGGCGGTCAAGGGCAAGCTGCATCTCGTCCACATGGCGATCAGCGCATTCCGCGATCAGCAGAGCTTGGCGGCGTAAACATCGCGCAGGACGGCCCCCGTTACGTCAGGAACGCGCGAATGCTGTCCGCGATCTCCTTCGCATGCGTCTCCAGCGCGAAATGACCGGTGTCAAAGAACTGCACCACGGCATTCGGATTGTCGCGTTTGAACGCTTCGGCGCCGGGCGGAATGAAGAACGGATCGTTCTTGCCCCAGACCGCCAGGAACGGCGGCTTGTGCTTGCGGAAATAGTCCTGGAAGGCGGGGTAGAGCGCGACGTTGCTCTTGTAGTCGCCGAACAGGTCGAGCTGCACGTCGTCCGAGCCCGGGCGCGCAAGGTAGAAATTGTCGAGGTTCTGGCCATCCGGTGACACGGTCATCGGATCGGAAACACCATGCGTGTACTGCCAGCGCGTGGCTTCCGGCGTGAGGAGCGCGCGCAGCGCGTCGCGATTGGCCGGCGAGGGATCCTGCCAATAGGCCTTGAGCGGAGTCCAGTTGTCGCTAAGGCCATCCTCATAGGCATTGCCGTTCTGCGAGATGATCGCCGTGATCCGCTCGGGGTGGCTGAGCGCAAGCCGGAAACCAGTCGGCGCGCCGTAGTCGAAGACGTAGACCGCGAACCGGTCGAAGCCGATCACCTCGGTGAAGCGTTCGATCACGCGTGCGACGCTATCGAACGTGTAACGGAAGCTTTCGCGCGAAGGCATGCCGGATTGGCCGAAGCCGGGAAGGTCGGGCGCCACGATATGAAACCTGTCCGCAAGCAGCGGAATGAGGTCGCGAAACATGTGGCCTGCGCTGGGGAAGCCGTGAAGCAGCATGAGTTTTGGCGCTCCGACAGTGCCGGCCTCGCGATAGGCCACCCTGAATCCGTCGACATCCGCGCTGCGGTACGTGATTGACATGACCTTCTCCATTGGTAGTAACCCTATTAAAGCTAGCTAAGAGGTTACGTCCAATCGTCGTAACTTGTCAATGGCGCCTTAACCGGTTATGTAGGTCCATGTTCTCCCGACCGGCCAAGGACCGCTCATGGATCGCGCGCCCGCCATGTTCATCGCCGACTCGCTCGGCCTCGACTTTCTCAACTCGGTGGCGACACCGGTCGATACGCCGGTGGACTGGATCGACGGTGGTCATGGCCTGATCGACTGGCTGGCGCAGGCAAAGCTGGTGCCGCCGGATGATCTGCACGCGCTGACGGCCCGCGCCACGCCGGACGAGCTGGACAAGGTCGCGGATCAGGCGCGCGCCTTGCGCGAATGGTTCAGGGGATTCGTGCGCAAGCATGCGGGCCGGCCGCTCACGAGGGATGCATTGCGCGAGCTCGGTCCATTGAACAGCCTGCTGGAGCGCGACGAAGCCTTCAGCCGGATCGAGCCCGGGCCTCACGATGGCGGCGCTCTCGCATTGCGAATGAAACGGCGCTGGCGCTCGCCGGAAGCGCTATTGCTGCCGGTTGGCGAAGCCATGGCGAAGTTCGTATGCGACGAGGACTTTTCCAACGTCAAGGCGTGCGAGGGGCACAACTGCACCATGCTGTTCGCCGACCACACGCGCAGGCGCGCGCGGCGATGGTGCATCATGGCGGTCTGCGGCAACCGCGCGAAACAGGCTGCCCACCGCAGCAGGCTCAAGAGCGTGCAGTGATTGGGTGTCGAGATGCTGGAATGAGCGCGGATCGAGCCCCGGTTCCGTGCCCCAAATTCCACCCAATCGGCCGTCACTAAGCGCCTTTGGGGGAGGCTGCAGCCTCCCGGAGTGGGACTGCTGGACTGATGATCGATTTGAGGCGACTTCTCGCGCTGGCAGCCGTTGCGCTGCTCGCCTTAAGCACCGGGACGGCCGTTGCCTCACCTGCCAAGACGAAGCCCGCCGCGGCCGCACCCGCCGCACCACCGCCCGTACCGTTTGAGCCATTGCCGCCGCCGAAAATCTACCTGTTTCGGGGCGCCATGGGGCCGTTCTTCTCCACCGGCATGGACCGGCTCGAAGAGAAGCTGACGCAGGCCGGCTTTTCGGCCAACGTCTATGAATTCACCATCTGCCGATGGATCGGCGACCGCGCCATCTCCAGCTACAAGGAAACGCCGGCGCCGATCGTGCTGATCGGGCATTCGATGGGCGGGCTTTGCTCGATCGTCATCTCGGAGATGGCGGCCAAGGAGAACATCCCGATCAGCCTCGTCATCACCATCGATCCCGCGCACGCGACCGGCGACGTGCCGCTCAATGTCGAGCGCTTCATCAACATCTATCTCTCCGACAGCGTGCTCGGCGGCGGCAACGTGGTCGCGGTGCCGGGCTATCGCGGTCACTATGCGAGCTATGACCTGAAGGAGAACGCGCGGGTCAGCCACATCAACATCGAGAAGTCCGACGACATCCACCGTCAGATCGTCGATATGGTCACGCAGTTGCCGCGCATCCCGCCCCAGACGCAGGTGGATGCCGTGCCGCTACGCTATCTCGTGCCGGCGAATACGCTGGTCGAATTGTGGGACAGTGGCGTGCGACTACCGGTGCGCCGGGGCGACACCATGGAGAGCATCGCGGCAGCCAATCGCGTGCCGTTGTGGTCGCTGGCGCAGAGCAATTCGTTGCCGGAGAACGCAACGCTTACCCCCGGCCAGTCCATCATCGTCCCGCGCCACCTGACGCCGCCGGACCCGACAGCCGCCATGGCGACGCCACCGCCGGGACGGCGGTAAGCGGTCAGCAACGGAGTTGGCCGGGATGGAGCTTGGCTGCTGCCAGGCACCATCCCTCGCGGCCTCTGTCATTCACGCATCTTGTGCCGCGGCAGCCATCTTGATGCGGATGTCGCCAAGGAGGAGCGAGCCGTGGTGGAAGCCCGGCCCGCCGGGCGATAGGGCGCGGCGAGAAGCATCAGAAACAATGCTCTTTCAGCCGCATATTTGGCAGCGGGTCGGCCATTTTCGAAGCCGTGCATGACCAGGCGCCCTTCCGTCGTGCAGACACGCCACCGCCACGTCCTGCGACCGCATTTCTTCAGGAACGCTTCGAATGTCGGGAGCTGTTCGGGCATGTCGATTAGCCGTGGCTGCTCGCCGTCGGGCGCGTGATTGCGTTCCCCATTGCCCGGTTCGGAGCCTGAAAGGTGAGCGGAAAGGCGGAGACCGCGAGCTTCTCGATCGCCGAGCGCTCCTCGGACACACGTCTCTCGATGAACCGCCGTTCGAACTCGGTCAGCTCGGTCTTGAGCAGCCGCTGATAGCGGCTGATGTTGCTGCGGTGGCCGCGCAACAAGGCCAGCTCTTCATCAACCCTCATCGCAATCCCCGTCGAGCTGTCGTTGCCTAGGCTGCGAGGCCGGTTCGTTCGACCGATCGCGTGCGGACCGGCTTGCCACCCGGAGGTCCTTTCGGATGGTGGTCGAGGCTCGCGAGCGCTTCCAGAATTTCGTCGATGGTGACGGCTTTGCCCGAGCCGGGCAGTTCGCGCAATGCCGGACTCGAGGCGATACTGGCTGCGTCCGAAGCCCAGGACGCGAGGATTGCACGCTTCTCGCCGATCGACAGACTTGGATCGGCTAGGACGTCGCGGGGATGATCATAGACAGAGCCAGGGTGCAATATCGCATTCAGATCGATGATGTTGTCGACATGATCGAGCATGAGAGGTCCTCCTCCTTTCTTTAAACCTCTGACTTGCATTCGGGTGCGCGGTCGAAGGCCATGGTCGATCCCGCCCGACGATCGGGCGGAATCACCGGGTCTCCGACAGACCAAATTCAGGCGGCTTTGCCCTCGAGTTGATGCACGTTGCCGGACGGCGCGGCATTGATGGCAATTCGCCGCGGCTTCATGGCTTCAGGGATTTCCCGGACCAGTTCGATCTTGAGCAGGCCGTTCTCGAACGAGGCGCTGTGCACCTGAACATAATCGGCCAGGTTAAACTGCCGCTTGAACGGCCGCGCGGAAATGCCCCGGTAGAGATATTCGCGTTCGGTCCTGTCCGGCTTGTTTCCCTCGACGGTCACCGCGTTCTGCTCGGCCGTCACCGCGACCTCGTTGGGTGCAAAGCCCGCAATCGCAAGCGAAATCTGGTAGCGATCCTCGCCGATGCGTTCGATGTTGTAGGGGGGATAGTTGTCCTCGCCGGCACGCTGTGCCGTTTCAACGAGGTCGAAAAGGCGGTCGAAACCAACGGTCGAACGCCACAAGGGAGAGAAGTCGTAAGTGCGCATAGCCAGATCCTCCAAGGAGCAAAATGGATACGAACGACACCGGACACGACCGGTGCCCGTCTCAGCTTCCCGACCCACCAGGCGTCGGGAACGCCACCTCTCGGCGGCAGCGGAAAAATAAAAAAAGCCTGTTTTGGTTTCAAGAGGGGGTCCAAAATTTTTTGGAATCCCCCGCGCCTCCCTAACCCTCTCGCCGCAAGAACGGGCGGGGAGGGAGACGCACCTCGGACTACGCGTTCGATCCGTGGATCGCCTCGATCACGGCGTCCGTCACGTCCTTCGTCGTCGCCGTGCCACCGACATCGGGCGTCAGCACGCCGGCTGCACATACTTTCTCCACCGCCGCCATCAACCGCACCGCCGCGTCCTTCTCGCCGAGATGCTCCAGCATCTGCGCGCCGGTCCAGAACGTCGCGACCGGATTGGCGATGCCCTTGCCGGTGATGTCGAAGGCCGAGCCGTGGATCGGCTCGAACATCGAGGGGAAGCGGCGCTGCGGATCGATATTGGCGGTCGGCGCGACGCCGAGGCTGCCCGCCAGCGCCCCGGCGAGGTCGGAGAGGATGTCGGCGTGCAAATTCGTCGCGACAATGGTGTCGAGGCTCTTCGGATGCAGCGTCATGCGCACCGTCATGGCGTCGACCAGCATCTTGTCCCAGGTCACATCAGGGAATTCGGCCGCGACCTCGGCGGCGATCTCGTCCCACATCACCATGCCATGGCGCTGCGCGTTCGACTTGGTCACCACGGTCAGGAATTTGCGCGGACGCGACCGGGCGAGCTCGAATGCATAGCGCATGATCCGCGTCACGCCGACGCGGGTGAACACCGCGACCTCGGTGCCGACCTCTTCCGGGAGACCCCTGTGGGCGCGGCCGCCCATGCCGGCATACTCGCCCTCCGAATTCTCGCGCACGATCACCCAGTCGAGGTGGCCGACGCCGACATTGCGCAGCGGCGAGGCGACGCCCGGCAAGATCTTGGTCGGCCGCACATTGGCGTATTGGTCAAAGCCCTGGCAGATCGGTAGCCGCAGGCCCCACAGCGTGATGTGATCGGGCACGTCGGGCGCACCGACCGCGCCGAAATAGATCGCGTCGAATTTCTTGAGCTCCGCGAGGCCGTCGGCCGGCATCATGACGCCGTGCTTCTTGTAATAGTCCGAACCCCAGTCGAACGTCTTGATGTTGAAGGCGAGATCGCCGCTACGTTTGGCCAGCGCCTCCAGCACGCGAACGCCGGCGGAGATGACCTCGGGGCCGATGCCGTCGGCGGGGATCGCTGCAATCGAATGGGTGCGCATGAAGTGCTCCGTCCAGATGTCGGTGGGATTGCGTGACGCTACGGAACCTAGGCGGGGAGGGGCAGGGACTCAATCGACACTGGTTTATACAAAAAAATGATATAATTCCGTCACAGGATCAGAGGACCGGTGAATGGAATTGCATCAGTTGCGATGCTTCGTGGCGGCGGCCGAGCAGTTGCATTTCGGCCGCGCGGCGCAGCATCTCCAGATGCTGCCCTCCGCACTCGGCCGCCAGATTAAGCTGCTGGAGCAGGATCTGGATACGCGGCTGTTCGCGCGGACGACGCGGGCGGTGTCGCTGACGGAAGATGGCGCAATGCTGCTGCGCGATGCCCGTGCCATCCTCGCCCGCGTCGAGGCGGTCGAGAGCAATCTGCGCAATCGCACGCGCGCAGGGGCTGCTCGAAAACTCCGGGTCGGCGCCATCGACAGTGCTGCGGCCGGGTTGTTGCCGGCGCTCTTGCGCGACTTCCGTGCAAAACATCCTGACATTGCGGTGCAGCTTCTCGAGGACAAGACCGTCCGGCTGCTGCCAAAGATCCTGACCGGTGCGCTCGATCTCGCTTTCGTGCGTCCGCCGGCCCAGCCGGACAAGCGGCTTGAATTCCGCGATCTGCTGCAGGAAACAGCCATCGTGGCATTCCCGCAGCGCCACGCGCTGGCCAAACGCAAGTCGATCACGCTGGCTGAGATTGCCGAGGAGGCGATGCTGGTGCCTGATCGCCGCTCGCGGCCGCACAGCCACGACCTCACCATGAAACTGTTCGAGCAGGCTGGCCTCACGCCGCGCATCGTGCAGGTCGCCGACGAGAAGCAGACCATCATCAATCTCGTCGCAACCAGGCTCGGTGTCGCAATCGTGCCGCGTTGGTCCACCCGGATGGCGGTATCCGGCGTGCGCTTCGTGCCGCTGCGGCCAAAGCAGATCGGACCCGTCGGCCGGCTGCCGCTCGCTGCCGCATGGCTGCGCGGCTCGCGTGACCCGGCCCGCGACGCGATGCTGTCCGTGCTCGAGGCGCGCCTGCGCAGCTATGCGCGGGACGCCTGAGGCGCTATGACATCGGCTGGGCGAGAAGGGTGATGCGATGACGGAACGGAGAGCTTCGAACGAATTGCGGGTTGCCATCGCGGGGCTCGGCTCGATCGGCACCAAGATCGCGACCGCGCTCGATCAGGGCATCGAAGGATTGACGCTCTCTGCCGTGGCGGTGCGCGATCCCGCAAAGCATCAGACGTTCCTCGCCAGCCTGCGTCGTCCGCCATCCGTCCTGCCGCTCGACCAACTCGGCGACGCCGCCGACATCGTGGTCGAATGCGCGCCGAGCAGCCAACTGCGTGCGATCGTCGAGCCCGCGGTGAAACGCGGCAGGGCCGCGGTCGTCGTCAGTGTCGGCGGGCTGCTCGACAATTTCGATCTTGTCGATCTCGCCCGCGCCAATGGCGGCCGCATCCTCGTGCCGACCGGCGCGCTGATCGGACTCGACGCCGTCAACGCGGCTGCGATCGGCACCATTCATTCGGTGAGGATGGTGACGCGCAAGCCGATCGACGGCTTGAAGGGCGCGCCGTTCATCGTCCAGAACAACATCGATATCGACAATCTGCGCGAGCCGCTGAAGCTGTTCGAAGGCACGGCGCGCGAGGCCGCAAAAGGCTTTCCGGCCAATCTCAACGTCGCGGTCGCGCTGTCGCTCGCGGGCGTCGGGCCGGATCGCACCCAGGTGCAAATCTGGGCCGACCCGACCGTGACGCGCAATGTTCACCGCATCGAGGTCGAGGCGGATTCGGCGCGCTTCTCGATGTCAATCGAGAATATCCCGTCCGAGAATCCCAAGACCGGGTTGATTACGGCGCTGTCCGTGATCGCCCTGCTCCGCAAGCAGCGCGCCACGCTCAGTGTTGGAACATAACCTTCAAGCGCCGGTGACACGCCAGATCACATTGCCGACGTCGTCGGCCATCAGCAGCGACTTCTTGTCAGGACCGATCACGACGCCGACCGGGCGGCCGTAGGATTCCTTTTCGTCGGGTGCCAGGAAGCCGGACAGGATGTCGCGTGCGGGACCCGAAGGCTTTCCGTTCTCGAACGGGATGAACACCAGTTTGTAGCCAGACAGCGTGCTGCGATTCCACGAGCCGTGCTGGCCGATCGCCATGCCGTCGGGGAAGCCAGGCAGCGTGCCCGCCGGCATCCAGCACAGGCCGAGCGAAGCGGTGTGGCCGCCGAGCGCGTAGTCCGGCGTGAGCGCCTTGGCGACCATCGCCGGATCCTGCGGCACGCGCTCGTCAACCGTCTTGCCCCAGTAGCAATAGGGCCAGCCGTAGAAGCCGCCGTCGCGCACCGAGGTCAGATAGTCCGGCGGCGTTTCGTCGCCGAGGCCGTCGCGCTCGTTGACGACGGTCCAAAGCACACCGGTCGTCGGCTCCCAGGCAAGACCAACGGGATTGCGCAGGCCGGCGCCGAAGATGCGGTGCGTGCCGGCGACGAGGTCGAGTTCGTAGACCGCGGCGCGGCCTTCCTCGACCTCCAT
Organism: Bradyrhizobium sp. JR4.1; assembly: GCF_040548605.1. Classification (NCBI taxonomy): domain Bacteria; kingdom Pseudomonadati; phylum Pseudomonadota; class Alphaproteobacteria; order Hyphomicrobiales; family Nitrobacteraceae; genus Bradyrhizobium; species Bradyrhizobium sp. JR4.1. The sequence continues at coordinate 260,457 of NZ_JBEPRY010000006.1, forward strand.
GCCCATCTCGGCGATGTTGCTGAGCGAGCCGACGCCGGCATAGAGTTTTTTGCCGTCGGGGCTTGCGAGCAGGCTGCGGGTCCAGTGGCCGCTTGGCTTGAAATTGGTGAGGCGCTTGCCCGGCGCGGTAATGCGATCGGCGTTCGCCACGTACGGGAAGGCCATCACGCCGTCGGTGTTGCCGACATAGAAGGTGTCGCCGACCAGCGCCATGCCGAACGGCTGGCTGAGATTTTCCATGAACGCGCCGCGATACTCCGCGACGCCGTCGCCATCCTTGTCGCGCAGCAGCGTGATGCGGTTGGCACTGACGCCGAGCGCGGCGGCGCGCCGCATCGTTGCCTGCATCGCGTAATGAAACACGGACCGCGGCGCCCCCGCGATCTGCGTCGCCTCCGCGATCAGCACATCGCCATTGGGCAGCACCTCGATCCAGCGCGGATGGTCGAGGCCGGTCGCGAACGCATTGACCTTGAGCCCGGGTGCGACCGTCGGCTTCTGTCCTTCGCTCCAGCCCCGCGCCGTCGGCATCTTCAGTGTCGGGATGGCGCCCTGCGGCTTGGCTTCGGGAATAGCGGGCGACTGGCCCCAGGCCGGCGCAGGCACGGTGCCCGACAGCTTCCGCCATTGCAGGGCGATGCCGCCGAGAAGCGCAACGAACTGCGCAAAGATGCTGGAAAACGTCATGAGAGGCCCCTATTTGCGCGCGCATCCAACGGGCTGACGGGCCAGACGTCAACCTGTGTGGAGCGCCGCGGGGCTCTATTCCCGTGGAATGGCAGCCGTTCGAATTTGCATGGGACGAATCCCGGCAGGCTGCCCGGGGATCAGCGGCCGATCTGTTGCTCTAGCCGTCGCGCCGTGCGGAAATCATCCAGATGATGAACGTTCGGCGCCAGCGCGGCCTCCCTGGACAGGAGATGATAGACGCGCGCCACCGTGCGCTGCTTCTGCTTCGGCCGCCCGGGCGGCAGCGCCCGCGCCTTGCGGACGGCGGCGATCGCGTGCTCGCGAAAATAATCGTAGGCGTCGGACATGGCTCGATGCTCTGCGAGTGGTGGCAGGTATCGAGGGGCTAACGGGCGCAGGCAGCAGGGGTTCCTGGCAGCAGGGGGCCGATGTGTTGCGCACACAGCTTCCTCAACGTCGTCCTGGCGAAAGCCAGGACCCATACCGCGGAATCCATCGATTGCGTGCGACCTCAGTTCCGGGCAATCCTCGCCAAACCGCTCCCTGGGGTAATGGGTCCTGGCTTTCGCCAGGACGACTCCGGAGGTGCAGCTGCGCTACGCTTGCGATGACAGCGTTGAAGCGATACCCGCTCTTACCGCGGCGACAGGAACGGGATGATCATCGGCACGCGGCGGCAATAAGCGCCGTAGGCGTCTTCGCCGAGCTCCTTGGACAGGAACACTTCTTCCATTCGGCCCTTCTGCCACATGCCGAGCGAGATCAGGATCGCGCCGAGCATCGCAGTGACCGTGCCGACCGCGATGCCGGTCACCAGCATGCCGAGGATCAGGCCGGTGTAGATCGGATGGCGCACGATGCCGTACGGGCCGGTGTCGATGACGCGGTGGTCTTGCTTGTGGGTGATGGTGTTGGACCAGAACTGTCCGAGATGCAGCCGTCCCCACCATGTGAAGGAGATGCCGGCCAGCACGATCAGCGCCACGACGTAGACGGCGCTATTGCTGAACACCCAGAGCGGCTTCTCACCGAGCACCTCGGCGGTCCAGGGCGTGAACAGGATGCCGCCGACCAGGATCGGGATGCGATAGCGGCCGGACTCCAGCGTCATCACCTGCTTCTGGGTACGGCCCTGCCAGAACGAGGCGCCGACCCAGCTTGCGAGCCAGGCGAGCCAGATCAGGGCGAGCAGTTGCGTCGGCCAGGTCGTGGTCCAACCACCCCAGGCGACCGAGAGAAGCTTGCTGAAATCGAAGGACATGCGGAAAGGTTCTTTGGGTTGGGCGGCAGCTCAGCTGGCGCGCGAGGAGAGCGCGTGATGCTCGATGGCGCCGGAGGCAAGCGCGCCGCCGCGGGCGAGAAGATGGGTGATGGTTTCGCGCAGGACCGGCTCGATCGGGCGCGGCGCGTAGCCGAGCTCGGTGCGCGCCTTGCCGATCGAGAGGTCGCTAGCGGCGAGCGCGATGCGCACGCCCTCGGCAGTGCCGTTGGGCGGCCGGCGCGTGATACGATCGGAGAGATATTCGAGCATGATGCCCGACAGCTCGGCCATCTTGCCGGGAACGACGACCGGGAATTGCCGGCGGCCGCTCATCGCGGACATCATCCGCAGAATCTGGCCGAGCCTGACGCAGTCGCCGCCGAGGATGTAGCGCTGGCCGTTACGCCCGCGTTCCATGGTCAGCACGAGGCCCATGGCGACGTCGCGGACGTCGACGAGATTGACCGGGAAGTCGAGATGCGGCTGCACTTTCTTCTGCAGGAAGTACCACAGCATCGCGGTCGGCGGCGTCAGATTATGATCGGCGGCACCGATCGGCATGGTCGGGGTGCCGATCACCAGCGGGAAGCCTGCGGCTGCGGCTTTCGCGGCGCAATGCTCGGCCAGCGATTTCGACCGCGTGTAGGCGCCCGGCATCGCATCGGCCGGCTGCAGCGCCTCTTCGGCGGGAACACCGTTGAGGTCGGAATAGGGGAACAGGATCGATTCCGTCGAGCAGTGCAGGAAGCGCGAGACCCCGCGCTTCATCGCGGCCGCGAGCATGATCTCGGTGCCGCGGCAATTGACATCGTGAAAGGCCTGCTTGTCGGCGACCCACATGCCGGGCAGGCCGGCGAGGTGATAGACCTGATCCACACCCGCCATCGCGGCACCGACCGCGGCGCCGTCCAGCACCGAGCCACGGGCATATTCAACGTCGGCATACGGCGTGGCCGGCGCACGAACATCGAGAACACGCACCCGCTGCCCACGGGCGCGGAGCGCTTCTACGAGATGATGTCCGATGAAGCCGCTGCCACCGGTAACCAGTACGAGAGCCATGCAGAAGGTTTGCTGTTTCGCGTCTAGAACTATCGGGTTGAAAGGGAATTGGTCGGAACAGGCGCCAGAATCGCGGCAAGGTCGCGACGGAAGCCCAATGCAATGAATAATTTTGCCATGACAAACATCGGTCCAAGCAGGAAATGCGTGGGGTGGTCGACCATCGACGGCTGCCGCTCCTCGAAAACCTTGTGGCCGACGATCTGCGCAGTGACGCCAAGTCCGATCAGCACCGCAAAAATCGACCACATCATGACGATCGAGACCTGATTGCCGATCGCGGTTGCGACCAAAAGCAGCATGATCATCGCGGCGAGGATGCCGAGCCCGATCCCGGCGTCCAGCATCAGCCAGTAGACCAGCACCGGCAGGGCAAGAATTACGGCCAGGCTGACCTCGATCCCGAACAGCGGGAAATGCACCTGCGTCAGCGGCAGCACAGCACCGGTGAAGAGCAAGAGGATGCCGACCACGTGCATCGCGCAGTTCCAGGGATCGCGATGATATTCGACGTAGTCGGCCAGTTGGTGTTGAAAATAACTGGCCATCTCGGTCTCGTGCAGCATGGGGTCGGGGAGGACGAAAAAAGCGTATAGCACCTGATAGGGCGGTGCACAAACCGGCGCGATTGTCGCGCGAAGCCGCGCTGTCGCGCTGTGAGACAGGTCACAAAACGATCGGGACTTCAAAGGGTTCCGTCGGGCGCCGTGGCGCGTCCGCTCAGTGCTTCCTAGCGGGCTTTTTCGCCGCAGGCGCAGGTGTCGCAGCCGGATGCGCAGGCGCTTCCTCCGGTACCTTGGCATAGGTCAGGATTTGCAACTGGCCGTTGACGACTGAGCTTGGCTTGGCGCGGTCGAGAAACTGCTCCTCGCCGAGGCCGATCGGATGCAGCCGCTTGGTCGAGATCTTGAACGTGTTCACCAGCACGTCGCGAATCGCGTCCGCCCGGCGCTGGCTCAGGATCGCGTTGGCCTCGCGCGTCTTCGCGTTGGATTCCACGTGGCCGACGATCAGGAACGTGTAGGGCAGCAGCGCGGCATGGACCAGCGCGTCGGCGAGGCGGCCGACGGTCTGGTAGGACGCCGGCTGGATGATCGGAGTGTCGGCGTCGAACTGGATCTGCGCGGTGAACGTCGGCAAACTGGCCAGATCAGGCGCGATCAACGGCCGGTTCACCGGACCCGGATCGTTCTTGATCCTGGCCTTGGCCCGCTCCATCACCTGCAGCTTCAGCGCGGGGATATCGATCTCGGCGGGCTGTTCGAAATGGTTGAGCTTGCCGACGATGTCGTCGCGGGTCGGCGGCGCCGTCTGCGCCTCGGCTGTGCCCGCGAGCAAAGCGAGGCCAAGCGCGATGCATATTCCGGCGGTGGTAAGCCTGTTCGCTGGCATCACCGATACCCCGCGTCGTCGACGGCCTTCAGGCAGTTGTTGCTGATGCCCTTGGGCGTCGAGATCAGGCAGGGGACCGCCTTGCTGGTCTCCTTGGTCGAGCCGCCGCAGACCTTGACGATCTCGCGCTGGCAGGCGTTCGCCACCGTGACGCGGGCAGCGACGCGCTTCTGGATCGCATCGAAGGCGCCGAGATAGTCGCTCTGGCACTGCTGCGAGAGCACGTCGCGGTTGCGCGACAGGCACTCCTTCAGGCGGGTCGAATCCGGGTTGACGCCGCGGCAATTGGCGACGATTTCCGCGCCGCAACTTTTCGCCAGCAGCCCGATCGCATCGCCAAAGCTCATGGTCTCCGCCGCCGCAAGCGACGGCATACCCAATGCCAGCAAGATCAGTGTGATGGAGCCCCGGACCATGGCCGCATCTGATACGGGGAAGTTCGCGGGGGTCAAGAGGCGTTCGGGCGAGAAGTGTCGAGAGTCCGACCAGTGCGGCGAACAGTCCTCACTCCGTGGCCTCAGTGAGGGGCGGCCATTCGATCAGGGCGACCGTGTGCTTCGCGAGGTCGTCGGCCACATCAGGGTCGGCCTTGAGCTCGTCCAATGTCCGCGGCGGGGGAAGCTGGCGGCCGTCCGCGATCAGTTCCTGTGCATAGAACGCGAGTGCCTCGGGCGCATTCTCCAGGGCCTCATCGACGTCGTCGCCGCCGGAAATGCAGCCGGGCAGGTCGGGAAACCACACGCCGACGGCTTCGTCCGGGCCGGCGTCCTCGATGATGGCAATGTAGTGCGGCATGCAGGCCTCACGCCCGCTGCACAAAACTGTCCACGACCTTCTTTTCCCCCGCCTTGTCGAAGGCGATGGTGAGCTTGTTGCCGTCGATCTTGGTGACGCGGCCATAGCCGAATTTCTGGTGGAAGACGCGGTCGGAGAGCGAGAATTCCGAGGTCGTGCCGGTGGATTTGGCCACCAGCTCGCCCTCGATCGTCAGGGGCCCCCGACGGCGCGAGGAGAAGCTGCCGAAATCGGGCGAGGACGACTGGGACGAAAACGACGAGGCCTGTTCCTCGAAGCTGCCGCGGCCGCCATTGCCGCCCCCGCCGCCGCCGCGATTGCGATTGGCCTGGGCGCGCTGCCAGCCGGGGGTCGAATAGGTGGAGCCGAACGCTTCCATGTCGTCGAAGCGGGAGGCGCCGTAGCCGCCAGTGCCGCCCCAGGCCGAGCCGCCCTTGGATTCCGTGATCTCGACATTGGCCGCGGGCAATTCGTCGAGGAAGCGCGAGGGGATCGTGGTCGACCAGGTGCCATGGATCCGCCGATTGGTGGCAAAATAGATTTTGGCGCGGCGGCGGGCCCGGGTCAGGCCGACATGACCGAGCCGGCGCTCTTCCTCAAGGCCGGCGCGGCCCTGTTCGTCCAGCGTCCGTTGGCTCGGAAACAAGCCTTCTTCCCAACCCGGCAGGAACACGTTGTCGAATTCCAGCCCCTTGGCCGAATGCAACGTCATCAGCGACACCGCGTCCTCATCGGCGCCGCTGTCGCGGTCCATCACCAGCGAGATGTGCTCCAAAAACCCTTGCAGGTTCTCGAACTCCTCCATCGAGCGCACCAGCTCCTTGAGGTTTTCGAGCCGGCCCGCGGCGTCGGCCGAACGGTCCTTCTGCCACATCTCGGTGTAGCCGCTCTCGTCGAGCACGATCTGGGCGAGATCCGTGTGCGACGTGACCTCGCGCTGGGCGCGCCAGCGGTCGAACTGGGCGACGACGTCGCGCAACGAGCCGCGCGCCTTCGGCTTCAGCTCGTCGGTCTCGACCACCGCGCGCGCCGCTTCGAACAGCGGAATGCGGCGCTTGCGGGCGTGATCGTGCAGCATCTGCACGGTGGCATCGCCAAGGCCGCGCTTGGGCGTGTTGACGATGCGCTCGAAGGCGAGATCGTCGGCCGGTGAATTGATGACGCGCAGATAGGCCAACGCATCGCGGATTTCGGCGCGCTCGTAGAAGCGCGGGCCGCCGATGACGCGATAGGGCAGGCCGAGCGTGACGAAGCGGTCCTCGAACTCGCGCATCTGGTAGGAGGCGCGAACGAGAATCGCGATCTCGTTGAGCTTGTCGCCCTGGCGCTGGATCTGCTCGATCTCCTCGCCGATGCCGCGGGCTTCCTCTTCCGAATCCCACGAGCCCGTCACCGTGACCTTCTCGCCGTCATGGTCCTCGGTGCGCAGCGTCTTGCCGAGCCGGCCCTCGTTGTGGGCGATCAGGTGCGAGGCGGCGGCGAGGATGTGGCCGGTCGAGCGGTAGTTGCGCTCGAGGCGGATGACCTTGGCGCCGGGAAAATCATGGTCGAAGCGCAGGATGTTGTCGACCTCCGCGCCGCGCCAGCCATAGATCGACTGGTCGTCATCGCCGACGCAGCAGATGTTCTTGACGTGGGGGGCAGCGAGTTCCGTCATTCCGGGGCGATGCGTAGCATCGAACTCCGGTGCGCGATCGCGCACCTGAGAATCTCGAACGGCAGACTCATCTCCGGATTCCGGGTTCGGCTCTTCGAGCCGCCCCGGAATGACAGTGGGCGAGGTTGGCTTCGTCGGTGCCTGCGACAATAGCCGCAGCCACAGATACTGCGCGACGTTGGTGTCTTGATACTCATCGACCAGGATGAATTTGAAGCGCTGCTGATACTGCCGCAGGATATCCGGATGCTCGCGGAAGATGCGGATGTCCTCGAGCAGCAGATCGCCGAAATCGGCGGCGTTCAAAATCTTCAACCGCTCCTGGTAGCTCGCATAGAGCTTGCCGCCCTTGCCGTTGGCGAACACGGCGGCTTCGCCCGACGGCACCTGCGACGGTGTCAGGCCGCGGTTCTTCCAGCCGTCGATCAGGCCGGCGAGCATGCGCGCGGGCCAGCGCTTGTCGTCGATGTGGTCGGCTTGCAGCAGCTGCTTCAAGAGCCGCACCTGATCGTCGACGTCGAGCACGGTGAAGTTCGACTTGAGCTGCGCCAGTTCGGCGTGGGTGCGCAGGATGCGTCCGCCGATGGAGTGGAAGGTGCCGAGCCACGGCATCCCTTCCACCGCATGGCCGAGCATCTGGCCGAGCCGATGCTTCATCTCGCGCGCGGCCTTGTTGGTGAAGGTCACCGACAGGATTTCGGAGGGGCGGGCGCGGCCCTGGCTCAGGATATGGGCGATGCGCGTGGTCAGCACGCGGGTCTTGCCGGTGCCGGCGCCGGCCAGCACCAGAACCGGGCCGTCCAGCGTCTCCACCGCCTCGCGCTGCTCCGGATTGAGCCCGGACAGGTATTGCGGGCCCACCGAGGCGCGCGCACGCGCGGCGATGCCGCCGGCTGCGGGCTGGTGGTCGGGGACGCTCTGGGACGTGATCTTGCTCGGCTCGGTCATGCGAATCATTTGCCCCACGTTGGCACCGCGGGGTGGTGAAAGGGCAGCCTTCTTAACAGGGATTGGTCCCTATATGGGGCCGCGGACGGGGGTTTTCCACGTGCGCGGAAAGCCAATTTGTTCCTGCGGGTCAGGCGAATTTCCGGCCCCAGCGGCCCGGAACCATTGTTCCGAGTTGGCGATTGGTTCTGCAAGTGAGGCGCGTCAGCCGCGCCGATCGCAGACAGACATCGAAACAGAGGTTCGGATCATGCTTAGCTGGGTTGTGACGTTTCTGGTTATCGCCTTGATCGCCGGTATCCTGGGCTTTGGCGGCCTCGCCGGCGCGTCGATCGAAATCGCCAAGATCATCTTCTTCATCGCGGTCGTGCTGTTCCTGGTCTCGGCCGTTGTCGGTCTGGCACGGGGTCGTAACAGGGTTTAGCCATGTGATCCTCATGGTGAGGAGCGCGGAACGCGCGTCTCGAACCATGAAGGCCCGGCTGTGGCCTTGCATCCTTCGAGACGCCCGCTTTGCGGGCTCCTCAGGATGAGGAGGTTAGACCCTTACCGCTTCGAGGGCATCGCCACGTTCCGTCCGATGCCCTCGGGCCGCGGCATGGCGCTATGAGCCTTGACCACCGCCGCAATGCGCTCGCGAATGTCTGGCGGAAACGCCGCCACCTTTCGTGAGCCCATGTCGATGTGCAGCGACATGTTTTCGGAGGTTGCCGACAACCAGCCTTCGGTCGCGTGCCGCAGCTCCTGGAAGGTGTGAAGCCGCTTGTCGTCGGCTTCCAGCAGCCAGACCGAGACCTGCACGGGATCACCGAGGTGGATTTCGCGCAAATACCGCACATGGCATTCCGCGGTGAAGGTCGAGCCGCCGCGCTCCTTCATGTAGCCCGGCCCGATCCCAAGCGTCAGCCACATCTGGTCGATCGCGCGGTCGAACATCACGTTGTAATAGGCCATGTTGAGGTGGCCGTTGTAGTCGATCCATTGCGGCTCGATCTGCATGATCAAGGCGCGGAACGGCGCGCCCTCGATCGTTGTGGCAGCAGTCTCCGGCATGTGTCCTTCCCCAGCTATGCGTCCGGTCGCTTGACTTGACCGGTGAGATGTCCTTTGCCACGGTTCGTCTCGTCGGGAGGAACGTCCGTGGGTACGACCATCACCAATAATCCGCCGCGGCCGGCGCCGAAAGCCCTCGCGAACGCGCTGGAGCAGCTTGCCGCGCAGTTCGGCAACCGCCTCATCACCTCGCAGGCCGTCCGCGAGCAGCACGGCCACACCACCACCTGGCTCGTGAACCAGCCGCCGGACGGCGTGGTGATGGCGCAGGAGACCGCCGACATCCAGGACGTGGTGCGGATCTGCGCGACAAACGGCGTGCCCGTCATCGCCTTCGGCACCGGCACCTCGCTCGAGGGCCAGGTCAACGCACCCGCCGGCGGAATCTGCATCGACCTGCGCGACATGAACAAGGTGCTCGCGGTGCATGCCGAGGACCTCGACTGCGTGATCCAGCCCGGCGTCACCCGCAAGGCGCTCAACGAGCATCTGCGCGACCAGGGCCTGTTCTTCCCGATCGACCCCGGCGCCGACGCCTCGCTCGGCGGCATGGCCTCGACGCGCGCCTCCGGCACCAACGCGGTGCGCTACGGCACAATGCGCGACAGTGTGCTGGCGCTGAAGGTGGTCCGAGGCGACGGCGAGATCATCACGACCGGCACGCGCGCGAAGAAATCATCCGCCGGCTACGACCTAACGCATCTGTTCGTCGGCGCCGAGGGCACGCTCGGCATCATCTCCGAACTGACCATCCGCCTGCGCGGCATCCCCGATACGATCGCGGCCGGCGCGGTGTCGTTCGAGACCGTGGACGGGGCGTGTCAGGCCGTGATCCTGGCGATCCAGACCGGCATTCCCGTGGCGCGCATCGAGCTGCTCAACGCCGCGCAGGTGCGGGCCTGCAACGCCTATTCGAAGCTGACGCTGCCGGAAACGCCGCTGCTGCTGATGGAATTCCACGGCAGCGAGATCGAGGTCGGCGAACAGTCCAAGGCCTTCGGCGAGATCGCAAAAGACTGCGGCGGCGGCGACTTCTCCTGGACCACCAAGCCGGAGGATCGCACAAAACTGTGGCAGGCGCGGCACGACGCCTATTGGTCGGTGAAGGCGCTACGGCCGGGCGACAGCATCGGTGTGGTCGCGACCGACGTCTGCGTGCCGATCTCGCGGCTTGCCGAATGCGTTGGCGAGACCGAGGAAGATCTCAAGCGTCTCAACCTGTTGTCGCCGATCGTCGGCCATGTCGGCGACGGCAATTTCCACTGCTCGCTGGTCTGCGACACCAACGATGCCGACGAGATGGCCCGCGGCGAGGAGTTCATGCATCGGCTGGTCGAGCGCGCGCAGGCGATGGACGGCACCTGCACCGGCGAGCACGGCATCGGCCAGGGCAAGCAGAAATATCTCAAGGCGGAGCTCGGCCCCGAGGCGATCGACGCGATGCGGGCGCTGAAAAAGGCGCTCGATCCGCAAAACATCTTCAACCCCGGCAAGATTGTTCCGGAGGCGTAGAGTCTGCGCAGCTAACGACCGGGAACTTTCGGCAGTCCTGCCGGTTCCAATTCCCGCCAGTTCCGACGCCTTATGGCCGGGTCCTGCGCGGGAGGGTACAATGGTGCGACCGGTCATTCGAATTGCCGCGGTGGCATTTGCCTGCATGCTGGCGGGAGCGGTACTGGCGAAAGGCGGCCATGGCGGTGGGCACGGGGGCGGGCATGGCGGTGGGCACGGGGGTGGCCATCATGGCGGCGGTCATTTCGGCGGTCACGGTTTCGGGCACGCGCATGGCGGCGGCGGGCATCCTGGCGGGACGCGGTTCGCAGCCGGAGCCCGACATGGTTCCTCGAAATTAGGTCAGATCCGCAATGCGGGTATCCGTCCCGCGCATTTTCGCAATGCCCTGAACGCGCACTCCAGCGCGTTTCGCAATGGCCGGCTGATCAGCAATCCGGCGGCGCGGGCCCAGATCGCAGCTGCGGCCGCCCTTGCCGGCTGGCATGGCGCAAGCAGCGGTTGGTGGCAACATGCCGGGGGCGGCTATGGCTGGGTCGGGCCGCTGTTCTGGCCGTTCGCCTACAACGACCTCTACGACTACGCGATCTGGGGCGACGGTCTCGGCTTCTGGGGCTACGGCTATCCCGACATCTATGCCGGCATGTTCGGCCCCTATGGCTATGATCGCCTCTCGGCCTATCTGCCGCAACGACCGCAGGGACGACGGCAAGCGCGAGGCGTTGCGCTCGATCAGCTTTGCGGCAGCGACCGTCGCGAAATCGTCGGTCTGCCGATCGACCAGATCGTCGCGGCGGTGCAGCCGACCGAGGCGCAAGGCGCAAGCCTCGACGAACTCGGCAATGTCTCGATCCAGGCAGCAGAGCTCATCCGCGCGGCCTGTCCAACGCAAGTCGCGGCGACGGCGCCCGGTCGGTTGGCGGCGATGCAGCAGCGCATCGAGGCGATGGAGAAGGCCGTCGAGCTGGTGCAACCGGCGCTCGACAAATTCTATGGGGCCCTCACCGACGAGCAGAAGGCCCGTTTCAATGCGTTGGCCGAGGATCAGCGCCGGACAGCGGCTTCCCGCGACGCCAGCGCATCGCTGGTTCAGAATTGCGGTGCGCCTGTTGGGCTCGATTGGCCAGCCGGCGAGATCGGCGCGCGGCTCCATCCCAGTGAGACTCAGCGTGCTGCTCTGCAAGTGCTTCAGGATACCAGCGCCAGGGTCAAAGATTCGCTCAAGGACGCGTGCCAGCCCAGCGACGTGATGACACCACCGGCGCGCATGGCCGCGGTTCACAAGCGGCTCGAAATGATGCTGGACGGCGTGAAATCAGTGCGCGCTGCGCTCGAGGATTTCTATGGCACGTTGAGCGACGAGCAGAAGGCGCAGTTCGAGGCGATCGGGCCGCGTCGGACGTCCTGAGTGCGTCGCAAAAAGCCGTGGCGGAAAACCGCCTCGCCGATCGCACTGCGGTTCTCTATGCTGGGTGGCGCTGAAGCAGAAACAATGCGGTGGCCGGAAGACCACGGGTGGCGGGGTGATGGAGTGGTTCGCAAGGAAGAAGGCGGGCGACGTCTGGGATGAGACGGTCGAAGGACCGCTCGGCGACATCGACGCCGCCGAGCGCATCCGTGCGATCTGTGACGCGGCTGCGGCCAGCGCGGCAGGCAGCGCGCGCAACGACAAGCGCGACAGCGCGCGCTACGAGCGCGCGGCGAAAGTCGCGATGGGAATCGCGATGAAGATCTCGGATGGGCTGATGCGCGACGACGCAGTCCATCGCATCGTCGATCTCTGCATGACAGCGAACGACCTCAAGACGGCGCAGATCCTGTTTCGCGCGATCCATGCCAGCTGGATCCGCGAAACGGTCCAGCGGGATCATCCGACATTGGCGCAGTGAAGGCGGTGCGCTCCCTCCCCCGCTTGCGGGAGAGGGTCGGGGAGAGGGTGTCTCCGCAACGGGACAATCCCCAAGAGGACAAAGTCCTCACCCGGCGCGCGGGACGATGCTTCGCATCGCCCGGGACGCGCCGACCTCTCCCGCAGGCGGGAGAGGTTACAGCGAGTTCGCGGCTCGACCTGCGCGAACCAAAGCTGTTCCTATTTCGCCAACTTCCGCACGGCCTCGTCCACACTGTGGAAGACGTTCTCCCGGGGCAGGGCCTCGAACAGCCTGAACCGCTCGAACGCGTCCTGCGCGCGCACCGATTCCAGCCGGGCCAGCGCGACCGTCACCCCCTGTTCGCTGCACGCCCTGAACACATCGAGCAGGATCTGTGCGGCGGTGAAGTCGATCTCGACCATGCCGCTCGCCTCCAGCACCAGCAGCTGCGGCGGCGTCGCGCCGAGCACCCTGGACACGTCGCTGCGAAAGCCGGGCGCATTGAGGAACGACAGCGGCGCCTGCAACCCGATCACGGCGACGCCGGCGATGCGCTCGCCCGCGATGTGCGGATGCGCCGGCCACCAGATCGTGGTGCCCGGCACGCGCTCGAACTCGACGAGCCGCGCGCGCGTCGTGCTCCAGATGCCGTGCAGCAGCGACAGCACGATGCCGAGGAACGCGCCTTGCTGGATCGGCAGCACGATGATCAGCGCGGCGGTGGCGGCGATCAGGAGGAATTCGCTCGGGGATTGGCGATAGATCGTGGCGATCTGCTTCACGCGGATGATGCGCAACGCGACGAACAGCAGGATGCCGCCGAGGGCTGCGTCCGGAACGTGCTGCAGCAATCCCGTTCCAAACGCGAGCAGCGCCAGCACGATCGCAGCGGCGGCGAGGCCCGCGAGCTGCGATTGTCCGCCGGTCTCGGCGACAATGCCCGTCCGCGGCGGGCTGGCATTGACCGGAAACGCGCCGAACAGCCCCGACAGCACGCTGCCGGCGCCTGCGCCGAGAAAATCGCGATCGACATCGGCCGGCTTGTCGGGATCGGACGGGAACGAGCGCGTCGTCGCCGCAGTCTGCACCATCACCACGACCGTGATGACAAAGGCGAGCGGCACGAGGCGGACCCATTGCTCCGGTGCAAGCTCGGGGAAGGTCGGCCGCGGCAGCGTCCCCGGCACGAGGCCTACGACATTGACGCCCTTGCTCTCGAGGCCGAGTGCGATCGTGGCCAGGGTCGCGGCGACGAGCCCGATCAGCGCGCCCGGAATTTTTGCGCTGACCTTCTCGGAGACGAAGACCACGGCCAGCACACCGAAGCCGATGCACAGCGTGAAGGGATTGGTGCGGCCGAGCTCGCTTGCGAGCACACCGATGCGATCGAGCGTCGGCCCGCCCGGCGAGTCCAGACCCAGCACGCCCGGCAATTGCGAGACGATGATGTGGACGGAGATGCCGGCGAGGAAGCCGACCATGACGGGCACGGACAAGAGATTGGCGATGCCGCCGAGGCGGAAAGCGCCGCCGGCCAGCATCATCGCGCCGACCATCAGTGCCAGCGCGATCGCGAGTCCCTGATACTCAGGCGAGCCGGTGGCGGCCAGCGCCGCCAGTCCGCCGGCGAAGATCGGCGTGATCGTGGAATCGGCGCCGCAGGACAGGAAGCGGTTGCCGCCGAGCATCGCAAAGCCGAGCGAGCCCGCCATAAAGGCGAAGAAGCCGATCTGCGGCGCGAAGCCGCCGAGCCGCGCCGTGGCCATCTGCTCGGGAATCGCGATCGCCGCGAGCGTCAGCCCCGCCATCAGGTCGCCCGGGAGGGAATAGGACGCGAGTGAGCGAAACAGCGGCCAAGCTGGCTTGGCGTGAGCGTCGTGCGGCATCGATGTGGAGTCCCCGGAAAGCCCTGGCGTTAGTCGGTTAGACTACAGCATTTCCGTATCGGGAAGCAGAAGACGCAGTTTATCTCCATCCGTCGTCATTGCGAGCCACCGGGTCCGCGCGAAGCGCGGCCCCGGTGGCTCGCAATGACGGAGGACAGATCTGTCCTCCGTATCTCGCGAGTGGTCTCAGTACCGGCCGCGGTCGTTGTGATAGTCGCCGCCGCGGCCGCCGCCCATACCCATGCCGATCCCGACACCAATTCCGATGCCTTGCATGATGGCGCCGGGCGGCGGGCCGCGATCCGGTGGCGGCGCGCGCTCGTAGATCACTTCATCAGGCGGCGGTCGGCGCGGCCTGGGTGGCGTGTCGACCACCTTGCGCTTCGGCGGCGTGTCGTCGACGCGCTTCTTGATCACAGGCGCGATTGTCGGGTTGATCGGCGTTGCCGGTGTCGAAGGTGTCGAGCAGGGGCAGGTCGGGGCCATTGCGACGGCGACCGGGGCAGGAGCGGCCGCGACCGCGGCAGGCAAGACGTAGTTGCGGTTCTGCACGCGAAGCAGCAGCCTGCGTGCGGTCGCAGCGAGGTCGCTGTTGTCCCAGTTCGCCAGATAAGCCTCGAACGAGGCGCGGGTGTTGATCGCGGTGGCGCGCTCCCACGCCAGCATCTGGCGCCGGCGCTCCACAATCGTGCGCAGCCGCGGCGTACGGGTATCCTGCGCATACAACTCGATATAGGCCTGATACGCCGGCACGGTGTCGTCGGTGATCACCATCTCGTAGGCGACCATGGCCGGCTTGCCCTGCAAATCCTTGCGCCAATCCTCGAGGCTGCGCGTGCCGCTCGCAAGTGCCATGGAGGATGCGCCAGGAAGCGCAGTCTGACTGCCGCTGCTGTCGCCGCCGAAAAACTTGAAGTCGGTCGTCAGCGACGAGCTTTCCCAGGGGATCTGGCGTCCGTCGGTCGATTGCGCCACGGCGACGCGAATGCGCTTGAACACTTCCTCGATCGGCAGATTGGGCTGCTTGGCGACGGTCAGCGCCGCGGTGGTGTAGGGGCTGTCGATGCCGCTGCCGTCCTCGGCTTCGGAGCCCGGCGAGGTCGAATAGGAAATGAAGGAGCCCGGCGCGCCGGCCTTGGTGTCGACGATTGCGAGCCCGTGTCCGGCGCCGCTGAGCGCCGGGAACGGATTGTTGCGGCAGGCATCGAGCATGAAGATTCGGGCTCGTGTCGGCAGCGCGCCGAGCGTGTTGAGCAAATCGTTGAGCCGCACACCCTGCAGCGGAATGTCCGCTTCGCGCTTGGGGTCGAGATCGACGGGAACGAGATAGTTCTCGCCGTCGATCTGGAGGCCGTGGCCGGCATAGAACACCAGCGCGACGGTGTCGGCGCCGCTGGCGCTGACCTTGCCGGCGAAATCCGAGATCGCCTGACGCATATCGTTCTGCGCCAGATTGGATGCCGTGGTGACGGTGAAGCCGGCATTGCCGAGCAGCTCCGTCATGCCCTTGGCATCGTTGGCTGCGTTGGGCAGTTCCGGCACGGTGCGATAGGCCGATTGACCGATCACGAGTGCGAGCCGCGCTTCGGCCGCCGCCTCCGTGGGCGTCGTCAATTGCGTGAGCGCGAGAAGACCGGATGCAAGAAACAAATTGCGAAGAACTGGACGGCGCATGGTGTCACCTCCATCGGCAATGCGCACGATGATGTCACCTTTTCTAGGTGGCCGCCATGCGTCTGTCTGTGCACTGGATCACGTTGAGCTGCGGCAAAATGGGGCAGAAGGTCTGCCGGAGCTGGTGCAGCATCGTTCTGGCGGCATCCATGTGAATTGCGCATTGATCCATGCGCCAATTGGATCGATGCCCAATGCTACGCGAAAGCATCTTCTCGCGCATCGGCCCCATGCCGATCTGATCGAGAATCCCGCAAAAACATGGCTGTTTCGCCGCGCGCTGATGCCGGCGATCTTCGCGATCCGCCGCTTTGCAGCGGTCGGCCGCAAGTCTTGCCTGCACCGCCGCTTTGGCCATACAGTCCGCGAAACGGGCTGCGGCAACGACCGTGGCGCGAAAAATAATAATTGGGGAGAGACCGCACCATGTCCATCGTGCCCGTGAACCGTCGCGCGTTCATCAAGTCGTCGACGGGACTTGCCGCCGGCCTCGTGTTCTCCCCCGCACTCATCGGCCGCGCCGAAGCCGCGACGCTGAAGCTGAAATGCTCCTCCTCGCTGCCGAACGATCCCAAATTCGCCAACGGCCGCGTCTATTACGACAATCTCGTGAAGAACCTGAAGGCGAACGGCCTCGGTGAGCAGGTCGAGGTCGCGTTCTTTCCCGACAACCAATTGGGTCAGGAAATCGACGTTATCAACTCGGTGAAGCTCGGCGTCATCGACCTCATGGTGTCGGGCTCTTCGATCTCGGCCAATCTGGTGCCGCTGGTCGGCACCTACGACCTCGGTTTTCTGTTCTCGAGCTTTCCGCAGCAGACCAAGGCGTTCGACGCCGGCGCGGCCAAGCCGATCGAGGACGCGCTGCTCAAGGGCAGCAACATCCGCATCATCGCCTGGGCCTATAATTTCGGCTCGCGCAGCGTACTTGCGAGGAAGCCGGTGAAGACGCCGGAAGATCTCGCCGGTCTCAAGATCCGCACCCTGCCGAATCCCGTCATCACGGAATGCCTGCGCCTGATGGGGGCCGCCGCGACGCCGCTGGCGTTCGGCGAAATCTACACGGCATTGCAGGCCGGCGTGCTGGACGGGCTGGAGCACGATCCGCCGACCATCCTGGCCAGCAAGTTCTTCGAAACGGCGAAATTCTATTCACTGACGCAGCACAATTTCTCGCCGCTCGCGATCTATTTCAGCGACACGACCTACAATCGCATGGATCCGAAGCTGCGCGACGGTTTCCTCGATGCCGCGAAGAAGGCCGCGGCGGACACGCGGACCCATGGGCTCGCGGTCGAGAAGGAGGCGCTGTCGGCTTTGACCGAAAAGGGCGTGACGGTGGCCGAATGCGACCGCGAGGCGTTCAAGAAGCGCGTCGCGCCGCAAATCGAGAACTTCATCAAGGCGCGGCCGGACTCCAAGGCCGTCATCGACATCATCCGCGCCACGCAGGCCTGACGTGGCAATGACAGCTGCCGTACCTCTCTCGGGCGGCCGCCACGGGAGCATCGCCCTGCTGCTTCGCATTAGCGACGCGATCGCGGCCATTTTGCTGGCTGCGGATCTCGTCGTTGTCTGCGGCTCCGTGCTGCTGCGCTTCTGCTTCAACGCGCCGGTGGAGTGGTCCGACGACGTCGCGCGCGGCCTGATGGTCGGATCGGCCTTTTTCGGCGCGGCGAGTGCGCTCGCGCGCGGCGAGAATGTCGGCGTCTCCTTCTTCCGCGATTTGGCGCCGGCACGGCTGCGCGCGCTGGTCGATGCCGCGAGTGCGCTGCTCGTGGTGCTGATCTCGGGCTATGTCGCCTACAATTCCATCAAGCTCGGCTCGCTGACGGCGGGCCAGACCACCGGGTCGGGCCTGCCGCTGGAGCTGACCTTCTACCCGATGGGCGCCGGCGCGCTGTTCATGACGGTGTTTGCGATCGACCAGCTCTGCGCCAGGCCGCTCCCCGACATCGTCAGAGGCCTCGTCGCGATTGCCGTCGTGACCGGCCTCTATCTCGCCTGGGATTATCTGTCGCCCGCCACGGTGCCGTCGGCGGGCACGCTGATGCTGATCGGCTTCTTCGCGACGTTGGTCGGTGGGTTGCCGATCGGCTTTGCGCTGGCGCTGGCCGCGCTGATCTTCATCTGGGTCGAGGGCGCGCTGCCCGGCGTCATCTTCGCCCAGCAGATGGCGCGCGGCATCGACAATTTCGTGCTGCTCGCGATTCCGTTTTTCATTCTCGTCGGCTACCTCATGGAAGCCAACGGCATGTCGGTGCGGCTGATCGAGCTGTTGCAGCGCGGAGTCGGGCGCATGCGCGGCGGCCTCAACGTCGTGATGGTAGCCTCGATGGTGCTGTTCTCCGGCATCTCCGGCTCGAAGATGGCCGATGTCGCCGCGGTCGGCTCCGTGCTGATTCCGGCGGCGCGCCGCTCCAAGCAGAACCCGGGCGGTGCCGTGGCGCTGCTCGCGGCCTCCGCGGTGATGGCGGAGACCATTCCGCCCTGCATCAATTTGATCATCCTGGGTTTCGTCGCGAATTTGTCGATCGGCGGCCTCTTCGTCGCAGGGCTGTTGCCGGCCGCGCTGATGGCGCTGGCCTTGATCGCCGTCTCCATCATCTTCGGCAAGACGCCGACTGAGACTCCGGCTGAGACTGCGTCTGACGCCGAGGACATCGCGCCGCAGATGCCGGTGTCGGGCCTCTGGAGTGGCGCGATCGCCTCGTTCGGCCTGATCTTCATGATCTTCTTCGGCTTCAAGAGCGGCTTTGCCACCGCGACCGAGATATCCGCCTTCGCGGTGGCCTATGCGCTCGTCGTCGGCAGCGTGGTGTTCCGCGAGCTCAGCTTCACATCGGCTGCGCACAGCTTCGTCCAGGGCGCAACGCGCGCGGGGCTCGTGCTGTTCATTGTCGCGGCGGCGCAATCGCTGGCGTTCACGCTGACCTTGCAGCAGGTGCCGCATGCGGTCGGCGATTTCATGCTGGGACTGTCCAAGACCTCGGGCACCTGGCTGTTCATCCTGCTCGCAATCGCCGTGCTGATCGTGATGGGCTCGGTGCTGGAGGGCGCGGCCGCGCTGATCATCTTCGGGCCGCTGCTGCTGCCGGTGGCCGTGCAACTCGGGATCGATCCCCTGCATTTCGGCGTCGTGCTCGTGATCGCGATGGGCATCGGCCTGTTCGCGCCGCCGCTCGGGCTCGGGCTCTACGGCGCTTGCCTGATCGGCAACGTGCCGATCGAGCAGACGGTGAAGCCGATCATGGGCTATCTCGGCCTATTGTTCCTTTGCCTGCTCGTGATCGCGTTCGTGCCATGGCTCAGCACGGCATTGCCGCGCGCGTTCGGCTACTGAAGGAGTCTTGCCGTGAAAGTCCTGCTGGCCCACACGCCGGAGATGCGCCGCAATTACTACGGCGATCGCAGCCTGAACGGTTTGCGCGCGGCCGCCGAGGTGGTGCTGCACGAGAGCGATGAGACGCTGGTCTCAGCCAGCCTCGTGCGCGCTGCGCAAGATGTCGACATCATCGTGGCCGATCGGATGACCGAGGGACGCGGCGAGATCTTTGCGCAGTTGCCGCGCCTGCGCGCCTTCGTCCGCTGCGCCGTCGACATTCGCAACGTCGATGTCGAGGCCGCGTCGAACGCCGGCGTGCTCGTGACCCGCGCCGGGCCCGGCTTCGTGCAAGCCGTTGCCGAGCTCGCGGTTGGCTTCATGGTCGATCTCTCCCGCGGCGTGTCCCGAGCGACGGCCGATTATCACGCCGGTCGCAGGCCGGAAGCCCGGATGGGCCGTCAGCTCGCCGGCAGCAAGATCGGCATTATCGGCTATGGCAGCATCGGGCGTTACCTCGCCGACATCGCCAAGGTGATGCGCATGGAGGTGCTGGTCGCAGATCCGTTTGCGACCGTGAGCGACAGCGCCATCCGGCAGGTCGGCCTCGACGAGCTCCTCGCCGCGTCCGACTATGTCGTCTGCCTTGCCATCGCCAACGAGCAGACCGAAAACCTGATCGGCGAGGCGGCGCTGGCGCGCATGCAGAAGCATGCGGTCTTCGTCAATCTCTCCCGCGGCAATCTCGTCGACGAAGCGGCGCTGGCGAAGGCGCTGCTTGAAGATCGTATCGCGGGTGCCGCGATGGATGTCGGCCGCGCGCCTGACCAGATGCCAAATCCGGAGCTTGCGAAGTATCCCAACGTCATCGCCACGCCGCATGTCGGCGGCCTGACGCCGCAGGCGATCGAATATCAGTCGCTGGAAACCGTGCGCCAAGTCGAGGCGATCGTCAAAGGCGAGGCCCCACAAGGCGCCGTCAACGCCGACCGCTGGACGCGGCGGCCGTGATCCGCTCTACAGCCGGTCCACGGCTTTGAACGTCCCGTCCTTCTGGATCACCGTTAAAAACACCTTTGGTGGCGCGTCGATCATGCGCATGCCGACGGTGACGGTGCTGCCGCTGATGTCGAAGCGGCCGACATCGTTGATCGCGCGCAGCAGGCTCGCGCGGGTCGGTTGCGGTCCGGCCTGTTCCAGCGCCGCGGCCGCGAGACGGCCGGCGATGTAGCCTTCGAGCGACACGAAATTCGGCGTCAGCGTCGGGTCGAACGCGGTTTGCGCGGCCTGATAGTCGGCGACCAGCTTGAGCGAGCGGTCCCAGGGAAACGGCACGACCTGCGTGACGACGACGCCTTCGCCCTCGGGGCCGAGCTCCCGGGCGAGCGCAACGGCGCCGACGAAAGAGATGTTGACGAAGGTCGGATTGGCGCCGCTGCGGTGCGCGAGCTTGATGAACTCGGCGCAGGGACCGTAGGTCCCGACCATGACGATCGCCTCGGGTTCGACGCGCTTGATCGTGCGCCAGGCCGAAGCGACGGCGCGGGTGTTGCGCTCGAAGGTGCCTTCGGCGGCGAGCTCGAGGCCGCGCCTGGCAAGCGCGCGTTTCACGCCGGAAAGGCCGTCGCGCCCGAAGGAATCGTCCTGGTAGAAAATGGCGATGCGGGTGAAATGGCGATCCTCCGTGAGGTGCTTGATCCATGCCTCGGCCTCGGCGCCATAGCTCGCACGGATGTTGACCACGCTGGCAAGCTCGAGGTCGCGCAAAAATTCAGCGCCGCTGAACGGACCGATGAAGGGCACGTTCCTGGCGCTGGTGATCGGTATCGTCGCCACCGCGGTCGGCGTGCCCACCGCGCCGATCAGCGCGAACACCTTGTCGTCCTCGATCAGCTGCAGCGTCTGCGCTACCGAGCGGTCGGGGTCGTAGCCGTCGTCGCGGCTGATGAGCTGGAGCTTGCGGCCGTGGACGCCGCCCTTGGCGTTGATTTCGGTGAAGGCTGCGACGATGCCCTGCCGCATCCGCTGTCCGAGTGCGGAGGAGGGACCCTCAAGTGCTGCGGCCTGGCCGAACAGGATCGCATCCTCGCTGACGCCGATCTCGTCGGCTTTCGCCGGCAGCATGATTGCTGCCAGCAGGACGACGGTCATGACGATGGACGTCGCAGATCGAGATCGATACATCAGGAAAAGTCTTGCCGGTGCGGTGAGTAGCTTCGGGAAAGCTATCGCCGCAGGATGAACCGGCGATGTATCGATGGCTCCGTACTACTCCGGGGAAAACCGGCAACTTGCTTCGACAACGTCCGCATCACCCTGCACTTCATTAACTAAGCCGGCTAATGCAGAAAAGCCGGGTTCCGAAATTGTGCAGTTCTTAACCGCGGTCCTGTTCCGATAATGGCTCCGGCGGTTCAACCAGAGGTTCGGTTGACCGGGAGAGGGGACGGCGGTTTCTGGAATGGGCGGTCGGGATCAGAACGATCAGGATCGGAGGCGTATGACCGGATGGTGGCGTGCCGCGCCGCTGCTCGGGCTCTATCGCCCTGCGCTCGTTGCGGTCGGCGTTGGTCTTCTGTTTTCGGTCGTGGCTGCAGCCGCGGTGGCGCGATGGGAAGGCCGCGTCAACAAGATCGAGTTCGAGAACGCGGCCGAGACTGAAGTGATCGTCATGCAGAACGGCATGGGCGAGTACATCTCCAGGCTCGTCGCGCTGCGCACGCTGTTCGAATCGACCAACCAGGAGATCACCCGCAGCGAATTCGAGACCTTCAGCACCCGCCTGTTCGAGCGCCATCCCGGCATGCTGCGCATCTCCTGGGTGCCGCGCGTGAACCGCAAGGAGCGCGCCGAATACGAGGCCGCGGCGATCATGGACGGTGTCTCCGGGTATCGCATCAAGTCGCTCCAGGGCGATGGGTTCGCTACCGCGCCGCAGAGCGACGAATATTTTCCGGTGCTCTACTCGACCCAGCCGAAGACGTCTCCGGTCTACGGCATGGACTACGCGACCGTTCCGGAGCGCCGCGCGCTCCTCGAGCGCGCGCGCGACACCGACCGGGTCTCGGCCATTCGCACCCGCCTCTTCGAGCCGAGGGCGGGCGGCCGGTTGCCCGACGTTCTCGTCGCCATTCCCGTCTACGCCAAGGGAACGTCGCGCGACACGGTCGTGGACCGACGCCGCAATCTCGCCGGCTTCGTCGTCGGCGTCTTCGACCTGCCGCTGCTGATCCAGTCCATTCGCGTGACCACCGGCGCAAGCCCCGCGGTCAGCGTCAACGTCTATCCGCCGTTTGCGTGGCAGATCGTCGGCCTGGAGGAGATGCTGCCGGATTATTCGTCGGCCGCCACGGCGCCGCAGTCGATGCGGGACGTCGCGCGGGCCCTGCACTGGTCGGGCAATCTCAAGATCGGCGACACCGACTGGCAGGTGCGGGCGGTGCCGACTGCCGGCGGTCCGCTGGAGACGACTTACGATCGCGCGGGCGCGGTGCTGATCGTCGGCATGCTGCTGACGCTGTCGCTTTCGACCTATCTCATGCTCGCAAGCCGCAATTCGCAGCGGTTGTCGCTGGCGAACCGGCGGGTGCTCGAACTCGCCCAGACCGACATCCTGACCGGATTGCCGAACCGCGCTTTCTTCCTGGCCCGGCTCGACGAGCTCAATGGCCGTTTGAAGGACGGCGGTCGGACCTTCTCGATCCTGATGCTCGACCTCGACCGCTTCAAGAACGTCAACGACTCGCTCGGTCACGGTGCCGGCGATGCGCTGCTGCGCCAGGTCGCACAGCGGCTGAAATCCGCGCTGCGCGCCAGCGACGTGCTGGCCCGGCTTGGTGGCGACGAATTCGCCATCATCCAGGAAGCTTGCGAGGATCAGCGCGTCTGCTCGACCGAACTGGCGGGGCGGATCGCCAAGCTTGTGGCCGAGCCGTTCCTTCTTCCCGGACACCGCGTCGAGATCGGCACCAGCATCGGCATTGCGATCGCGCCCGATCACGGCAGCGATCAGGAGCAGCTGCTGAAGAAGGCCGACCTGGCGCTCTACCGCTCGAAATCGTCGGGCCGCAACTGCTTCACCATCTACGACAAGGCAATGTCGGCCGAGCTCGAGGCGCGCAGCACGCTGGAAGGCGATTTGCGCGACGCCATCGCGCGGTGCCAGCTCGAGGTGCACTACCAGCCCTTCGTCGACGCCCTCAGTGGCGCGCGGCGCGGCTTCGAGGCGTTGGTGCGCTGGCGGCATCCGACGCGCGGCTTGATTGCGCCGGACCAGTTCATCCCGCTTGCGGAGGAGACCGGGCTGATCGTGCCGCTCGGCGAGTTCGTGCTGCGACGCGCCTGCGCGGACGCGGCCGGCTGGCCGTCCGACCTTGCGGTTGCAGTCAACCTGTCGCCGATCCAGTTCAAGGAGGCCGAGCTGTTCGAGATGATCAGCGCGGCGCTCGCCGATTCCGGGTTGCCGCCCCGGCGGCTGGAGATTGAGATCACGGAATCCGTTCTGCTGGAACGCGGCGTCGAGAACCACGCCTTCATGGAGCGGCTGAAGAGCATCGGCATCGCGCTCGCACTCGACGATTTCGGCACCGGCTATTCGTCGCTCAGCTATCTGACCGCGTTCCCGTTCGACAAGATCAAGATCGACAAATCGTTCATCCGCAACCTCACGCATCAGCCGCGCAGCTCCGCCATCATCTCCTCGATCGTGACGCTGGCGCGCGGGCTGGACATGTCGGTCACCGCCGAAGGCGTCGAGACCCGCGAGGAGTACGAGCGGCTGAAGGCGCTCGGCGTCAATTTCGCGCAAGGCTATCTGTTCGGCCGCCCGCACCCGATCGAACGGATCCTGTTCGACGCGGTCGTCAAACCATCCCAGCTCGACGCCGCCTGAGCTCCCGCCTCGTCCTTCGAGACGACCGCTTCGCGGTCTCCTCAGGATGAGGCTAGGTGGCATCGGGGCCTGTTGAATTGTCGCCAAACACTCTGTCCTCATCCTGAGGAGACCGCGAAGCGGGCGTCTCGAAGGATGGCCGCAGGCGAGGTGCTTGCCAGTACTTCTTCCAGCGCGATCACCTTACTCAACGGGCATGCGCGAAAAGCGCTTGACCCGGGCAGTCCCGGATGGTCGGAAGGACCGTCCAGGGATGAAACACACAATGCGGCTTCCGTTCTTCTACGGCTGGGTCGTGGTCGCGGTGACTTTCGTCACCATGGCCATCGGCGTCAACGCGCGCACCGCCTTCTCGCTGTTCTTTCCTCCCATCATCTCCGAGTTCGGCTGGGAGCGCGGCGTCACCGCGGGCGCCTTTTCCTTCGGCTTCGTGGTGTCGGGCATGGTCAGCCCGCTGATCGGCCGGCTGATGGACCGCGCCGGCCCGCGCGCGGTGATGGAGCTCGGCGTGGTTCTGATGGGTGGCGGGCTGCTGCTCGCGCCGCTCACCAGCCAGCCATGGCATCTCTACGTCACCATCGGCGTCATGGTTGGCGCCGGCTCGGTGTGTCTCGGCTATTCCGGCCAGTCGCTGTTCCTGCCGAACTGGTTCATCCGCACACGCGGCCTCGCCATCGGCATTGCCTTCGCCGGGGTCGGCATCGGCTCGGTGACGCTGCTGCCCTGGGTGCAGCACTTGATCGAACAGACCGGCTGGCGCGCGGCCTGCACGGCGATGGGCCTGATGATTCTGATCGTGCTGGCGCCGATCAATCTGTTCCTGCACAGGCGCCCCGAGGATATCGGCCTGCGGCCTGACGGCGATGCCGCGCCGGCCGCAGGCGCCGCAAAACCCGTCTCCAACATCGTCGATCCCGTCTGGGCCCGGACCGAATGGACACTCCGGAAAGCGGTCACCACGGCGCGGTTCTGGTGGATCGCGCTCGGCTATTTCTGCGGCCTGTACATCTGGTACGCGGTGCAGGTGCACCAGACCAAATTCCTGCTCGACATCGGCTTCAGCCCGGGTGTCGCGGTGTGGGCGCTCGGCATCGTCAGCCTGCTCGGCATTCCCGGCCAGATCCTGCTCGGCCATGTCTCCGACCGGATCGGGCGGGAATGGGTATGGGCAATCAGCTGCGCGGGTTTTGCGATCTCTTTCGCGGCGCTGATGGCTCTGAAATTCCAGCCGTCATTGTGGCTGGTCTATCTCATGGTGTTCACCCAAGGCGCGCTCGGCTACGGCCTGACCTCGATCATGGGCGCAGTGGTGTTCGAGATTTTTCAGGGCAAGCACCAGGGCAGCATTTTCGGCACGATCATGCTGGCGGCATTGGCGGGCGGCGCCGCCGGTCCCTGGGTCACAGGCTTGCTTTACGATCGACTCGGCGACTACACGCTCGCCTTTGGCGTTGCCATCATCGTGAGCGGATTGTCGGCGCTCTCGATCTGGCAAGCCGCGCCGCGCAAGGTGCGCGCCGTCGCCGGCAAGCTTCAGGCGGGAACCGCCCCCGAATAGGTTCCGTACGCACCGAATTACCTTCGCGTCTTTTGCGGAATGTTAAGCATGTCGCGGTGCGAGCGGACTGCAAAAACGTCTTGGACACCATCGCGGCGCTAGCCTCGGTTGCCATATCTTCCCGATGCCTCCGGGTCCAACGATGTCTGCCTCCGATTGTCCCATGACAGAAACTCCGGAAGTGCTGTTGGCCGCGCTCGAACGCGCCGACGAGGGCATCGTCATCGTCGACAGCGCGCATCGCATCACGCATTTCAATGCCGGTGCAGAGCGGATCTGGAAACTCGCACGGGCTGAGGTGCTCGGCCGCGACGCCGGACTTCTCAGCCTCAAATGCCTCCAGGCCGAACCGTGTGCGGAATTCCGTGACGAGATCAGCCTGGTGCGACACGACGGCAGCCGCATCCGGGCGGCCATCTCGCTTTCATCCATTGCAAGTGGCGGCGTGACCCATCGCATCGTGTTCGCGCGTGACGTTACCGCGGATGCCGAGCGCCGCGTCAGGATCGGGCTTCTCCACGCCGTCTCCGACCAGACCAACCGCGCGGTGCTCATCACCGACACCGACCAGAACATCGTCTACGTCAATTCCGCCTTCACGACGCTGTTCGGCTACACCAGCGAGGAAGCCGAAGGCCGCCGTGCCCGGGGCCTGATCGCCGGCCGCCACACCGATCGCAAGGCCGTTGCGAAGCTCGTCAAGCGCCTGATGGATGGCGGCCACCGCGGCGAGGTCGAGATGCTCGCCTATGACAAGGATGGCGAGGAGATCTGGGTCTGTGCCCGCATCGATGCCTTCCGCGACAGGAAGGGCCAGGTCAAGCACATCTTCGCGCTGCTCGAGGACATCACGGAGACCAAGCAGCTGCACTCGCTCCAGCAGCTCATCATGGGCGCGCTCGCTGATGAGGTTCCGATCGGCGAGATTGCAGACCGGCTGTGCCGCCGTGTCGAGCAGATCGCGCCCGACGTCGTCTGTTCGCTGCTTCACGTCGATGCCGCGGGCCTGATCCATCCGCTCGGCGGCCCAAGCCTGCCCGAGGACTATTCCCGCGCACTGGAGGGCATTGCCATTGGCCCCAATGTCGGCTCGTGCGGAACCGCGGCCTTCTACGGCGAGCCGGTGCTGGCGACCGATCTGGAGACCGACCCGCGCTGGCAGCCCTACAAGGCGATGCCGCTCGCGATTGGCCTGCGCGCATGCTGGTCGACGCCGGTCAAGGCCAAGGACGGACGGGTCATCGCCACCTTCGCTTTCTACTACCGGGAGCCGCGCGCGCCGAGCAATTGGCACCGCCGCATCGTCGATGCCTGCGTCAATCTCGGCGCCTTCGCGATCGAGCGCAAGGAAGCGCGCGCCGAGATCGCGCGGCTCGCCTATCACGACATCCTCACTGGTCTGCCAAACCGCGCACAATTGCGACGCCTGATCACCACCGCCATCGATGCCTGCCCGACCGGCAGCCACGTCGCGCTGGCCTTCCTCGACGTCGATCATTTCAAGGACGTCAACGACACGCTCGGTCATGCCGCCGGCGACGAGCTCCTGATCCAGCTGGCGCAGCGCCTGCGCGAGCAGATCGGACCCGAGGACATGCTGGGGCGGCTCGGCGGCGACGAGTTCGTCATCCTGCTGCCACGACGCAACGCCGAGGGTGCCGCGCGCGTGGCGGCCGGAATCACCGAAGCGCTGGCCGCGCCGCTGCGGCTCGGCTCCAGGCAGCTGCAGATGTCGGCGAGCATCGGCGTCAGCCTCTATCCCGATCACGCGACCGACATCGACACCCTGATGCAACAGGCGGACGCGGCAATGTACATGGCCAAGCAGGCGGGACGTTCGACCCATCGCCTGTTCAGCGCCGAGATGAACGGGCTCACCGAGCAGCGGCTAGCCTTGATTGCGGCGCTGCGCCGCGCCATCGCCGAGGGCGCGCTGACCCTCAGGTATCAGCCGCAGATTCGCAGCTGCGACGGCGCGATCCATGGCGTCGAGGCGCTGGCGCGTTGGCACGATGCCGAACTCGGCGACGTCTCGCCGGCAAAATTCATCCCGCTTGCCGAAGAGTGCGGCCTGATCGAGCAGATCGGCCTGTGGTCGGTGCGCGAGGCCTGCCGGCAGATGGCGAGCTGGCGCCGCGCCGGGCTCGACATTCCATCTGTGTCGGTGAACCTGTCGCCGATCAACTTCCGCAACGTCACGCTGGCCGCGCGGCTCAAGGACATCCTCGCCGAATACGATCTGCCGGCGGATGCGCTCATGCTCGAGATCACCGAGGGCGCATTCATGCAGGACAGCGTCGCCGCGCTCGAGACGATGAACGCGATCCGGGAGCTCGGCGTCGGGCTTTCCGTGGACGATTTCGGCACCGGCTATTCCAGCCTCAGCCGGCTCGCCCATCTGCCGATCC
Organism: Bradyrhizobium sp. JR4.1; assembly: GCF_040548605.1. Taxonomy (NCBI): domain Bacteria; kingdom Pseudomonadati; phylum Pseudomonadota; class Alphaproteobacteria; order Hyphomicrobiales; family Nitrobacteraceae; genus Bradyrhizobium; species Bradyrhizobium sp. JR4.1. Next base: position 288,437 of record NZ_JBEPRY010000006.1, read on the forward strand.
GCGAGCTCAAGATCGACCGCAGCTTCATGCGCGACATCGAGCGTGACGCTGGCGCGCTCGCGATCGCCACCGCCGTGGTGCGCGTCGGGCAGGGCCTCGGCATGACCGTCGTCGGCGAAGGGGTCGAGACCGAGGCGCAACGCAAGGTGCTGGCCGAACTCGGCTGTGACGTCGTGCAAGGCTTTCTTTACGCGCCCGCGCTCGCGCCTGTCGCCTTCGAGCGCTGGCTGATCGAGCACTGCGCCGAGCAGGCGCGGGCGATGTTGGCTCGTCTCGACATTGCACCGGCCGGCGTGACCGCGGTGAAGCGGTCGGCGTAGGGCGTCTACTCTCGGAGCCGCCACGGCAGCAACGACCGGCTAGCCATCGAAATCAACGAAACGCGTTACTTCGATCGTGCCTGGTTTGGCTTTGGTCGGCATTGACGCGGCAATGCATAGTGAACGGTCAGCAAGCTTTCGTTCCTGTCGTCGAAAATCAAATGATCGGTCAAGGCCATTTCCGCGCGCATAGCATTGCAGCAGAAGATCATCCATCGATTGAACGTGGGCAGCGGGCTCATGGACCGGTAAAGCTCGCCACACTCGATGGTCACGTTCTTAAGGCCTTGCGCATTCGCCAATTCGAGCCGGGATCGAATCTCTTGCCGGAAACGGTCCGTTGAAACCATGCGACATCCGATTGCCGAAAACCCTTCTGAGAGGGGGATCAGCCGGCCAGTATTGAAATCGAGCGATGAGCCCTGTCAACTCAGACGTCAGGCCGTGTGACCATAGAGCAATGCCAACACAAAGATACAGCTAATAAAGCCGATCTGATTGATGCTCTCGTCTCGCTATTGGGCGACAGCGTTCCTATATGCTCGATATCGCCGCCCGCCCTTGGCAGTTATCGGTGACTGAGAGCATTGCGCTCCCGCCTCAACCACGAAGGCGGTCGGATGTCCGATATCCCAAAATACAAATCTCCTGGACTGATTGGTATCTCCGGTGCCGCTGCGGGTCGCTGCGTCGGCCTTCATGCAGCGGAATCCATTTTCAATTGATCTGCAGCAGCGATCTCGCACGCAGGTCGTCAGGAGGCTACGTGGCAAACACAGCAACGATCCGAAATTCGAACGGGCTTCCGGCCACATTCACGGGATCGAAGACCGGGCAGGACGACGCTCCGTTTGTCTTCGTGAAGGTCGGCGATGAAGAGCGCCGCATGCGAAGGGCCGAATGGGATGCGCTTCCGCCCTGGACCGGCCCGCGCCCGGCACGAACAGTCAACGATTGATCGCACAGCCTTTGGGGGCCCGCTTGACGATCGAACATGCTATCGTGCGAACCAAGCCGAAGCCCTGGGGCAGTCTCGATCTGCGGCCCTGGAGCCTGGCGTCGACGAGCGACGGCCCGATCGGGGAATTGTGGTTCGAGCGTCCGGGCCTTGCTGGGCCGGAGACGGCGTTGCTGCTAAAAATGCTCTTCACCTCCGAGCCGCTATCGATTCAAGTTCACCCGGATGATGCGTTCGCGCGCTCGATCGGGCTTGCCAACGGCAAGACCGAAGCCTGGTACATCGTCTCCGCGATCCCCGGTGCTAGGGTCGCGGTGGGACTGAACCATCCGCGCTCCGCCGCAGAGTTGCGAGCGGCAATCACTGACGGCTCGATCGCCGATATCGTGGATTGGCAGCCGGTTCATCCAGGCGACGCCATTTTCATTCCTGCCGGAACCGTACATGCGATCGGCGCCGGCATCGTGCTCGTCGAAATCCAGCAGCACAGCGACGCCACGTTCCGGCTGTTCGACTATGGACGACAGCGCCAACTGCACATCGACAATGCCGTCGCGGTGGCGACAGCAGGCCCGCGCCAGATCCAATTGCCGTCCGAACGTCTGAGCGGCGCGCGAACGGTCCTCACGGTCAATTCATATTTTGCGCTGGAGCAAATTGACCTTGCTCCGGGCTCCGTTTGGATGCTCGACGCACCGAAAGAGACCTGGCTGCTGGCGATAGAAGGCCAGGCCCAACTCGGCTCGACGAGGCTGGCGCCGGGGGAGGCGATCTTCCTGGAAGCCGACCATGCGGAAATCGAGGTCGGTGCGAACGGGTTGAAAGCGCTACTGGCCTATCCCGGCCCGAAGATAAACCTCGCTGCGTTGATAGAGCGCAGCGCCGCGAGCGCCAGTCGCGGACCGCACGCCTTTCCCAGCACCCTGGTCGCGTCTCCCTTCGAGACCGCCGCGCTCAAACAATCGGAGACGCCAAATTGGCTGCCGTAAATCGTATCGCATTCATCGGCAATTCGCTTCCCCGCCGCTGCGGCATTGCGACCTTCACCACCGACTTGCAGAGCGCCATTGCGGCGTCCCGGAGTGATCTGGAGACCGTCATCGTCGCGATGACCGATCACGGCCAGGTCTACGATTATCCTGCCACCGTGGGCCTGGAGATCAACGACGACAGGCAAGATGATTATGTCCGTGCGGCCGCTTATCTGAACAGCGGCGGCTTCGAGGCCGTTTCGCTGCAACACGAGTTCGGCATTTTCGGCGGCGAGGCCGGAGGCCAGATCATGGCGCTCCTGTCGCGCCTGACCATACCGATCGTGACAACCCTGCATACGATCTTGTCCGAGCCGACGGAGGCTCAGCGTGACGTCATCGCGCGCATCGTCGAATGCTCGTCCAAGGTCGTCGTGATGGCGGAGAAGGGTCGGGAGTTGTTGCGTTCCGTCTACCACGTGGCTGACGAGAAGATCGAAATCATCCCGCACGGTATCCCGGAATTTGCGTTCGTCGAACCCGACGCGGCCAAGGCTGCGCTCGGATTCAGCAACAAGTCGGTCATCCTGACCTTCGGATTGCTGTCGCCGAACAAGGGTATCGAAGTCATGATCGATGCGATGCCTTCGATTCTGAAGACCCGACCCGACGCCGTTTACGTCGTCCTCGGTGCGACGCATCCCAACCTCGTGCGCGATCGTGGCGAAGCCTATCGTGAGTCCCTGATGGCGCACGCGCGCCAGGCTGGCGTCGAGGATCACGTCGTGTTCCTCGATCAGTTCGTCGACAAGAAAACGCTGCTCGATTTCATCTCGATGTCCGACGTCTACGTGACGCCGTACCTCAGTGAGGCCCAGATGACCTCGGGCACGCTGGCCTATAGTTTCGGCCTCGGTAAAGCCGTGGTGTCCACCCCGTATTGGCATGCCCGTGAACTATTGGCCGATGGCCGCGGCATTCTGGTTCCGTTCGGCGATGCGGCAGCGCTCGGCATCGAAATCGCCAAGCTGCTCACCAACGACGTGCTTCGGCAGGCGATGCGCAAGCGCGCCTATTCGAGCAGCCGCGCGATGACGTGGGAAAGAACCGCCGAACGCTATATGTCGGTCTTCGAGAACGCCGGCCGACGGCATCGGCTCAAGACCATTGCGCGCACGGATACTGGTACGCTGCTGCGCGACAGCCGCGCCCCGCCGGAAATGCAGCTTGGTCATTTCCTGTCGATGTGTGACGACACGGGACTGTTTCAGCATGCCGTTCATAGCGTGCCGGATCGTGCCCACGGCTATTGCGTCGACGACAACGCCCGGGCGCTGCTCGTGGCCTGTGCACTCAACAATCCGGGCGAAGAGCGGCTGCCGGAAGCCCTGACGGCGCGATTTGCCGCCTTCGTCCAGCACGCCTGGAATCCGGATACACGACGATTTCGCAATTTCATGGGCTTCAACCGCTGCTGGTTGGAGGACCAGGGGTCGGAGGATAGTCACGGACGCACGCTCTGGGCCTTAGGCGTGTGCGCGTTGACCGATGCCAGCACGTCGCGGCGCTCATGGGCCGCGGCGCTGTTTTCCGAAGCGATGGCAACAGCGGAAGAGTTTCGTTCGCCCCGTGCGTGGGCGTTCGTATTGCTGGGCCTTGATGCATACTGCTCGGCTGTCCCGAACGATGTCCAGGCGACCCGTTTGCGTGCCGTGCTTGCCGATCGGTTGATCTTGATCTTCGACACTGTGGCAACAGGCGATTGGGTCTGGTTCGAGGATGGGTTGGCCTACGATAACGCGCGCTTGCCCCAGGCGCTGATCATGACGGGCCTGGCGAGTAAGACATCGCGCTATGTCAATATCGGGCTGGAGTCGCTGCGCTGGCTTGTGAAGAGGCAAACTTCGGCGAAGGGCCAATTCCGCCCGATCGGCACGGCGGGATTTGGTGAGCGACGCCAACCCTCGCAAGCCTTCGACCAGCAGCCGCTGGAGGCCGCGGCGACCATCGCGGCATGCCTTGCCGCATGGCGGGCCGATCACGATGTCGAGTGGAAAGCCGAAGCCGCGCGGGTCTTTGCGTGGTTTCTGGGCAGCAACGATCTATCGGCCTCGCTGGTCGATTTGGAAACCGGAAGCTGCCGGGATGGCCTGCACCCCGATCGTCCCAATGAGAATCGCGGAGGGGAATCCGTGGTGTCGTATTTGCTTGGGCTTTCCGAGATTCGGCAAATTGCCCGCCTGAGCGAAAGCCGGGCCAAGCCTGCTCCTCTCGTCGCCTGACGGAGCCGGTTACAATTTCCTCCTTCAACCCATCGAGGCCGTTTTGTCGCAATCTCCCTTCCTCAAACGCCAAGCCCTTCAGCTGCGGCCTGATCCGACCCGTGTCATCGTTCGGCCTTTCAAGCCGGCAACCGAGCCGCGCGACCTCAATCCGACAGACAAGACCCGCGCCAATCATATCGTCGAACGGGTCCTCGCGCTCGATCCCGAGACGGCTGACCGGCAATTGGCCGACGTTCTGGAGAATTTCCTCGGCCGTCACCGCAACCTGTTGCAGATTTTCGAGGCACGCGCCGCGGAAATGGAAGAGGCGCTGGCCGACCATGCTGTATTCACGCAGGTGCAGCGCCAACTCGCGGGCGCCTATTTTCTTAACGAATATTCGTTCGAGGCCTCGGCATTGTTCAATCCGAGTATCGTGCCACATCCCGATCAATCCGGAACGCCGGAAGGCAGCCTCCGCTTCATCCTGAGTCTGCGTGCCGTCGGCGAAGGTCATGTGTCGTCCCTGACATTTCGGTCGGGGCTTATTGCGGCAGACGGGACCGTGACGATCGACCCGACGGCGCGTCTTGCATCCAGCCCCGATCTCGTCAGGCTGACATCGAGCGCCGGCGGCGACGGGATTGATGTTACATTCGCGGCTGGCCAAGATCTGAGCGAGCGGGTGATTTTTCCGGTCACCGAAGCGCAGTCGAACGGGATCGAGGATGCCCGTTTTGTGCATTTCAGCAACGCCGGCGAGACGATCTACTACGCGACCTACACCGCCTATAGCGGACGCGCGATCCGGTCGGAGCTGATCGAGACGTCCGACTTTGTATCGTTCCGGCTATCGACCCTGAAGGGCAATGCCGCGCGCAACAAGGGCATGGCGTTATTCCCGCGCAAGATCGGGGGCAGATATGCGATGATCGCGCGCCAGGACAACGAGAACCTCTATCTGATTTTTTCCGACGATCTCCATACGTGGGATGGCGGCCAGCCGATTCTGAAGCCGCGATACCCCTGGGAGTTCGTACAGATCGGCAATTGCGGATCTCCGATCGAGCTCGATGAGGGATGGCTGCTGCTGACGCACGGTGTCGGCCCTGTGAGGAAATATTCGATCGGGGCCGCGTTGCTGGACAAGAACGACCCTTCGAAGGTGCTCGGCCGCCTGCGCCTGCCGCTATTGCGCCCGGACCCTTCCGAACGCGAAGGATATGTTCCAAACGTCGTCTACACCTGCGGCGCGATGCGCCACCGCGACAAGATCATCTTCCCCTACGCGGTCTCCGACAGCTTCTGCAATTTCGCGACCATCGAGATCGCATCGTTGATCGCGGCCATGGACAGTAACGCATAGGAACTGCGCTGACCGCTCTCGACGTCCATCCGATGGATTCGAAAAGCGTGAAGCGGTCGGCGCAGAACGCTGCTTCGAGCTAGTGATGGCCAGGCTCAGGCGTTCGGTTGCAGGAACGTGCCGTATTGCTTGGTCGCAGCGACCGCAGCCGCGGCCTGTCCGATCATCCGCATCGCTGCCATCATCGGCCAGGGCCCAAGACTCACCCGCCGAACGCCGACGCGAGCCAGATCCCGGATTGCGGGAACGCCTTGTGTCACCATGATGTTGACCGGCAGAGGCGTGAGCTGAACGAACCTTTCAATGAGAGCGAGGTCGGTGAGGCCGGGGACGAAAATTCCGTCGGCGCCGGCCTCGGCATAGACCTTCGCCCGCCGTGCCGCTTCGTTCATGCACTCGTCCGGCGATCCGAATTTCAGAAGGAACGGATCCGTTCTCGCATTGATGAACAGCTGAACTCCCAGATCTTTCGCGGCGTCCCGCACGGCCTTGATCTTGGCGGCATGGCGTTCGGGATTGACCAGCTGCCGCTGTCCCCCCGAGAGCCCGTCCTCGATATTGATGCCGACGGCGCCGGCTTTCAAAATCTCGGTCGCCGATCTTGCGGCGGCCTCCGGGGTGTCGCCATATCCTGCCTCCAGATCGATTGAGACTGGCACCGACACGGCCGCGGTCATTCGCGAGACCAGGCCGGTCAGCATGTCGAGCGGGATATTTTCTCCGTCGGCGTATCCAAGTGCGGAGGCGACCGCTCCGCTGCTGGTTGCGATGGCCGGAGAGGTCTTCGCGATGGCTTTGGCGGTGGCGGCGTCCCAGGCGTTGAACAGGACGAGCGGATCGCCCTTCCTGTGAAGGGCATGAAAGGTCTCGGCGTATTGCTGTTGGGTCTTGGCGTCCATTGCGCGCACTCCGGATTAGAGAACTCAAAGGATGTTGTGGGCCACGCCCTCTGCGTTCAGTGCGTCTTGAACCAGTCCATGATCACGCCGGTGACTTCTTCCTCACGCTCGAGGTGCGGGAAGTGCCCGACATCGGGCAGGACAATCCGCTGGTGCGGCCCCTTGAACAGCGGCTCCTCCTCGACCGAGTACCTCGCTGTCGGATCGTTGCTGCCGTAGATCGTCAGCGTCGGCGTGTGCGTGTCATTGATCGGCAGCCGGCCCGCGAGCGCCGCATCGGTCAGGCCTCCGTAATATTTAAGCGCCGCGGCCATCGTGCCGGGCGAGCTGAGCGTCTCCTTGATCGAGCGGATGTGCTCGGCATTGTTGAACGTCGGTGACCACAGCTTCCAGAGATAGTCGACGAAGGGGAGCCCCGCGGTATTGACCGCCGATTCGGCGCCGGGCAGCTGGAAGAAATAGACATGGAATACCGCTCGAACGAGCTCCGGATCCCTTCTGATGCTCGAAATTGTAATCGGATGTGCGGTGTTCATGACCACGGCGGCCTTGAACACCGATGGTGCCGTGGCCAGCGCCTGAAAGGTCGAGGTGCCGCCCCAATCCATGCCGACGACGCGTGCCTGTCCGTCGTCGCTCAGCGCCGCGATGAGGGCTTCTAGATCCTTGCCCAGTGCGATGGGATCGAAAATGCCGTCCGCCGGAATCTCTGTCGGCGCATAGCCGCGCAGGAACGGCGCGACCGCACGATAGCCTGCATCCGCGAAGACCTGCAGCTGCTTTCGATACGACCAGGCATTGTCGGGAAAGCCGTGCAGGAACATGACCAAGGGGCCGTCGCCCTGTTCGAGATAGGCGAAGCGCACGCCGTTGGCCTGCACGTATTTCAAGGCGGGTTCAATGCCTCTGGTATTCGCTTGGGCATCCGCTTGTCGTGCCGCGCTCCGAGTATTCATCGTCATTCTCCATGTCATCGTGCCCCGCGAGCAAAATATGTGCGGAGCGCACATATTCGTCAAGTTGTTTTTTGTGCGCTCCGCACATATTGTCCGGCTCATGGAAACTGGAATCGCAAATTTGCTGGGGGCGCTTTCGCTCGCCGTCATGGATCGGATCGAGCAGGGCGCGCGCGAGGTCATAGGCCGCGGCGGCGAGACGCCTGCCGCACTGGTCGTCATCGGCTATGGCCAGGGCATGACCAACGACAAGCTGCGGCGGATCCTTGGCCTGTCGCATTCAGGAACGGTCCGGCTGGTGGACCGTCTGGTGTCGGATCGGCTGGTCGAACGTCGGCCCGGACAGGACGGCCGCGAGGTTGCTCTGCACCTGACAGCGAAGGGCGCCTCAACCCGCAACGAGTTGATGACGTCGCGAATTTCGGCCGTCGCGTCGCTTCTGGATGTGCTGTCGCCGGCTGAAACGAAACGACTCGAAACGCTGCTCCACGAGTTGTTGGCTCGGCAGGATACGTCCGAGATGGATCGCTTCACGATCTGTCGCATGTGCGACGACAGCGTTTGTACGAACTGCCCGTTGCCCACGGACAAGGGCAAACGCGCTCGCTAGCGGGTGCACTCGACGCCATCATCCGGCTTGCGGTCTGGTCGAGCGACTCGGGGCGCAACGCGCGTTCACGTCGCGGATAGGAACGTCCGGCGTTTCTCCACGTTGTCGGCCGTCGAGCGCAAACTGGGCCATACGATGAAGAAGATCGCCGCCATCCTTGTGATGCTCTCTGCCTTGCCGGCTGCCGCCGGTGCGGAGAGTTGGAGCGGCTACCGCATTCCCGAGACCGGGACCAGTGTCGACATCCCTTCGTCCATCTTCACCGAGCAAGCCGGTCGGCCCGACGGCTATGGCATGCAGTACCGGACCAGCGACGGCCGGGCGGATTTGACGGTTCAGGCCGTTCCGAACGAAGGCAGTTCACCGGCGGCTTTCCTGGCGCGGAAGAATCCGCCGTCCGGCATCACCTACAAGCGCATCACGCCGCGCTTCTTCGTGGTCTCCAGCACCCGGGGCGGCAAGATCTGGTACGACCGCTGCAATTTTGGCCGCCGCTACGTGCATTGCGTGCTGATCAACTACCCGGCCGCCGAGAAGCGGCAGTGGGATGCAGTCGTGACCCGCGTCAGCCACACGCTGAGCGGCGGTTGATCGTTCACAAAGAAAAACCTGCTTACAAAAAAATCTGCTCACAAAGAAAAAACTGCCCGCAAATCGCGGGCAGCAGTCTCGTGAGGATGGTTCAGCGCAAATTGGTCGATGTCGTCGACATGGTCGGTTTGGAGCCCGGCACGTGCGACATGGTTTTGGTGGTGGACCCGACCTCCTCGCCCGCCTTCACTTTCGTGCGGGTGTGGGAGCGGCTGAACGTGCCACCCTCATGCGCCTGCGCGCGCGCATTGGAATTGAGCACCGGACCGTTGCCCTTGTTCATGCTGGTGCCGGACTGCGCCTTGCCGTTGGCGGAGGCGGCGCTGCCGCCGGCTGCAATGGACGAGCCGGTCTGTCCGGAGCCCGACGTCGACGTGCCGCCGGTGCCGAGCGTGCTGGCCGAGGTGCCGCCGGCGGCAGCCGAGCCGCCGGTGCCGCCGGTCATGCTGGTTTGCGCCGACAACGGCGAGGCGGCGGTGAGCAGGAGTGCGACCGACGAGGTCGCGATCAACATTCTCATCTGTGAAATCCTTTTGCTATGGCGACGATGTCGAGATGGTGCAGCCGTTGACTGTGACGGTGCTCGCACTGGTCGAACCCGGGCCGCCGGCCGTCGAGGACGAACTCGACACGTTGCCGCCACCGGCCTGGACGTGCACCGACGATCCGCCGGCCGAGCTCGAGCTCGACAGCGAGCCGCTCGATGAGCTCGAGCCCGTTGTGCCCGAACCCGATGACCCCAGCGCGGTAATGCTGCCGTCGGGATGTTTTTCCACCGTGACCCGGCAGGTCTCGCCGGATGCGGTCTTGCCGGTTTTCTGCATGGTTTCCCCCACAGCGGCGCTGCTCATCAAAGTCAAAACTGCGATCGCAACGATTGATCTGTTCATGCCAGTCCTCCTCAGGAAGGACGAAGGAGCGGCATTGCTGCCGCTCCGCCGGCCGGGATGTCAGTCCTTGTCCTTCTTCATCTCGTCCTTGTGGTGGCCTTTGCCCTTTTCCATGCCCATGTCGCTGGCACGTCCCGCGGAGGAGCCGGCGGCTCCCACGGTCGAGCCGCTCTTGCCGCCGCCGGCCGACGAGCCGCCGGTGCCGAGCGTCGATGCGGAGTTGGAGCCGGAGCCTGCCGCAGAGCCGCCCGTGCCGACGCTGGACGAACTCTTGCCGCCACCAGCCGACGAACCGCCGGTGCCGAGCGTCGAGGCCGAGCCTGAGCCGCTGCCGGAGCCCGCGGCAGAGCCGCCGGTGCCGATGGACGAGCTGCTGGTGCCGCCGCCGGCCGACGAGCCGCCGGTGCCAAGCGTCGAGGCCGAGCCTGAGCCGCTGCCCGAACCTGCCGATGAACCGCCCGTACCGATCGTCGAGTTGCTGGTGCCGCCGCCGGCTGACGAGCCGCCAGTGCCGACCGTCGAGCTCGACTGCGCCACGGCGAGCGCGGTACCGGCCAGCAGCGCGGCTGCGGCCGCAGACAATTTCAGAATCCTCATCGCTGTCTCCTCCAATGATCAAATTGCCAAAACAGGCCCGGGATAAAGTGGCAAGCTGCAGAAACGTTCCTTGGATCGGTATGACGATGTGGAAAATGCGCGCGAGAATTGCGACGAGGTTCCAGCGGCGCGGCGCGCCGATGTCGAGCGGGAACAGCGCGACGATCTGAAGAAAACAAACGCTACTTCGACGACAATCCCGTCCTGCGCCGCAGATCAGTGATCGCGCGCAGAAAGCTGTCGGCCGGCGTCGTCTCCGGATCGATCAGGCGATGCAGACGAAAGCCGTCTTCCAGCGCCAGCACGACGGAGGCCATCCATGGCGGATTGAGCGTGTCGTCCTTTGCGTTGCTCTTCAGCGTGGCCTCGACGATGTCGGCGACCAGCTTGCGCCGCGCGCGCAGGCGTTTTGCAAGCTCCGGCCGGCGCTTCTCGGCGCGCGCGACGAACAGGATCATCTCCATGTGCAGCAGCGGCGAGCGGCCGAGCGGGTCCTGCCTTGTGCGATCCATCGCCTTCAGCGCTGCGATGAAGTCGTCGAGATTGTCGTGCTGCGCGAGGATGTCCATGTTGCGCCGGATCGACTGCGCGACATGGTCCTCGATCATGGCGATGATCAGCTCGTCCTTGCTCTTGAAGTTGGAATAGAACGCACCGCGGCTGAATCCGGCCGCCGCTGCGATCGCCTCGATGCTGGCGCCGCCGATGCCGTCCTCCTCGAACACGCGCGCGGCCGCCTCGAACAGCCTGTCGCGCGTGTCGTCCCTGGTCGGCCTGGTTCTCACCCTTGACATCGGAGCAGGTTAGGGCAGAATGCAACTCGATACAACAATGTATCGAGTTAACAATTCAGGGATGATTACGCCGCGCAAGAGGGGCTGCCCGGCGTATGCGATTCATGCGGCAACCGATGTGAGGTCACCATGAACGAGCATGTGCAAGGCACCGGCGGTCCGCTGTTTAATCCACTGTCGCCGGACTTCATCCGCGATCCCTATCCGCATTATGAGCGGCTCCGCGCGATCTTTCCGATTCACGTGACGCCGTTCGGCCAGTTCGTCACCAGCCGCCATGCCGATGTCAGCCTCGTGATGCGCGACAAGCGGTTCGGCAAGGATTTCGTCGAGCGTTCCAAGCGCCGCTATAGCGAGAAGATCATGGAGGAGCCGGTCTTCCGCAGCATGAGCCACTGGATGCTGCAGGCCGATCCGCCCGACCACACCCGCCTGCGCGGCCTCGTCGTGAAGGCCTTCACCGCCCGCCGCGTCGAGGACATGCGGCCGCGCATCCAGCAGATCGTCGACCAGACCATCGATGCCGTGATCGAACGCGGCCACATGGACCTGATCGAGGATTTCGCCTTCCGCCTGCCGGTCACCATCATCTGCGACATGCTCGGCATCCCCGAGGACCATCGCGAGACTTTCTATAACAGCTCACGCGACGGCGGACGGCTGCTCGACCCCGTGCCGCTTTCGCCGGAGGAGATTGCCAAGGGCAACGCCGGCAACATGATGGCGCAGATGTATTTCCAGCAGCTGTTCGAGCTGCGTCGCAAAAATCCCGGCGACGATCTCATCACCCAGCTGGTGCAGGCCGAGGAAGACGGCAACAAGCTCACCAACGAGGAACTGACCGCCAACATCATCCTGTTGTTCGGCGCCGGCCACGAGACCACGGTCAATCTGATCGGCAACGGCCTGCTGGCGCTGCATCGCAATCCGGACCAGCTCGCGCTTTTGAAGGCGCGACCTGAGCTGATGGTGGGCGCGATCGAGGAGTTCTTGCGCTACGATTCCTCGGTGCAGATGACCGGGCGGGTCGCGCTGGAGGACATCGACGATGTCGGCGGCGCGAAGATCCCGAAGGGCGAGACCGTGCTCTGCCTGCTTGGCTCGGCCAACCGCGACCCGGCGGTCTATCCTGACCGGCCCGACCGACTCGACGTCACCCGCCAGAACGTGAGGCCGCTGTCGTTCGGCGGTGGCATCCATTTCTGCCTGGGGGCCCAATTGGCCCGTCTCGAGGCCGAGATCGCCATCGCCACGCTGTTGCGGCGGCTGCCGAACCTGCGCATCGACGACCTCGAAAACCCGGAATGGCGGCCGACCTTCGTACTACGCGGCCTGAAGCGGCTGCCGGCGAGCTGGTGATGGCCGCCAGCACTGATTCTGCGAGCATTGGCCCTCATCCTGAGGAGCCCGCAAAGCGGGCGTCTCCAAGGATGGCCGCGGGCGAGAGCGGGGCCTCTATGGTTCGAGACGGCGCTTCGCGCCTCCTCACCATGAGGGTCTCACACCCGCGTTAACCTCCGCGCGCAACAGTCGCTGTGACTTCGCCACACTTCCCCCTATATAAGGGGCTGTTCCGGTACGTCTGAGGCCCTGCGGCTCAGGCAAGGCCCGCATCCGGTTTGGCCGAGGGGAGACCCGTGCAGACGACGCTGCTCGGATTGGCGATTGCCTTTATCTTAGCGCTGCTGGCCGCTCTGATCGGGCCTTACTTCGTCGACTGGAACCAGTTCAGGCCCCAGTTCGAAGCAGAGGCCGGCAGGATCATCGGCGTGCCGGTGCGGGTGGCGGGCGAGCTCGACGCGCGGCTGTTGCCGGCGCCGACGCTGCGGCTGCGCGCGGTCACCTTCGGCGGCAACAACGATCTCGGCCGCCTGCGCGCCGACAAGCTCGACGTCGAGTTCAGCCTGAGCTCGCTGATGCGCGGCGAATGGCGCGCCACCGAGCTTTCGGTCAACGGCATGGCGGTCGATCTCGGCCTCGACGCGCACGGGCGGGTCGATTTGCCGTCCACCGCAAACGGCAGCTTCAATCTGGCTTCGCTGGCGATCGAGCGGCTGAACCTCACCGGCCGCATTGCCCTGCATGATGCCGCCAGCCGTTCGACGCTGGAGCTCAACGACATCGCCTTCTCCGGCGACGTGCGCTCGCTGGCCGGCTCGGTCCGGGGCGACGGCAGTTTCACCGCCGCTGGGGTGCGCTATCCGTTCCGCGTCTCCTCCGGCCCGAGCGCCGACGGCAACGCCACCCGCCTCCACCTCAACGTCGATCCCGGCGAGCGCGCCATCCTGGCCGATCTCGAAGGCGTGCTTGCCTTCGACAATCGCCTGCCGAAATTCGAAGGCGCGCTGACGCTCGCGGTGCCCGCGCCGAAGAAGCCGGGCGATGCGGGGCCGATGCCCTGGAAGCTCACGACGAAACTCAAGGCCGATCCGGCCGGCGCCAAGTTCGAGCAGGTCGACGCCAGCTTCGGGCCCGAAGACTCCGCGCTGAAGCTCGGCGGCGTCGGCGATGTCAGGTTCGGGGCCTCGCCGCTGCTGCGCGCGGTGCTGTCGGCGCGCCAGGTCGATGCCGACAAGCTGACGGCCAAGAACGATGCCGAGCCGCAGCGCATCCTTCCGGCGCTCCGCGCAGGCCTCGCCGCAATCCCGCAGGCGCCGATCCCGGCACAGATCGAGTTCAACTCCGACCAGATCATGCTCGGCGGCCGGCCGCTCCAGAACATCACGGCCGAGCTTGCGACCGACGGACGATCCTGGACCTTCCAGCGGCTCGAGCTGCGCGCCCCGGGCCAGACGCAGCTCTCGCTCAACGGCGCCACGCCCGGCGCCGACAGTTTCAGCGGCCGTCTCAGCGTCGATTCCTCCGATCCCGATACGCTGGTGGCCTGGCTTCAGGGCCGCAGCGAGGTCAACCGCCGCAGCACCCGGCCGCTGCGCCTTGCCGGCGACGTGACCATTGCCGCCAACCATTTCGCCATTGACAGGCTGAAGGCCGAGATCGAGGGCGGCGCGGTCGAAGGCCGCATTGCTTTCGTCCAGACCGGCGCGAGCAAGGGCTCGCGGATCGACGCGGAGCTCAAGGCCGACCGCCTCGACCTCGATGCCGCCGCGAGTTTCGTGCGCGCGCTTTCGGGGCCGCAGGGCGAATGGCCGGAGGAAGCGAAGCTTTCGCTCGATATCGGCCGCGCGATCTCGGCCGGGCAGGAGCTGCGGCCGTTCACCGCGAAACTCGGCTACGGTCCGGCGTCGCTCTCGCTGGAGCAGTTGCGGTTCGGCCAGGCCAGCGGCGTGACCACGGAAGCGAGCGGCAGCTTCGACCGCGCCAAGGCCATTGGCAAGCTCGCGCTGAAATCCTCCGCCAATTCGCTGCGCGATCTCACCGCACTGATCGAGCCGTTTGCGCCGTCGGTGCGCGCGCGCTTCGACGCCATCCCGTCGCTGCCAGGTGCGACCCGCCTCAAGCTCGACCTCAGCCTCGACAAGAACGCCGAGCATGCCGATCGCAACGACGCGCGCGCGGTGATCGAGCTCGACGCGCCGCAACTCAAGGCCACCGCGACGCTGGCCGCGCAGACGCCGGTGGCCGCCCTCAACGGCATCGACATCGACCGTTTGCGCAACAGCGACTTCACGCTGGATTCGAAAGTCTCGACACCACAGGGAAGTGCGCTGCTGGCGTTGCTGGGGCTCGATCGCGTGGTGGCCGCGGGCGAGGGCGCTTCGCAGTTCGAAGGCCACTTGGGCGGCGCGTGGCGCCATCAGCTGCAATTGAATGCAAAGCTTAGCGGCGGCGGGCTGGACGCGGACGCACAAGGCAACGTCGAATTGTCGGAGCCGAAAGGCAGCGTGAATTTGCGCGTGCGCAACGCCAATCTGGCCCCGCTGTTCGGGACCAGCCTGGCCGATAAATCGGTGCAGAGCGTCAATCTGTCCTCGCGCGTCGGCCTCGCCGGCAACCGCCTGACCTTCAACGATCTCGACAGCACACTGGCCGGCTCGCATTTGCGCGGTCATCTGGCGGTGACGCTCGATCAGGAGAAGACCGTCGACGGCGAAGTCGGCCTCGATACGCTCGACCTCGTGCCCGCGCTCGCGATGGCCATCGGCGCGGCCGGACACGATGCGAATGCGCCGTTGAATGCCGGGCTTCTCGGCGGCTGGCGCGGCCGCGTCGCCTTCCAGGCGTTGCACGGCACGTTGCCCGGCGGCATCGAGCTGCGCCCCTTCGGCGGCACGGTCCGGAGCGACGGTCAGTCGCTCGCGCTCGACGCAATGAAGGGCGGCGTCGGCGGCGGCGAGATGTCGGCGAGCCTTGATGCGCGCAATGGCGCCAATGGTCTGACGCTCAACGCGCGCATCGAACTCGGCAATGTCGACGCGGCGGCGCTGCGCTATCGCGACCTTGCGCTGCCGAAGGGACGCGCCTCGGCGCAGATGGCGCTGACCAGCCAGGGCCGCAGCGTTGCGGCGCTCACCGGTGCGCTCGCCGGCAACGGCACGGTGACGCTCGAATCCGCTGAAATCTCCGGCCTCAATCCGCGCGCCTTCGAGATCGCCATCCGCGCCAGCGACGGCGGCCAAATTGCCGACGACAACCGGCTGCGGCAACTGGTCGAGCCCGCGCTGTCGGCGGGTCCGATTGCAGTGGCCTCGGCGCAGATCCCGTTCACGATCCGCGACGGGCGCCTGCGCGTCGGCGCAACGTCGTTGGAGGCGAAGAACGCGCGTGCCATCGTCTCCGGCGGCTACGACATCCCCGCCGACCAGGCCGACATACGCGCCAGCCTGACGCCGATCATGACCGGGCTCTCCGGCGCACCGCCGGAGATCCAGCTGTTCGCGGCCGGTCCCCCCGACAGGCTCAATCGCACCGTCGATGTCGGGCCGCTGTCCTCGTGGCTTGCGGTACGCACGATCGACCGCGAGACGCGCCGGCTGGACGCCATCGAGCGCGGCGAGCCGCCGCCGGCGACCGCCGCGCTGCCGACGCTGGTGTCGCCGGATCCCGTGCCGGAGCCGTCGCTGCAGGATGTGCCGATGCCCGGCCGCGATCCCCGCCGTGCGCCGCCGCCGAAGCCCAAGGCCGACATCAGGGTCGCGCCGACACCGAAGCCGCCGCACGCCGCTCCCGCGGCGCCAAGCCCGCCACTGACAAGCCCTCCACTCACAAGCCAGCCGCTTGCAAGCCAACAGATCGCGCCGTTGCCCCCGCCGATCGACGTGAGGCCGGCCCCGGGGCCGCCCCCCGCAAAGCCCAAGCCAAAGCCGCCGCTGGTGCTGACGCCGTCAAATCCGTGATTGGTTTGGAGGTCGGGCCGCTCGCCTTCTTAACCTCTCCCGCTCGCGAGGGCTTTGCGTAAATCGCGAATCTGCGATTCTCTAAGAGACATCTGAAGAGGATCTGGGGATGGCATATCGGCAGGTGGGGCAACCGAGCT